>JAAZXR010000013.1 GCA_014240065.1 Myxococcales bacterium
TTCTTGGCCTTCGAGGAGGTCTTCTTCTTGGCCTTCGAGGAGGTCTTCTTCTTGGATCGCTCTTTGTCGCGCTGGGCTTTCAGGCGCTCTTTGTCACGTTTGGATTTCTCGCGCGCCTTCTCGCGTTTGGCCTTCTCACGCTCCTTCTCGCGTTTGGCCTTCTCACGTTCGCGCTCCTTTTGAGCGCGCTCTTTGTCGCGCTCCTTGTCGCGGCGGACTTTGTCGCGCTCCTTGTCGCGGCGGGCCTTGTCGCGCTCCTTGTCGCGGCGGGCCTTGTCACGTTCGCGCTCTTTGCGGGCGCGCTCCTTGTCGCGCTCCTTGTCGCGGCGGGCCTTGTCACGCTCGCGTTCTTTATCGCGGCGCACTTTTTCGTTCTCACGCTCGCGCTGACGCCGTACTTTCTCCTCTTCGCGCTCTTTGCGGCGGCGCTCAGCTTCTTCCACGCGCTCTTCCCGTCGACGCTGGGCTTCCTGCTCACGAATCCGCCGAGCCTCGATGCGGGCCTCTTCCTTCTCTTTGCGAATGCGCGCGCGCTCTTCTTCCTTGCGCTTGCGTTCCTCTTCGCGGAGACGTCGTTTCTCTTCGCGCTCGGCCTCTCGGCGTCGTCGATCTTCCTCTCGGCGCTCTTCTTCTTCGCGGCGCTTGCGCTCGCGCTCAAGGCGTCGCTCTTCGGCCTGGCGCTTGCGCTCCTCTTCCTCCTCACGGAGTTTTTGCTCGCGAGCGGCGGCGATCTCCTCCGGGGAAGGGCCCATCTCGATCTTGATGATCTCGGCGACGCGCTCTGGAGGCACCGCGACCCCCGCGCTCTCTTGCGGGGTCTGGCCACGGTCATGGACCAGCCGCTTGGTGTCGTTGCGGAAGACGATTTCGACCTTGTTGTCGCCCATGACCTCCGACACGTATCCAATGCCGAAGCTGGTGTGCACGACCAGCTGCTCTTGGACCAGCGACACATTGGTGCTGTACTCCACAGCGCCATCGTGGCTGCACGAGGTCATGGCGCTACGCCAGTCGAGTTTTTTGATGCTCTTGCGCCGCGAGACGGCGATGGGCTCCGTGTCCTCCTCAGTGCCGCGGGGTTTTTTGTAGGGGTGCACGTCCGAGCAAACTGCGCATTGCACGCGGCGAATGTCCTCGCCATAACGCTCCAATATGACGTGCTGAGTGTCCGCTTTGCACTTATTGCAGTATCCGAGCGTCTCTCCACCGCTCGAGTTGTTGGAGCCCCCTCCAAAGTGACTTTCGAAGATTTGGTCCATGGTACGCCTCCGGCAAATGGCCTTGTGTTCGCGTACCACGCCCATTTCATGGAGTTCAAGCGCTAACTACGATGAAATTACGGGAAAAATAGGTGCTGACACCGACGCCATTTTGACCAAAAAAAGTCATAAGCCACTGATTATATTGGAGAAAGTAGAGTTTTGTGAGCGAGTTGGGCGGTCGTGGGGGGCGATATCGTCCCACATCGTGCGCGCGGATCTACGGTGGATGTCGCCGATTTTACCAATCGACCACGCGGCCAGACGCGTAGGTGCGGGTCGCGTGTGGTGCCGGTCTCGTGCGGGTCTTGTCGCCGGTTCACGTGGTGAAAGCGCGCGGCGTGCCCGCGCCCGCCGCTTCTTGCGTGCTTTGCACCTCGCTGGCGTCTGCCGGAGTGTCGGCGGCGTCTGCGGAGCCGGGCACCTCGCCGGCGTAGCGCTCCACCTCGTGAGCGGCTCGACGCGCCTGGATCCCCAGGGAGCTCATCTCGCGACAAACGACGCGAAACGCGCGTCCATGTGGCCCCGCTTGCGCAGCGAGGATATTGCCGTTGAGCGCGAGGAGCTGGAGCCTACGGGAGACGTTGTCGATGATCGAGGAGGCGTTGTGGAGCACCGCCGTCTGCGCCTCGAGGGTGAAGTGCTGTGACGCGAGCACCTGCCTCGTAAGATCGCTGATCACGCCGGATAAAAACTGCTGGTCTTGGTACGCCTCGACGATTCCCACGGGCGCGAGGCCGTCAGCCTGGGTCGATCCCAGGGGTCGTGCGGCGGACAAGTAGGCGCGTCCGTTGTACTGGACAGTGCCTGAGAACAGGTTCCGACGGCGCGATACCTGCTCGATGAGCTGGGGAGGAGCGAGATCACCGACGCGGGGGGGCGCGCCAGCTTCAGGTACGGAACCATTGGCAATTCGACGATTGCCCAAGTACAGGTTGATGCCAAGGCCGGTGGCGCTGGCGATCTGCTGCAGTCCTTGGCGTTCGCGCGCGAGGTCCACGTCCCCTGCGAACAGGCGGTCATCTTGGCGGCGCAGCTCGCCGTGACCGCGCACGATCTGCTCGCATAGGGCGGTGGCGTGCACGGCACGGTCCATGATTCGCCGCGAGAGAACCTCCCATACGGAGGCAAAGACCTCATCTTGTGGTGCTGGCGACGACACGTGGGGAGAGTGTAACGCGCCGCGCCTTGTTTGTGGTAGGCAAGCCGCATGGTGGATGCCAACGACAGCGCAACGCCCCCCGGAGTCCTCCCTCCGAGGGTTCGTATAGCACCGAGCCCCACGGGAGACCCCCACGTAGGGACGGCGTATATCGGTCTGTTCAATTTTGTATTCGCGCGGAGGTGGGAGGGCGCGTTCGTGTTACGCATCGAAGACACGGACCAGACGCGCTCGTCGCGAAGCTCGGAGGAGTCGATCCTTGGGGCGCTCCGGTGGCTCGGAATCGAGTGGGACGAGGGGCCCGACGTGGGCGGTCCGCACGGACCCTACCGGCAGTCCGAGCGCCTGCCCATGTACCGCGAGGCAGTGGACAGGCTCCTCGACGATGGGAAGGCCTACCGTTGTTTCTGCTCGAAGGAGCGTCTCGATGAGGTGCGCAAGATCCAGATGGCGGAGCGCAAGCCCTCCGGCTACGATCGACACTGCCGCGATCTCAGCGTGGAGGAGTCGACGGCTCGGGCCGCCGCTGGAGAGGGGCACACCGTGCGCATGATGGTCCCGCTCGCAGGGACCACCCAGTGGATCGATGAGTTACGCGGCACCCAGTCCTTTGAGAACCGGCTCATCGACGATCAGGTGATTTTGAAGTCGGACGGGTTCCCCACCTATCACCTCGCCAATGTGGTCGACGATCATCATATGAGGATCACCCATGTGATCCGCGGGGAGGAGTGGATATCATCCACGCCCAAGCACGTGTTGTTGTACGAGGCGTTCGGCTGGGATCTGCCGCGATTTTATCACCTCGGGCTGCTGCGCAACTCCGACAAAAATAAGTCGAAGTTGTCGAAGCGAAAGAACCCGGTGTCGATTTTTCACTACCGTGATCTGGGCTACATGCCAGCGACCTTCCTCAACTTCCTCGGGAACCTCGGGTACTCGTTCGGCGACGACCGCGAGCGTTTCAGCCTACGAGAGATGATCGACACCTTCGACGCGCGCCGGCTGTCGGTGGGCGGCCCCGTCTTCGATCCCGTGAAGTTGGAGGCGTTCAATGGCGACGATATTCGAGCGATGGACGCGGGGGCCTTGCAAGAGATGCTCATGAAGCACTGTCTCTCACCTGAGCGGCTCGGCCCGATCGTCGCGCAGGCCCAGGAGCGAATCACCCGGCTCGACGATTTTCTACCCTATGTCTCCTTCTTCTACGGGGGCGCGGTCGACTACACGCAGGTGGAGGCCAAGCTGCGACTGAAGAAGCGAAACAAAAAGGAGGTCATCAAGATCGTCGAGGCCTTCGTCCAAGAAATCGAGTCAGATCCGGAGGCCCGGGGGTTCGAGAAGGCGGCGTTGGAGAGCTACGCGCGAGCGTTTTGCGAGCGCCATGGTTGGAAGACCAAGGAAATATTCACGCTGTTGCGCCTCGGTTGCACCGGCCGCACGGCGGCGCCTCCTTTGTTCGACACCCTGGCGATCTGCGGCAAAGACCGCGTGCGGATGCGGCTTCGCGGGCTCGTCGCGTTCCTCAAGACCATGGATGACTGGGGTGGGGAGTCTCCCGCCCAGGGCGCCTAGCGTGGCGCCGCCAACCTAGCGCAGGAGCCGACCTTCGACGGCGGGGGCCGTGATGAGGGCGCCTGAGTCGGCGCCGAGGGCAGAGAGTTTCTCAGCGAGGTTGCCGGGCGCGCCAAAGTCCCATTGAGACAGCCGAAGCCCGAACAGTCGAAACGACGACCAGTCTTCTTGGACCTCCCCGGCGTCGTCGCGGGAGAGCACTCTCCCGGCGCAGTAGCGCGCGTGAGGGCTGGCTTCGAACGCGTCAAAGAGGGCGCCTAGCCACCCCACCGTGGGGACTACTTGCGGGTCGACCACGGCGACGATCTCGGAGCGAGCGCGCTCCATCCCCATGGCGATGGCCTGCTCAAGGGTGGCCTCTCGCGTGAGGAGGACCACCTCGATAGATCCCTCCACGGCCCCAAGCAGCGAGGAGGTCTCGTCGAACGATCCTCGGTCGCAGACGATGAGCTCCCACGACGGCGCCTCATCGTCCCCTGCGAGGGCCGTGAGCAGTCGCCAGAGCGGCCGCGCCTGGTCTTGACACGGCACGATCACGGAGATTTTGAGGGGGGTGGGGGGAGAGGTCGGCTGCCTCGCGAACAGCATCCACTCGACGTCTCCGGCGCGCACCCGCGAAATCTTGGAGAGTTCGCGTCGGGCGTCGGGCGTCACGGCGGCAAATTTCGTGTTGATCGGGCGTTGCACGAGCAGGAGGGAGGTGGGCGCGCAGACCTCGAGGGCGCGCCCGAACTGGTCTGCCTCACACACTACGAGGTCGTAGGGCTCGATGCTGCACGCGCCGGGGACGTTGTCTCTCACCCACGCGGCGCCGGTGTTCGCGGCCGACATATCGAGGAACGATACGGCTCGCAGGTCCGCGCGAATCGACGCGAGGATAGCCTCGAGGACTTCATCGGAGGAGCTTGTCAACAGGCACATCGTCGCTCGTGACGATGCGCGCTGCAAGTACGCGACAAGAAAGACTCAGCGGACTGCGCTTGGCTTCAAGTTCAACCCCTACATTTTTGAGGTGGGGTCTGCGGTAATCGCTTCGGGCTTCCCGCCGAACGGGCGTGCTCTCCCACGAAAAGAGACGGACCCCTGGTTGAACGATGTAGGTAGAACTTCTGGCTGTTGCGCAGCCCGCTGTCGTCAGTTTAGCACACGGCGCTCGACGTCAAGCAAGAGCCGCGCGCCGAAGAGCAAATTGTACGGTTCGGCCCGAGCGCCGCACGGATCAGGTCCGAGAACGAGGCACGATGCCAATTAAAAAACCGAGTCTTTTAGCGAAAATGGACAGCGATCCATCAAGTAAGATCCAAAATGCGACATGCATCGCGATCGTCGCGAGGAGCAGGTGGCTGGGCCCTGGGAGGAGGTGTGGTAGGCGGACCCACCAACTGCGGGGCGCGTAATGGACGAGCTCATTGGTGAGCAACACGAGCGTCGCGAGGCGCTGCAGACGAGTCAGGTACGCGGTGGTGCCGACGCGCCACAGCGCGCCTGCGCCCGCGAGGAGGAGCGCCGCCGCGGAGCAAGGAAGGAGCCAACCATCGGCGAGCGCGGGCACGCGGGACAGGTGAGAGATCCAGAGGCCGACGAGGATGATCGCCGCCGCGCGGGTGCGGTGGAGGGCGCCGCGGATCCCCGCGGAGGAGGTGAGGGCGGACAGCGCCATCGACCACGCGCACAAGACCCACGGGAGGAGCACCGGCACCGGCCAGGGCCACACGCCGATGCGCAGCGCGCCCGCGCCCTCAATGCAGGTGGACGGTCCCGCGGCGAGGGCCGGCACCACGGGCCATGAGGCGCACCACGCGGGCGTGAGGGGGACGGTCGCCAGCGACCCGAGGACGCACGCCGCGGACAGGGCCAAGAGTGGGCGGGGACCGAGGGCCCGATCCCGATCCGCGACAGGCCCACCGTCGAGAGGGGGACGCGCGAGCGCGAGGCTGGCCAGGACGAGGAGGAGCGCGGTGGCGACGGAGGTCCGCCACGGAGGAGAGGGGCGATTGCCGTGGAACGTGACCGGGATCTCAATCAGCTCGGCGCCGAGGCGAAACGACAATGACGCGGCCCCGTCGCGATAGTGGCGGTAACCGGCGGTGGCGCCGCCGGCTCCGGCGTGGACGAGAAACTGATCGGGGGCGCCGCGCAGACGAACGGTGGTCATCGCGCCCGGTGTGACGAGCGCCGGCCCGTCGACGAGCGGCACGAAGGCGCGCCAGTCTTCGCCGCTCACGCGCACCTCTCGAAGCGGGCGCGGGTTGACGCCGCGGTTGTGCACGCGGAGGGCGGCCGACGGGGAGTCCCACGCGAGGTGGAGGGACGATGGCGCGACCGTGGTGATGGCGGCGCCGCGTGCGGCCATCGTACCCCGTCGCATCACCGAAGGATCCGCGGCGATCCACAGGCTCCAGACGCCGAGGAGCCCGAGGGCCCAGAGCGCGACCGAGCGCAGGCGGGTCGTCTTCATGGGCCGCTCGACAGCAGGCGGCGGTCGCGCGGGGAGACCTGCGCCGGTGAAGGTCCAGGCGAGCGCGGCCAGGCCGACGAAGACGAGCGCGGTCAGGCCCGAGGGGGAGAGGGAGCCCAGCGCCCCGGCGACGGTGAGCACCACGAGCGCGAGGCCGAGGCGGCGATGTGCTGCCGCGCCGGCCTCGGTGTCCGCCGCCGGCGGTCGCGGCGGGATCCAGTGGCGACGGGACCAGGCCACACCGATCACGAGGAGCGCGAGGGCTGCGAGGAGCGCCGGGGCGGCGAGCGCGACGAATGGGGAGTGCATCGAGACGACCGGCGTGGGCCTCGCGGAGGCTAGCTCGTGGCCTCGATCGCCATCTCGAACATCTCGTGCTCTTCGGGGGTGCGCGGCGCGAGGGTGACGCGCGCCGGGTACTCGCCCTTGTACGCGCGGAGTTGACTGGTGATCGCGCGGGCGGCCTCGGCTCCTGGGATCCCCGCATCGAACGCGCCCATCAAGGGGATCGCGATGGACGCGAACCGTCGCGCCTCACAGGCGACGAGGACCGCTGACGCCGCGCGGAGCACATCCTCCACTTGCACGCTGCCGCCGGGTTGGTCGGTATTCGGCACGTGAATTAAGTAGTGCGCGCGCATATTCCCTGCGGAGGTCACGAACGCCGCGCCCACAGCGAGCGGGGTGTGCGGACGGAGGACCGGCTCCAGCGGAATCCCCACCAGGTCTTGCACTCTCGAGGTGGGGTGCTGGGTCATCATGCCTACGCTGTTGGTCGGGCAGACAAACGCGTCCACTTCCAGCGTCTCCCAGGGCTCGTTGCTGATGAGGATCTCCATAGGAGGCCATTTAGGGCCAACCGAGGCGGCGGATCAAGCGTTGATGACCGTTTGATCGCTCGGACGCTCGGATTTCAGCGCCGAAGGCGCTAGTCGCCCACGCTCACCACGCGCCATCCGTCCGCAAATCGTTGCAGGCGGATGAGGACCCCGGGCTCGATGAGCGCGCGGGCCTGGTCATCTCCCACGAGGGTGATGCGGGAGGGGTCCTCAAGGAGCGCCTCGATGCCGCTGGCGCGAGTGGCGAGGAGGGCCGTCGACGCGCGCGCCAGCTCGGGGCCCACCACGTCGCTCAGGGCGGCCATGTCGAGTCCTCGGAGCGCGCGCGCGAAGGCGGAGAGCGCCGCGAGGGGAGAGCGCCGCGAGGGAAGCTCCCCCAGGCCTCCCGTGGCCACGAACGCGCCGTCGACCCGGGTCCACGTCACGCGGCGCCCCCGTTCGTGAATCGTGACCCCTTCGAGCCAGGTCGCGGGCGCGCCGGCGCCCTCGGGGGCCTGCTCGAGGGGAGGGCTCGCGGCGAGAGCCTGTCGCTCTCGTCGCGTCTCCTCCCACCGGCGGTCAAAGGTGGAGCGGTCGGTGGCGGCGCGCGCCTCTGGGGCCATGAGCTCCCACGCGCGGGCTGGGTCGTCATCGCTCAGCGCGGCGCGATACGTGGCGCCCAGCGTCGCAGGATCGGGCCCGTGCGCGCACGCGACCACGGGGGGCGCGGCGAAGGCGGCGATCCGGACAGACGCGGCGAATATTTTGACGCTCACGACTTCGGACCGCCCGATTTGTTGAAAATATTGGAGCGCTGGAACGCGGTCTTTGAATTCGGAAAGTCCACCGTATAGTGCAGGCCCCGGCTCTCTTTGCGCTGCCCTGCGCTCTCGACGATGAGGTCCCCTACGAGCGCGATATTGCGGAGGTCCAGGACGTCTGGGGTCACGCGAAACTTCCAGTAGTACTCGTCGATCTCCGCGCGCATCAGCTGAACCCGCCGGCGGGCCCGCGCGAGGCGCTTGTCGGAGCGGACGATGCCCACGAAGTTCCACATCATGGCGCGGAACTCCTCCCAGTTGGCGCTGACCATCACCGCTTCGTCGGAATTCACCGCCGCCCCCTCGTCCCAGCGGGTGTTGGAGGATATCGGGGGTGGGGCCCTCCCGAAGTCTGGGCACACGTTGGCCGCCCCCTCTGCGAGGACCACCGCTTCGAGGAGGCTGTTGGACGCGAGTCGGCACGCGCCGTGGAGCCCCGAGAGCGCCGTCTCGCCGATGGCCAGGAGGCCAGGGATGCTCGTGCGTCCTGAGCGATCCACGGACACGCCGCCACACATATAGTGCGCCGCCGGCACCACGGGGATCGGTTGCTTGCGCATGTCGATGCCGAGGGTGCTGCAGCGGGCATGGATCCCAGGGAAGCGCCCCGTGATGTAGTCTCCGTCGAGGGAGGTCATGTTGAGATGCACGCAGCGGTCGCCGCTGCGCTTGAGCTCCGCGTCGATCTCTCGGGCGACGACGTCGCGCGGGGCGAGGCTCCCGAGGGGGTGCTTGTCGTCCATGAGGGGAGAGCCGTCCGCGCGCTCAAGCACTCCGCCCTCGCCTCGCAGCGCCTCCGAGATGAGGAAGTTCTTCGCGTCCGGGTGGTGGAGGCAGGTGGGGTGGAATTGCATGAACTCCAGGTTGCCGACGTCGGCGCCGATTCGGTACGCCATGGCGATGCCATCCCCGGTGGCGACGGGTGGGTTGCTCGTGTAGCGGTAGACCTTGCCGCAGCCGCCGGTGGCGAGCACGGTGACGCGGGCCGTGAAGACGTCCACACGCTGCGCGGGGACGTTGAGGGCGAAGCAGCCGAAGCAGCCGGCGGTCCCGTCCACCTTGTGCCAGCTGAGGAGATCGATGGCGTCGTGGTGTTCGAGGATGGTGATGTTGGGGTGGCGCTCGGCCGCGAGCAGCAGCGCCCGACTGATCTCCGCCCCCGTGGAGTCGCGGTGATGCACGACGCGGCGGGCGGAGTGTCCGCCTTCCCGGCCGAGCTGGAACGGCGCGCCAGGCTCGAGGGCGGGGTCGAATTGCACGTCGTATTTCGTCGCCAGTCGAGACACGAGCCCGGGGCCGAGGGACACCGCGTGCTTGACCATCTCCGGATCGCACAGGCCCGCGCCCACGCTCATCGTGTCTTTCACATGCGACTCGATCGAGTCGTCCGGGCCGAAGACCGCGGAGATCCCCCCTTGGGCCCATCGCGTATTGGAGTTCTCCTTGCGGTGCTTGGTCAACACGATGACCTGACCGCGCTCGGCGACCTCAAGCGCGAAGTAGAGCCCCGCGATACCGGTGCCCAGCACGAGGAAATCACACTGGTGGTGCCCATGGGTCACGACGACGGACTCTAGCAACGGCCGGTTGAAATGGACACGTTCTTCACGGTCGGCCGCATGCTGGTGTAGCGTGATGCGCATGGCCGCCCTCCGAATTCTTCGCGCGCGATTGACGCGCACGCTCGCCGTCGGCGCTTTGTTCGCGCTCGCCCTGGTCGGGACGGCCTCCTCCTCGTTCGCCAAGGAGACCCGGCATGGTCGCACCAACTACTACTCGTACAGGGACGCGAACGGGATGTTGCACATCTCGAATATCCGGCGCTCCGAGGGGGATTGGAGGCTGTGGAAGACCTTTGAGGGGAGCGGGAGCGGGCGGCTCGAGACCCCGCTGCCGCGGCGACCGTCCGTGAAGCTCGGCCGCACGGCGCGCGCGCGTAAGTACGACAGCTTGATTCGAGGCGCGGCGCGTCGCTACGATCTCCCCGTGGCCTTGGTGCGCGCGGTCGTCCACACCGAGAGCAACTACAACCCGCGGGCCGTGAGCAGCGTCGGCGCGATGGGCTTGATGCAGATCATGCCTTCGACGGCCAAGTATCTCGGGGTGCGGGACGCGTTCGATCCGAATCAAAACGTGTACGGCGGCTGCAAATTTCTGCGGCTCCTCGCGAACAGATTCAACGGCGACATGGTGCTCACCATCGCCGGGTACCACGCGGGGGCGGGCGCGGTGCAAAAGTATGGAGGGGTCCCGCCGTACGAGAGCACGCGGGCCTACGTGAAGGCCGTGATGCGGCGCTACTACGCATACGAGCGGCAGCAGCGGATCGGCATTCGCGGCGCCCGGAGAGAACCCGCGCGGCATATATTGCCGTAGCCGGCCACAATCACGGAGCCGGCGTTTCCTTTCCGGACGCGGAGGGTTTACTCTGTGGCGAGCGCGCTATGAAGGATCCGCAACAACCCCTGGGCGTGAGCACGTTCGCGCACGGTCGCCTGCTTGGCGGCGCGCACGACCACGGTTCGCTGGCGCTGACCGAGGACGGGCACTTGGTGGTGACCGTTCGCGGAGAGATGATGTCGCGTACGGACGGGCTGCTGCTGTGCAGCGACAACGTGCGCATGCGGCCCTTGAATTGGCGGATGCAGGGCCGGGAGGTGGAGGAGGTCTTTCATCGCCTCGCGGCCATCGAGGGCGAGGGCTACTTCGTCCTCGGTCGGGAGGATGAGCAATTTTTCGTAGTGACCTTGGAGCGCGACCTCTGCTTCTTCGTGGAGTCACGCCTCTGGGCGCTCGAGTCGACGTTAATGTGGGACGTGGGGACGCTCCCTGGCAGCCGCGGCGACACCCAGATACAGCTCGTCCGCGTCGCGGGCGAGGGGCGCATCGCCATGCGCGTGCCGGGCGACTTGGTCACTATTAAGGTGACCCCGGAGCGCCCTCACCGGGTTCGGACCGACGCCTTTGTCGGTTGGGTAGGTCACGTCGTGCCCGCGATGGACGACTACAAGGACTACCTTCGATGTGAGGGGGAGGGGGCGGTCTTTGTGAGCCTACCGCGAGACAGAGAACGGCCCGGTGCCCCCGTTGGCGACGGCGCCAAATGACCGGACACATTGGAACGAAGTTGGCGCGAAAGAAAGAACGGCAGGGCTGATTGGGACGACGCCTAGGCAAGCTAAAAAGCGAGGTGGGGAACCTCCCCAACATGATCACGATCGGTCGGTTGTTTCTGATCCCGCCGACGGTGATGTTGTTGGGCTACGGCGACCCGTTCGCGAACCTCTACGCGTGCCTGGTCTTTTTGCTCGCCAGCCTCCTCGACGTGGTGGACGGGTGGTTGGCGCGCCGTCAGAACTTGGTCACCTTCTTCGGGAAGTTCGTGGACCCGCTCGCGGACAAGGTCATGGTGATGTCCGTGCTGGTGTTCTTGGTGGCGTACGGTCGCTTGGGGCCTACGCTCGTCGTGTTGATCGTGTTTCGCGAGTTTTATATCTCTGGGATTCGAATGCTCGCGCTGAGGGATCGCATCGAGATCGTGGCGGGGGCGGGGGGGAAATTCAAGACCGGCCTGCAGCTGATAGGCATCGCCCTCATGTTGATTCAGTTCACCTATCGAGATCCGATATGGGGGCTCTCGTACGACACGCAGGCGATCGGTCTCACGTTGTTATGGCTGTCGGTCATTTTCTCGCTCACGAGCGCGATCGCGTATACGGCGAAGTACCTCCGTGGACTCGAGCGAGCGGACTGAGGGCGAGGCGTGCGGGAGACGACACAACCGTTCTTGGAGGAGAGGGAGTCTGTCGCGACGGCCTGGCTCGACGGGGGCGCCGAGGAGTGCGGATGGTATGGATCAAAAGTCTGCGCGGAGATCCGCGGAGAGGACTTCGACGCGCTCGACGCCCTCGACCGCGCGTGGCGGGCAGATCCGCACGCCATATGGATCGGGTGGCTGACCTATGAGTTCGGGCGCGCGCGGGAGGGCGCCGCGAGGCTGCCTGGGCTGTGCATGCGCAAGTACGAAGACGGCGTGCGCCTCGCTCCCGGAGAGGCGCCGATCCCTGCGCGCTCGGCCATCGCGCAGGCGGATCCCTCCTGGTGGCCGTTTCATGCCTTGAACGCCAAGACAGATCCGCAGAGGTTCCGCGAGCTGGTGGCGAGCGCGAAGGCGCTGATCGCGGCGGGGGACACCTACCAAGTGAACCTCTCGCAGGAGTTTTGGGCGCCCTTTGACGCCACGATCCCGCGAGACGGGCGCGGCGACGCGCGGTGGCTGCGGGAGATGGCCGGGCGCGTGTTCGCGGCGCTCCGGGCCCGGGCGCCCGCGTCCATGGGCGGGCTGGTACAAGCGGAGGACGCGTGGATCGTGTCGAACTCTCCCGAGCGGCTGTTGTCGGTCACGCGGGGGAGAGACGGCGGCCCCGACGTCGCCCGCTCGTCGCCGATCAAGGGCACGCGCAGGCGGTGGGAATCCGCGGAAGCCGACGCCGCAGCGATCAAGGAGCTGCGCGCGTGCGCCAAGGAGCGGGCAGAGCACGTCATGATCGTCGACCTCGTTCGAAACGACCTCGGGCGGTCTGCCGCGCCGGGGAGCGTGCGCGCGTCGTCGGCGCCGCGCGTGGTGACGTTCCCTACGGTGCATCACTTGGTGACGGACGTGGAATGCGACCTGCGCTCGGGCTGGACGCTCCGCGCCCTCGTCGAGGCGGTGTTCCCTGGGGGCAGCGTGACGGGGGCGCCCAAACGCCGCACCATGGAGATCATTGACGGGCTGGAGCAGGGGAGGCGTGAGATCTATTGTGGCGCCCTCGTGGTCCTCCACCCCGACGGCCTCGACATGAGCATCCCGATTCGAACAGGCATGCTCGACAAGGACGGTCTGTGGCTGCGAAGCGGGGGCGGCATCGTGGCCGACTCGGATCCAGAACGAGAGCGCCTCGAGACGATCACCAAGACCTTGGCCTTCGATCCGCACCGGGGCTGGTCGCCAAATTCAAAAAGAAACGACGTATAGTGTGCGGCGAGCATGAAACAGTCGATCCCCCACTCACTCGATGTCGATAAAGCCAAGCTCGTCGCGAAGAGAGCCGTCGAGGCGTATCAAGAACGCTTTGCGAAGTACAACTTCGCGCCGCGGTGGGTGGACGACGGGAGGGTGGAGTTCGGATTCGCCGTGAAAGGGCAGCGGCTCGAGGGCGCGATGCAAGTGCGCGAGCGATCACTGGACTTCGAATTGGAGGTGCCCTTCTTGTTTCGGGCGTTCAGCGGAAAGGCCACGTCCATCATCGAAGAGGAGGTGCGCAAGTGGATCGGTCGCGCGGAGCGAGGGGAGCTCGAGGAGCGGTAGGCGTCTAGCTGGAGGGGGGCTCGAGCACGGGCGCCGCCGGGGCCTCAGGGTCAGCGGGCTGCAACTCCGCCTCATCGGCCGCGCCAAAGAACTGAACGTAGACCAACAACAGCACCATGCCGACGACGAGGGCGCTGTCTGCCACGTTAAAGATCGGCCAGTAGTTGTCGGGATCCCAGGGATAGTAGAATTGCAGGAAGTCCACGACGCCGTGCTTTTCTTGGTACTGCCCCTGAAAGGGCACCTTCCACACGCGCACGAACCGGTCGTGCAGGTTGCCGATGGCGCCGCCGGCGATGAAGCCGATGGACACGAAGATCCACTTTCGCTTGGGCGGGAGCGTCGCTGCGAGCCACGCCATATAGGCGAGGGCCGCGAAGGTCACGACGATGAAGAACACCCTCGCCCACGACTTGTCGCGCAGGAGGCTGAACGCCGAGCCGGTGTTGAAGCCAAATTTGAGGTAGAACAGCCCGTCGATCACCGTGACCGGGTGGTCGGGTTGGCCGGGGCTCGCGGGTTTGAGGTGCTCCCACGCCCACGCCTTGGTCCAGAGGTCCAAGGAGAGCGCGAAGACCAGCGCGAGGATGGCGATCAAATATCCTTTTTGACGTTGGGTCATCGAGTGCGTCCCTGCTTCGGGACGCAGACCTTATGCCATCGGTCGCGTCGCGGCAAACACCGGAGTGACGCCACCCGACGTCAGTTGATCGCGGCTTTAAGGGGCCTCAGCCCTGCGCGCCGACGGACTCGCGGAACAGATCAAAGAGCGCGGGCGCCTTGCGCGCAGGCCACTTCGCCGGATCGCGGGTGAGGGCCTTTCGGCTCCGAGACACGCGCTGATCCATGGCTTGGCGGGTGAGCTCACCGAGGGCGAGCGGGTGTCTGCGCTGCAACTCGGGCAGCTCGTGGCGGGGGGAGCCGAGCAAGTTGGACAGGGCGTTCTCGAGCAGGCGCGACTCGGGCAGCCGCAACTCGCGGAGCGCGGCGCGGAGGCGGGCCTGCATGCGCAACTCGCCGACGGTGTCCGAGCTGCCGTGCTCAAGCTCCAAGGCGCGCTCCATCGCGTCTGCGTTGAGCATGACTGACGCGGACGCCATCATCACCTGTTCAAGCCGGACATCTTCGACCTCCGACCTCGCCGAGGCCTGGGACAAGACGGCGTCCACCTCATGCCACGCGATGGCGTCGATGGTGGCCTCATCTCCCCCGAGTGATTCGTAGTCCTGCGAACTCCACGCGAGCAGCAGCAGCCGCAGTCGAACGGTCTCGAACAGCAAAAATTCGGCGGCGGCGGTGTCGCGGTCGACCTCGTGGGCCTCCTCGCCGGTCGGGACGCCGCGAGCCTTCGCGCGCTCGACCAAGGTGTCCATCCAATCGCCCACGTCCGCAACATCTCGCCCGGCGCGGATGGACTCCACCCATTGGAGGAGGTCGCGTGGAAGCTCGAAGAAAAGCGCGTCCTTGAGCCCCCGGTGAAACTCGGAGAGGGCGGGCCACCGGGCGTCGTCTTGGACCGCGGCGTCGAAGCCGATCCCATGGGCGCGGGCGTCGCTCGCCTCTTCGATCACGGGCGCGAGCTCCGCGCGGAGACCGTCGAGGTTTGTGCCTTCACCTACGATTGAAGACGGGAGGGAGGCGGTGAGAGCGGCGACGGCGTCCATACACCCGTTCTAATCACCCACGCGGGCCTGGCAACCCCTCAGTCAGAATCAAACTGAAAATCGCGGTGTGGATGGCGCAGCTCTACCCCGAGGACGGGGCCGAGGCGCGTGCTGACCACTCGCTTGCCGCGCGTGGCGCCGGAGGTGGGGGCCGCCGCTGCGAACGTCGGCCCTCGCGCGCCGGCGGCGTGGCACACGCGCTGAATCATCATTCGCCGCGGCGTGTGGTCTTCGTCGCAGACGTGGATGAGGCCGGCGTAGGGGGTGACCCGCGTGACCGCGGCGAGCACGGCCGCGACGGCGTCCTCCACGTGGACAAGGTTGGTCGCCTCCATGCCGTCTCCCCCGATCGTGGTGGACGGATCTCTCAAATACAGCCGTCGCAGGTCGCGGCCGGGGCCGTACAACCCAGCGAGGCGCAGGATCGTGAGCGGGACGTTGGCCCGAGTCAGCCCCTCGTGGAGGGTCTGTTCTGCTTGGCGCTGCACGCGACCGCGAGGGAGGTCGGGCCATCGGGATTCGGTCTCGTCGACGACTCCCGAGATGTCGGGGAGGGCAGAGGTCGACGAGGTGTAGATCACCCGCGACGGGCCCGCCCGTTCGCACGCGTTCGCGATGACCCGCGCTCCGTCCACATAGACTTGAGAGGCGTCTTGAGACCGCCCGGCGGCGTGACAGACGATGAGCGGCGCGTCGCCCTGGATGTGCGCGGCGAGCTCGTCGGTGGAGCAGGTGGTGAGGTCGCAGCGGCGGAGCACGACGTGCCCGAGCGCGCGACCCCTCCACGCTCCGCTGCGCGAGATCGCGACGACGGACGCGTCCGAGAGCTGCTCCGCCACTCTCCGCCCGAGGTAGCCGTGGCCTATGAGCGTCGCCTTCACGACGAAGACGTTACCATCGATGACGCGGGATCTCCTACGCGCCGAAGCGCACGCGGAAGCGGCGTTTTTTGCCCGCTTGAAGTCTCAGTTCGGGACAGCTTGGATCGGACAAGTCGATGCTCATATTTGGATCGAGGGCCGCGTCACCGTTGAGCCTCACGGCCCCGTCTTCGATGCGCTGGCGCGCCTCTCGCTTGGACTTGAACGCGGCGATGTCCGGCCGCACGACCAAGTCGACCAGCTTAATGGACGGCGCATCGATCTCCACGCACGGGACCGCGCTCCAGTCGCCGCCGCCGCCAAAGGCTTGGCGAGAGGCACGGCGAGACTGCTCCGCGAGCTCCTCGCCGTGGCACAGCTTCGTCGCCTCGTAGGCGAGCGCCTCCTTCGCCTCACGCAGGTCCGCGCCGGTGAGGGCGCGGAGGCGGCTTCGCGCCTCCAACGGGAGCTCGGTGAAGATGTCGAGGAGCCGTCCGACGTCGCGGTCGGCGCGACCGACCCAGAATTGATAGTAGTCAAATGGCGAGACCATCTCAGGATCGAGCCACACCGCGCCGCTCTCCGTCTTGCCCATTTTCTTCCCGTCCGAGGTCGTCAACAACGGGTAGGTGATGCAGTGGGCGACGGTGTGGGGGCGCTCGGATCCGGGGTCGTCATCCTCGACCGCGAAGACCCGGCGAATAAGCTCGACCCCGGCGACCATATTCCCCCACTGATCGGATCCGCCGAGCTGGAGGGTGCAGTCGTAGGTGCGGAACAGATGCAAAAAGTCGTAGGCCTGGAACAGCTGATAGTTGAACTCAAGGAAGGACAGCGGGAGCTCTTGCTCGAGGCGGTCCCGGTAGGTCTTCGCCGCGATCATACGGTTCACGGTGAAGTGCCGGCCGTAGTCGCGCAAGAACTCCACGTACCCGACGCTCATCAGCCACGCGGAATTGTCGAGCAAGATGGCGTCGTTGGCCGCGCCCGAATCGAAGTGTACGAAGCGAGACAGCTGCGCGCGGATGGCCGCGATGTTCGCCGCGATGGTGTCGGCAGACAGCATCTTCCGCGTCTCCGACTTGCCCGTCGGGTCGCCGACCATCGCGGTGGCTCCGCCGATGATGATGATGGGGCGGTGTCCGTCGCGCTGCATCTGTCGCATGGCCATCATCGTCAGCAGATGCCCCAGGTGCAGCGACGGCGCGGTGGGGTCGTAGCCGGTATAAAAAGACACCATGCCACCGGCGAGGGCGGCGTCGATGGCCTGAAGATCCGTCGACTGCTCGATCAGGCCGCGCGCGCTCAGATTTTGGAGGGCGGAGGAGACGAGGGGTGTCTCCGGCTGGTCTCGACCCGTCATGTCGGCACCATACTCTCAGGTGGGGGGCTCGGAAAGCAAAGTCTGGTGTTCCGCGAGGGCGGCCTCCAGGGCGTCTAGGCGGCCTTGCACCTGCGCTCGGAAACGATCGTGGAGATCGCGGGCACGAAATAGATCATCCGCGAGCTGCATCGCGACGAGCAGGGCGAGGCGCTGCGGAACCGCGACCTTGGTGCCCACCGCCAGACGCCGCAGGTGGGCGTCGACAAAGTCGGCGAGCTCCCCGACGTACTCGGGGGTCTCGTCGCTGCGAATGGAGAGTTGTTGACCCGCGATGTCGACTTGAACGGAGCGCACCGCGCTAAAATATCAACTCTCTTTGAGCTCCGCCATGCGAGAAGCCTCGTCTTCGGCCCGGAGCGCCTCGATGACGTCGAGGATGTCGCCGTCGATGAACCCCGACAAATTATGCCGTGTCATCCCAATTCGATGATCTGTGACCCGGTCTTGTGGATAATTGTAGGTGCGCACTTTTTCGGAGCGATCTCCCGTCCCGACCTGGTTCTTGCGGTGCGCGGCGCGCTCGGCCTCCACCCGCTGGATCTCTCGGTCGAGGATGCGGCTGCGCAACAGCGCCATGGCGATCTCTCGATTCTTGATCTGCGATTTTTCCTGCTGGCAGTGGACCGCGATATTTGTGGGGAGGTGCGTGATGCGAACGGCCGAGTCGGTGGTGTTGACGTGCTGCCCACCGGCGCCGCTCGACCGCATGACGTCGATGCGCAGGTCCGTCGGGTTGATCTCCACGTCGACCTCTTCGGCCTCGGGCATGACCGCGACGGTCGCTGTGGAGGTGTGGATTCTGCCCTGGGACTCTGTGACCGGCACGCGCTGCACCCGGTGCGCGCCCGATTCAAACTTGAGGGTGCCGTACACGTCTTTACCGCGGATCAGGCCGGCGACCTCGCGGAAGCCGCCGGAGGGCGACTCCGAGTGGCCCATGGGTTCGATGCTCCAGCGCCGCTGCTCCGCGTGGCGGCTGTACATGCGCCACAGGTCGGCCGCGAACAGCGCCGCTTCATCCCCGCCGGCGCCGGCTCGGATCTCCAGCACGACGTTCTTGCTGTCGTTGGGGTCTTTGGGGATCAGCAGCCGCTGGACCTCCTGCGTCGCGCGCTCAATGCTCTGTTGCAGGGAGGCGGCGTCCGCCTCCGCCATCTCTCGCATGTCGGGATCCTCGAGCAGCTCGCGGACACCCTCAAGATCGTTCTCTTGCTTGGCGAGCGAGAGATAGGCGCGGGCCACCGGGTCAAGATCGGCGTGCTCGCGCGACAGCTCGAGAAACCTCGCCTTGTCCGCGACGACTTCGCTGTCGCAGAGCATGGCGGCGAGTTCGTCATGGCGCTCGACGATGTGCTCGAGCTTGCTGCGGAGAGAGCTTTCCAAGGCCGCGAACGCTAGCACCGGTGGCGTGGAGTCTCAACGGGCAAAGGAAAACGGGGCGTCGGTGCTCCCGACGGGGGGGGAATGCCGTCTAACTGTGCCCGGAGCGCATTCCTCGTCGCTCCGTGTGAGGACCGTTGCCATGGGGGCGATGAACAAGCTAAGACTCCATGGGCATGTTTGACCCGCACATCTGCGCCGCCCGCTATCAATTCCTCAAGGAAGTTTGGGGCGGGCGAGATCGCGTGGTGTACGACCCTGACCTGGTGAAGTGGCTGGCGTCGTCGCCGGGCGAGGCAGACACGCCGTGGCGAGATTTGCTCGAGGAGGTGTTGCCGTCGCGGCCTGGTGGCAGCGTCGTGTGGGCCGTCGTGTCGTCCGAGGAGGAGGTGGTGCGCCACGCGTCGGCGCTGCAAGGGTGCCGCCTCGTGACGGTGGAGCAAGCCTTCGATCTCGGCGCTGACGCGCTCTGGTCCGTGGCCCTGGTCGAGGTGAGCGGGGCGCTGCGGCCCCACGCTCTCGACGGCGAGCCCTCGGGGGGGATCCGGTGCGCTCCGGAGGTCACCGGGTTGGTGGAGCGCTTCGTCGAGGAGTTGGGACGCGGGCGCACCATGTGCGTGAGCGTGGGCGGGGCCGCCGCGCGGGCCCACGAGGCGGCCGCCTTCGCCGATTTTTTTGACGAGTTCGTACCTGAGGCCGCGACATACCTCGTGGCCAAGTCCACCGTCGCGGTCGTCTATCCGTTGGGTGTGGAGCGGGGAGAGGACGACGGAGACCTCGATGAGGATTTTGACGAGGACGCGGACGACGGGTGGCTCGACGTGACGGAGCCACCCCGATCGGCTTCGATCGACGTGAACCCGTGGCGCACATCGTCGCGCAGCGAGGCCGACGATTCCGAGAGTGACTACGACAAGGACCTCGCCGACGCCGAACAGAGTTGGACCGGCGATTGGAGCGGGAGGCCCACGCGAGCTCCCGCCCCGCGGCGTCCCGCGAGCGAGGCGCCGGCCCGCGCCGCAGATGAGGGCGGTGAGCTCCCGGTGGGGTACGACAATTCTCTCGGCGATGAGGAGCCCGCGGGGCACGTGTGGCTGGCGGTGCTCGGGCGGTCGGGCGCCGCCGAGGAGGTGACGTTGGTGGAGCTGGGAGGGGAGGAGCCCGCCGCGGCGCAGCCGCAGCCGGTGACGCAAGGCGCGAACGCAGACGTCGAGCGCCGGCGTGGCCAGAGCGAGGACGCTTCGCAGGTCAGAGAGCTCAAGGCGCGCTTGAATCAAGCGCGGCTGCGGGCGGACGCCGCGGTGATCGAGCATCAGCGGCTGACCGAGGTGGTGCACGCGCTGCGAGAGCAGGCCGAGGACGAGCGCCCGTTGGCCGCGGACGCGGTGGCGCTCGAGGCAGAGTTGATCTCCGCGCGCTGGAATTTGACCCAGGCGAATGAGCAGATCGAGGCGCTGCGTGGGCGGCCGGTGACGGAGCTGGAGGCCTTGGTGTGCTCTTTGAGGGCGCAGGTCGGAGAGGATGAGGGCGCCGCGAGCCCCGCGATTCGCGAGGCCAAGACGTCACATATGATCCAGGTCGCGCGGGATCGCGGACCTTCAGAGCCGCGGGCGGCAGCGGCGCCACGCGACACCAGTCCAAGGAGGGTGGATCCAGCGTCTTCGTGCGACGCTCGCCGAGCGCGGGAGCGCGCCGCGTTAAAATCGCTGTTGCGCAAGCTCGAGCGCGGTGGGGGGTCGGCGTTTGAGTTTCACGCCGAGCTGCGGGCCATTTTGGCCATGGTAGAGCGGCGCTGAGGCTCGGCGGGTCGCTCAGGGCAGTCTTGGGAGCCGGGAACGGAGCCCAGGCGATCTGGATTTTTTTCAACTTCAGATTGCGCGCCTCGGGGTGCTGGCGCTATGCTTTGCTCGAAGGTCTGCAGCACGCCTTCGCCGCTTCCGCTCACAAAGGAGCCTGACCAGCCCCTGGGAAGCATGCTCAAACCACGACCAGAAACAGTGCGGATGTCGCAGAATTCATGCGACCAGAATGCGAACAATTACATGAAAATATCTACGACGGGCCCCAAGGTGGATTGGGCCGCAATGGAGGCGGCGTTCGAACACAACGCGCCACAGTCTTCGAGTTATCTCGATCTTCACAACGGCCGCGTGGTCAATATCGTCGATTCTCGGGTCGAGGACTACGAGCAGCGCGACGCCATCCGTAGAGAGCCCTCGCGCTTTGTGCGGCTCACGCCTGCGAGCTCGAGAGAGCAGTATCGGTGGATGGAGCGCTTCGTGACCTCTGTCGAGGACGGAGCCCTGCGCGATCGGCTGATCCTCGCCATCGACGGGAAGGGGGCTTTTCGCAGGTTTAAGGACGTGCTGCTCTCCTATCCTGTCGACCGAGATCGCTGGTTTGAGTACCGCTCTACGCTCTTGCGCATCTACATCAGCGAATGGCTCGATGCGCGCGATATGACGCTCGGCGAGGCGCCCCCGTGGGGGGATCTCGCGCAGCCGGAGGAGCCGGATGTACCGCTTGAGAAACCCGCGGGTGCGCGCGGCGAGGGGCCCTCGGACGCTCTCCGGCGCCGCGCGAGGGACCTCATCGAGGAGCTGCCCGCGCTCGAGCTCCCCGCGGCCGTCGCCTATCTGGGCTTCTTGGGGCAGCACATGCCGTCGGTGGAAGACACCGAACATTGAGCGAGTCGCCGCAGGTCGGCCGCGAGGGATTTCACCGGTTCATTGGGATCAGCCTCGGCGGTGGCCGCGGCAAGACGACCGCCGTGGCGCGTCTTGAACTCGGCGACGACGACACCTACGTGCTCGAAGAAGCGCGCGTGAAGGGGGAGCACCGCGGCGGCGGGCCGGGCGATTCGCGGCCGGGGTCATTTCGAGATGGTGTCTTGATCGAGTATCTTCAGCGGTACGTCGATGAGCGGACAGTGGTGGCCGTGGACGCGCCGATGACCTTGCCGCCGTGCATGCGCTGCCAGCTCGCGTGCCCCGGCTCCGAGGTGTGTGAGGTGCCCGTGGTGGCGTGGATGCGGCGGCATGGTGAGGCGCTGTCAGTGCACCGGGGGCGGCGGGATCCAGGCAAGCCCTACGTCACGCCCTACACTCAGCGGGCGACGGAGATTCTGCTTGAGCACGCGACGCTGCAGCCGCGGGAGGCGCTCGGGCAGGGCATGGGTCCGTTGGCTGCCCGCGGGGTGTACCTGCGGCGGCTCCTCTCTCCCCAGCTCCGGCTGCATGAGAATTTGATCGAGGTGCATCCGCGCGCCACGCTGACGCGGCTGTTCGGTCGAGAACAAGAGCGCACGACTCGGCACGGAGATCTCGAGACCGTGTGGGCGTGCAGGAAGACCGTGTTGCATGATCTGGTGCACCCGCTGCGATTTCGCCAGGTGTGGCCGGAGTTGGTGGTGCGAAATTCCAACGTGTTCTACGCGGTGATTGGCGCGATTAGCGCCGCGCGGTGGCGTGCGCACGGGTGGGCGGGACCGCGCGATCTTGTCGGCAAGGGGAGACAGCCGCCGCCATCCTCCGCGGAGCGCGCGGAACCGGAGCAGCCATCGGGTGCGCGGATTCGCGGGCCGACGGGCGATGTAGCCCGGATGTCCGCCGCGATCGACGAGCTCGGGGAGCTGTGGCTAGAAGATGGTTGGATTTGGACACCGCCGGTCGTGCGGGTGTCGTGACGCCCGCGTAGCAAAACCGAGCGCGTTCGCCTCGGGCGCGCGAAAAAGTATGTCGCGGAGTTGACCTGCCCGCCCACGCGGGGGAAAACACCGGCGTTGCTTCGACCCGTCGGGCGGAGACTTCGGAGATGTATGTCAGTTCGTATCCATCTTTTCAAATCCAAACTCCATCGCGCCACGGTGACCCACGCGGATCTTGAGTATGAGGGGAGCGTGACCATCAGCGCAGAGCTGTTGGACGCCGCGAAAATTCGAGAACACGAGCAGGTGCACATTTGGAATGTGACGCGGGGCACTCGCATGGTCACCTACGCGCTTCGCGGGGACGAGGACAGCGGCGTCGTGTGCATCAACGGGGCGGCCGCCCATCTAGCGAGCCCTGGCGACAAGGTCATCATTTCAACCTTCGCGGAGGTGCCCGAAGAGGTCGCGCACGAGTGGGAGCCTACCGTCGTCCTCGTCGGGGACGAGAACCGCATCGTAGAGCCCGAGTACGTGGAGGTCGCGGGCCCTCGACGTCGGCAGAACATGCTGCAGTAGGGCGCTGGCGTCGATTGGGGCCGGGCGGGCGCGTCCCCACAGGGGCGGCGGGGAGCGCTATCGGAAGCGAGCCCCAGACGGCAACGTTCGCCGCAGGCAGGTGATGGTGTTCGGGGCGTTGGGCGCGCTCCAATAGGACCGTCGAGGGTCGTGAGCGGTCCCTTCTGCGATCCCTTCCGTCGGCGACCACGACGGGGCCACGCCCGGTGCGAGGATGTGAAGGCCGCTTTGTAGCGGTCCAATGATGTAGGTGTGCCCAGCGATCCGGGCGCCGACCTGCTCGGAGAGCCGCCGCCCGAAGTCGTGGCCGGTGTGCGCGCCGAGGGTCTCGCAGGTTCGAAACCACAACGTCGCGTCCGAGGAGCGCATGTGTCGACCCACCTCCGAGAGCAGGTGGGGCAGCTCGCCTCGGCCCGACAGGGCAGGGAGGTCGAGGCTCTCGGCCCCGAGGAGCGCGCGGCCCCACTTTCCGTGCCCCCAAAACTGGATCTCGTCGATCGCATGGTGATCGGCCGCGTCGAGGGTCGCCCGGAGCGCTTGCGCCCATGACCGGGAGGGGATCACCGCGTCAAAAAACCGCGCACGACCGAACAGCTTCGCCCCGATCGCAAACGAGCGAGACAACCATCGCGTCGCCCCCGGTCCCTCGCAGTCTCGGTCGTAGATCAATATGCGCATGAACGCAGGCCGGTTAACGATAGCGCGGATGTGACGGGCAGCGGCGTCGACTGGCGCGGGGATTCGCGGGACCGTGACTGCGTGGTCTGCGCTGCTTTTTTCACGGCGCCAAAACCTCTACTATCTCGGGAGCTAAGGACCTGCATTTATGAATCGTATTGCGTTGTTGTTGTCTTCTTCTCTTTTGGTGGTGACCGGCTGTTCGGACGGCTCAAACGCGAGCATGGGCTCTGGCTCTGCGTCCGAATCGGTCAGTGCGACCGGTGACGGCGACGGCGACGGCGACGCTGACGCTGACGCTGGAACTGAAACCGGTGGGATGGACGCGGATTCGGACTCGTCTGGGGACGGGGACGGAGATGGAGACGGGGATGGAGACGGGGATGGAGATGGAGACGGGGATGGAGATGGTGACGGAGACGGAGACGGAGACGGGGACGGGGACGGGGACGGGGACGGGGACGGGGACGGAGACGGGGACGGGGACGGGGACGGGGACGGCGACGGAGACTCGGCAACCGGCGGCGACGGCGACGGCGACGGGGACGGAGACGGAGACTCGGCAACCGGCGGCGATGGCGATGGCGACGGCGATGGTGATGGTGACGGGGACGGCGACGGGGACGGCGATGGCGACGGAGACGGCGACGGTGACGTCTGCGGGGACGGGATGGTCACGGGGAGTGAGGCCTGCGACGATGGGAACACGAACACCGAGGCGTGCCCCTACGGGGAGACGAGCTGTGTGGTGTGTGGGCCGGACTGCGAGGTGGTCTCGGGGATCGCCAGCTACTGCGGCGACAACGTGATCGATGGGATCAACGGGGAGACCTGCGACGACGGGAACGCGGTCACGGAAGCGTGCGCCTACGGAACGCTGTCGTGCACCGTCTGCGACGCCAACTGCGTGGAGGTGCCAGGGGCGGTGAGCTACTGCGGCGACGGCACGGCGGACCCGGGGAACGGAGAGGCGTGCGACGACGCCGGGGAGTCCGCCGATTGCGACGGCGACTGCAGCGCTGTGGAGTGCGGCGACGGACAGATCAACGCCGCCGCCGGAGAGGCGTGCGACGACGGCGCGGCCAACGGCGATGGCGTCTCAGACTGCAGCGCGACCTGCAGCGTGAATATCTGTGGAGACGGCTACGTGGGGCCCGGTGAGACGTGCGACGCGGGCGCCAACAACGGCGACGGCACCTCCACCTGCGGACCCGATTGTGCGCTCAATACGTGTGGGGATGACTACCTCGGTCCCGGCGAAGCGTGTGACGACAACAACACCATGGGCGGGGATGGTTGCTCGGCGACCTGCGCGCTCGAGAGCTGTGGCAACGGCGTCCAAGATGTGGGGGAGGCGTGTGACGACGGCAACGCCGACAACGACGACGGGTGCACCGCGGCGTGCCTGCCCCCGACCTGCGGAGACGGGTTCGTGCAATCGGCGACCAACGGCGAGACCTGCGACGGAGATGGCGCCGGGACCGGCGGGGCCACGGCCATCTGCGACGAGGACTGTACGGCGGTCACGTGCGGCGATGGCGTCGTCAACACCCTGGCCGGGGAGTCGTGCGATGGGAATAGCCTCGGCACAGGCGGTGAGACGGCGTCCTGCGACGCGGACTGCACCCCCGCGGTGTGTGGGGACAGCGTGACCAACCCGACCGCCGGGGAGACCTGTGATCTCGGCGTCGTCAACGGCAACGGCCTGGTGACGTGCAGCGGGGCGTGCAAGCTCAACGTCTGCGGCGACGGTTACCTGCTGACCTCCCAGGAAGCCTGCGACGACGGCGTGAACACCGGGGTCGAGGGGCTCTCCGACTGCAAACTGAATTGCTCCCTCACCACCTGCGGCGACAGCTACCAGGGGAGCTCCGAGGGCTGTGATGACGGCGGCAACGGAGACCCCGACGACGGCTGCACCGACGCGTGCGCGCTGCCCACCTGCGGGGATGGGATCGTGCAGCCCAACTCCAACGGAGAAGCATGCGATGGCGACGGCGCCGGCAATGGAGGCGAGACCGCCGCGTGCAACAGCGACTGCACCGCCGCGTCCTGTGGCGATGGGATCGTGAACGCCTCCAACAATGAGGAGTGTGACGGGGATGGCGCGGGGAACGGGGGAGAGACGGCCAGCTGTGATCTCGATTGTACGGTGGCGACCTGCGGGGATGGGACCGTGAACGCCGCGAACAACGAGACCTGTGACGGAGACGGGGTCGGGAACGGGGGCGAGACCGCGACCTGCGACGTCGACTGTACGGCGGCGTCGTGCGGGGATGGCGTCGTGAACACCTTGAACGGCGAAGTTTGTGATGGGGACGGCGCGGGCAATGGGGGGGAGACGGCCACCTGCAACACCGATTGCGCCGAGGTCGCCTGCGGGGACGGGATCGTCAACGCGACCGCCGGGGAGGTCTGCGATGAGCTTAACGCCAACAACGACGACGGGTGCACAGCGGAGTGCAAGGCGCCCGCCTGCGGCGATGGCTACGCCCAGCCCTCCTCCAATGGAGAGGTGTGCGACGGCGGCGATATCGGCGCGGAGACCTGCGTGAGCCAGGGGTTCGGGAGCGGTGATCTCGCGTGCGCGCCAGCATGCGACGTCTACGACACCTCGGCCTGTGATTCGTGCGGCAACGGGGTCGTCGAAGAGAGCTTGGGCGAGGAGTGCGAGGACGTGGGGTGGCCACCACCACCGTGTACACAAGACTGCAAGTGTGAGGTTGGTACCACCTACTGTGCATCCGACCCTGGCGATCCAGGGAGCGAGCCTGTCTGTGCCAACACGGCCAATGATACCCAGAACTGTGGCACCTGCGGGAACGTGTGCCCGACGGGCTACTTTTGTGGGTTGTTCGCAAGTGGCGAGTGCGCCGACAATCGCACATTGAGTAGGCGTGGGGTCGTGTACGACGGCGTGGATGGAGCGGTCGGGTACCCAAGGCCCACGACGGATCCGCAGGTGGACGTGGGGCCACGCTCCGCGCTTGGCCTCGAGCAACTGTACCCGACGGTGGCGTTCAAGGTGCGCGATCCGTATTTTGTGCCGCAGGTGGACGCGCCCATGGAAATCCACGTGGCGAAGGCGTTGGACTTGGCGGGATTTCCTGTGGGGATTCCCAGCGGCGCGGACGCGGAGGCGAGCGCGGCGAGCCTGGCGTGGCGACGGACGACGCCGACCGAGGGCCCGATGGTCGCCTACGTGGACGAGGGCAGCCCCGACATCGTCTATGTCACAGAAGCGGTCGTGCCCGACCTCGCGAGCGACTGGGGGGCGCCGGTGGCTCGCTCATCCACCTCGGCCACAGCGACCTCCTCTGGAATTCAGGCGCCGGTCCTCGCCGACAGCACGGGCGGGCAAGCGCTCGCGTGGTTGCAGCACGACCCGCTGAGCGTGGCGGTCAAGGTGCATACGCACGTCACCTACCAGCCCTTGGTTCAAGACCAGATCCTCGATCCGGGGGTGAGCGGACCCGCCGATTTCGTGGATCTCGACGTGAACGACGTGGGTGATGGCTGGGCGCTCTGGCGGGAGTCGGACAGCGGCGTCTCCAAGGTGTACGCGCGCCACCTGACCTCGTCGGGGTGGTCCACGGAGGATTACTCTGTGCCCGTCTGCAACGACGCGGGGGTCGCCGACTCTCCGCCGGCGCTCGCGGTGCACGACGTGGGCACGGGGGCGTTTTTCGCGTGCGAGGTGAGCGGGGATATTCATGTGGGCCGCCTCGAAGCACCCAACACGGTCCTCGACTTCGTGAACCTTGAGGGGGATGGCATCGAAGACTCCACCGAGGTCCGACTCATCGTCGAGCCGGGCACCGACAACCCGCGGGCGCTCGTGACGTGGGAGGCTTCTTCCTCCAACACGATCCAGTACCGCTTCTACGATCCCAGCCTGGGGTGGGGTGCGGAAGGGACGCTCTACGCCGACACGCAGAACCTCATCGCCTACGAGATCGGCATGGACAATCGTGGGGAGGTGTGGGGAATCTCGTTCGTTGACGGCACCGGGACCACAGGGGATGCCTGCGCCGTCGACGCGGACTGCGGACCGGACAGTCGCTGCACGTCGGGCGGTGTGTGTGATGTGACCATGGGCTCCCTCGCTTCTTCCAAATACGTGTTCCTCCCCGGAGGCGGGATGGGGCAGTTCCAAGAGGACTTCTCGTCAAGGGCCGTCAATGGCATGGCCACCAAGACCGACCTGGATGTGGACGAGGACGGCAACGTGATCCTCGCGGTGGAGGAGTGGAGCTCGAGCGTTGGGGGCTCCAGGGTCGCCGTCTATGTGAACTTCACCATTTTTTAGTGCGCGCCGGGAGACGGGGCCCGCGAGGGGGGAGGCGCCGTGACCGTGTTCAGTTGTCCGAACGCGCCGCGTCGTGGGAGGCCGACGCGGTCGCCGCGGGGGACACCGCGCTGGGCTGCCGCGGGGTCTCCGGTCGCCCTCCTGATCGCTCGCTCTGAGCACGCTCGAGCTCGGCGACGATCGTGTCGATCGCGTAGGGCTTGTAGACCACACCAAAGAGCCCGTCGTCGAGCATTTGACGGAGCTGCTCATCCTCGGCGTAGCCGGTGGTGACGAGGACCGAGGGTGGGTTTGGGAGCTCTTGGATCGCGTAGAATGTGTCTCTCCCGCTCATGATGGGCATGAGCATGTCGAGCACGACGACGTCGAAGGAGGTCTCGGCGAGGCGCGCCAAGGCCTCTGCGCCGTTGTCACAAGACTCGACGTCGTACGCTCGGCCCGACAGGGCGAGGTGCAGCGACTTTCGTACCGCGGCTTCATCATCGATCACCATCACGCGGGCGTTCGGATGGGCTTCACTCAGCCGGGGATTCGCCGGCGCGACGGGGGGGGGCGAGCGCGGAGGGTCGAACGCTTCGGTGTGTAGCGGGATAAATATAGAGAACAGCGCGCCGTGTCCAGGGCGGCTCTCCACGGTGATTCCGCCACCCGCGGCCCGCAACGACTGGTAGGAGGTCGCGAGCCCGAGCCCGGTCCCTTCGCCGCGAGTCTTCGTGGTGAAGAAGGGCTCGAAGATTTTGTCTTGGAGCTCAAGTGGGATTCCCTCCCCCGTGTCCTTGACCTCAATGAGCGCGTACTCCCCTGGCTCTGGGGAGCCACGTATACCCTGAGCAAACTCTGCATCGACGGTCTTGGTGTCGGTTCGAAAGGTGATGTGACCTCCATTGGGCATCGCTTGAGCGGCGTTGAGCGCGAGGTTTAAGAACGTGCCTTGCAAGAGGGTCTCGTCCATCCGGACGGCGAGCTCGCGTGCGGGGGATTCGAGCGAGATATCGACGCCCCGATCGAGGGTTTTTTGCAGGAGTCCGATCGTCTCACGGATGCGCTGCGTGACTTCGATGACTTCGGGCTCTGGGGTCGCCCTCGCCCCATGGGCGAGGAGCCTGCGGGTGAGCAGGCCGGCGCGTTCCGAGGAGTCGATGATGAGCTCCAAGAGTTCGGTCTGTTCGCTCGAGGCGTCCTCGGCCAGGACCTCTGCGGAGGAACGGATTCCGGTGAGGATGTTGTTAAAGTCGTGGGCGATCCCGCTGGCGAGCTGGCCGATAGCTTCCATCTTCTGGAACTGCGACCAATGCTCGCGTTGGCGCATGTCCTCGGTGATGTCGCGCACGAGGACCGCGAGTCCGGTGCTCTGCACCGCGAGCGTCGGAGCCACCGACGCCGCGGTGATCTCGAAAAATCGAATATCGTCCTCGGCCGGAGCGATGCGAACCACCACCCGCTGTGGACCGTCCTTCGCGGTGAAGCGTGTCAGCGTGTCTCGGACGCTCTGGACCATCTCACCTCGAACGAGGGTGGGGAACTCCAAAAGTTCGTGCCATGGCGCGCCATGAAATACGGGGACGCTCGCGGGGGCGGCGTCCTCCACGCTCACGATGTTCAGGTCTTCGTCCAGCAAAATGACGGTGTCGTCGATGGCGGCGAAGACGGATTCGAGGATGAGGGAGGTCTTTTTTGTCTGGTACAGCGCGCCGCGCAAGAGCGTGCGGACGGTCGCGAGGGTAAAGCCGATGGTGACCGCGAGGGTCGTGAGGACGCCCGTGTACCAGCGGCCGTCGGGGAGCGGCTTGGGAGCGATGACACCGGCCTCCATGAGCTGCGTGGTGATCAACCCAAGAGTAAAAAACGCGACGACATAGGCAGCGATGGCGCGGTTCGACACGAACCAGGCGCCCATGGCCAACAGCGCCAACATCGCGACGTAGGCCGGTTCAAAGAGACCGCCGGTGAACAAAACCCCGCCGACGGTGATGAGCAAGATTGACGACAGCGCCCACGCGAGTCCTCTCAGGTTCTTGTTGCGGCGGCGATAGATCCAGGGGACGATGGCGCCGAGGCCGGTGGCGACGGCCACGGCGAGTCGCTCAGGGTACAGGGTGGGGATGCTCGACAAGATCCCCACCGTCAGCGCGACGAAGACCATGCACGGGATGAAGACCCGCAACAGCGCGCGCGCGATATATCTGCGAATTTCTTCCCAGCCCTGGTCCCCAACTCCAGCCTCACCAGCTGACACGGCGCGATCCTTAAGTGATGTCCACGGGGATTTCATGGGGTTGCGTGGAGGGCTTTGGCGCGGCGTGGCGTGATGAGGTCACGAACCCGAGGAATGCGCGTTGCGGCGGTCTTGGAGCGGGCGCGGAGCGAGTGTTCGCGTAGGCGTCCGAACAGACCATAGCTGGCGACGATTCGAGAAGATACGCGAATCGTCGCCGAGAGTGGATCGTTCACTTTTCCACTTCGTCCTTAAGGGGCGGACCCTCTCGCCAGCGAGGGATGATGGTTCCAGTCGACTCACGTACCCTGGGGGGGAGGTGACTCCTCCGGACATAAATTTCCGCGGGCAACGCGCCGACGCGACCACGCGGTTTTCGAGTCGCGTCCGGGCATATCAATCCACGCGACCTGCGTATCCGTCGCCGCTCCTCGATTGGATTCACGCGAACTTTGGGTTGTGCCGTGGGCAGGTCGTCGCTGATGTGGGGGCTGGGACGGGGATCTTCACCCTGCAACTGTTGGGGTTCGAGGCCAGCGTGGTCGCCGTCGAACCGAACGCGCCCATGCGCGGGGCGCTTGAGGCTCGCACGGCGGTCGAGCAGCGAGGAGGAACGCTGCGTGTGTGCGACGGCGCGGCGGAGGGCACAGGGCTCATGGACGCCTCGGTGGACGGGGTCGTGGCGGCGCAGGCGTTTCACTGGTTCGACCCCGTGGCCTTCGCGGCGGAGTGCCGCCGGATTCTCCGACCGGGTGGCTGGGCGGCGATGGTATGGAACAACCGCCGGAGCACCGGCACGCCGTTCGCGCGGGCGTACGAGGGGTTCATCAAGCGGTGGGAGGTGGACTACGCGCGGGTTGGTGCGTCCTACGCCAACCTCGACGATCTCGGACGTTTGTTCGAGAGCGTGCCTGAGCCCCAGCGCTTCGAGCACGCCCAGACGCTCGATCGCGGGGGCTTGCTCGGACGTCTGCAGTCATCGTCGTATATGCCAGGCGCGACCCACCCCGATTTTGGGTCGATGTGTGACGCTGCCGGCCAGCGGTTTGAGGCGCATGCGCAGTCCGGCCGAGTCGAGTGGGCCTACGTGACCGTGGTGTTCGGGGCTCGTCTCCCCGCTGGGGTGAGCACATCCGGAGACAGATGAGACCTCAGGCTCCACCCGGCCCGGACGGCTTGACCGGCTTTTCCTGTCTCCGTTAGGGTGGCGCGGTGCAACGCGTGACTCAGTTTTGTTCGACGCTCCTGCTCCTCCTCGCGCTCGTGGGGTGCGGTGACGACGATGCCGATGACTCCGGTTCCAGCGACAGCGGGAGCGATGAAACCGCGGGAGACGGGGATGGAGACGGGGACGGGGACGGGGATGGCGACGGGGACGGAGACGGGGACGGGGACGGCGACGGGGACGGCGACGCGGCCTGCCCGCCGACGGTGGGCCCGGACAACGCGGACCTCGACGCCGCCTTCGAGTCCTTGCTGGCCACGAATCACCACGCGGGCATGGCCGCCTGCACGATCAAAGGGGGCGAGGTGACCTGGTGCCGCGGCTACGGCATGGGCAATATTGAGGTGGGGCTCGAGGTGACCGCGCAGACCCCGTTCATGTTGGCGTCGATCTCCAAGCTGTTCACGGCGACGGCGCTGATGCAGCTGTGGGAGGCGGAGGCCTTCGCCCTTGATGACGCGGTGGAGGATGCGGTGGATTTTCCCGCGTCGCACCCGAGCTTCGCTACGCCGTTCTCCTATCGCATGCTGTTGGCGCACGCCTCGTCCATCGTGGATTCGGGCCAGCTCAACAACTGGTACCAGTATGGAAATATGGACCCGTCCATCTCCTTGTACGACGCGGTGTCGGGCTATTTGGACCCGGACGGCGCGTACTACGGTGCCAATAACTTCAGCAACGCCGAGCCGGGAACTAGCTACAGCTACTCCAACGTCGGCTACGCCTTCGTGGGGTTGCTCGCCCAGATCCTCGGCGGGCAAGACTTCGCGGATCTGACCCACGCGACGATTTTTGAACCGTTGGACATGGCGCACACGGCGTGGAGGCTCGCAGACTTCGATCTCGACACCCTCGCCATGCCGTATCGCTACGAGAACGACACCTACACACCGCTGGATCACTACACCTTCGCCGACTATCCCAACGGGGCGCTGCGCTCCTCCGCGTGCGACGTCGCCCGCTTCCTCGCGTCGCAGGCGGCGGGCGGGGCCCCGGTGCTAGAGAGCGAGACGCTCGCGTTGATGCAGACGCCAACGTACCCGAGTTTGGACGGGACCCAGGGACTTGGCTGGTACGAGGAGAACATTGGGCCGGGGATGTGGCTTGGTCACTCGGGGGGAGAGCAGGGGGTGTTCACCGACGCCTTCTATCGCACCTCGGACGGCGTCGGCTTCGTGCTGTTGACCAACAGCAATGGAGACGACGACTACGCCATCTTCGACGTCGAAGATCAGTTGATCGCGTGGGGCGAGAGCCTCTAGCGAGCTTCAGCGGTCGAGGACCGCGGTCCTTGCACTAGCGGAAGGCCGCGGCGCGTTGGCCGTGCAATCCGCGCTCAAAGTCGGATATGCTCTGAGCGATGAGGCGTCGCTCCATTCCACACCGGCCGAGCTCCGCGCGGAGCCGAGGCCTCGGCTCCTGCCTCGGCGTGGTCATGGCGGTGGGGGCGTGCGCGCTGACGCCAGCGTCTGCAAAGGCAGGGGTCTCAGCGGCGGCGGCGTGGTCGGCGGCAGACCCGGGGCCGGCGGAGCAGGGGCGCAAGATGTTCATCGAGGGCGTGAACCTGTACGAGACCTCCGACTACCAAGGGGCCATCGACAAGTTCACCCAGGCCTATGGATTCTCTCGGCAAATCGAGGGAGAGGAGCGCCGCGGGAAGGCCTTGCACGCGCTGCAGTTCAATCTCGCGCGCGCGCACTTGAAGATGCATGAGATCGATGAAGACGCGCAGCACATTCGCACGGCCATCGACCTGCTTGGAAAATACCTGGACCGCGGCGATGAGTACGGGGTGGATCGAGACGCAGAGCTGTTGTTGCAGCAGGCCGAAGCGGCGCTCGAAGCCGTGAATGAGGGGGGAGCGTCGGCGACGCCAGAACCCGCGTCCGAAGAGGAGCAGACCCCCCAGGATCCGTCCGAGCAAGGCAGCGGGGCGGATCGGGCGGACACGCCCAGCGCCAAGAAACTTCGGGTGGGGGGATACGTCTTTGTGGGGTTGGCGGCGGCGAGCTTGGGGGTCATGGGCGGGGGGATGGCGATGGCCAAGAAAGCCGACGGTGACTTTGACACTGCGGGGACGAGCGGTCCTTTCGAAGATGCTCAACGTCGCGGGAAGCTGGGCAACGCCTTGACGATCAGCGGCGCGGTGATGGCAGGTGTGTTCGCGGTGACCGGTGTGACAGTGTTGGTGGTGGCAGCGAAGGCGCGCGGCCGGGCTGGCCGCACGGCGCGAGTCAAGATCGCGCCGATGGCGGGCCGCGCGGGCGCGGGTCTGATGCTCGGAGGGCGGTTCTAGCGATGCGAAGAATGCGTGGCATCACGGCCCTCGCGTGGCTCGTGGGGAGCGGTTGTCTGCCGGCGGGATGTTTGTACAGCCCGAGCTCTCGCGTGGGCGCTCCGTGCGACGGCGATGACGTGTGCGTCGACGGCAACGTCTGCGACTTGGTGCTCGGGGAGTGCGTCCCGCCCGAGATGGCGTCCATGGGCGAAGACGGGGCCGAATCGGGGACGATGGAGACGACCACCGGCGACGGGGACGGGGACGGAGACGGGGACGGAGATCCGACGACCACGGGAGACGGAGACGGGGACGGGGATCCGACGACCACGGGCGACGGGGACGGGGACGGGGATCCGACGACCACGGGGGACGGGGACGGGGACGGGGACGTGTGTGGCGATGGGAACGTGACCGGGCCGGAGGCCTGCGACGACGGGGTCAACGACGGGAGCTACGGAGGTTGCAGCGCGGACTGCACGGCGCTCGGCCCCTACTGCGGCGACATGACCATCGACGTCGGTGAGTTTTGTGAGATCGGGGGTTCAAATCTGAGCTGCACCGAGTGCTCCGTGGAGCAGGTGTGGCACGGCTACCAGTTCGTGGGGGAGAACCCCGGCGATGGCAGCGGCCGAAGTGTCGCCTACGTGCCAGACCTGGACGGGGACACCTTCCCCGAGATTCTCATCGGCGCTTACGGTCATGGGAGCTTTGCCGGGAAGACCTACCTGTTTTTGAGTTCCACCGTGATCGGCAACCCCGCCGGGACCCTCTTCGACCTCGGCGCCGCCGATTTCCTGTTTGTGGGAGAGCTCGCCGGCGACTACAGCGGCTGGTCTGTGGCGGCGGGAGACCTCGACGGAGACGGCCTCGGGGACGTGGTCATCGGCGCGCCCTACAGCGACAATACCGACGCTGGCAAGACCTACATCTATCTCGGGAAGACCATCGAGATGGCGCCGCAGGGGTCGAGCTTCTTCCTCTTCGCCGCGGATCATATCCTCACCGGGGCGACGGCGGGTGATCGGAGCGGCTACGCGGTGGCGGTGGCCGGGGATGTGGACGGCGATCTCAAGGACGACCTCGTCATCGGGGCGCCCTTCAACGACGAGGGCTTTGACGGTGATACCGGCACCCTGGACGAAGGCATGGCCTACTTGATGCTCGGGGGCCCCCTCACCGCAGGGGGTGCTCCGCAGACGGTGTCGTTGTCGGACGCGGACTACGAGTTCCCAGGTGAGGCCGCCGGCGACAACCTCGGCATTCACGTCTCCACCGCGGGCCGCGTCGATTCCGATGCCACAGACGACCTGCTGCTCGCGGCGTACCACCACGACGGCGGAGTGGGCGCAGCCACCGGCAAGACCTACTTGTTCTTCAGCGCCACGGTCACCGCGGCGGCAGCGGGTACGCAGTTCAGCGTGGGGAGTGAAGCCGACCGCGCGTTTCTTGGGGCCACCTCGGGCGAGCAGAGCGGCGCCGCGATCGCAGCGGCGGGAGACGTGGACGGGGACGGCCACGGGGATCTGTTGATCGGAGCGAACACGAACGGTGAGGGAGGCACGGACGCCGGCAAGACCTACCTGATGACGAGCGAGACCATCATGGCCGCTCCGGCGGGCACGACCTTCGACTTGGGGGCGTCGGACTATGCCTTCGTCGGAGCGGGTTTGGGAGATTGGAGCGGTCGAGGTGTCGCGCCGGGGGGAGACGTGGACGGCGACGGGCGCGACGTGTTCCTCGGGGCGCCGCGGAGCGATAATAACTGCAGCAACTGTGACGACGGGACCTCGTACCTCATCTTCGGCAGCACGCTGGCGGGGGTGACCGCGGGCACCCCGGCGGCGACCCTCCCGCTCTCGTCGGCGGACGCGGCCTTCTATGGGGATTGGCAGTCGGGGGAGGCGGGCTTCGGCGTCACAGCGCACGGCGACGTCAGCGGCGACGGGAAGGACGATCTCCTCATCGGGGCCCAGGGAGACGACCGCGGCAAGGACGACGACCCGAACACCCTGGACGAAGGCCGCACCTACCTGATCTTAAGCCCGTACTAGTGGTGAAGGCCGGGGCGCTCGCGGCTCGTTGGCCGTGCCACGAGGGAGTTGCGCGGGTCGCAGCGGTGTTCGCGCGGTACGTGGACGCAACGATCGGCGGCGGAGGGCGAGGGAGCAGTTGGGGGGCGAAGCCCCGGGCCGCCCCCACTCGGATATCGAAGTTCAGCGAAATATTTCCACGGTTCGGACGTGGAGCCTGGGGCGGGAGACAGGCACTTCGCCTCAGGTGCGGTATAGTCCACCCCGCGCGCGTGCGCGCGAACAACGGAAGAGAGCAGACAGATGCAGCTACGACGAATAATTGGCTTGTCGGCAGGGACCTTAATCACGCTCATGGGGATCAGCGCCTGCGGGGGCGGCTCGGCCGATGGTGGAGACACCACCACCACGATCACCGGAGACGGCGACGGCGACTCGACGATTACGGGGGACGGGGACGGAGACGGAGACGGGGACATGGACGGAGGAGACGGCGATCCGTGTCCACCGGGCGGCTGTCTCGATGTGGCCGTGGGCGGAGACGGCGACGACGGTGGCGGGGGGATCGGGACCGGCGCGGTGGACCTGCTGTTCGTCATCGACAACTCCGGCACCATGGCCGAGGAGCAGGTGAACCTCGCGCAAAACTTCGCCGGGCTCGTGGACCAGCTCAACAGCTTGGAGGACGCCATGGGGAATCCGGTGCAAGGAGATATCCAGATCATGGTGACCACCACCGACATGGATCACTCCTTGTGTACTGATTTCCATCCCATGGGGTACGCACCAGCCAAGGGCGCCCCGGTGGCGACCCCGTGCCTCGATCGACTCTCTGATTTTGAAAACAACACGAGCAGCGCGTTTGGCTCGTGTCTGTCGGTGTGTGAGAAGAGCGTGACGCTCAACAATGGTGACCAGTTCATCAAGTGGAACGGTGAGAACACCAACATCAACGCCACGGATCTCAGCAACAACCAACTCTCAGGCGTGGCCGCTGTCACCGCGGCGCTCGAGTGTATTGGTCCTCAGGGGATCAGCGGATGTGGATACGAGGCGCCGCTGGAGTCCATGCTCCAGGCGCTCAACCCGAACCAGGCGTGGAACTCTGGCGCCGAGCCGTTCTTGCGCGACAACTCGCTGCTCGCGATCGCGGTGGTCACGGATGAGGCGGACTGCTCAACGCGCCCTGACGGCCAGGTCTACTTCTACGATCAGATGTTCGACAACTACTGGCCGCTCGATCCCACCACCATGGAGAAAAAGCGGGCGACGTCCGCGACCTGTTGGTACGCGGGGGTCGACTGCGGCAGCCCCGACATGAACGGCATCTACGCCGACTGCACCGCGGTGGACAACGGCGTGCTGCACTCCGTGTACAACCGCTACGTCGGTTACCTGAAGAACGCGCTCAATCGTGATGTGATCATGTTGGGGATCCTCGGCGTCCCGGAGGTGACCGCGCACAACCCCGAGGCGCCATTTGAGCCGACCGCCGGGGGCGTGCTCGACTTGGTCTACCGTGACTGGCAGGCGGCGGATATCTTGGCAGGTGACCCTGATACCCCGGAGGAGAAAACCTTCAACTTCGGCATTGGGCCCGGCTGTACGAACACCGCGACGGGACAAGCCATCCCTCCGGTGCGCGTGCGAGAGGTGTGTGAGTCCCTCGACGAGGAGGACGCGGTCAAATGCTGCATCGAGTCGATCTGCGACGATGACTTCTCCCCGGCCATCGGCTGCCTCACTGGAGCTATCGAAGAGACCATTGTTCCGCAGGGGTGAGCCTCGCTCGCTCGCAGCGTGACCCGCCGCTCGCGTGTGCCGCTCGCGGGGTGCGCCGCCGCGCCCGTGGGCGACGGGGGGGGCCGTCTCAGGCGCCAGTTTGGCCGGCGTATTTCGCGAGGAACTGGGTCCCGGCGCGGGTGATGCGGTTGCGTCGCTTGGCGCCGCTCCCCTCCGAATGGATGAGGCCCTTCTTGCGGAGGTGTCGCACCACGAGCCTCACCTGATCCGCGTCGAGGCGAGTGCCGCGCGAGATGGAGAGCTCGGTGTGTGCGCCGGCCCTCGAGAGGAAGTTGAGGACCGAGAGGTTGCCCTCCTCCACGTCGGCCTTGCGTCGCACGACGGCGGCGGCGCCGTCGAGGAGGTCGGTGGTGTAGTTGCCGTCCTCGTCGAGGTACACGCCGTCTTCGTCGCTGCCAGGGGTGGGGGAGGTGACGGTGGGTCGCGGGCGGGTTTTTCCCCACTCAAGGATATGCTGCACAGTGAGGACCTCGAGCACCGGACGAAGCTCGTCGCGCGTCTCTAGCTGCTCTACCAGTTGGCCCAAGGTAGCGTCGCAGGGGAGGCTGTGGACCACGTCTCGCACGAGGTTGAGCAGAGCCTCTCGAATGGCGTCGGTGCTGCCTTCGACGGGGGCTCTGGGGGTTGTGGCGCGGTCTTCCATGTTCGCTTGTTTCGTGCGGACGGGCAGCGCTCATGTCGCATGACCCGGGGAGATCTCGATGGCTGCGGGAAATGCGGCTCTCCCAGCGGTTCACCGGGGGCGCAGGTCGGGCACGGATGAGGACCACCGCATCACCAGACTCCTCCGCAGCGACCTTAGAATGGGCGCTCTTCCGGGCGGTGTCAAGCGCGTCGGACCGGATCCGGCGGCCGCGGAGGCGAACCTGAGGGCGGCATCGTGGCGGACAGTGGCTCGCGTGCTGCGGGGATCTTTCGGGAATTTTCCGGGAATCTGCCGGGAATCCACACCCCGCGCAGGCAGCCCGCAGCGCCCGCAGGCTCGGGAGACGCGACCCCGGGTGGCCTCGCGAAGCGGGTGCTTGACAGGCTCGCGCCAGCGCGGGAGACACCCCCCGTGGCGATCCATCGGCTCGAAATCGAAACCCGGCCCGATCTCACCGACGCGCTCGCGACCCGGACGCGCGCGCGGCTGGACGCGTGGCTGCAGATGGCGCCGACTCAGCTTCGGACGCGGCGTGTCTTTCATCTCGACGTGACGACCGAAGATGGCGCGGAGCTGACGGACGCCCAGGTCCAGACCGCGCTGGAGGCCCTCGTCGACCCCGTGGCGGAGGTGGGCGGTGTGGGGATGCTCGCGGATCCAGCGTTCAGCGCCGGCGTCGCGTTGGCGGTGGGTTTTCGGCCGGGGGTCACCGACACTGTGGGCGCGACGGTCCGCCTCGCCATCGGGGACGCCCTGGGGCGACCAGCGCGGGGCCGGGTGTACAGCTCGACCCTGTACCTGTTCGACGGCCTGAGCGAGGTGGAGGTGAGGCGCGCCGCGGACCAGCTGCTCCATAACCGCCTCATCGAGCGTGCCTCCATCTCGGAGTTCCCTCGCGACCTCGATCTTTGGGTGCCGACCGCAGGATCGCAGGCCACGCCGACCGTCCGACGAGTGCCGCTGTGTGACGCGGAGGACGAGGCGCTCGCGCGGCTCTCGAAAGAGGGGATGCTCGCGCTGTCACTTGAGGAGATGCGCGCGATTCAGGCGCACTTCAAGGCGTCGGGGCGGGATCCCAACGACGCGGAGCTGGAGTGTCTCGCGCAGACATGGAGCGAGCACTGCAAGCACAAGATCTTCGCGTCCTCGATCAGCTACGAGGGACCGGACGGGGGCTCCACGCGGCTCGACGAGGGGCTGTTCAAGACCTACGTGCGCGGGGCCACAGAGACCGTGGCGAAGCAGCGTGAGGAGGCCGGGCTCGACGAAGAGGGGGCGTCCTTCTTGGTGTCTGTGTTTCACGACAACGCGGGGGTGGTGCGTTTTACGGAGGAGGACCACCTCGCGTACAAAGTGGAGACCCACAACTCACCGTCGGCGCTGGACCCGTACGGAGGGGCGATGACGGGGATCGTGGGCGTCAACCGTGACAGCTTCGGCACGGGGCGGGGCGCTGACCTGTTGACCAATGTGTGGGGCTACTGCCTGGGGGATCCTCGACACGACGGGGCCCTGCCGAAGGGACTGATGCATCCGCGTCGGATTCGCGACGGCGTGCACGACGGGGTGATCGACGGGGGGAACCACTCCGGGGTTCCGTACAGCCGTGGTTTCGAGCTGTTCGACGACCGGTACGCGGGCAAGCCCCTGGTGTACTGCGGCACCGTCTCGGTGATGCCGGCGATCTGCGCGGGGGTGCCGACGCACGAGAAACCGGTCTCGGTGGGGGACGCCATCGTCATGCTCGGCGGCCGCATCGGGAAAGATGGGATTCACGGAGCCACCTTCTCCAGCGTGGAGCTCGACGAGGACTCGCCGGTGCAAGCGGTGCAAATCGGCGATCCCATCACCCAGCGCATGATGTTTGACATGCTCGCGGAGGCCCGCGACGGTGGGCTCTATTCCGGGATGACCGACAACGGCGCGGGGGGGCTCTCAAGCTCGGTGGGCGAGATGGCGGAGTTCACCGACGGGGCTCGGATCGATCTCGCGAAGGCGCCGGTCAAATATCCAGGGCTCGCCCCGTGGGAGATCCTCATCTCTGAGGCCCAAGAGCGCATGACTGTGGCGGTGCCCGTGGAGCACCTCGACACGTTCATGGCCCTCGCCGAGCGACGAGAAGTGGAGGCCAGTGTGTTGGGTGTGTTTACAGATTCCGGCCGTTTTGAGGTCGCCTACGGGGACGAGATGGTCTGCGATCTCGACCTCGCGTTCTTGCACGAGGGGGTGCCGTTGCCGACCCTGCAGGCGCGGTGGAGCCCTCCCTCACGCGAGTCAACAGATAACGAGACGCTGTCGTCGCTGGTGAGCGACCAGGGGATCGCAGCGATCATGAGCCGGCTGCTCGCGCGCCCGAGCATCGCGAGCCAAGAAGACCGCGCGCGCGCCTACGACCACGAGGTTAAGGGCTTGAGCGTGATCAAACCCTGGTGTGGTCACCGCGGTGACGTCCCCTCGACGGCGTCGGTCATGCGAGCCCGCCATGGGAGGCGCGAAGGGGTCGTGCTCGGAGAGGGGATCCACCCGTTTTATTCGGACATTGACGCGCACGCGATGGGGCACGCGTGCGTCGACGAGGCGTTGCGACGGGTGCTCTGCGCGGGCGCTCGAATCGACCGCGTGAGCGCGCTCGATAATTTTTGTTGGCCGGATCCCGTCGAGAGCGAGAAAAATCCGGACGGCGCGCATAAGCTGGCGCAGCTCGTGCGCTGCTGCGAGGCCTTGTACGAGTCGTGTGTGGCCCACGGGATCCCGCTCATCAGCGGGAAAGACTCCATGAAGAACGACGCCTATCTCGACGGCGTCCGCATCTCGATCCCGCCGACCCTGCTGGTGTCCGTGATGGGCCAGATGGAGGACGTGGGGGCGGCGTTGAGCCTCGAACCTCGGGCCGAAGGCGACGTGGTGTTCGTGCTCGGACACACCCGCGCTGAGTTCGGTGGGAGCGAGCTGTGCCGCATGCTCGGCCGCTGGTCAGACAGCGTGCCGCGCACGGACGCGCGGGCCTGCGCCGCCTCGTATCGGGCGTTCGCGGCGCTGCGCGATCGAGGCGCCGTCAAGAGCGCGCACATCGTCGGTCGTGGGGGCCTCGCGGTGACCCTCGGACACATGGTCATGTCCTCCCCGCTCGGTATCTGTGTGGAGCGCGCGCCGGGAGGCCTCGAACCGCCGCTCGCGTGGTTCTCGGAGTCCACGGGCCGCATCGTCTTTACGGTGGCGGAGTCGGACGCCGAGGAGGCGGCGGCGCTCGTGGAAGCGCATGGAGGCGAGTGCCTCGGGAGCGTCGAGGAATCGGAGGAGGGCGGACACCTCCGCTTCATCCACGAGACGCACGGGTTCGGTGTCGGCGCGGATGTGCTGCGCGCGAGCTTCAAGGAGGGACTCCATGGACTTTGACCCCCAACTTTGCGAGGCCATGCGCCTCGACCCGCGGCACGCCGCGAACGTGCGCGTGCTGGTGATGACCGGCTACGGGCTCAACTGCGAGGACGAGACCGCGGCGGGGTTTCAGCGGCTCGGGTGCGCCGTGGACAGGGTGCACGTGGGGGATTTGATCGCCGAGTCGTCGGCGGATCGCCTCTCGCGGTGGGACGTGCTCGCGTTCATCGGCGGATTCTCGTTTGGTGATCACGTGGCCTCCGGGCGCGTCTACGCCAACCGGCTGCGATACCGACTCGGCGAGGGGCTCGCGCGCTTCGTGGACCGGGGGGGCTTGGCCGTGGGCATGTGCAACGGCTTTCAGACCATGGTGAAGCTGGGCATATTGCCAGGGTTTGATCGACCTCAAGGTGAGCTCGCGCCGCAGCAGGCGTCGCTGGTCTCCAACGAGCGCCTCGGCTACTACGATGGCTGGGTGACGATGCGCGCCGACGCCCAGAGCCCCTGTGTGTGGACACGCGGCGTGGATCGGATTGAACTGCCGAGTCGTCACGGCGAAGGCAAGCTGGTGTACGGCTCGAGTGGGCTGAGGGAGCGGCTCGACGGCGCGCACCAAATCCCGCTACGCTACGTGGACGGTGATGGGGACCCGACGCGCGAGTGGCCCCACAATCCGAATGGATCGGAGGGTGGGGCAGGCGCGCTGTGCGATGCAAGCGGGCGCCTGTTCGGGCTCATGCCGCACCCGGAGGCGTTCTTGTACGCGGAGAACCATCCGCGGTGGCGCGCGCGGCGAGACGCTGGCGACGAGCGGACTTGGGGCGAAGGCGTGGCCCTGCTCGCCAACGGTGTCCGGGCCGCGATCGAGGCGCGCTAGCCGAGGACGAGCACTCCGCGCTCACTCGCGGCGGTGACCAGGGACGGCGCGGCCGTCCATGTCGAGGGTCTTCCAAAAATCGGGCCAGCGAGGGATCTCGACCATCGTGGGGGCGACGGCGTCGAAGTTGTGGGGGTAGGTGCGCTTGAGGAACGCCAGGACCGCCTCGGGCGAGGGCGCCTGGACGAAGTGGGCCTCCATCGGCGGATATTCGTAACGGAACTTTTTCACGGGTTGGACCTCATGTGGTCTTTGGGTTCCACAGCACCTCGGGCGCCCCAAACTCTCGACTCGCGTCCCGCGAGAGCACGAACAGGAGGTCGCTGAGGCGATTGAGGTAGACCTGGGTCTCGGGGCGGACGGGCTCGCTCTCCATCAGGGCGACCACGTGACGCTCGGCTCGTCGGCACACGGTGCGCGCGAGGTGTCCCATGGTCGCGACGGCGCCGCCGCCGGGCAAGATGAAGCTGGTGAGCGGTCCGAGCGCGTCGTTGCGCGCGTCGATCTCAGCCTCGAGCGCCTTGATGTGGCGGCCCTCTACGACCGTCGCGGTGGCCGAGCCCTCGGCGCCGGGCGTGGCCAGCTCCGCGCCGAGGTTGAACAGTTCCTGCTGGATGCGCTCCAAGGTGGCATCCAGCGCCGCGCACCACGCACTCGCGCGTGGGCTCTCCGCGCCGCCGCGGCTGATCTCCAAGCGCAACACTCCGAGGCACGCGTTCAGCTCGTCCACGTCCCCGTAGCTTTGAACGCGCGCCGAGGATTTGGAGACGGTGGCGCCGTTGGCCAGCATCGTCTCGCCTTTGTCTCCAAAGCGGGTGTAGACCTTGTTGATGTAGACCATCGAGCGGAGCGTAGCACCCCAATTGAATTCTGCGGGGGGCGCGGCCGCGGGAGCATGCATCGATTGCGGTATGCTCTCGGAGATGTTTGAGACCCTGATCACCGTGGAGCAGGCGCGACGAGGTCTTGGACTCGCGGACTGGCGATTCGTGGACTGCCGCTTTGATTTGCGTGACGTGGACGCGGGGCGGGCGGCCTACGAGCGCGGACACATCCCTGGAGCGGTCTATGCGCATCTCGACGACGATCTCTCCGGGCAGGTCGTCACGGGCGAGACCGGTCGCCATCCGCTCCCAGACGACACCGCGATGGCGTCGCTCGTTCAGCGGCTGGGGGTGGACGCGCACACCCAGGTGGTCGTGTACGACGATCTCGGCGGTCGCATCGCCGCGCGGCTCTGGTGGATGTTGAGGTATGCGGGGCTCGAGAAAGTAGCGGTGCTCGACGGTGGGTGGCCGGCATGGACGGCGGGCACGCGAGAACGAGAGCGCACAGTGAGGTCAGTCGCCCCGAGTCACTACGCGCCGTCCTTTCGCAGACGACAGGTCGTGTCCACTGCGATGGTAGAGGCGTGGGTGCGCGAGGGAGGGGCGCCCACGCTGCTCGACGCCCGCGCCGCAGCGCGATATCGCGGCGAGGTGGAGCCGCTCGATCCGGTCGCTGGCCACATCCCCGGGGCGCGGTCGTCACCGTGCGCGAACAGCCTGGATGGAGCGGGGATGTTTCGCGCCCGTCCGATCCTCCGCGAAGCGTTCTTGTCTGTCATGCCTGAGGAGGGCCCGGGGCGCGGAGCGTCGGTCGCATACTGCGGTTCGGGAGTCACCGCCTGCCATCTCATTTTGGCGATGACGCACGCGGGCCTCGCTCCTCCGCGCTTGTATCCCGGATCGTGGAGTGCGTGGTGTGGCGATGCGACGCGTCCCATCTCGACGGGACCGACAGCGGGTAACGAGACCTCACGAACAACGTAGGTCGAGCGAGGCGGCCGGTGCTTGAACATGGTCCCGGACCGGAACTCAAAGGCCGGTGCGCTTGTGCGATACTCTCTGGGGGGGGCGCGTTGAACGTTCATGGACATCAACCCTGAAGAAACGGTCGAGTCTTTGGTGGAGCACGCCGTGGATGGATCGGGCGAGCCTCCCCCGTCCACGAGCGCGCGATCATCGGTGGAGGGAAAACACGCTGATCGCGCGGTACAGCCCGCGATGACCGAAGAGGTGACGCGCCCCGCGTTTGGGCCGGGAGACCTCGGGACTGACCGATACGAGCAAGGGGGGCTGCTCGGGAAGGGCGGAATGGGAGAGGTCCGCACGCACGTCGATACGCGGATCGGTCGAGAGGTGGCGATCAAGGTGCTCTCGCCTCGGAAGGCGCCCGGAGGGCGCTCGGCGAAGCGCTTCGTCCAAGAGGCGATGCTGCAAGGGCAGCTCGAACATCCGACGGTGGTGCCGATCTACGACGTCGGATCGACCGTCGATGGGCGCCCGTATTTCTCGATGAAGCGGGTGCGCGGGCAGACGCTCTCGCAGGTGTTGCGTGGGCGACGCTCGGGGGAGCCCTCGATGACCGCGGCCTTCTCCATCAGGCGATTGCTCGAGGACTTCTCCCGGCTGTGCCTCGCGGTTGACTTTATTCACCAGCGCGGCGTCATCCACCGAGACATCAAGCCGGCCAATGTCATGCTTGGGGAGTTTGGTGAGGTCTACTTGCTGGACTGGGGCCTGGCGAAGTACGAGGTCGAAGAGAGCGTCGCGGACTCGGGCGAGGACGAGGTCTCGCTCGACACCGATGGGGTGTTTGAACCGCCGGATCCGACCAAGGACGGAGTCATGCTCGGAACGCCGGGCTATATGGCCCCGGAGCAGGCGAGGGGGAATCACGTGGTGAAAGTGGGTCCGGAGGCCGATGTCTACGCGCTCGGGGTGCTGCTCTACGAGATCGTGACGGGTCGGCGGCTGCATCGCGGACGCACGGCCAAAGAGCGCGTGAAATCCACGATGAGCACGGGGCTCATCCGGGTCATCAAGCTGTTCCCCGAGCTCGCGATCTCTCCGGAGATCAGCGAGCTCATCGAGATCGCGCTTAATCCAGTGGCCGAGCTCCGCACGTGCAGCCCCCGCGAGATGCACGAGCAGATCCAACGACACCTCGACGGATATCGGGACATGGAGTCGCGCGGCCGTCAAGCGGAGGATCTTTATGAACTCGCGACGTGCGTCGTGAGGGACTACCAGCATGAGTCGATGGAGGAGGTGCGCGCGAGGAAGCTCGAGCTGTTGGGGAGGGCGCTCGCCTTGCAGCCCGATCACGCCGGCGCGCTCTCCGATTTCGTAGAGCTGCTCGGGGCGCCCGTGCGGGAGGTCCCGGCGGAGGTCGTCGAGGAGATTAAGGAGGTCGAGGCGAACCAGGTGAAGAGCGCGGGGCGGCTGGGGGCGCTCGTGTTCCTGGGACTCAACGCGTTCAGCCTGTGGCTCGCGGAGATGGCAGACCTCGATGAGTGGGCCCATCTGCTCCCGTTCATCGCCTGCACCACCGCCACGAGCGTCGTGAGCTTCGCGGTGTCAAGAATGCGGGCGCCGGGGCCTCAGCACTCCTATATCGTCTTCGTCCTCGCGGTCTTGACGACCGCCTCGCTCGTGAATTTCTTTGGTGTCTACGTGGTGGTGCCGTCCATGCTCGCCGTGGTCACCATGGCCTTCGCGCTCAACACTCCCGCGCGGTGGGGGTGGCGGGTCATCGCGACCGGCGGCGGAGCGATCATCGCGCTGTCCCTGCTCCCATTCCTTGGCGTCGTGCCGTCTACCGTGACTTCGGACGTCGGGAAGTTCATGGTGGTCGTCCCACTCAAGGTGAAGACCTCTGGTGAGATGCAGCTGTTCGTGACCATCGCCGGATGCGCGGTGGTGATGTTGGCCGGCTTCGCGATCGTTCCGCTCCGCATCCGCCTCGACATCGCTCAGCGCCGCGCGCGGACGACGACGTGGCAGCTTCGGCACCTGATCCCCGCGCAGATCCGCTTCATGGGTGACGTGTACAGCTCCACCATGATGAAGACCTCCGAGCTCGAGAGCGGCGACTCCGATGGCGTCGCGCGCGTCGGCGCGGGCAGCCAGGCCGGGGTGTCTGGCGCCTACCCCTCGAAGAGCATGGCCACCCGTCGGGATCCGTTGGAGAAATCGTGAGCGAGTCGCTCGCGTCGGCGGCGCGCACCACAGCAGCCTGAGGCGGCGAGAGGGCGGGGCCCGCGACGCCTCATGTCTGCCCCGAGCGGAGGCGCGCTCACATTTGGGCGGCCATCGTGGTGCCGATGTCGCTGGGCGTATCTGCGATGGCGACGCCGGCGTCTCGCATGGCGGAGAGCTTGCCTTCGGCCGTGCCCTTGCCACCGGAGACGATGGCGCCCGCGTGTCCCATGCGCTTGCCGGGCGGCGCCGTGACGCCCGCGATAAACCCGGCCACAGGTTTCTTGACGTGCGCCTTGATGAACGCGGCGCCCTCCTCTTCGTCGGTGCCACCGATCTCACCGATCATCACGATGCCCTCGGTCGCCGGATCCTCGTTAAAGAGCTTGAGGCAGTCGACGAAGTTTGTGCCGTTGACCGGGTCGCCGCCGATGCCGATGGCGGTGGTCTGGCCGAGCCCGAGGCTCGTGAGCTGGTGGACCGCTTCGTAGGTCAAGGTGCCAGATCGGGAGATGACGCCGACGCGCCCAGGCTTGTGGATGTAGCCCGGCATGATGCCGATGCGGCACTGCTCTGGCGTGATGATCCCCGGACAGTTGGGGCCGATCAGCCGGCTCGAGCGACCCTGCAGGTAGCGCTTGACGCGGATCATGTCGGACACGGGGATGCCCTCCGTGATGCACACGATGAGCGGGATCTCAGCGTCGGCGGCCTCCATGATCGCGTCGGCGGCGAACGGCGGCGGCACGAAGATGACCGTGGCGTTCGCCCCGGTGCCCTCCACAGCGCCCACGACGGTGTCGAACACCGGCACGCGCCCGTCGAGCACGGCGCCGCCGCCCTTTCCCGGGGTGCAGCCGGCGACGACTTGGGTGCCCGCGTAACCGAGCGACTGCTCCGCGTGGAACATGCCGGTCTTGCCGGTGATTCCCTGTACGAGGAGGCGGGTGTTCTTGTCGACGAGTACGCTCATTGTGTCAGCTCCACGATTTTCTGGGCGGCGTCACGCAGGGAGTCACCGGTGGTGACGTTGAGTCCGCTCTCTTGAATGATTTTCTTGCCGAGTTCGACGTTCGTGCCCTCAAGTCGCACGACGAGGGGGACCTGTAAGCCGACCTCTTTGACGGCGCTGACGACGCCCTCGGCGATGGTGTCGCACTTCATGATCCCGCCGAAGATATTGACCAAGATGCCGGTGAGCTTTGGATCTTGGGTGATGATCTTAAAGGCCTCCGTGACCTTCTCCTTGGTCGCGCCGCCGCCCACGTCGAGGAAGTTGGCGGGCTCCGACCCGAAGTATTTGATGATGTCCATGGTGGCCATGGCGAGCCCCGCGCCGTTGACCATGCAGCCGATGGTGCCGTCGAGGTTGACGTAGCTGAGGTCCCACTTCTTGGCCTCAAGCTCCGCGGCGTCCTCCTCTTCGGGGTCGCGCAGCTCCTCGATGGAGGGGTGGCGATACAGGGCGTTGTCGTCGAAGTTCGCCTTGGCATCGAGCGCGAGCACCTGCCCGTCGCCGGTGACGACGAGGGGGTTGATCTCAAGGATCGAGCAGTCGAGCTCGTCGTAGGCCGCGACCACCTTGCCCAAGAACGACGCCATGGTGCGCGCGGTCTTGCCCTCGAGCCCGAGGGCGTAGGCGAGCTTGCGCCCCTGGAAACCGCCGAGCCCGATGGCCGGGTCGATGGTCTCGGTGAGGATTTTCTCGGGGGTCGCGTGCGCGACCTCCTCGATCTCGGTGCCGCCTTCGGTCGATGCCATCACGGTGTTGCGGCCGCTCTCGCGGTCGAGCGTGACCCCGAGGTAGAGCTCTCGCTTGATGTCCATGCCCTGCTCGATGAGCAGCCGATTCACGCGCTTGCCCTCCGGGCCGGTCTGGATCGTGACGAGGGTGCTGCCGAGCATCTTCTCTGCGGCCGCGGCCGCCGCCTCGGCGCCCTTGACGACCTTCACACCGCCGAGGTCGGGGTGCTCCTTGAAGCGGCCCTTGCCACGGCCGCCCGCGTGGATCTGAGACTTCACCACCACGATTTCGTTGCCGGTGGTCTCGATGAGCTTCTTCGCCGCGGCGGCGGCTGCCGGGGCGTCAAAGACCACCTCGGACAATGGGACCGGGACGCCGGCTTCGCGGAGCAGTTGTTTGCCTTGGTACTCGTGAATTTTCATGGGACGCCTCGCAGTCGCTGGGGCAGGGGTTAGTAAGGGAGGAGCTTGACCACGTCGCGGACGGCGTTGGCCGAGATCTCCAGCATCTCTTTCTCTTTGTCACCGAGCTTCATCTCAATGATCTTCTCGACGCCGGCCTTTCCGAGGACGGCGGGGACGCCGATGTACAGGTTCTCGTAGCCGTACTCGCCGTTGAGCAGGCAGGCGGTGGGCAGGACGCGCTTGCGGTCGCGGACGACGGACTCGACCATGGCGCACACCGAGGCGGCGGGCGCGTAGTAGCCCGAGTATCCGAGGAGCCCGACGATCTCTCCGCCGCCCTTGCGGGTGCGGTGGATGATCTTGTCGATGGTCTCGCTGTCCATGAGCTCGGTGAGCGGGATGCCGCCGACCGAGGTGTGGCTCGGCACGGGCACCATGGTGTCACCGTGACCGCCGAGCACCATGCCGTGGATGTCGTCCACGCTCACGCCGAGTTTCTCGGAGATAAAGTACTTGTATCGGGCGGTGTCGAGCACGCCGGCCATGCCGATGACGCGCTCTTTCGGGAATCCAGATTCCGCCAGCATCACGTGGCACATGGCGTCGAGTGGGTTCGAGACGCAGATGAGCACGGCGTTCGGGGACCGGCCCGCGATCTCGCGCGTGACGGACCCGACGATTTTGCGGTTGATTTCGACGAGGTCGTCGCGGCTGGTGAACTCACCGGTCTCTGGATCTTTGCGGCGCGGGACGCCGGCGGTGATGACGACCACATCGGAATCAGCGGTCTCGTCGTAGCCGTTGGTGCCGGTCAAGGTGCAGTCGAAGCCCATGACCGGGGCGGCCTCGGAGAGGTCGAGCGCCTTGCCTTGGGGCAGGCCTTCTTTGATGTCGACCAAGACGACATCGCCGAGGTGTTTTTGGACGGCCCAATGGGCCATGGTGGCGCCTACGTTTCCGGCGCCAACGACAGTGATTTTGTTACGACGGGGCATGCTATCTCCTGCCCGCGCGGTATACCTAGCCAGCGGGACGTAGTACAGGCGTAAACGCGAGGAAATCGGGACGAGTCGTGAACGGCGCCTGTCACGCGTGCTCTTCGCGCGGATCCGGTGGCGTGGCGGCTTGCATCCGGCGCCCCATCGCCAGCAAAGTAGGCGGGATGGAGGAACGAAGACGGGGGCTCACGACGACCTTGGTGCACGCGCGCGCAGACGCTCAAGGGGCAGGCCTGGCGCCGCCGCTGGAGCGGTCTACCACCTTTCGGCTCGACGCCCAGGCAGAGGAGGCGCTGGCGACCCGCGCGGACGTGGACCGCATCGACACCTATGGCCGGTTTGGTTGCACGACGACCCGCCTCGCGGGGGCGATGGTCGCCGCCGTGGAGGGGGCCCCCGCGGGGCTCGTGCTGTCGTCGGGGATGGCCGCGGTCCACGGCGTCCTCACTGCCTTGGTGCCGCCCGGCGGCCGGGTGGTGGCCGGGGGGGTGCTGTACGGCGGGACCGAAGAGGTGCTCGCACGAGATCTCTCGGCGCGCGGTGTGGAGGTCAGTCGGTTCGACGCGGCTGATCCAGGGAGCCTCGAGGGGGCGCTCGAGCGCCCCGCGGACCTCGTGTGGTGCGAGGCCATCTCCAACCCGTTGATGCAGGTGGCGGAGGTGGGCGCGATCGCTCAGCGTTGTCAGGCCCACGGGGCGTTGCTGGCGGTGGACGCGACCTTCGCGGCGGGGATGGCCATGCAGCCGTGGTCGCTGGGGGCGGATCTCGTGGTCCACAGCGCCACCAAGTTCCTCAACGGGCACAGCGACGTGACCGCCGGCGCGGTGGCGGGGGCCGCCCGGATCGTGGCCGAGGTCTACGCGTGCATGACCCGTGTGGGGAGCAACCTCGACCCCGGCGCCGCGTGGCTGCTGACCCGCGGCATCAAGACCCTGCCGCTGCGATGGGCGGCCATGCGAGACAACGCGCGGGTGCTGGCTGGGTGGCTCGCGCGGCGACCCGAGGTGAGGGCGCTCCATTATCCGCGCGCCGAGGAGCACGGGGACTGCATGCGCGACGATGGCGCCATGCTCGCGTTCGAGCTGGGTGACGCCGCCGCCGCTCGCCGCTTCGTGGATCGTGTCGCCGTCGCGGCCCACGCGACCTCCTTGGGAGGGATCGAGACCCTCGTCAGCGTGCCAGCGCGCTCGAGCCACTCGACGATGTCGGCGGAGCGTCGCGCGCACCTCGGGATCACCGACGGCGTGGTGCGGGTGAGCGTGGGCATCGAAGACGTCGAAGACCTCGTCGCAGACTTTGAGCGCGCGCTCGGGGGCGGACAATGAACACCGCGCGGCGCCGCCTGTTCAAGGTTCACAACGCGGTGGGGATCGCGGCGTGTCTGTTCCTCTCCCTCATCGCGGTCACGGGGATCTTGCTGACATTCCGCGGCAACTTCCGGCAGCCGAAGCCGACGGTCGCGCCGGTCGAGCGCTCATTGGGGATCGAGGAGATCGTGGCCATCGCGACGGAGGAGGTCGGCGCTGCGGCGACGGACGTGGAGATTCCCTCCAGCGAGGGCGCGCCCTTCGTGGTGTGGCTCGACGACGAGGACGCGACGATCATGTTTTTGGACCGCGCTGGCGCCGTCGTGGAGCGCCGCTCGGGCAAGGGCGGGTGGCTGCGCGTGGTCTTCAAGCTCCACACGGGGGAGCTCATCGGGCTCCCGGGGCAGGCGTTGTCGGTGCTCGCCGGGCTCTCCTTGTTGCTGCTCTCGCTCAGCGGCGCGGGGATGGTGTGGAGCCGCCGCCGCCGGGCCTGACGACGTCGTGGCGCGGGGCTCCTCAACGGGGCGAGAGGTTGGCGGCCATCACCTCGCGATTGAGCATCGCGATGGCGTCCACGCTGATCTCCTTGGGGCACGAGGCTTCGCACTCTCCGTGGTTGGTGCAACCTCCAAACCCCTCGTGCTCCATGGCTTGGACCATGCGCGTGACGCGGGTGGTGCGCTCCACTCGGCCCTGCGGGAGCAGGGCGAGGTGCGCGACCTTCGCCGAGGAGAAGAGCATCGCGGAGGCGTTCGGGCACGCGGCGACGCACGCACCACACCCGATGCAGGCGGCGTAGTCGAAGGCCTCGTCCGCCGTGGCCTTGCCGATCGGGAGCGCGTTCGCGTCGGGAGGCGCGCCCGTGCTCACGGAGATGTAGCCACCCGCTTGTTGCACGCGGTCGAGGGGGGAGCGGTCGACCACGAGATCCTTGAGCACCTTGAAGGCGCGGGCGCGAAACGGCTCCACAGTGATCTCGTCACCGTCCGCGAATTGCCGCATGTGGAGCTGGCAGGTGGTCGTCCCTTTTTGTGGGCCGTGCGGGAGCCCGTCGATGACCATGGAGCACATGCCGCAGATTCCCTCGCGGCAGTCGTGATCGAAGGCCACGGGAGACTCGCCCGCCGAGATCAGGCGCTCGTTCAACGTGTCGAACATCTCGAGGAACGACATGTCCTCTGTGCAGTCCACGTGGTGGTGTTCGAAGCGCCCTTGATCCGTGGGACCATCTTGTCGCCAAACGTTGAGTTTTATCTTCATCACTTATAACTCCGGGTGGTCAGCTTGACGTTGTCGAAGGCGAGCGGCTCTTTGTGGAGGGCAGGGGCTTGGCCCTCGCCCTCGAAGCCCCAGACCGCCGCGTGGGCGAAGTCGTCGTCGCGGCGGAGCGCCTCGCCTTCGCCGGTCTGATACTCCGCGCGGAAGTGTCCTCCGCACGATTCGGCGCGCTCGAGCGCGTCGTGCACCATGATCTCTGCGAACTCGAGGAAGTCCGCGACGCGACCGGCCTTCTCAAACCAAGGGTTGAGCTCTTCGTCGCCGCCGGGCACCGCCACGTCGCTCCAGAAGCGGGCGCGGAGGGCGGGGATGAGCTCGAGGGCCTTCTTGAGCCCCTCCTCGGTGCGGGACATGCCGCAGTATTCCCACATGATCTTGCCCAGCTCGCGATGGAACTGATCCACCGGCGTCGCGCCTCCCACCGAGAGCAGCTTTTGCGACTTGGCGCGGACCTCGGCCTCGGCGGCGTCAAAGGCCGGGTGGCTCGTGTCCACGGGGCCTTGGTGCGCGGTCGCGAGGTAGTTCCCGATGGTGTAGGGGAGGACGAAGTAGCCGTCGGCGAGGCCCTGCATGAGCGCGCTCGCGCCGAGGCGGTTGGCCCCGTGGTCGGAGAAGTTCGCCTCTCCGAGGACGTGCAAGCCGGGGAGGTTGCTCATGAGGTTGTAGTCGACCCACAGACCACCCATGGTGTAGTGGACGGCGGGGAAGATCTTCATGGGCGTCTCGTAGGGGCTGTCGCCCGAGATTCGCTCGTACATGTCAAACAGGTTGCCGTAGCGATCCGCGATGACCTCTCTCCCGTCGCGCTTGATGGCGTCGGAGAAGTCGAGGTAGACGGCGTTGCGCTGCCCGTCGACCACGTGGCCGACGCCGAGCCCGTCGTCGCACACTTTCTTGGCGGCGCGGGAGGCGACGTCGCGAGGCACGAGGTTGCCGAAGCTGGGGTATCGCTCTTCCAGGTAGTAGTAGCGCTCCGCCTCCGGGATGTCCTTGGGGGTCTTCTCGACGTCCTTGGGATCGCGGGGCACCCACACGCGGCCGTCGTTGCGTAGCGACTCCGACATCAAGGTGAGCTTGCTCTGGTAGTGCCCGCTCACCGGGATGCAGGTCGGATGGATCTGGGTGAAGCAGGGGTTGGCGAATCCCGCGCCGCGCTTGTAGCAGCGGAAGCTCGCGGTCACGTTGGAGCCTTTGGCGTTGGTGGACAAGAAAAACACGTTGCCGTAGCCGCCGGTGGCGAGGCAGACGGCGTCCGCCGCGTGACGGGAGATCTCACCGGTGATCAGGTCGCGCGTGATGATGCCGCGGGCGTGCCCGTCGACGACCACCAGGTCGAGCATCTCGGTGCGGGTGTGCATGGTCACCTTGCCCGTGTCGATTTGCCGGTTGAGGGCCGCGTAGGCCCCGAGCAGCAGCTGTTGCCCCGTCTGGCCGCGCGCGTAGAACGTGCGGGACACCTGCGCGCCGCCGAAGGAGCGGTTGGCGAGCACGCCGCCGTACTCGCGGGCGAAGGGGACGCCCTGGGCCACGCACTGGTCGATGATGTTCACGGACACCTGCGCGAGGCGATAGACGTTGGCCTCGCGGGCCCGGAAGTCTCCCCCTTTGACCGTGTCGTAGAACAGGCGATACACGCTGTCGCCGTCATTTTGATAGTTTTTGGCGGCGTTGATGCCCCCTTGGGCGGCGATACTGTGCGCGCGGCGGGGGCTGTCTTGGAAACAAAAGCAGTCGACGTCGTAGCCTAGCTCGCCGAGTGAGGCGGCCGCGGAGGCGCCCGCGAGTCCGCTGCCCACCACGATCACGCGGTGCTTTCGCTTGTTGGCCGGGTTGACGAGGCGCAGGTTGAACTTGTGGGAGTTCCACGCGTCTTCGACGGGGCCGGAGGGGATCTTGGAATCAAGTTTCATGGTGACGTTCCTTCGGGGCTCAGCGTTGGGCTGTTGAGCTTGAGAGGGCCGGAGCGTCGGCGACCTCATATTGAGGATTCAGCGTGCCGGTGAAGCACGCGAGGGGAGGGAGCAAAAACCCGAGCAGGCAGACGCCGGCGAACGCGGGGCCGAGCGGCTCAAAGAGGCCCTTGAAGCGGCCGGTGGACAACCCTAGGGTCTTGAACATGCTGCTGAGGGCGTGGCTCAAATGACCAGCGAGCGCGCAGTTGGCGACCACATAGGCGCCGAAGATCAGCGGGTCTTGAAAGCTGAGGACGAAGTTATTGAACACGTCCGGGCGGCCCGAGGGGTCGAGCTGTGCGAAGTGCTCGCCGTGGACGACGCCGAGGGTGAAGTGGAGCACGTGATAGATCACGAAGGCCAGCACCGTGAGCCCGCTCCACATCATCGTCCGCGCGAACACCGACGTGCGCTGGTGCTTGACGACCCGGTAGCCTCGTGGACGGGCGGCGCGGTTGAGGTTGGACAGATACGCCGCGGCGGCGACGTGCAGCGCGACGCAGGCGAGCAAGGAGAGCCGCGCGATCCACAGCAGCTTGACGATGTCGTGCTTGAGGAAGTGGGCGTAGCCGTTGTACGCGTCGCGGCCGAGGAACATCTGAAGATGCCCGACCATGTGGCCGAGGACGAAGCCCGCGAGGGCGAAGCCCGTGACAGCCATCACAATTTTAAGCATGACCGTCGAGCGAAGGAGTGATCTGGGATTCCCTGGAGATGCGGCGCTCATCGTTCTCTACGCTCTCTTGTGGGGTGCAGCGTCCCTGCTCCCCGGTGCTGCGTCTAACATAAAGGCGCCGCGTGAGGGCCAAAAACCTCGGTCGGAGCGAGACGTGGGACGCAGGCGGAGACGCGAGGGGAGACGCGAGGGGAGACGCGAGGGGCGCCGCCGACTGCGCCCTCACGTGGCGCGCCTCGTCGCACATGGCGCGCACCGCGGCGGGAGGGGACACGCTGCGATGTCAGTGCACTGTGGGCGCCGCGAACGGGGTCCACGACAGCTCGAAGTGGCCGAGGAGGCACGGCGCGTCGGGCGTCAGCCGGACCACCGCCCGCGAGGGCCCGTCTGGGTCGTCGATGGGCCGCACGCCGTTGGTGCTCGCGAGGTCGTAGACCAAGAGCGTGTTGGGGGATTCCTCGCAGACCAGCGCGTGGACTCGAGACAAGTTCCGCCCGCTCCCGGCGAGGGAGCAGCGATCGCTGTATCGCCCGATAAGCAGGCCTTGGCGCAGCTGCCCTTCGTCGATCTCCAGCGTGCGGCTCTCGATGCGCCCGAGGGTGGAGCGCGGCGCGCTCAAGCGCAGCTCGCCGCGGAAGTCGTTGGGGCGCTCGATCACATCGGAGCTACGGTACCCGCCGACATGCGCCAGCCCCGGGAGGCATTCGAGGCCGTCCATGATGGCCAGGTCGTCGCGGGAGACCCGCGTGAGGCGCCGGTGTACCTCGTCGGTGGCGCCTTCGAGGCGCTCCATGCCCGCCTCCCCGCCCGGCAATACGAACAAGGTGGACGTGCCCACGACGATGCCCAGGTGCGACTCCGCCAGAACGCCGTCTACACGCTGTCCGTCGGCGAGCAGGATGCCACCGCGGCCGCCGAGATCGTAGGCGCGCATGCGCAAGATCCCTTCGACGCCCTGCCAGATCGTAAGGAGCACGTGGCGCAAGCTCACCGATCGATCGCTTCGGATCCAGAGCGCGCAGCGCTGGTGACGACCTATCACCATGGCGGAGGGGAGATCGAACGGGCGGTCGAGTCGCATCTGCGCCGTCGGGAATCCCGAGGCGTCGAATGTCGCCACCAAAAACTGAGAGCTCGGAACTGCCCCGAGCATCGAGCGCAGCATGGAGAGGATCTGCTGCGGCCGCGAGTTTGCGACCGCGAACGATTCCCCGCCACCCTCTCGCGGGAGAGGTGGCTCCGACTGCCGGGATTTACGCGCCATTGCACCACCATCGTACGTCTGTGACGCAGCGGCGTCTACTCCACGGGCCCGCACCGTTTTGCGGGGAAGGTGGCAAGATCAGTTGCCTCGGCATTCGCAGACCCCTTTGGCCTGCTAGGAGGGGGGATCCTCCCAAAGGCGGGGCCGGTGGGAGGGGAGCGGATCGCAGGCCGGGGGGGGGGCCGGCCGCCCAGATCGGAGGGGAGCGGAGGCCGCAGACGGCGCCGTGGGGCCGAAGGTCGGGCAAATGTACCCGACGCGTCGGGTTCGGCGGGGCGAGGTATCGAACGCAGCGTTCGCTCCAAGCTTGGAAAATTAGTTGCAAAAAAACGCTACCCAACCGGCCCACGGTTAGGCGACCATGTGAGAGACGCGCCTGATCGGCGCCGCAGCTCACGATGAAGAACGACGAGATCACAACGATATTGGGCAGAGGCTCGAAGTTTGAAGGAAAACTCACGTTTGAAGGCACCGTCCGCGTCGATGGAGACTTCTCGGGAGAGATCGAAACCGAAGGGGGCTTGATCATCGGTGAGACCGCTCAGGTGGAGGCCCAAGTCCACGCGGGCCGGGTGGTGGTGGAAGGCCAAGTGCGAGGCGATCTCAGCGCGAGCACCGACCTTGAGGTCCGGGCGACGGCGCGGGTGCAGGGCAACGTCATGGCGCCATCCTTGTCCGTAGATCGCGGCGCGATCATTCAAGGTCAGGTGCGGATGGTGGCGGATTCTTCGGTCAGGGCTCCCGCGGCCCCCCCCGAGCGACCGGTCGCGCAGCCCGCGAACTAGCCGCGAAGCCGCGTAACTGGGCTGCGGAGGGGCACGCGTCACATCCGCGCATGGCCGCGCTTGCGGAGCCGATAAATGGTGGCGTGGACGTTGACGCCCATGTGTCAGCGTGATAACTGCCGCCCGCCTGGTCCATGCGACGCGAAACGGAGCTTTCGCCACACGTCGCGCCTTCACGATCAACAGGCCAGGGAGCCCCGATGCCCTACCCAACGTTCACGCTGCTCGCCGCGCCCGTCGTCGATATCGACGGCACCTTCTTTGTGCAGGGCGGCATATTTCTCCTCCTTTGTCTCATCCTTCACGTGCTGCTCTTTAAACCTTGGCTTAAAGTGCGTGACCTTCGAACGGTGCGCATCGACGGGGCGCTTGAGCGCTCTGAAGAGGTGCTCGCGCAGGCGAACGCGCTCGGCGACGAGTACGCCATGAACCTCAAGTCGGCGCGCGAGAAGGCCATGGGCACGCGCAGCGATCAGCGCGTGGTGGCGGAGCGAGAGGAGGCCGCGGTGGTCGGGCGGGCTCGGTCCGAGGCCGCCGCGATGCTCGAGCAGACGCGCGGCGCGCTCGAGCAGGACGCCGCGGTCGCGCGCGACTCGCTGAGCGGCCGCGTGGACTCGCTCGCGAAAGACGTGGTCGCGAAGATCCTCGGGAGGGCAGCATGAGCCGCTTCGTGACCATCGCCCTCGCGTGTGCCGTCTTCGCCGGCGGCGTGAGCCTCGGGGCGGCCGCGACGCAAGCGGCGACCCTCACCGCGGTCGCGCCGGTTGACGACGCGGGCGCGCCCTTGCTGGCGACCTCGCCCAGCGCGCAGGGAGGCGAGCACAAGGGGATCGCGTGGGGGTTCAAGAAACCCACCGCCGACGACCCGCGCACGGGCATCGCGATCTTGTTCATCAACTTTGGCGTGCTGGCCTTCGTGCTGAACATGCTCTTGTTCAAGGCGCTCCGCGCCAAGCACGGGGTGAACCGCGCGACCATCCTCGAGGCGCTCGAGAAGGCGACCACCGCGACGGCGAACGCCGAGGCCGCCTTGGCCGAGTACCGACACAAGGTGGGGGGCCTCGACGCGGAAGTCGCCGACATCCTCGCCACCGCAGAGGCGCGCGCGCGCGAAGAGGCCGCGGCCATCGTCGCGCAGGCGCAGGTGGAGGCCGAGAAGATCAAGAGTGGCGCGGAGGCGACCGTGGCGCGCGAGACCGCCGCGAAGGTGCGCGCGCTCGAGTCCGAGGTCGTGGACCTGGCCATGGATCGCGCAGAGACGCTCTTGAAAGAGAAGTTCGGCGCGTCGGATCAACAGAGCGCGATCACGGCCTACGTCGGTGAAGTGTCGAGCGCCGAGCTTGGAGGGTCCGTCCGATGATTCCAGGAAACTTAGCCAAACGGTACGCGCGGGCGCTCCTTGAGCTCGCGGACTCTCCGATGAAGCGCGATCGCTTCGAGAAAGACTTGAACGCGTTGGCCGCGACCAGCGAGGTCCCCGATGAGACCGGCACGCCGCTCGCGCTCACGCTCGACGCGGGCCGCTACCCCTTGTCCCAGCGGCGTGCGCTCGGCGCGGCGATCTGCAAGCGGCTCATGGCCGACCCCACGGTCACCAAGTTCCTCGACCTCGTCGTCGAGCGCGGCCGCGCCTCCGGGCTGCCGCAAATCGCGAGGCAATACGCGGAGCTGGCCGACGCCCAAGCCGGCCGCGTGCGGGCCACGGTCAGCGCGGCGACCGCCATGGGGCCGGGCGCGCTGGCGCAGGTGAAGACGGCGCTTGAAGGAGCCACCGGCAAGAAGGTGCTGCTCGAGCAAGAAGTGGATCCAGAGCTGATCGGCGGGGTGGTGACCCAAGTAGGGAGCTACCGCCTCGACCGCAGCGTGAAGACGATGCTCGAGCAGATGCGCTCGGGACTCAAGCAGGGGGCCTGACCCTCAGGCATTTTTCAACCTCAACGAACTTCCAACGAAAACGAAATTAGAGAGCGACGAGACACATGGAGATCAGAGCGGACGAAATCAGCCGGATCATCAAAGAGCAGATCCAAGGTGCAGACACCAAAACCTCGGTGATGGAGACCGGGACGGTCCTGACAGTCGGCGACGGTATCGCCCGCTGTTACGGCCTCGCGAACGCCATGGCCGGGGAGATGCTGGAGTTCCCGCACGGCGTGCGGGGGATGGTGCTCAACCTCGAGGACGGCAACGTGGGCGTGGCGCTGCTCGGCAACGACCAGCTCATCAAAGAGGGCGACACCGTCAAGCGCACCGGCACCATCATGAGCGTGCCCGTGGGACAAGGCCTCGTCGGCCGCGTCGTGAACGCGCTCGGAGAGCCCATCGACGGCAAGGGCCCCATCGAGTCCAGCGAGGACCGCATCATCGAGGTGAAGGCGCCCGGCATCATCGCTCGAAAGTCGGTGCATGAGCCCATGCAGACCGGTCTCAAGCCGATCGACTCCATGGTGCCGATCGGTCGTGGTCAGCGCGAGCTCATCATCGGTGACCGCCAGACCGGTAAGACCGCCGTGGCTGTCGACGCCATCATCAATCAAAAGGGCCAGAACATGGTCTGCGTGTACGTGGCCATCGGACAAAAGCAGTCCACGGTCGCCTCGGTCGTGGACCGCCTCGCCCGAGAGGGCGCCATGGAGTACACCATCGTGGTCGCGGCTTCGTCCTCCGAGTCGGCGCCGCTCCAATTCCTCGCGCCCTACACCGGCGTGACGATGGGCGAGTTCTTCCGTGACAACGGCGGCCACGCGCTGCTCGTGTACGACGATCTCTCCAAGCAGGCGGTGGCCTACCGCCAACTCTCGCTCCTGCTGCGCCGCCCACCCGGTCGTGAGGCCTACCCGGGCGACGTGTTCTACCTGCACAGCCGCCTGCTTGAGCGCGCGTGCAAGCTCTCGGACAAGGAGGGGGCCGGCTCGCTCACCGCGCTGCCCATCATCGAGACCCAGGCGGGCGACGTCTCGGCGTACATCCCCACCAACGTCATCTCCATCACCGACGGCCAGATCTACCTCGAGAGCAACCTGTTCGCGTCGGGCATCCGCCCCGCGATCAACGTGGGCCTGTCCGTCTCTCGCGTCGGCGGATCCGCGCAGATCCCCGCCATGAAGAAGTACGCGGGGCCGCTGCGCACATCGCTGGCGCGCTATCGTGAGCTCGAGGCCTTCTCGCAGTTCGCCTCCGATCTCGACGCCGCCACGAAGGCGGAGTTGGATCGTGGTCAGCGGATGGTGGAGCTGCTCAAGCAGGGGCAGTACATCCCGATGAACGTGTCGCTGCAGGTGCTCTCGATCTTCGCGGGCACCCAGGGGTTCCTGGACGACATCGCGGTCGCGGACATCGGCCGCTTCGAGAAAGAGCTGCACGGCTTCATCTCCGACACGTACTCCAGCCTCCTGGACGACATCGCCAAGGCGCGCAAAAAGCCGGAGCTCAAGGCGGTCGAGGAGGGGCTCAAGGACGCCATCAGCACCTTCAAGTCCTCTCACTGGACGGCCAAGTAACGACGAAAGGCTGACAGAGCACCATGGCCACGCTTAAAGAAATTCGCGCGCGCATCGGGTCGGTGAAGAACACCCGCAAGATCACGAGCGCCATGAGCCGCATCGCGAGCGCTCGCCTCGCGCGCGCGCAAAACGCCATGATGGCCGCGCGTCCCTTCGCGGAGCGCATGTCGACGATGGTGAGTCAGATCGTGGGTGAGCTCGGAGACGAGCAGGGCCACGAGCTGCTGTTGCAGCGCGGAGTCGAGCGCGTGGGGATCATCGTCGTGACCGCGGATCGCGGCCTCTGCGGCGGCTTCAACACCAACGCGACGCGGGTCGCCCAAGACCTCATCGAGCAAGAAAAGGCGGCGGGGCACGAGGTGGTCATCTCGTGTGTCGGCCGCAAAGGCGCCGTGTCCCTCGGGCACGCAGGACACGAGATCTTCGACAAGTATCCCGCGCCGGATCCAAAGACGAGCCTCGAGATCGCAGAGCGCGTCGCGGCGGACGCCGTGGAGGCGTTTAGCTTCCACGACGAGGGCGTCGAGGGTCTGCGCGTGGACCGTGTGGTCATCGTCTACAACCACTTTATCAACGTGCTGACGCAGGACGTCCGCGCCGTCCAGCTCCTCCCGGTGCCCGCCGAGGGGGCCGAGGAGGGCCTCGGCGAGCGCAAAGTGGAGCCCAGCATGGAGCAGCTGCTCTCGCACCTCCTGCCGATCTCCGTCGAGACCTCCGTGCAGACGGCCATGCTGAACTCTGCGGCGGCGGAGCTCGCCGCCAAACGCGTGGCCATGGACGCCGCGACCGACAACGCCTCTGAGCTCGTGGACGAGCTCACTCTTGAATACAACCGCGGCCGACAAGCCGCCATCACCACAGAACTTATCGAAATCGTCAGCGGCGCCCAAGCGGTGTAGCCACGAATTGACCACACAACGGAGTCCATCATGTCGAACGAGACGAACAACCCCACTGGCTCGATCCCCAAGTCCCCCATGCCGGCAGCATCTTCGTCGATGCCGTCGATGCCCACGCTCGGTTCGGGCGCTGCGAATCCATTGGGCGGACCCTCCACCACCGCGACGGCGAAGACGGCCGCTCGCGTCGGTAAGATCACGCAGGTCATCGGCCCCGTCATTGACGTGGAGTTCGAGGGTGACCTCCCGGAGATTTACTCCGCGCTAAAGATCACCAACCCCCGCATCGATGATCGCAAAGAGAACCTCGTATGCGAGGTCGCGATGCACCTCGGGGAGCGGACCGTGCGCGCCATCGCCATGGACACCACCGACGGCCTCGTCCGAGGCATGGAGGCGCGGGACACCGGCGATTCCATCTTGATGCCCGTGGGCAAGTCGGTGCTCGGTCGCATCATGAACGTGATCGGCGAGCCGGTGGACGAGCAAGGGCCGATCGAGGCGGACGTGAAGTGGACGATCCACCGCAAGGCGCCTCCGTTCACCGAGCAGAGCACCACCGTCGAGCCGTTCGTGACCGGCATTAAAGTCATCGATCTTCTCGCGCCGTATCGACGCGGCGGAAAGATCGGCCTGTTCGGCGGCGCCGGCGTGGGCAAGACCGTGCTGCTGATGGAGCTCATCAACAACGTGGGTAAAAAGCACGGCGGCTTCTCCGTCTTCGCGGGCGTGGGAGAGCGCACCCGCGAGGGCAACGATCTGTACTTCGAGATGATCGAGTCCAACGTCATCACCGCCGACTGGGACGAGGACACCCGCATCGTGCACAAGATCGACAACGAGAAATCGAAGGTCTCCTTGGTGTACGGGCAGATGAACGAGCCGCCAGGGGCTCGCGCTCGCGTCGCGCTGTCCGCACTGACCCAGGCGGAGTACTTCCGTGACGAGATGGGCCAGGACGTGATGCTGTTCGTGGACAACATCTTCCGGTTCACGCAAGCGGGTTCCGAGGTGTCGGCGCTCCTCGGCCGGATTCCCTCCGCCGTGGGTTACCAGCCGACCTTGGCCACGGAGATGGGCGTCCTTCAAGAGCGCATCACGACGACCACGAAGGGCTCGATCACCTCGGTGCAGGCGATCTACGTCCCCGCCGATGACCTCACGGATCCGGCCCCGGCCACCGCCTTCGCCCACTTGGACGCGACCACCGTGTTGAATCGCGCCCTCACGGAGATCGGCATCTACCCCGCGGTGGATCCCCTCGACTCCAGCTCCACCATTTTGACCCCCGAGGTCGTGGGAGAAGAGCACTACAACGTCGCGCGCCGCGTGCAAGAGACCCTTCAAAAGTACAAGGAGCTGCAAGACATCATCAAGATCCTCGGGATGGACGAGCTCTCGGAGGAGGATCGATTGACCGTCGCCCGCGCGCGGAAGATTCAGACCTTTTTGAGCCAGCCCTTCGACGTTGCGAAGGTCTTCACGGGCGCGGACGGGAAGTTCGTGGAGCTCAAGGACACCATCACCTCCTTCAAGGAGATCATCGAGGGCGTCCACGACGAGATTCCCGAGTCCTTCTTCTACATGAAGGGCGGCATCTCCGAGGTCATCGAGGCCTTCGAGAAGAGCAAGCAGGACAACTAGTCTGCGAGGAGCATCACCGTGGATGAACTACTGACACTGGAGATCTTGACGCCTTCGGGCCCGTTGCTGACGGTGGAGGCCGGCGAAGAGCTGAGCGTTCCAGGCGTCGAGGTGCCAGGGCTCCTCGGTGAGCTCGGGGTGCTGCCGAGCCACATCCCCTTCGTGTCGCCGGTGCGACCCGGGGTGGTTCGCTTTAAGGTGGGCGACACCTCCCACCGCGTGGCGGTGGGCCAGGGCTTCGTGGAAATCTCGAACGTCGGGCGCGTGTCGATCCTCGTGGATCGTGCGGAGCGCGGCGCCGACGTGGACGTGGCGCAGGCCACCGCAGACGCGCAGGCCGCCGAGGGAGAGCTCGCGGGGCTCAAGGACGCCATCGACGACGCGGAGCACACCGTGGCCCGTGAGCGCCTCGGATGGCACCAGGCCCGCGTGCGCGCGGCCGAAGGGTCGTAGCCGGGGGCCGCGCCAGCGCTCGTGGCGGAGCGCTACGTGGCGCCGAGTCGCCTGCGCAAGAGCCACTCGCCGCAAAACCCGATGAGCATCAAGATGAGCGCCCACACGGAGGGCCACGCGGGCTCCATGTCGGCGCGGCTGACCGAGCGCGAGCCCTGCGGCGCGAGGGGGACTCGCGCGGGGAAATTTGGGGTCTCGCTCAAGTCGTGCCACGCCCCCTTTGTTTCGCGAGCGAGCGCGCGGAGGTGCGGGCTTCCGAGGCGCGCGTCGAGGGGATAGAGCTCTTGGGAGGCGCGGGTGACTCGGAAGACCCGGCGCGCGGAGGTCGGGGGACGCTCGCGCTCGGAGACGGGAGCCGCGGTCTCGCCGGCATCGTCAGGGCGCGGGGATGTCGGCGCGAAGCGGGCGGTGGCGACGAAGTTCCCCTCGGACTCGGGGGCGGTGAGGCTGAGGATCCCGGCGCCGTCGGGACCGGTGGTGAGCGTGCCCGTCTGGATCTCAAGGTCGTCGTCGAGGCCGCGGATCGACCACTCGATCTCCGCGTCTGGCTTGGGCGCGTACTCCTCGGACAAGGCCTCCACGCGCAGCGTGAGCGGAGCGCCGGGCGCGAGGCGAGTGTCGTTGGCTTCCAGGGAGAGGCGCTCTTCAGATTCGTCTTGCAAGAGCCAGCGCAGCGCTGACCTCCAGAGCCGATCAAAGGGCCGCCCGCCGGCGGAGTCAGCGTCGAGCTGTTCGGAGAATCCGAGCCGCCACGTGGAGGGGGAGGTGAGGACCATGGTGCGGCCTTTGCCCGCGAGCCCCACAGCGAGGACGGTGACGGGGTCTCCCGCGGACGTGGTCGCGTCGGGGTGGCGCAGCAGCTCGGTAAACGTCGTGTCCTGCCGAGCGGAGCGCGGCTGGAACGACGCCTCGTTGTAGGCCTCGAGCGCGGGGAGTTGTTCCCACCCGGAGCTGTCGATCCACTCGGTGACGGGGTGCGTGCCGGTGTGCTCCGTGACCCGCGGGCGGAAGGGGGCGCGCACGAGGGGAGCGGGGCTCGCCGCTCGAATCGGGAGGATCTCTCCGAGGGCGCGAAAGTCCCCCGTGGGCAGGCCTAGATCCCCGCCGATGACGATGAGGGCCCCCCCGCCGATGACGAAATCCTCAATATTCGCCAGGTATCGACCGTGGGTCTGCGCGTCGAAGTTCTGCATGATGATGATGTCGAAGGTGTCGAGTTTCTCCATGAAGAGCTCGTCGACCGGGAAGGGGATGAGGCTCATGCGCTCGTTGGAGACCGCCCGCGAGATGTCGTCAAAATCGCGGAGGATGTAGTAGCTCAACAGCTCGACGTTGGGGTCGCTGCGGAGCATGGTGCGCAGCGCGCGAACGTCCCAGTCGGGGCGGCCCGCCACGTGCAGCGCGCGGACGCGGTCGCGGAGAATCTTGACCACCTGAATGGCTTCGTTGTTGTCGTGGGTCGCCTCGCGCTCGAGCGGACTCAGACGCGCAGAGAAGATGAACTGGCCGACCTTGTCGGGGACAAATTCAAACTCGATGGTCTCGGTGGCGGTGTCGCCGGAGAGCTGCACGGGGCGACGCTCGATGAGGTCCGTGTCCATCCGCAGCTCGAGGACCGCCTCGGCGCCGTCGAGGCCGACGGACTCGACGGTGACCTCGACGATGAGGGTGTTCTCGACGAACGCGAAGTCGCCAGTTCGGATGCTCGTGACGGCGGCGTCCTTGAACACGGGGCCGCCGGCGCTCACGGAGGAGACAGGAACCTCCGCGCGTCGGCCCGCCTCAAGGAGTCGATGTCGGACCTCGTCGTGGTCGCCGCGACGGAGCCCGTCGGAGATCACGACGACTCCGGCGAGCGGCAGCACCTTGCTGTCTGCCCAGACCGCCTCGATGGCGCCGGCCAAGTCGGAGCGCAGGCCCGCAGGAGCGGCGAAGGGGGCTTGGGGGTCGAAGACGGCGCCCTTTGTCACAGCGTCGAGCGGCACGACCTCGAGCTGGAGCCGCTCTCTCGCGCACCATGCTTCGAAGTCGGCTCGGTCGCGCCACGCCTCCGCGGCGCGCTCGGATCGCAGCGCGGGCGTCTCCCCGGGCGCGCCGGCGTCTTCGACGGCCATGCTCCGGGTGTTGTCGGCGATGACGACGAGGCGGCGCAGGAGCTCCTCGTCCGCCATGCGAGGTCGCGACAGCCCGACCACCGCCGCGATCACGCCGCCCACGCCGAGCATGCGCAGCACAAAACAGCCGGCCCGCGCCGACCTCGACATGGTGTGGTGGCCGCGCCGAGGCCCGTAGTCGGCGACGGATCCCGCGACGATGAGGGCGATCACGACGAGCATCCAGGGCGCCGGCGGGGTCGCGAGGGAGAAGGCGGGGTCCATGGTCAACGCCGACGTCTCGACCTCTCCAGCGTCTCCACGTGGGCGCGATCTGACTTGTAGTCCGTGCAGGTCGCGTAGAGCACGATGTTGACCCCGAGCCTGATCGCCTCCTCGCGTTGGGAGGGGCCGCCAGGGTTGCAGGGGTAGCGATACGAGCCACGCAGGTCGCGGGAGAAGGCGCCCCCGAGGTCGCCCGGTACGAACAGCATCTTGAGGCGGCCGGCGTCGTGGACACCGAGCAGTGGGTTCCCGAAATCGGTCCGTCCACACGGGCGGTCGACGAGATAGAAGCTCCGGTACAGCACGTGCTCTGCCGTCACTTCGCGCATCGGCGCGGACGGTGCGAGCACCGCGGCCAGCTCGAGGACGGAGCGTCGGAACTCGGGCGCGGACCCTCCGGAGGCGTCATCGAAGACCATCAGCCCTCCGAGGTCGATAAAGCGCCGCAGACGGCGAACGACGGCGGGATCGAAGTCGGGGAGCGCGTCCTCACCGGCGACCCACAAGAACGGCGTGCGGAACAGATTCTCGTCCCGCGGGCGCACCACGGTCGGCGTCTGTTGAGGCTCGACTCGGCTGCGCAATCGCACCTCGCGTCCGAGCTCTTCGAGGGCCCCGGCCCTCGGGTTCCACGCGCCGTCGTAGGCGAGCTGAGGTAGATCGATCGGCGTGGCTGGGCTCGCGCCGTCGTCCGCCCGTGCCGAGCGCGTCAGCGCATGGACAGCACAGAGGGCGCCGAGGTGAGCAGACGCCCGCAGGAGAGGCCTCCTGCGATATCGAGAGTTTGGTGGCGTCATCGCGCGGCCATAGGATACCATCGGCGCGTGGAGTATTCGCAGTGGGTTTTGGGTGTCGGCTTGCTCGGTGGCGTCGCGTTGCCGTCGAACGCGCTGGCGAACACGGGAGCAGGCGCGTTCGACGGGTCGCAGGCCGCGCGCGCCCATGAGCGGCGCAGTGAGCCCGCTGCGTCGGCGAATCCAGAGACGCCAGCCGCGCCCGTAGATCCGGGAGAGAGCACAGGGGCAGGCGCGCCCGCTCCAGCGGCGGCGCCCGCTCCAGCGGCGCCGCCTGAGAGAGTCTATCCGGGGTCCGCGACGACCGTTGGCAGCGAGGGACCCGGCGGATCCTCCACCGACGCGCCCGTCGAGGAGCAGGCGAGCGCGTCCGACCAAGGAGCTGAAGAAGCGGGAGCGGAGGGGCCAGCGGAGGGGCCAGCGGAAGGATCGGCGATCGCGCCCGAGGACGGGGCGCCCGCGGAGGCCCAAAAGGCCCCCAAGTCCAAGTCCCACGTGAAGACCTTTGGAATCTCCTTGGCGCCCGGGTTTGGCTACGGGATTACGCTGGCGGGGGACAAGTACTGCGGGGCGTTCTCGGAGGGCGCCGATGACGCCGACGGGCGCAAGTCGGTGTGCAATGATCTCACCCCCGCGTACCTCGAGATCATGCTGAGCTACGGGGTGAGCAAACGCATCGATCTCGTGCTGGGAGCGCGGGTGAACCTCCAACGGCGAGACTACGACTACTCAAAATGTGACACGCCGAACACGCCCTGTGTGGAAGGCGAGGGGTTGTTTGTGAACGCGCTCGGCGCCGGGTTCTTCCCCGGCATTCGTATCTGGGGCAAGGGGACGGAGAAAACGGTCAAGGTCGGCGCCGGCATCGACTTCATGGTGATGATCGAGGATTTCACGGGCTATCGAACCCGACCTTCCTTCGAGCGCGAGTTTGGCGAAGATCTCATCGCGTCGAGCGCAAACCGGTTGGATGAACTGGCGGTCGGCGACGTTGAATTGGGCTTGCGGGTAGGGCCGGTGTTGGCGATAGACCCACATCACAACGTGGGGCTATTTTTCTTTCCCGCCATCCACCCGAGCTTTCGGCCCTCGAAAGCGGCGGAACTTGACGCCGGTTGGTTGCAAATTGGGGTGGACTTCTCAGCCGGTATTCAGGCACGATTCCCTTAGAACGCCCGTGTCTGTCGTCGTCGTAAAGGATTTGAAAAAGACCTTCGTGAAGGGGTTTTGGCGTAAGCGCTCGGTCGCCCTTCGCGGGGCGTCGTTCGCCGTGGAGCCGGGAGAGATCTTTGGATTCCTCGGCCCCAACGGCGCGGGGAAGACCACCACGCTCAAGATCTTGATGGGGCTCATCAAGGCCGACGGCGGGGAGGCGCTCATGTTCGGGAAGCCCTGCGGAGACCCCTCCACCAGGCGGCGCGTGGGCTATCTGCCCGAGAGTCCGTATTTCTACGACCATCTCACAGCCAACGAGCTGCTCGACATGATGGGCGCGCTGTACGGAATCGACGCGGCGACACGGCGCGCGCGTGGTCGCGTCTTGCTCGAGCGGGTGGGCATCGCGCACGCAGCGAAGCGACCGCTCCGCTCGTACTCCAAGGGGATGCTCCAGCGAGCAGGTCTCGCGCAAGCCCTGATCGCGGAGCCTGAATTGGTCGTGCTCGACGAGCCGATGAGCGGGCTAGATCCGATCGGCCGCCGAGAAGTCCGCGACATGCTCGCCGACTTGCGGACGAAGGGGACCACGGTGCTCGTGTGTACCCACGTCCTCGCAGACGCGGTCACGCTCTGCGACCGCGTGGGGATCGTCGTGGGGGGCATCGTCCGCGACCAAGGGCTCTTGTCGGAGCTCTTGAGCCCTCAGATTCTGCGCGTCGACGTGCTGATTCGCGCCACTGATGAGCAGCGGGCCGGGCTGCAAAACCGCTTCGATGACGTCGAATTTCGGAGCACAGCGGAGGGGACACTCGCCTCGCTCCCCTCCAAGGAGCCGGTCAACGGATTCCTGGCCGCGTGCATCGGTGAGGGCTCCGAGGTGCTGCAGGTGACGCCGCACAAGGAGACCCTAGAGTCGCTGTTTATCCGGCAGGCCCAGGAGGGGGGGAACTCATGAGCGTCGCGTGGATGCGGATCTCAGCCATCGCGAAGAACACCTTCCGCGAGGCGTCTCGGAATCGGGTGTTCGCGGTGCTGGTGCTGTTCTGTGTGGGGATGATGGCGTTCTCGATCGTGCTCGGCCGCCTCTCGGTGCACGAGGAGGTGCGCGTGATGATGGATCTGGGGCTCGCCGGGATGGACCTGGTCGGCGTGGTGATCGCGCTGTTTTTGGGGGTCAATCTGCTCTCCAAGGAGCTGGAGAAGAAAACTGTCTACGCCGTCCTCCCCAAGCCGCTCCCGCGCTGGCAGTTCGTGGTCGGGAAGTTTCTGGGGCTGAGCGGTGTGATGGCGGCGCTCATTTTGGCCATGTCGGGGGTGCTGAACCTCTTCGTGCTCTTTGTCGGAGGTGACGTCACGGAGCTGCTGCTGCGGGCGGAGGCGCTGGTGATGTTCGAGATGCTTTTGGTGATCGCGATCGCGATGTTCTTCGCGAGCTTCAGCTCGCCGTACCTGTCGGCGATGTTTACGGCGGGGGTTTGGATGATCGGTCGCGGGAGCGCGGAGCTTGAGGCGCTGGCCGCTGGAAAACTCGCCGATTCGCCCGCGCGCTTCGTCATCGAGGGCCTGCTGGCGGTCCTTCCCGACTTCAGCCTGTTCTTCGTCTCTGGCGCGGTCGTGGAGTCGGCCCGCGTCAGCATCCACGAGACCTTTGTGCCGTGGCTGTTTGTGTTGTCGATGCTCGGCTACGCCCTGCTGTATTCGTTCGGCGCGTTGGCGTTCGCGGCGGCGTTGTTTCAGCGGCGGGATCTGACGTAGTGGAGAAGGCGCCGCCGGAGGAGGGAAGCGCCGCTCGACACGGGAGCGACGGGCGCCGGTCGCTGGCACGCCGCGCGGGCGTGACGGCGCTCTTTGTCGCGCTGTGCGTCGCGCCCATCGTGGGGCGGGTGGCGCTGGAGGGGCGGTCGGAGCTCGACCTCGCGGGGGAGGCGGAGCGGGCGGGGGACCCAGACACACAAATCATCCATCTTGGGCGGGCCGCTCGTTGGCGCCTCCCGGGCCTCAGCTATCACCAGGCCGCGATCGACCGGCTGCTCGCGCTGGCGGCGGAGTACGAGGCGTCCGAGGAGGACGACATGGCGAGGGAGCTCTCGTGTCTGCGGGAGGTGCGGCGAGCGCTGTTGAGCACCCGCCACGCCTTCGTCCCGGGGGCGGAGACGCTGGACGAGGTCAACGTGCGGATCGCGTCGCTGATGGCGCGTCAAGAGTACCAGCTGGGCATGAAGACTGGCGCGGAGGCGGAGGCCCGCCGATGGCACCTCGAGCGGTTGCGAGCGACCCCCGCGCCCTCGCGACCGTTCGTGGCGATGCTCGCGTCCTGGTCCTTTGTGGGGTGGGTGCTGGCTTCGCTGGGGTTCTTGCTCTGGGGGATCGACGCCCGCGGGAAGCTCCGGGGCAGGCAGGCGGTGCGGTGGGGCGCCGCATTCTTGTTGTCGCTGGTGGCCTGGATGGTGAGCACAGCGCTCGCGCGTTGAGCGGGCGCCGCGTGGGAGGCGGGGCGGCTAGGTCGCGGGCCTCGCGACCACGACGGACCAGTACAGCGGGTCGACAGCCGATTCGGACCAGATTCCGACGCCGATTTGTCGCGCGCTGGCGTCCTGCAGCAGCGCGCAGGTGTCTGGGTCGAGCAGCCACGAGTCGAGCGCCTGTTGCACAGATTCGATTCCCCGCGCCTGCGCCTCTCCGAGCACGAGGACCTCGGTGGTGCCGGCCGCCGCCACCCGGCCAGCGCAGTCGCGACCGAGGCTGTCGATCGGCGCGAGCCGCCCACGGACGCCCATGTCGCGGGCGGACATCCGGGCAGCGCAGCGCAGCCGCGGGTCGTGGTCCAGGGACACGCGAGGAGAGGCGCTCGTGTCTTCGCATGTCATCGAATCCGCTCGACGAAGGTTGAGCGCCTCTTGAAGCGCGCGCTCCATGCTGGTCTCCGCGGTCGGCCAAGACGACAGGTCGATGCACGCGGTCGCTGTGCCGAGGAAGGTCTCGGTCTGGTCACGCGGTGCCTCACATGCCGGCGTGCACAGCGCGAGCGCGGAGGCTAGCGCCGCGGCGCGTGGCTCGAATTGGGCGCGCGAAATCACCTCCCCATGGTGCCAGATCCGCAGGTCGCTGCGGGCCGCTGGGGCGCGGTCCATTTCGCAGCATTCATCATCATCGGTTGTTCGAGTAATTCAATGCACGAGGCGAATCGAGCGCAATACTCGGACGCGCAAATTCATCGCCCTAGGCAGATGGTCGCAATCGGGCGCTGGGGGCGCCGTATCCCGTCACTGGTGAGGAACCAGCGGATGCCGCTCGTACGCTTGATGTTTGATTTGCAAACGGCCATGATCCCGTCGTGGTGGATTTACGAGTTTCAAGCGTCTTCGTGGTCACGTTGTTCGTCCCAACCCTGTCGTGGGCGCAGGCGCCGGCAGAAGAAATCGAGACGATGCCCGAGGAGCGTCTGCCGGAAATCTACGGAGGGACGCCGACGCCGATCTGCGGGTGGCCGACGACCGTGTCACTCGGGGGGTGCACCGGGACGCTCGTTCACCCGCAGGTGGTTGTGTACGCGGCGCACTGTGGAGGCAACATCAACACCGTCTCCTTCGGTGAGAACGCAGAGGCGCCGTCTTTTTCGGTGGGAACAGAATTTTGTCGAACCAACCCCGCGTACAGCGGCGGGTCATCGGGTCGCGACCAAGCGTTCTGCGTCCTCTCGCAGCCGCTCGACGGGATCCCCATCGTCCCGCCGTTGATGGGGTGCGAAACCGGCGTGCTCACGGGCGGCCAAGAGGTGACGATCGTCGGGTTCGGGCAGGCGGACGCGGTGCCAAACTACGGCTTGAAACGCAACGTCACCACGACGATCAACAACATCCAAAACGACGAGGCCTACATCGGCGGCAACGGCGAGGACAGCTGCCAAGGAGACTCCGGTGGCCCGGTGTACGTGCGGCTGTCCGCGGACATCGGCGGTGACGACACGTGGCGGGTGTTTGGCATCACCTCCTACGGGGGCCAATGTGGCGGCGGCGGCTACTACTCCATGATGCACACCCAGATGTCGTGGTTTGAGAGCGCCTCCGGCATCGACCTCACGCCTTGCTTCACGGCGGCGGGGGCGTGGCAGCCCGGCCCCGAGTGTGGCTTCTTCCCAAAGGACTCGCAAAACGCGAACGGCAACTGGTCCAACGGTTGCGCGGGGGGCAGCACCGGCGCGTGGTCCTCGATCTGCGGCCAGCCGTTTAACTCCGCGCCCGACGACACCCCACCGACGGTGTCATTTGTGGCGCCCGCCGACGGCGCGCAGTTTGATTCCCAGGGGGTCGGCAGCGTGGACATCGACGTGGTCGCGGACGCTCAAGACGGGGATGGATGGGGCGTCGCCTCGGTGGAGCTTTATATCGACGGGGACCTCATCGACACCGACACCTCGGCCCCCTACGAGTGGAACCTCAAGTTCCCCTCCGGGGTGTACCAGCTCTCGGCGATCGCCGTGGACATCGCCGAGAACGCGAGCCCCCCCGCGGTGATCAACATCGGCGTCGACGATTCCCCCCCAGCGGACTCGGGCGGAGACTCGGGCGGAGACTCGGGCGGAGACTCGGGCGGAGACTCGGGCGGAGACGCTGACGAGGGCAGCAACTCCGGGGGTACCGGAGGCTCCGGCGCCGGCGACGGCGACGGTGACGAGGCCGGCTGCGGATGTGACGTGGGCAGCCGCGACGGCGAAGGCCCCCTCGGGTTCGCCGTGGTGACGCTGGGCGGTCTCGTTTGGATGAGGCGCCGCCGCCACGGACGATGATTTGTCGCCTTGCCCCTTGATCTCGGCGCCCGGTCTGAAGACCATGGGCGCATGACGGTCGGCGCCACGCCCAACGCACTTGAGATTCAGCGCATCGCGGCGCCGCCGGTCGAGCAGGTGGCGAGCCGTCGGTGTCGCGAGGTCCCTGCGGGCGGGAAGCGTGATCGGTATTGCCTCCCGGTGGCGCTCGAGAGCAGCTCGCCCATCGGTTATCGGACGCGGCTGTCCATGACCGAAGACGAGGTCGCGGCGATGCTCCCGCTGCTGGCGCTCACGCCCCCCACGGGCTTCACCGCGTGCCCGATGCCCACGGAGGCCGAGCTGTTTGACGAAGCGGCGCTCGGCATCCTCTCGGCGCGGCAGTCGACAAATTTTCGCGGCCAACGACAGGTCACCCTCGGCCCCGAGCAGCTCGGGGAGCTCGACGCGGCGCTGAACCAGATGGGCGGCCTCGAGGAGGCGCCCCTGTCGGGGGCAGGGTACGCGCACGTCGTGCTGGCGCGCCCGTACCGGACCCCGTTCACGCTGCTGTTGACCTTCGTGGGGCATCGCAGGCTGCGCTCGTTGGCGACGGTGCCGCGCCGCGCGGTGCGCAAGCGCCGTTATTTCGAGCCCGACATCCCGACGATCGGATATTTGACCGATCTGCACCTGGGAATCTTGGCCGATGGCCTCGAGCGCGCGGTGATCGTGGCGTCAAAGGGGCGGCGGCGCGCTCAGACCTTCGTGCGGCCGTTTTGCGGCGAGCACCGCACCGCGAACCGCGGCCCGATCCGGCGGCTTGAGCGGCTCGTGGGGCTCACCGGCGCCGAGCGGAGGCGAGGGTGGCGGGTGGAGATGGTGACCCGCGTGGGCGGAGCCGCGGATGGAGACCGCATCGAGGCGCCGTCCGCGACGTGGCGGAAGATGGGCGCGAACCTGCTCTCGTTCCGCAGCGAGCGGATCCAACCGGGCGTCAATCAAGAGCCGACCGCGCCGCCGGAGTACCAAGAGCGCCAGGAGATGGACGTGAGCGAGGCCTTCGCCTACCAGGCCGGCCGCGCCGCGTTCAACGCGTTCACTCGGTGGACGAAGACGGACCGGGCGACCGCGCAGTCGCTGCTCATGCTCGACCGAATCGACGTGTTGAGCCCCGGAGGGAAGTCGCGGCTTCGAGCGCTGCGCGGCAAGCTCAACGCGGTGACTGATCGCGTGGTGGCGGAGATGCCGAAGTGGGCGGACGTGCCCCTGCGCGGGGCGCTGACGCGCAACGCGGAGCGCGGTCGCAAGGCGTTCGCGCTCGCGGGGCAGCGCATCTACGTGGCGGGGCTGAGCCTCCCAGAGGTTGAAGCGGCGCGCCTCCCGTTGCAGCTCGCGCTCCGGGGCGTGGGCGCGAGCGCGGCGCGGGGGGCACTGTACGTGGAGCTGATGGGCGTGCTCGATGTCCCGGATGGCTGCGACATGCTCGGCGGGTGTTGCATCATGGCGGGGCCGGTCAATCAAGATGACATCGGGCGCACGCACTACGGCATGGAGGACATGCTCAGCCGGGCCTATCCTGACCGGCTCCCGACGTCGTTGCTGGTCTGGACGCTCAAGGCGAAGACGGTCGCGGATCCCATCGGCAACGAGGAGCAGCTGCTCAACCGGCGACGCAAAGGGGCGCTGGTCGACCTCCGGCCGGGTCCACACGAGGTGGTCGCCTTCGCGACCGAGCGCGGGATTGTCCCCATGCGCCACGAGGGGGATCACAGGAACAAAGAGCGCGCCTACGCGGAGTTGGGGAACTTTGTGCGCAGCGCCAGCAGCCAGCCGATCCCCGGGAATGAGGGAGAGGCGTGGACTGGGGCGGCGGCGACTCCGCCGTGGTGCGGCGGCGCGACCACCTGACTGATAGGTACGTGGGCCCGGGATCTGCTCGCGTTCTCCGCCCTCGAGTTTCGAGATCACTGCGTACGGGCCGCCCCCGCTGGCCCCCCCGATCGAGGGCGTGAAATCCACTGCGTGAACCGCGCAATATGCGATGGATCGCATCGGATCGCAAAGTTGACGAGGCGCTGTCTGTGCGTATAGGATGCACGCACGTTCAGTGTGAGCGTTCGCTACTTCAAGATGCTACGCCAATCAAAGGGACCCCGCGCACGGACCCTCCTTCCAGAAGCTCCTGACCCTCCTTCTCAACACGGTGTTTCTGCGTGCGCGGGTAGTCCCGACCTTTACGATGACGGCGAACGTGAGGCTGCTCAGCGGCGTCTGAGCGGCGGCCATCAGCCAGAAAGGGCGCGCGAGTGGAGTGAGTCGAACGCGGAGTTTGACCGCGAGCACGCCGATTCTTTCGGGTGTGCGCACGCGTGCACGGTTGGCGCGCAGGGTGTGTTGGAGTCGCTTGAATTTCGACGCGTCGCGGAGGTGGTCGCGGTGGAGACGACGCCCGCTCGTGCCGGTACGTATTCGCCGTGGCCGACATTTTTGCGGCCCGAGGTGAGGGCCGCGTGGGCGCGGGAGGAGGGGATCGAGCGGCCGTATGCGCACCAGGCGGAGGCCATGGAGCACATCGGTCACGGGCGCGATGTGGTGCTCGCGACGTCGACGGCTTCGGGGAAGTCCCTGTGCTACCAGGCGCCGCTGCTCGACGCGGTCGCGCGGGATCCCGCGGCGCGGGCGCTGCTCTTGTTCCCCACGAAGGCGCTCGCGCGAGATCAGGTGGAGGCGATGCGCAAGGTGGGCGGCAGCCTCGGCGCGGGGATGGGGACCTTCGACGGGGACACCCCGCCGGACCAGCGCCGCGCGACACGGGCGAGGGCGCACTTCGTGGCGACCAACCCCGACATGCTGCATCAGTCGATCCTCCCGGCCCACGATCGTTTCTCCGCGCTATTCGCGGGGCTACGGTTCGTGGTCCTCGACGAGCTGCACACCTACCGCGGCGTCTTTGGCGGGCACGTCGCCAACGTCCTGCGGCGACTGTGGCGGGTGTGCGCCCGCTATGGCAGCCGCCCGCAGATCATCGCGTGCTCGGCGACCATCGCGAATCCAGCGGCGCTCGCGATGGCGTTGACGGGCCGCGAGGAGTTCGAGCTGGTGGCGCGAGATACGTCACCGAAGGGCCCTCGGAGCTTCGTCATCGTGAACCCGAAGGTGACCGACGAGGTCACGGGGGTGCGTCGGGACTACTTGAAGGTCTCACGGGTCGTGACGAACGAGCTGCGCAAGGCGGGCGCCGGGACGCTGGCGTTTTGTCGCACGCGCAAGGCCGTGGAGCTGCTCACGCGATACCTCCGCGAAGACGAAGCGCTCGAGCGCGTCGGCGTCCACACCGGAGACGCTCCGGTGGCCGGACCGGCCGACGCCGGCGCCAGAGCCGCCGCGAACAGCCACGTGCGCGGCTACCGTGGGGGCTACCTTCCCGATCGTCGCCGCGAGGTCGAGCAGGCGCTGCGGAGCGGGGAGGCGCAGGTGGTCGCGGCGACCAACGCGCTCGAGTTGGGTATCGACATCGGGGGCGTCGACGCCGTGGTGTTGGCTGGGTATCCGGGGACGCGGGCGGCGACCTGGCAGCGGGCGGGGAGGGCCGGTCGTCGCGGACAGCCCGCGCTGAACATCATGGTGCTGTCTTCGCGCCCGCTCGATCAGGCGGTCGCCGCGGACACCCAGGCGTTGTTCGGGCGGAGCGTCGAGCACGCCCGCGTCGACCCGTCAAATCCGGAGGTGCTCATCCCGCACCTTCGCTGCGCAGCGCACGAGCTCCCCTTCGAGGTTCCGACATCGGGGGCGTCGCTACCTGCCGAGGACACGGGCCGCGGCGAAGGTGGGAGCCACGGGTGGGCTGGGATCGCCCCGGCCTCGCTGGGCGACCTTCTTGAGGCGCTCGGGGATCGCGGGATTTTGCACCGCGAGGTGGACACGGCCGGCGACCGCGCGCGGTTCTTCGCTCTCGGGGCAGCCTCGCCCGCGCGCCAGGTGAACATGCGCGGCCCCGTCGAAGAGAACTTTGAGGTGGTGGAGCAGGCGCCCGATCGCGCGGAGCACGGGCGAGTCCTCGCCGAGGTGAACTTTGAAGACGCTCCGCTCTATCTTCATCCCGGCGCCATCTACCCGCTGGAGGGGGAGACCTACGAGGTGCGTCGGCTCGACTGGGACGGGCGGAAGGCCTACGTGCGCGCGGTGGACAGCGCCTATTATACGGAGGCCATCTGCCACCTCCGGGTGCGAATCCTTGAGCCCGTGCAGGTGCGCGGTGACGCGGGGCTCGGGTATGCACAGGTGGCGCGCGCCGTGCCGGGGTTTAAGAAGCTCCGGTTTCGGACGCACGAGAATATTGGGTTTGGGCCGGTCAATCTGCCGGATCTCGACCTGCACACGGTGGCGGCCTGGTGGCGGCTGTCGCCCCGGGCGGCGGCGAGTGTGGCGCTCCCGGAGCGGCGCGCGGCTGCGGTCTTAGGGGTGGCGCATCTGCTGCACCACGCGGCGGCCATGTTGACCATGTGTGACGTGCGCGACCTCGGGCATGCGGTGGGCTCGGGGGGGCAAGAGGGCAGCTGGGCCTGCGTGGGACCCCACAAGACACCGGCGCTGGAGATGGAGGCGTGGGGACACCCGACGATCTACCTCTACGATGTGCTGAGCGGAGGGGCGGGGCTCAGCGGACACGCGGCACGAAACGCGCGTCAGCTGTTCGACCGTGCGCGGCGCCTGCTCGACGGTTGCCGCTGCGGCGCCGGTTGCGTCACCTGCCTTGGCGCCGAGTCTTCTCACGGGTCATCGTTGGGTGGTCACAGCGCCCATCGCCGCGCGGACGTCCGCACCCTGCTCGACGCGCTCGAGGCCGGAGACTCCGTTTGAGCCTCGTCGCCCGCTTTGAGCGGAGCCGGATCGCGAGGCTCCAGGCCCAAGACCCGGCCGTTGTGGACGGTGTGACAGGGCCCAGCGCGCGCGCGTCCTTTACGACGACCAAGGAGGCGTGGGATCGGCGCCCCGCTCAGCTGTTGCGGGGGGGCATTCGTGGCGAGCCGCGTGGCGGTTGGGGACTGCCGGATCCGCGACGGCTCGGCCTCGCCTTGACGCAGACGCTCGGCGTGGGGACGACCCACGACATCGTCGCGCTGGACGTGGAGACCACGGGGCTCGGCGCCGGCACAGTGCCCTTCATCATCGGCGTGCTCGTCGGCGACGCGGTCGCAAAGACGTGGACGTTCCGTCAGTGGACCTTGCGACGGATGGGGGGGGAGGGGCCGATGCTCGAGGACTGCTTGGCCTACCTCGGGGGGCGGAGGGCCTTCACGCTGCTCTCCTACAACGGGAAGAGCTTCGATATCCCGGTGCTTCGCGGGCGCGCGCGCAGGGTGTCGGTCGACGCGTTTGCGCTGCGCGGACCGCATGTCGACCTCCTTCACCCGGCGCGCCGTCTGTGGGACTCGGGGCGAGGATCGTGCCGGCTCCAGCGGCTCGAGCGCGCGCGACTCGGGGTGGTGCGGGTCGGCGACATCCCGGGCGCGGAGATCCCGGAGGTGTTTTGGGAGTCGCTCGCGGGGACGGACGAGGCCCTGTCCAGCGGCCGTCTTCCGCGAGTCGAGCGCCACAACGCGATCGACCTTTGGAGCTTGGTTCGACTCTGCGAGGAGGTCGTGGGGCGCATGGGGGCGCCCGCGGCGTTGCGCGAGGCGCTGGCCGCGGCGCACCCGCGCGCGCGACAATCGCCCGCGCGGGTGATCCAGCTGTTGCGCCCATGGACCGACAATGAGCCTGGCGATCGGGCGCCGGCCGTCGGTCAACGCCGACTCCTCGAGGTCGCCTTCCGGCGGATCTCTGAGGCGCAGCGCAAGCATGGCGATGATGCGGGGTTGGCACGTACGCTCGAGGCCTGGCTGGTGGTCGCGCCGGGCGATCCTAGAGCCAGCGAGCGCCTGGCAATTTTGCGAGAGCGACGCTTTGGGGATCTGATCGGGGCGTTGCGAGTCGCGCGGAGCAGTCGCGAACCATGCGGGCGTCGGATCGCGCGGTTGCAGCGGAGGCTGCGTTCGCGGGGGTTGCTCTAGGGGCGTGAACACCGGAGGGTGAGCCGCGAAGAGGAGCGGTCGGCGCGTCCATGTCGTGGTACCCTGCTCGGGTCCGCATGAGCACGGGTCGAACATTCTCCCTCACGCTAGTTGGCCGCGCCGCGCTCGTCGGTGGCGTCGCGCTGTCGTTTGGCTGCACGGCGTTGGTGTCGCAGATTCCTCCGTCTGACCTCGGGGCGCTCGAGGCCCTTGAGTCGCGAGAAGAGCGTCAGGCGGCCTTTGCGGGGAACCAGATCGTCGTGCACAAACGCATCAACGGTCTGCGCTATACCAAGGGAAACGACCTGAACACGCCGGAGTCCGACTGGCAATCTCTGGACCTCCTGCTCCGTTCGGATCGTGTCTCCGCGGCGGCGCTCCCTGACAAAAAGCGCAGGGTCGCGAATGTCATGATCGGGATGGCAGCGATGGGCGGGCTCGCCACCACGACTGGGATCGCTGCCACCGCCGGTAACGGCCTCGACACCACGCGCTTGACGGCTCCCGGCGCGTTGCTCCTCGGCGGCGCGGTCGTGACCGTCGCGTTCTCAGTGGCGGCCGGCATCCTCTACGGCAAGATGCGCAAGGACTATCAGCGCGCGGTGGAGGTGTACAACGCGAGCTTGAGCATGCGCCTCGGCCTCGCGGCGGCGGATGGGGCGTACCGTCCTCCTGGCGGGGTGCTCGTCGATCCAGACGGCTTCGTCGTGCTGACACCGTCGGGGAGCTTCGTGCGCGCTTCCAACATGGAGGCCTACAACGAGCAGGTTCGACAGCAGCAACAGACGGCGCAGGACAAGCTCACCCCAGAGGGGACGGGCGAGGAGTCGGAGACGGCCGAGCAGTCCCCCGCACCCGAGGAGCCGGAGACGGGCGAGGAGTCCTTGGAACCCGGGGAGTCCCCCGCGCCCGAGCTGGCCCCCGAGGGGACGCGAGAGGATGCGGCGGCACCGGCGGAGGTACAGGCGCAGCCAGCAACGACCGGGGCCGGCGAGGTCCCGCGAGACGACGGTCAATGAAGGACGGCGCGAGGGTGAAGCTGCGATCGAGGATCGCACGGGTGGCGGGGGCGAGTCCCGTCGTGGGGGAGGTGGTCTCCGCGCGGCCACGGCGCCTCAAGAGTCCGCTGCTGGTGGGGTTGATGCTGACCGCCTGCCAGGTGCCCGCGGGCCCGGAGCGGGCGCTGGAGGGGCGGGAAATCTACGAGCGCCACTGCGCCAGGTGCCACGGCATCGACGGAACGGGCGACGCGTCGATGCCGGGGGCGCGCGACCTATCCAACGCCGCCTATATGGCGGGGCGCAGCGACGACCAGCTTCGCGGGGCGATCATGCGCGGCGTCCCGCCAAATATGCCCTCGTTTGGCGGACAGTTTCTCGAGCCGAGCATGAAGGTTTTGGTGGCCTATATCCGCGGGTTCGACGGCCCTGTCAGGGAGGAGCCCGCGGCTGCTCCCGTGAAGCAGCCGTCGAGCGGCGCCGCGCCATGACCGACGAGCTCGAGCTTCGTTGGCCAGACAAGTATGACGCGGCGGGGCAGCGCAGGCCTCCTTTGCGGCCCGCGGTCGCGATGGAGGTGCTAGAGCGCCACGGCGAGGCGGAGCCTCTGGGCCACTTGGTGCTCGGGGACAACCTGCCGGTGTTGTCTCGGTGGTGTGAGCGCTACGGCGGAGAGGTGGACCTGGTGTACATGGACCCGCCGTTCATGACAGGGGGGCGCTTCGACGCGACGCGCAAGCTCGGAGGGGGCGCCGACGCCCCCTCGGTGCGCGTGCCCGGCTACGAAGATCGTTGGCCCTCGCGGGGGGCCTTCGTCGCCATGTTGGACGATCGCGTCCGCTTGAGCCGCGACCTCCTCGCCGGCCACGGGAGCTTGTATCTGCACCTCGATCCGACCATGAGCCACGCCGCCAAGCTCTTGGCGGACGACGTCTTCGGGCGAGAAAACTTTCAGCGCGAGATCATCTGGCGGATCGGCTGGATTTCTGGGTTCAAGTCCCGCGTCAACAACTGGGTCCGAAACCACGACGTCCTCCTGTTCTACGCGCGAGAGGCCAAAAGCCTCCACTTCGATCGCCAATTTGTCCCGCACCTCCCGGGCTACGAGCGTCGCAGCGGGAAGCCCAGCCCCAATCCCGGGATTCCAGTGGACGATGTGTGGAACGCCAGCCCCGCCGAGGCGATCCTGAAGGGAGCCGAGTCGCTCGACTCCATTCAGATCAAGAGCTTCAGCCGCGAGAAGACCGGCTGGGGCACACAGAAAAATGAGAGTCTCCTCGCGCGCTTGGTGCTCGCGTCCTCCGCCTCGGGGGGCTGGGTGGTCGACCCGTTCATGGGGTCGGGCACGACCATGGCGGTCGCGGCTCGTCTCGGTCGCAGATTTTTAGGGTGCGATCGGTCCCCGCTCGCGCTCCAGCTCGCGAGGCAGCGACTGCTCGCCCTCGGCGTGCCCTTCGTCCTCGAGCGTGCGACGAGCCCGGGCGCTCGACCAGATCCGCCGAGGGTGACGGAGGCCATCGCTCGCGACGTGACCTGCGCGCAGGGCCCGGACGGATGGCGCGTGACCTTGGCGGGCTCTCTGGGCCTCAAACTCCCTTCGGCGGGGGACGCCGCGGACGGCGGCGACGCTGGTGTGCGGGCGCTCGATGGCGTGGAGGCCTGGTGTGTCCTCGACGCGGAGCGCAGGGTGGTGTGGGATGCCACCCGCGAAGCGAGCGCACGTCGGGATCTCCAACACGTCGCGGACATCGGATCTCGGATCCCCAAATACCTCCGTGGTTACGGGGTGATGGGAGATATCTGCGAGGTCACTCTTGAGGGAGATCCTCGGGGGCCTCACCGGCGCTCCTACACGCCCGCGAGGGTGGGTCCGCCGCCGCCGCAGACGTGACCGGGAACCGCTGCCTGCCAATGTGGATCCAGGCCAACTCGCCCTCAACCTCCACCCAGCGAGCGAGCTCGACGGCGGCGCGGTTGGTGAAGCGGGCCGCGAGGGGCCGGCCGGAGTGTTGGCTCGGGACATGGGTGAGGATTCCGGCGGTGTCTTCGTCCACGACGTCGGAGGGGTCGAGCGGGACCACGCGGTCGTCGTCGAGGGTGAGCTGCACGGTCGCGTCCGCGAGGGTGAGGTGGGTGATCCGCAGCGGTGTGTCGTCACATGTGAAGTGCACATACTTGCCGTCCACGCGGATGATCGGCTCACCGCCGGTGGTGGCGTCGATGTGGGCCCGAAAGTAGGCGACGACCCGCGGATGTTCGAGGGGGTCGCCCTCGAACCAAAACCGGCCCGCGGTGTCCATCCGCAGCGGGAATCCCCGCCGCAGGCGGTCGAGCAGCGCTGGATCCATCTCTGGAGGGGGCGAAGACACGAGTGCAGCATAGCAGCGACCGTGGCCGTGGCGCGGAATCGTGGTGCACCACGCGCAGGGAGGTGCTGTCCGGGTCCGACTCCGACAATTCGAAACTTCGTGGTATCAGGCCCCCGTGAGTCTCCTGGAAATGGCCCGCGCGACCCTGCGCTTCGGCGCGCGCAGCATCTTTGAGGCCACCGAACTTCGAATCGAGGGCGATGATCGCATCGGGCTGGTGGGTCCGAACGGCTCAGGAAAGACCTCGCTGCTCCGGGTGATCGCGGGGGAGCAAGAACTCGACGGGGGCGCGTTGCATGTGACGCGGGGCATTCGAATCGGCTATCTCCCGCAAGACATCGCCGTGGAGGGGGGCTCGAGGCTCCTCGACTTCGTCTTGGGCAGCGTCCCGGGCCGCACGGCGCTGGCCGAGGAGATCGAGGGAGCGGAGGCCGCGATGAACGCCGCGATGCAGGCCTACGAGGCGGCGCCAGGCGGGGACGAGGCGGAGATCACGGCCATCGGGTTGCAGCTCGCGGCGCTGCACGAGCGGCAAGGGCACTTCGACACGTTCTATACCAAACATGAGGCGGCCAAGATCTTGCACGGCCTGGGCTTCGCCGCGACGGATCACGAGCGTGACCTCGGAGAGTTCAGCGGCGGATGGAAGATGCGGGCCGTCTTGGCGGCGCTGCTGTTCCAGCGCCCCGAATTGCTGCTGCTCGATGAGCCGACCAACCATCTCGACGTGCCCTCCGTGGCGTGGCTCAGTGACTTTTTACGTCGCTCCGACCGCGCGTTTGTCCTGATCTCCCATGACCGGGAGTTCCTCGACGGACAGATCGATCGCATCGTGAGCTTTGAGCCGGAGGGGGTGCGCCATTATAAGGGCAACTACTCCAAGTACGTCGCCCAGCGCGAGGAGGAGGCGATCATCCTAGAGAATCGCGCGAAGAACTTGGAGCGCGAGCGCGCGAAGGCGGAGGCGTTCATCACACGGTTCCGCGCCCAGGCCAACAAGGCCAAGGCGGTCCAAAGTCGGGTCAAGGCCCTCGAACGGATGGAGGCGCCCGAGACCTACGTGCAACGACGGATCATGACGTTCTCCTTTGCGCCCACCAAGCGCACGTCCGCCACGGTGCTCAAGGTGGACGCGTTGGAGAAGTCCTACGGCGCTCACCAGGTCTTCTCAGGGGTTGATCTCACCGTCAACCGGGGAGACCGGATCGGAATCATCGGGGTTAACGGCGCGGGCAAGACGACGCTGCTACGAATCATCGGCGGAGAGCTCGCGGCGACGAACGGCACCGTGCAATTTGGGTCGCACGTAGAATCTGCCTACTACGCGCAGCACCATTGTGACGTACTCGAGAAAGCAGACACCTTGTTCGAGAGCGTGGCGCGGGTGGATCCCAGCGCCGGGCAGACGCGGGTGCGGACGTTGCTCGGCGCGTTCTTATTCTCGGGAGATGAGGTGGACAAGCAGGTCGGCGTGTTGTCGGGAGGGGAGCGGGCGCGCGTGGCGTTGGCGCGGCTGTTGTCCAAGCCCGGCAATATGCTGTTGATGGACGAGCCCACCAACCACTTGGATCTCGCGTCGAGCGATTCGCTCGCCGAATCCCTCACCTCCTTCGACGGGACCACGCTGTTTGTGAGCCACAACCTGGCGTTCGTGCGGCGGCTCGCGACGCGGATCTGGAGCGTGGAAGATGGGAGGGTCGAGGACTACCCGGGCACGCTCGATGAGTATCTTGAGCGGGCGCGCCGCATGCGGGCGGCGGACGAAGCGGCCAGCGGGGCCTCAAAAGCGGGCAACGCCGGCCGGAAGCGACAGGCGGAAGGGTCGCGTGCAGTGGCGAACAAGTCCGGGAGTCGGAGGACCGCGAAGGTGGAGCCCGCGGAGCCCCCCGCGGAGACAGAGCCGGCGTCGACTCGCGAGCACGGTCGCGCGAAGCGGAAACTCGAAGCCGCGCGGAGGCGAGAGATTCGTGAGCGGGTGGGACCCCTCGACAAAGAGGTCAAGTCCTTAGAGTCGCGCATTGAGTCGCTGGAGGAGGCGCAACGGGCGCGCAGCGTGGAGCTCTCGGATCCCGCGACCTACGACGACGCCGAGCGACGCCGGGTCTTGCTCGATGAGTATCAGCGGGACGCGGATGAGCTTGAACGACTCACCTCACGGTGGGAGATCAAGTCCGCGCAGCTTGAGGCGATGAGCGAGACCTAGGAGCGCCGCTGACAGGGCCGATCAGCCGCCTAGTTTTTTGACCTGGCGGCGCGCGGCGGCGGCAAACTCTCCGGATGGCGCGAGCTCAAGATACTTTTGCCACGCCTCGAGCGACTGGGCCTTGGAGTCCGCGTCTTTCTTGAGATCGTGGACGGAACCGGAGACGACCCAGCAGTCAGCCTGCGCCGGGTCGACCTCGATGCACGATTTGGCGGCGACCATCGCGTCCTCGTACTTGCCAGAGTACGTAAGCGACATGGCGAGGAGCGCCAGCGCATCGGGGTTGCCCGGAACATCTTCAAGCACCTTGTTTGCGATGTCTGGCACCTTGCTCGGCTTGCGTTGCAGGAGTTTTCGAGCCTGCTCGAGCATCTCTTTGTGCTCGTCGGTGAGCGTGGGCTCGGGCTCGGGCTCAGGCTCAGGCTCGGGCTCGGGCTCAGGCTCAGGCTCGGGCTCGGGCTCGGGCTCGGACGTCGTCGCGCCGGCGGTGGGCTCCCCATCACCGGTGTCCGTTCCGGTGGCCGCCGCGGCGGCGTCCTCCTCCAGGTCGGAGGAA
>JAAZXR010000140.1 GCA_014240065.1 Myxococcales bacterium
ACCACCGGGGACGGAGACGGAGACGGAGACGGAGACGGCGACCCGAGCACCACCGGGGACGGGGACGGCGATGGCGATGGCGATGGCGACGGCGACCCCCTGTGCACGGCGCCGTTGGTGGACGGGCGCCTCGTGCACGGGCTCGCGTCACCCCTCGTGCTCATCGATCCCACCTGCGGCAAGTTGAGCTACGGCCTGTACGCCAGCGAGGGGCAGTCGAACGCGGCGCACCTGCTGCCCGATTTCTCGTTCGCCGGGTACGAGGGTGGCGGCGTGGCCATCCCCGACATCCCGACGGCAGTGACCGTGAACCCGCAGCCGGGGGACGACCACGGGGCGATCCAGGCGGCCTTGGACGCGGTCGCGGCCATGACCCCCGACGTCAACGGATTTCGAGGCGCGGTGCTCTTGACCGCGGGCACCTACGAGGTCAGCGACACCCTCGTGATGGCCGCCGACGGGGTGGTGCTGCGCGGCGAGGGCCAAGGCAGCGCGGGCACGGTGCTGGTGGCGACCAAGGCCGAACAGCACGACCTCATCCAGATCTCCAACGGCAGCGGAGGCATCAGCGAAGTCGGCGGGACCCGCGTGGACATCACCAGCCCGCTCGTGCCCGTGGGGGGCTTGTCCTTCGCGGTCACGGACGCCAGCGGGTTCACGGTGGGCGACACCGTCGTCGTGATCCGTACGCCCAACCAAGCGTGGATCGACGCGCTGGACATGGGGCAGTGGGGGTGGACGCCCTCGTCCTACGAGATCGACTTTGAGCGGGAGATCACCGCCATCGTGGGCGACACCATCACGGTGGATATCCCCATCGTGGACGCCATGGAATCCCAGTACGGCGGCGGCGCGCTCGCCCTCGCTGACATCTCGACCCGCGTGCAGCGCTGCGGTGTCGAAGACCTCCGTCTCGATTCGCTCTACCAGGCCCCCGACGACGAAGCGCACGGCTGGAACGCGGTGGCGCTGCGCGGCGCGGCGAGCTCGTGGGTGCGCCGCGTGACCGCTGTGCACTTTGGATATTCGGCGGTCACCCTCGACGACTCGAGCTTCAACACCGTGGAGGAGGTCGCGCAGCTTGACCCGATCTCGCAGGTGGCCGGCGGCCGGCGCTACTCATTTTACGTGGCGGGGAGCGGGGTGGGGAATCTGTTCAACCGCTGCTTCGCCCGCGAGGGTCGGCACAACTTTGTGACGGGCTCTCGGGTCACCGGCCCCCACGTGTGGCTCGACTCGCTGTCCGTGCAAAACAACAGCGACGAGGGTCCGCACCACCGCTGGGCCACGGGCTTGCTGTTCGACAACACCTCGTCGCAGCTGTTCAACGCCCAAAACCGGGCGGACTCGGGCACCGGGCACGGGTGGGCCGGCGCGCAGATTTTGTTTTGGAATCTGCTGGCCACGGGCACCGTGGTCAGCGACGCGCCCTTGGCCGCCATGAACTGGGTGGTCGGCGGCTTTGGCACCAAGGCCGACAGCAGCTTCACGCCCGCCGAGCCCGACGGGTGGTGGGAGTCGTGGCAGACCGACGTGAGCCCGCGCAGCCTGTACCTCGCGCAGGTCGAGGACCGGCTCGGGGCGGCGGCCGTGGCCAACGTCACGATCCCCGAACAGCTCACCGGGGACATCTGGTCCTTGCTCAACGGCTGGGCCGGCGAGGGGCTGCTCGCCGACGCCACCCCGCTCGACCCCGTGGTGTGCACGGGCGTGTTGTCGAGCAACGGGCAGGTGTGTTGCGCCGCGTCGTGTGGGGCGTGCGGCGGCACCGGCTGCGGCGGCTTCCCGGGCGGCGCCGACAATTGTTGCACCGGCAGCATCACCACCGCCGGGCTCAGCTGCGCGACGAATCCGCCGCCGTGCGTGATGCCCTGACCTCACCGCGGAGGCGGAGGCGGGGTGCGGGCTGGCTTCGTCTCGTCGAGGGTGTGTCGCGACCCTTGCGGTTGAGGGGGCTCTCGCGGCGCGGAGGTTGAACACTCCCCGAGCGGCCAGTGGGGGATTTGGAGGCGACACAGACGCGAGCGCCCGCCACGTCCGCGCAGTTCACAGACCCGGTCGGGGCGCACTCTCAAGATCACTCCAGCTTAAGGATCGCCTCGGCGGCCTCCATCACCGCCGCTTGCCCGTCGGGGAGCCCCGCGTTGCTCGTCACGAGCACGGCCAGGTCGTGAGCCGGGACGAGCACGGCGTGGGCGTACCAGGCGGTGTTGGAGCCATCGTGGGTCAAGATGCGTCCGTCTCCCTCGCGCTCCACGACGATCCATCCCCCCGCGTAGGTCTCGCCTTCTTGCGGCGTGTGGAGGTGCGCGAAGGAGGGGGCGCTCAACAGCTCGGACTCACCGCGCGCGGCCCTCAGGTGCAAGCCCACGAACGCGGCCCACGCCTCCAGGCTGCAGTGCGCGGTGCCAGCGGGCGCGATGATCGGCGGGTTGTCGAACGCTGCGCCCTGGGCGACGCCACCCACGTGCCCGCGGGCGTTGCCCTCTCCGGGCCCTCCGAAGCCACAGCGCGCCATGCCCAGCGGACGCCACAGACGAGAGGCCATCAAGGCTTCGAAGTCTGCGTCCCAGCGGCGCTCAAGCAGGGCACCCAGCATCGTGTAACCGACGTTGCTGTAGGCGAAGATCCCGGGGGCGCCCTCCGGCGGCGCGGCGAGGAGCGTCGCGATCATCGTGGCACGGTGGGCGCGAGGGTCCATGCCGGCGCGCGAGCTGGCGCTGGTGATGGCGTCAATATTGGCGGGGAGACCGCCGCGATGATCCAGCAGCATTTGCAAGGTGATCTCGCGCCACGCCGGATCTACGTCCACGTCGAGACCGGCGAACAACGCGGTCACCGGGGCGTCCCAGCTCACGTCGTCGGCCTCCTCCACGAGCATCGCTACCAGCGTCGCGGTCATGGCCTTGGTGTCGGAGCCCAGGTGCCACAGCTCCTCGCGGGTGACGGCGCCGCCGCGACGTCGGTGTCGAACGCCGGACACTTCCACCACCTCCACACCAGCGGAGCGCACGATGGCAGCCCCCAGGGCGGGGACGCCGTGGTGAGCGCGGGCCGACTCCAACACCGCGCCCACGCGCGAGGGGGCGGGGGCCACGGGGTTGAGGCTTGAGGTGCCGTCGGTCGCGGCGCTTGTGTCGGCCGGCCGGAGCGGGGGCGTCGCGGTGGTCGTTGGTGTCGCGCAGGCGGTCGTGAGCCCGAGGCAGAACAGCGTGGCGTGGCATGGGGCGGCGCGCGCCCGCGAATTCATCCCAACGCCAGGCGGTGGGTGGGCGTGATGTGCACAGGTGAACCGGTCCGCAGGATTTGGCCGATCGAAGCGTCGCACGCCTGAACTACATCACGGGCGGGCACCTGGAGCAATGAGCGCGCCCTTTGGCAGCTGCGCCGGGAAGATGGACACTGTACATCCACACAGTGATGTATCGCCCTGGGATTGCGCACCGCCTGCTTCAGGTGGTGTGTTCGCGGGTTTTTATCGACACGGCTCGGTGGCCGCTTCGGGGACCAGCCGAGGTCGTTGATGCGGTGGCTCCTGCGGCGGCGTTCGGCTCGCTGGCTGCGCATGGAGAGCTCGCCGGAAGCCGTGTCCGACGATCGCGGGGCCTGCTAGGTGATAGGCGGCTCCCGGGAGATCTCGCGAGCCCACGGATCGCCCCTAACTCCCCGAATTTCACAAGATCTCCCCGGCGCCACGGCATGAAAAAAAACCTTTGAAATAGTCTTGACCTCTCGGTTCAAAGGTCGTACTGATCCGCTCCCGTCAAGCGGGCGCGCGCCTCAGCGCGGCTGCCACAGCGGACTTCGCACCCTGAAAACTGAAGAGCAGGAAACAAGTCACGATGATGACCGAGAGATC
>JAAZXR010000141.1 GCA_014240065.1 Myxococcales bacterium
AGGATCTGCTACCATTGACTGCTATGGCGTGGTCCCCGAGGTTGGATAGATTACCCGAACCCGAACCCAGGGTCGTTTCGGCGGGGGTAGCGCGGTACTTTGGATTTTGTTGTCCAACGAGCGCAACGACCCTCGGCGAAGGGCGAACTGCCTATCGTGACGCTCCCTCGCAGCATCGAACCCGGCGACGTCGTGCTCGGCAGGCGCCGTTGCAGCGAGCCCCGGTTCTTTTTGCGCCCAGACCCTGAGACCTGCCAGGTGTGGATTTCCGGGTCTCAACGCGGGCGATCGCTGGTGCCTGTGCGCCGCGCGATGGGACGAGGCGGCGCGGGCCGGCGCGGCACCGCCGGTGGTCCTGGAGGCCTCCCACGCCAAGGCGCTCGGCACAGTGCCGCTGTCGCGACTGCGCGCCCACGCGGCAGCGGCGACACCGGCTCGCTAGCGTCCGAGGGCATGAAGCGTCTACGACGAACAGCGCACCCGTGGTTGATCCTCGGCGGGGGGGCTAGCGTCACCGGCTGCACTGGCGACAGAGCGCTGGCCGTCGGCGGCGGCGGTGATCCGGCGATCGAGGTGAGGCGATCCGAGAGCACCGATTAGTTGATCTGCCGCTCGAAGCCTTCCCAGTACGGCGCCCGCAGGAGGAACTTTTGCAGCTTTCCTGTCGCCGTTCTCGCCAGCTCGGTCCGAAACTCCACACTCGTCGGACACTTGTAGTGGGCCAGTCTGTCCCGGCAATGGTCGATGAGATCCTGGTCTGTTACCTCGACGCCTGGCTGGCACACCACCAAGGCCTTGACCGTCTCTCCCCACTTTTCGTGGGGAACACCGATCACGGCCACCTCGGCGACGGCGTCGTGGGAGAACAAGGCGTCCTCAACCTCGATGGAGGTGACGTTCTCACCGCCCGTGATGATCACATCCTTCTTTCTGTCTGAGATGGTCAGATAGCCTTCCTCGTCCAGCGACCCCCCGTCTCCGGTGTGGAACCATCCGTCCACGATGGCCGCCTCGGTCGCCTCCGGTTGCGCCCAGTATCCCGCGAGGATGGTGTTGCTTCGAGCGAGAATCTCACCGTGTCCGTCGATGCGGAGCTCGGTGCCAACGGAGGGCGCACCGGCGCGCCCCAGCCGTCGCGCGCGCTCGTGGGTGGAGAGATGGTCCCACTCCTCACGACCGCGATTAAAGGTGAGCAGCGGGGAGGTCTCGGTGAGGCCGTAGATCTGAATGAACTCCCAGCCCAGCTCGGTCTCCACGCGCTCGATGGTGGTGGTCGGTGGTGCGGCGCCGGCCACCACCACCCGAACACGGCCATGTCCGGGGATCGGACCCTCCCACTCTCGCGCCGCCTCAAGCACCGCGTTCACAACGGCCGGCGCGCAGTTCATGAGCGTGACCCCGTGCGCCTCGACGCGACGAAGAATCTCGGCGCCGTCGATTTTTCGGATCACAACTTGTCGCACGCCCATGCTCGCGAGCACAAAGGGCATTCCCCAGCCGTTGCAGTGGAATGTGGGGAGGGTGTGGAGATACACGTCTCTGTCGCTGATGCCGAGATGCAAGCCGAACGTGACCGCGTTGATCCACAGATTCCGATGCGTGAGCTCAACCCCCTTGGGTCGCGCGGTGGTGCCGCTGGTGTAATTGATGGTCGCGGTGCTGTCCTCGGGAATCTCCACGGGCGGGAGGACATCGGCGCCCTGATGCAAAAGCGCGTCCGATGCGTCGCCAAGGATCACCTTGCGTTCGCATGTCACCCCCTCCATCGCGTCGGCAAGCTCCGGATCCACGAGCAGGAATCGGACACCGGAGTGTTCCACGATGTAGCGGACCTCGACCGGGTTAAGGCGGTAGTTGATCGGCACCAGCACACGCCCAGAGGCAGGAACGGCGTACAGCGCGAGCAAAAGCCGGCTCGCGTTGTGGGAGATGATACCCACACGATCGCCCATGCCGATCCCGAGCTTCTCCAGGTTGAACGCCATGCGCAGACTCATGGTGTGGAGCTCGCGGTAGCTGAGAGTGCTCAATGGGCGCGCCGGTTGCTCCGGCTCATCGATGATCGCGGGGCGATCTCCATACACGAGCGACGCGCGATCCAAAAAGTGACGAATGTTGAGCGCTGTTTTCATAGAGATCCTGGGGCTTCCGCCCATCGTATCCGACAACCCGGAGCAAGTACACGGTCGCCGCCGTTGGGATCTCCACTCGATGGGCATGAAGCGGGTGCTTCGACAACCATGTGACAGCGCGCCGCACACTCGAGCGCGGCGGTTCGGCATCAAGCCGAACGTGGCGGGCAAGAACAAGTGGGCGCGCATCGAGGCGCTACAGACACTCAAGTCATTCTTGTCCCGCTATGTCGACGCACGCCTAGCCTGGGTGGCAGGCTTGCGCGAGGTGGAGTTCCCACCCGGTACGTACTTGATGGCGCGACGCTTCGGCGTGACAGTCGCGCCGGTTTTCAACGAATCACCACAGGATTGTTAGCCCCAACAGGTGAGCCGAGCGCTCGCCCGGGGGTGCTGGTTGGAGGTCATCTGGAATTGATGAAACAACGAGGGATATTTGGCTTCGAGTGAGGACGAGCAGGGGATGTTTCGGTGTGGTCCACGGTCGATCCAGCAGGAAATCGCGTCGAGAGAGACTGGGCGATGAAGACTTCCCTGGGTTAGGCTATTGGGTATTTTAAAGGACCCTGGGACGGGAATCGGGGAATCGGGAATCGAGGGAATCGATAATCGAGGGTTCTGAGGGTTCTGGAATCGGGCACGAGGCGGGTGGTCTTTATAAGACCCTCCCGCCTCTTTTTGTGTCGGCGCCCACCCCGCTTGCGCCGACCCATCGGCCTGCTATCGTGAGCGCCGATGAGGTGCGAAGTTGTGCGAGGTAGCTCGGCGATCATCGGTCGCGGGCGAAACGGTGCGTTCGGCAGCGACATGGAAGCCCGCGTGCGCGCAGCGGCGCGCGCTTTGATGACCGCGCTTACGGCATTGTCGGTGGGTCTGTCGTCGACCGCGGGCGCTGCTTGGTCAACGTCGCCACCGCGGGCGCCGCCGACAGCGGAGGCGTCACCGAGCTCGATGGCACCAACGATTCCGTCATCGGCGCACCAGGCCGCGCCGTCCTCCGGCACCCCAACAACGCCAGGCGCAGCCGCGATCGCGCCGGAGGGGTCGTTGGAGCCGTCGCCGCCAGAGGTCGAGGTGCCGATCCCTGACCCGCCCGTGGCGCCAAAGACACCCGTGGCGCAAGAGGGGCTTGGCTGGATGATCGGCGGTGGTGTGCTCGCCGGACTTGGTGCGGCGGCGATCGGTCGAGGAGCGGCGTGGATGCATGCGGAGTCCAACGCGGTATTTGGTGCGACCGAGGAAGAGCGAAGTGCCGCATACTGGGGCGAGGCGACGGCCTACAGCGGGGCGACCGCTTTTTTGGTGTTTCCGGGGATGCTGATGGTTGGTGGCGGACTCTTGCTTGTCCAAGAGGGAGTGCACCGGCGTCGGTTACGCAACGCGCGCCTGGCGTCCAAGCCGTCGCCAGTCTCCGTGGCCGAGGGGGAGCCGATGGAGCTCTCCTACGAGGAGAGGCGCCAGCGTTCTCGAGCGGCCCGGTCTGGCGGGCGCCTGTTGGGGGTGGGTATTGCGCTCTTCGCCACATCGGCGATCATCATGGTGGGTTCGAGCATCGGGGCTGGGCTCGTGCGAGCGCCGGCCGCCCTGCTAGGCGAGCCCCTCCCCGAGAGTTTTTACGTGCGGCTCGGGGTCTCGGGGGGACTCGGCGCGATGGGGTTGGGAGCCATGCTTCTCGGACAAGGGATCAGAAATCGCAAAGAACGCGCGAAGGTGTCGG
>JAAZXR010000142.1 GCA_014240065.1 Myxococcales bacterium
CGCGGACGCCCTCGCCGCCGGGGATCTCCCACACCGTGATCTCGCCGGGGGCGGGGCGAAAGCTGTCGTTGGGATCCTCCGCGTTGATCCGGCACTCGATGGCGTGGCCGGTCAAGGTGATGTCGTCTTGGGTCATCGTCAGCGGGTGGCCGGCGGCCACGCGGATCTGCTCTTTGACGAGGTCGATGCCGCTGCGCATCTCGCTGACGCAGTGCTCCACCTGCAGGCGGGTGTTCATCTCCATGAAGCGCAAGGTGCCGTCTTGATCCAGCAAGAACTCCATGGTGCCGGCGCCGACGTAGCCGATGGCGGCGGTGGCGTGCACGGCGGCCGCGACGGTGCGCGAGAGCTCCGCGGGATCGAGCACCGGCGCGGGGGACTCCTCGATGAGCTTTTGGTGGTTGCGCTGCACGGTGCAGTCGCGCTCGCCGAGGTGCACCACGTCGCCGTAGCGGTCGGCGAGCAGCTGAAGCTCGATATGGCGGCCGCCCTCGATGAGGCGTTCCAGGTACACGCGGTCGTCGCCGAAGGCCGCGCGGGCCTCGGCGCTGGCGTCGTCAAAGGCCTGCCGCACCTCGTCGCCGCTCCGGGCGATGCGCATGCCTCGACCGCCGCCGCCGCTCTCGGCTTTCAAAAGCACGGGGTAGCCCACGGACTCGGCCACGGCGAAGGCCTCGTCGCGGTCGGCCAAGATGCCGTCGCTGCCGGGGATGAGGGTCAAGCCCGCCTCGCCCATGGCCTTCTTCGCCGGGGTCTTCTTGCCCATCAGGTGCATGACGTGCGCGGGGGGACCGAGGAAGGTCACGCCGTGTTGTTCGCACAGGCCGGCGAAGCGGGGCTGCTCCGCCAAAAATCCCCAGCCGGGGTGCAGCGCGGAGCACCCGGTCTGCACCGCGGCTTGCACCACGCGCGTCATGTCGAGGTAGGACTCGCTCGCGCGGGCCGGCCCGAGCAGCACGGTCTCGCGGTCGCGGGTGTAGGGGGCGTGGGCGTCCGCGGCGGAGACCGCGAAGACCGGGGTGATCCCCATCGCGTCACACGCGTTGGCGATGCGCACCGCCACCTCGCCGCGATTGGCGATCAAGAGCTTATGAAAGCCTCCTGCCATGGTTCGCGCACCGTATCACCCCGAGCGGGGCGCGGTCATGGGGGGCGTGGACGGGGCGGGGCAGGCGCTAGGCGGCCGAGGAGGACTTGACGCCCAGCCAGTCCAAGGCGCTGGCTTCGTCTTCGAAGATCTGGAGCCGCGGCGCGTCGCCCTCGGGGAGCGAGCGCAGGCTTTGGCGCACGTAGTCGAGGTCGGTGACCACCGCCACCTGCTCGGCGCGCTGCACCAAGGAGCGGCGGTGGGCAGACAGGCCCGCCTCGAAGCCGCGATCGGACTCCGCGCTCTTGCGGCGTAGATCGAGGAGCATGCGTTCAGTTCGGGCGGCGGGTTCGAGCGCCGTCAGGATGCAACCCGCGGCGGCGTGCACCTCCACGTGGCTCGCGAACGGGCGATCTGTGCGCCGTACGTGCACCACTTCATCGCGGGAGAAAAGCTCAAAATAAGGGGTGAGGCAGCGTAGTTGGGGCGAAGACATAAAAAAGCCAGCCGTGGGTATGATCGATCTCTAAGGCGAAGACGCCGCGGATGCATGGATCAGTCCCGCAAAGGGACCGTACCGGGGCAAAGACGGCGACGCGCGCGCCTACGAGGATGGTGCCCGCGATGTCGCCGATCGCAAAAAAAAGCGCCCCCATCGGTGGATGGAGGCGCTTGCGGAGTCGGTGGGATTCGAACCCACGGTAAGGTTTCCCCTACGCAGATTTAGCAAACCTGTGCCTTCAGCCTCTCGGCCACGACTCCTCAAACGGGTGGTTGCTCCCCAACCGGGGATCGGGAAACTAACGGCGGGGCGCGCGTTATGCAAGTCGAATCCGACCTCGGTGCCCGGGCTCATGACCCACGGATCGCGTAGGGATGGGCGGCGGCGCGCGGGTGCCCTTGTGACGGACCAACCCGTGCGCGACACTCGACGCCGGTGAGCGAGCCACAAACCATGCGCGATCAGCACGCGGACCTCCGCCGGTCGAGTGCGCCGCACGACGAAGGTCGCACCACGGGCATCGTGTTCGAGGTGGGCTGCTTGGTGTGGGGGCTGGGGATCGGCTGGCTCGTGGTGTTGGCCCTCGCGGCGGTGGCCCCCGGCGTCATGGAAGGGGGGTGGCTGTATCTGGTCTCGCCGCTGCAGCTTGGGGTGTGCGGGCTGGTCTACGCGGCGACCGTACGGTGGGTGGGGGTGTCGGCCGCGCCGATGGGGGCCCACACCTTCCGAGGGCCCGAGGTGAGCGAGGCGCGGCCGCGGACCCACGCCTGGGGGGTGTGGGTGGCCCACGTGGCCGCGGCGGTCGCTGGGAGCATCTTGATCGGTGGGATCATGGAGCTGCTCGGGGTGGAGGTGGACGAGCAGGCCAAGGTGCTCGAGGCGGTGGGCGACGGGCGCACCTGGACGGCGGACTTGGTGGCGCTGTGGGTGGGCGCCGTGGTGCTCGCGCCGCTGGCTGAAGAGTGGGTGTACCGCGGGCTCTTGTTTCGGCGGCTGCGGGTGTGGGCGCCGTCGTGGGTGGCGTGGTCGCTGCCGGCGCTGATCTTCGCGGTGAGCCACGGGAACTGGAGTGGTCTGGCAGTCTACGCGTGGTTGGCCGTGGTGTTCGCGAACGCCTATCGATTGAATGGCACCCTCCGTACGGCGGTGGCCGTGCACGCGGCGAACAACCTGCTCACCTTGGCGCAGCTCATGGTGATGGCTCGTCTGGGCTAGGCGCACCCAGCCCCACGGCACCACAAAACGCGATAAACGCGCACTTTGCTCGGGCAGCGAGACGCGGTGGTGTGGGCGCGATTTCACGTCTCGTGCCGCCGCACCTGGCATCTCATGAAACGACGCGCCACCGTCGAGGACGTGTGCCACCGGGCCGACGCTTTCGACCGTGCTTCGGGTTGCACCCGCCCCCGACCGCTGATAGCTTGCCGACCCCACGCACCCGTAGCTCAGCTGGATAGAGCGTCGGTCTACGGAACCGAAAGTCGGTGGTTCGAATCCTTCCGGGTGCGCCCCCCTCCGCTTCACACGAAGCGGAGGGTTTTTTTTGTCCGTCGGTGCACGGGAGGGGCGCGTGTGGAGGATGGGCGGCGACGGCGGTGAACGCTGAATGGCGAGGCCGCAGCCGCGAGCCCGGGGGCCGCGTTGTGGGGATCGCTCGGCCTTTGGCATAGTGGGGCCATGATGAAACGACGGTTGCTGGAGTGGTGGGCGATCCCGCTGTGCGTGAGCGTGTGGGGCTGCGGCGGGAGCGAGGTGACGCTCTCGGCAGACGGCGGCGCCGAGGCGGGGGATATGGACGGCACCGACACGGACGGCACCGACACGGAGATGAGCAGTGAGTCGGGCGGTGAGACGACCTCCGGCAATGGGGATGGAGACGGAGATGGGGACGGCGACGGAGATGGGGATGGGGACGGGGACGGAGATGGGGATGGGGACGGGGATGGAGACGGAGATGGGGACGGCGACGGCGACGGCGACGGAGACGGCGACGGCGACGCGACCACGGCGGGCGACGGCGAGGGGGACGGCGATGGAGATGGGGACGGTGACGGTGACGCGACCACGACGGGTGATGGGGACGGGGACGGAGA
>JAAZXR010000143.1:0-1619 GCA_014240065.1 Myxococcales bacterium
GCGACGGCGACGGCGACGGCGACGGCGACGGCGACGGCGACGGCGACGGCGACCCAGAGAACACGCCGTGCAACCCCACCGACGATCCTGCACCTGGCAAGTCCCTCGTTTGGTGCGATGACTTCGATGGCCCCTCCATCGACGCGAGCAAGTGGGAATTCGAGGTCAACGGCCAAGGCGGCGGCAACAATGAGCTTCAGTACTATACAGATCGCCCCGAGAACGCCCGCATCGAAGATGGCTCGCTGGTGATCGAGGCGCGCGAAGAGACCTATACGGGCCCCGACGGGACCCGCGACTACACCTCGGCGCGTCTGCGGACGCTCAACAAGGGCGACTGGACCTACGGACGCTTCGAGATGCGTGGCAAGCTCCCTCGTGGGCAAGGGATGTGGCCCGCCTTTTGGATGCTCCCCACCGACTGGGTCTACGGCGGTTGGGCGGCGAGCGGAGAGATCGATATCGTCGAGCTTATCGGTCAAGATCCCGAGACCGTCTACGGCACCCTGCACTTCGGCGGACCATGGCCCAACAACACGAGCTCCGCAGGAACCACCGCATGGGGGGAACACTCCTACGTGTTGAGCGGCGGCACCTTCAACGACGACTTCCACGTGTTCGCCATCGAATGGGAGGCCAACGAGATCCGCTGGTACGTGGACGGAGTGCACTACCAAACTCAAACGGACTGGTACTCCACCGCCGCGAGCTACCCGGCCCCCTTCGATCAAGCCTTCCACTTCATCGCCAACGTCGCGGTCGGCGGGAACTGGCCCGGATCCCCCAACGGAACGACCCAGTTTCCGCAACAATTTCAGATAGATTGGGTCCGAGTGTTCCAGTAGCTGCTGTGGTAGGGTCGCAGCCGTCATGGAGGCGCGCTACCGATCCACGAAGCGGTTTTGGAACTTTCCGTGCTGCCACCGTCAACACAAGCACGACGGTCACTGCCGGTTTATCCACGGATACTCCCGCGAGTTCAAATTTTGGTTCGAGTGTACACGCCTCGACGAGAATAACTTCGTCGTCGATTTCAGCGCGCTCGACGAGCTAAAGTCGTGGCTCGAGCACATGTTCGATCACACCGTCCTCATCAACGCAGACGATCCCGAGCGGGCGCTCTTTGAGCAGATGCACGAGCGAGAGATCGTCGACCTGCGCATCCTCCCGTCGGTCAGTATGGAGGCCACGGCCAAGCATGTCTTCGAATACGCCGACGGGCTCGTGCGCGAATCTACCGGAGGTCGCTGCTGGGTCGCGAAGGTCATGGTGGCGGAGAATGACAAGAACTCGGCGGAGTACGAGCTCGTGGAGCGTCGCGCGACCACCCCCCCGACCGTCGAAGCCAACAGCGAGCCGGCTGACACCGACGACTAGGGGAACATGAGCCGCACCGCGTGGATCATCGCGGAGTACTCGGGGGTGAGGCGCAGCGCGCGATCCTGGAGCGTCGTGTCCGAAGAACACGGGACTTGCCCATCCCATCCACCGCACAGCGACTGCACGTCCATCCCGGAGACGTAGGCGTACCCCGGACGGCCGACCTCTCCGTCGCCATAAAAGTAGATGGGGCTGCCGCTGTGCCCCGCGCTCGCGTCACACGAGTGCTTCACGTTGCG
>JAAZXR010000143.1:1627-3645 GCA_014240065.1 Myxococcales bacterium
GTAGATGGGGCTGCCGCTGTGCCCCGCGCTCGCGTCACACGAGTGCTTCACGTTGCGGTACCACCCCTCGGAGGTCTTGGCGTGGTACTCGCCATACTCGCATGGGAACCGGTCCCCATACAGATGTCGCGGCTCGCAGGAGGTCAGATCTGAGGTCGCCCCAGGTGGCGCGTCCGGGTCCGCAGGATCGTCGGTGCGGTCCTTCCCTGATGAGGTCTTCCCGTCACAGCTCGGATAGCCGCGGTTGAATCGCAGGGGCGTCGAGGCTTGCGCGGCCCCCTCGTACCACCACCCCATCCATCCAAGCGTGGTGGTCTCGAAGGACTCCTCGCCGAGTCGATCCGGCAACACGACCATCGCCAGATCGTATTGCACAGGCGTGGTCGCGCTCGTCCGCCACTGTTTTGGTACGAACACCCACGCATCCTCGGAGGCGTCTCCCCCCAATGCGGACTCTCCAAATAGCCAAGAACCTCCGCTCCGACCGGGTCGCACCGTCGGGGTCGAGACCTCGCCGGTGTGGGCGTTGAAGACGCAGTGGGCGGCCGTGAGCAGGTGCCGTGGTCCCACCATCGTGCCTGTGCAGCCGTTGGAGAGGTGCGATATCTTGCGCCACGGATTGAGGGTCGCACCGACGTCTACGCTCCCGATTCGTTGGCGACTGTCATGATTCGCGCTCCACCCGGTGGGGACATCCGGCGGCTGCTCGATTTGGAGCCCCACCGCAGGGGTGAGCGATCGTGTCTCCCACGCCTCCTCCGGCTCCATGTACGCGAGGTCATCGTCTCGCGACCCGTGGTGGAGCCCGATGCGTTGCCCATGCCGGCTCGCTGCCCCGCGCAATATCTCCGGCATCTCGATGTCGAACATGGTCCCGGACCTGAGGTTCACCACGCTCACCGTGCTGACATCGGGATGGACGACCCCCGCCTCGAACACCACCGGATCGTCCTCCTCGATCGTGGGGAATTCGCCGTCTCCTGCGGCCCGCGTCGTCACAGCGTCGTCGTGCGCCGGCATGTAGTAGGTCACCGGCACGATGATCGGCTCGCACTCGAGTCGATCGCCAATGTCCCCGCCCGCGGCGCGAACCATCTCCTCGAGCGCCTCGCGGAGCCGCTCAAGGTCATCCACCACGACGTTGGTCAAGTAGCCATCGCCCACGGAGCTCAAGCTCACGACGACCAGGTTCTCGGGGCCTCCGGAACAGTGCACCTCGCCCGGCGACAGCTTCTCACTGCTCATTTTTTGCAGGCCGCACGCACTGGATCCACAACACAACGCGCCACCGAGGAATATCGCCCCGCTCATCCTCGCGAGGGTCTTGGTGCCTATCCTAGATTTAAACGAGCGCGCCACGTCCGTAATGACCGTACGGTGGCACCCAACGCGCTACCATAGGGCAAAGCCTGCTGACCCCGCGCGCCCCCCGGCGCACAACTTGAGTTGCCACTTCTTTGGGGCCAGCGACAAGCTCGACGCGAGCGGCAGACCCCCGCCAACGCGGTTGAGCGCGCGCTACAGACCACTCCAGCAATTCACGACACCTCCCTACACACGGCGTGGCGCCTGCGTTCGATCATCGATGTACGCGCACACGAGCGCAGCTTCTGCGGCGTGTCCCTGGACAAACTACGACCCATGCACGCGCGCTCGCGCGACCTCTCAAGTCCGCGAGATGCACATTTCCTCCCCGCCTGCCCGGCGCGCCCGGGCGTCACGCTAGGCACCCCGGGCAACGACGAGCCCCCCGGCGCGCGTCAAGCCCTAAGAACTTGATTGCCCTCGCCGCTGTATCGATTACTCTCTAGCGCATGACCTGCACGTGCACCGCGAAACTCCGGCACCTCGCTCTTGGCGGCCTCCTCTTCTCCGCAGCCTGCTCCACGGGCTGCTCGGGCTCCACGTGCGACGCCAGCACCGATTGCATCGATGACGCGGGGAGCGCGGAGGCTACGACGCTCGGCGACGGTGACGGCGACGGCGACGGCGACGGCGACGGCGACGGCGACGGCGAC
>JAAZXR010000144.1 GCA_014240065.1 Myxococcales bacterium
TCGCGTCATCAAGCTGCTTCGCGGGCAGGGACTTCTCCGTCGCGGCCTCCGGGGTTTTGTCCTTGTTCGAGGACTCGGGGCACGCGCTCACAGCCAACGTGAGCGTCAGGAGAGCGAGGCCGCGGATGGAGAGGCGAGGCTTGGTCATGCTCTCACTACACCACGAAGCCGCGCCGAGGTCGAGATGCGGCCAGGGCTGGACTGGCTACTCCGTGACGAGCGCGTCTGTGCCGTTGAATTCGAACGAGGTGGTCGGATCCCGGAGCTCCACGACGATGGTCGCGGAGTTGTACCCCGACGAGATGGGGTCGTCTGCGAGGGCGGGAGATTCGACGACCGTGATGGCCGACATATCCGAGGGGTTCAAGATCTCACCGAGATCGATATAGACGTCCGGCTGACCTGGGCCTGATCGGACGACCGTGACCCGGCCGGGGTGGAGGTGGTGATAGGCGTCGTCGAGGGCGATGGTCGCGGTGCCCGTGGGAACGGCGCTCGAGGTCCCACCGCCGTTGCTGCCGCTGCCGTTGATGTTGCAGGCGGGGCAAAGACCAGAGTGGGGCTGCGGCATGATGAAGTTGCCTTGAACGAGGGGGCCGTTGTGCCAGTTGGAACCGAGCGTCTCCATGAAGATGTAATCGTTGCCGCACCCGTCGCTACACGCGGTCTCTGGGAGTGGATACGAGTCCTCAAGGTCCACGGACAGCCCCGTGGTGATGATGCCGTCGTCGAGGGTGGTCGCGAAATCCGGGGTCGCGACCGTCGTGGACGGGCACACAAACGCGCCGCCCGAGAAGACGTCGTTCGCGGCCGAAACGGCGCCGCACAGCTCGATGTTGCGGGCGAGGATCGGCGGGCCACCTGGCCCCGTCGTCAGGGCGTAGTCGGTGACGGGGAGCCCCGTTCCGGTAGGCACGGCGATGGGGCTGAGCAGGCCGGTGATTTTTTCCACCAACTCTCCGCCGGGGATGGCGCCGTGGTAGGACCACGCGGTGGCGATGGACGCTGCCGCGACCGCCGACGAAACCGACGTCCCGGTGAGAATTCCGGAGTGGCTAGAGGCATTGTCTGTATATGCGGCGCCTTTAAAGCCGAGCGCGTTGAGCTCGGGCGTCGCGTCGGGTCGCTGGAATGCGCCGGTTTGGCCCGACCAGTTCGTCCCTCCGACGCCGTAGACCATGGGCGATGGCGCTGCGCCGTGAGCGGGGAAGCTGGGGTCAAGGAACGTCGCAGCGAGCCCGGCGAGTTTGCACTCGTTTTCGTCGAGTCGAGGAAATTGGTTGAACGCCGCGGGGAACAGCGGCCCCCCGTCACAGAATCCAGGGATTCGATTCCCGGTGGAGGCGACCGACACGGCACCAGCGCAGTTGGCGTAGGTCAGCATCGCGTGGACCGCTCGCACCGGCGCCGCGACTCCCGCGCTTGTGGTGTCGTTATTGAGGACGGCGATCTGAGCGGCCGTCGAGGACGAGGACAGCGGAAAGTCGCCGAAGTAGTTCGGATCCCAGCCCAGACTCATGTTGAGGACGAGGCGATCGGCGCCGTCGTCTTGGTTGTTGTTGAGGCTCGATTCGAAGCGTGCGACCGCGTTAAGCGCCGCCACCGCGAGTTCTCCCTGCGTACCAAAGTTGCCGCCGCGCACGGGATCGATATGCGAGGCATAGGGGAAGTCGAAGTCGAAATTGGCGTCGGTGTCTGACGCGTAATATCGACCCATCGCGAGCTCCATTCTGGTTCTCCGCTGGCAGGACGTCTGCGTGCCGCACATGAGCTCATCAACCATGCCGTAGAGCGAGATGCCGTGCGGGCTCCGAAGGGCCGCGCCTCCGTCGTCGGGAGTTGTGTCGAGCACCACCACGTCGACGCGCGCGTCGGGGGTGCCTGGGATGGTCGCGTCAGGCGAAGGCAAGTAGCCGGCTCCAGCGAGGAAGGTAGAGCGCATGGACGGGAACGCGATCTGGGAGAGTTGACTCTCCGCCGCAAAGATTGGGGCGTCTTTTTCGAGGTCCAAAAGGCCCGCGGTCTTCCCCTCTGGAACCGGGAGGGGCATGCCAGGGACATACAAGACGGGATCGGCCTCGACGAGACAGTACTTCTCAAGCCCCAACGGCACCGTGGCGCCAGGAAACGCAGGGGCCGAGAACAACGGCGTCACTGTCCAGTGGGGCTCGTTGTAGTCCGAGCAGGCGAAAGCGGATCCCTTGATGCCGATCCAGCGGCGGGTGTCGAACTGCGGCGCTTGGCTGCCGGGGAATGTGGGGTCGGCTCCGCAGGTGCTGTCCAACGGGGGGAGCTGTGGCTTGGGCTTGGGCTTGGGCACCGGATGGATCGGCTTTGGCTTTTTCTTCTTCGGAGTCTTGTAGGTCGTCTCGCTGGTCGCCGGTTCGCGGGCCTCGATAGGGTTGGTGTGCATCGCCGCGCTCGGTCCAGCGGCTGACGTCCTCATTTGTGTGTCCATTTCTTGCGCGGGATCGCACGCAATGGTCGGGAGGAACAGGCAACTTGAGACGAGCAGGTATGACGATCTCATAACGACACGCAGCGTAGTTCAGCCGCGCGTTTTCGAGAACACCCCTGGGTCAAAAATGTGTGTTTTCGCTCCAATCGTCCGAATTTACCGTTCTGACGGCTTGCGCAAACAGCGCATATTGCTGGATCGGCGGGAATCGCTTTCGGAAGACCGAGCAATTTTGCGCGCAAAAACTGCCATTGACGTTCGTAAGTGAGCCTCGATGGCGGTCAAGCAGACAGCGAGAGGGCGCATCGTCGCCGGCTTCATTGCTGCTCGATAAAACCGGCCCGATGGATTCATCTGGAGACGTTTCTCGTCTCAATATTGGACGCGAACATGGACGAGCCGATGTTTGTTCAATCCGAATTCGGTGTCATCGGATCGGCGGTCAGGTCGGAATGACCCATCGAGATCGTGGCGATTGCCTCGTCGTTTCCAGCATGTTTGGTCGCGTGTTCGAGTTCATGTCCTCTCGGTGCATCCATCTCTTGAAGCGGTCACGCGGGTCGTCGCTGCGCTTCCGGCAGTCGGCGGCGCTCGAGGTGGAGGAGCACTCGTGACCGCGAACGATTGTCACGGGCAGACGGCCCGCTCGGTGTTGGGACTCCGGTGACCGGCGTCACGAGGCGCATGCTAGCCTCGCGGCGATGGAGGCCATCCCGCGACGTTTTGTTCGCGCGATCGCCTTTGTCTCTGGCTTCTGCGCGCTGGTCTACCAGATCGCGTGGATGCGACATCTTCGCCTTGTTTTTGGCGCGTCGACGGGGGTGTCGGCGGCGGTGCTCGCGATCTTTATGGGCGGGCTCTGGCTCGGCGCGTTCTTGATCGGACGTCGGGCGGATCGGTCGGCACAGCCGCTGTTATTTTACGGCAACCTCGAATTGGGTGTGGCGGCATCGGCCGCGGCGAGCCCGTTCCTTATCGATCTCGCCCGCAACACTTACTTCTGGGTTGGTGGTTCGCAGGCGCTGGGTAGCGTCGGCGCGGTCGCAGTTCAACTGACGCTGTCGAGTGTCGTGCTCGCGGTGCCGTGTGTGTTGATGGGCG
>JAAZXR010000145.1 GCA_014240065.1 Myxococcales bacterium
TCGGTGACGGTCCCGGAGGTACACCCGGCGGCGACCAAGAGAGCGGGCAGGGCGAGGGCGAGGGCGGTCGCCCTGGCTGTGCGTCGAAGCTGCGAGACGAGCGCGCCGGTGAGAGGTGGGACGGCAGGGGAGGATGAGCTTGGACAAGCTGGCATGTGAACGCTCCGATTCTTCTGCACGTCTTGGGAGGGTCATCGTGCCTAGGTTGTGAGGGAGGCGAAGAGCCTACCGTACTTTAAGTCGCGAGTGAGCGGGCGATATTGCTTTGCACTATTCGCGACCACCCGCGCTCTTGTCGGCATCGGGGCGAACGCCGTTAGGTTAGGCACGCCCCGCCGGCACCTCTCAAGCGACGGATGGAGCGACGGCGCGGTGGGTGAGTCGCGTGCGGCTAGAGCGTCTCGCCCCAGGCGATGAGCTGGTCTTCTACGGCATAGACCACGCCAAGGTTGCTTCCAGCGATGCTGGCGGGGCTGGTCGCCGCGTGGGCGGGGGTGGGCTTGCGCGAACACCTGGCGTGGCGAAACTCCGTCTCCCTGTGGACGCGGGTGGTGGAGCGCGCCCCGGACAACCCCTACGGGCGTCAACGCCTGGGCCGCACGTTCTACGAGGCCGGGGAGCTTGAGAGAGCGGCGCCTCACTTTATGAAAATCGCGGACGACGACCCGACCTCCGAGGGTCGCAACTACAATGCGGCCAAGGTGTTGAGCGAGCTGGGGTGGTATCCTCAGGCGCGTCACTACCTCCTGCGGTGCGTTGAGCACGTACCCCACAGCCGCCAGTGTGCGCAGCGGCTGATCTGGCTCGATCGGCAGCTCGCCGCCGGACATCAGCGGTAGGAGACATCACGGGAGGGGGGACGCCGTGCGTGGGTCGGGGTAGGCTCCCCGGCGACGGCGGCGCGAGAAGGGGCTCAATAGCAGGCAGGTTTTGCCGGCGTTCACGCCGGTGGCGTCGGCGTTCCCGCCGGCGTCCACGTTCCTGCCCCGCGCGTCGAGGTTCTCTGGCCGGCGCCAGGGGTCGCGGATCGCGGTGGAGATGCCTTCGACGAGACCTCCTCGGTGAATTCGCGGAGACGTAGCGAGTCCTTCTGTGGTGGGGGTCATGGGATGACGCGGAGGCTGATGGAGAGGGTGTATCCCAAGTAGAGCACGATGGCGGTGAGCACCGCGCGCAGCGTCCATTGCAACGCCGCGTCGGTCTTGGGTGTCTCGACCACCCGGCCGCGGATCATGGCGCCAAAAACGGGGAGGAGGAGCAGCGACTGCAAGACGCCCGACACGATCATGACGGCGCCGCCGGGGTTCATGGACTCTGTCACGATGAGGACCCCCGCGCACACCCAGCTCGCGAGGGCGGCCGCGACGATCGCCCACGTCTTCAAGCGCAGCATGCCCCGGACGCACGCGCCGAGGAGCAGGGTGCAGCCCCCCGCGAGCATGGCAGAGGTCCAGGTCGAAGATTTTGCCCAGAAGGTGTTCGCGAGGACGAACTCGGGCTTCGCCAACTCGGTGAGGGTGAAACGAATGGAGAGGGCCACGGGCATGGCCCACACCGCGATGATGTCCCCGACCACGAGGGTGATGGAGGCGATGAGCACGCCCCAAAAGGCCACTGGTTTGAAGTCGGCGGCGCTGGCGCTGATGACCTCGGTGTCCTGGTTGAACCATCGATCGAGCACGAGCACCGTCGCGAACGACAGCCCCACCAGGGCTGGCAACAGCGACACCGACGCGAACTCGGTGATCTGGGCGAAGACGCTGCCGAGACAGATGATCCACGCGCTCGCCCGCACGATCACCGAGGCGAGCAGGCCGCGCCGCCGCGCAGCCACAACACCCAAGAATCCCACGGGCCAAAGCGCGATCTGGTCGAAGTTGAGCTTCCACGCCGCGGGCCATTGTTCGTAGGTCCGAAAAGCGGTGGCTTCGCTGCCGCTGTCCCACAAGACGGCGGGCATGAACGCCGCGTCCACGAGTCCGAGGAGGCCGTAGGCCAAGAACAGCGCGGTCACGAGCGCCCGGGCCACACGCCGGCGTCGGATGCGTCGCCACACATCGCGGGCGGTGCGAGGACGGGCGTTTCGCTCGGGGGAGGTCTGGGAGGCGAGCGCGGCCCGCTGTTCGTGCATCCACGGGGCAACGGGGGCGTCGTCGAGGGGCTCGTGGGGGAGGGTGTCGTGGTTCACAGCGTGTCTCCGTTCATGGTGGTGCGCAGGGCCGCCATCACGCGGCCGATGCGGGCGCTCACGGTGGTGGTGGCCACCCCCTGCAACCGGGCGATCTCCCGCATGGAGAGCTCGCTCAGCCAGTGGAGCACGAAGGCCTCGCGCTCGATGGGGCCCACTTTCTCCAACTGTTGAAAGAGCAGGGCGAGGGCGCCCCGGTCGGCGGCGCGCGCGTGGGGGTCGGGCGGCGGTGCGCCCGTGGGAGCGCGCTCTTCGGGGGCGGCGCTCGCCAGGATCTGGCGGCGACGTCGCTCGGTGTTGCGCCAGTTGCGGGCGAGGTTCCGCGCGATGCCGTGCAGCCACGTGGAGGGCGTGGCCTCGCCGCGAAAACCGTCGAAGCGGTCGATGGCGATGACGAAGGCGTCTTGGACCAGGTCGTCCACCGGGGCCGCCGGCCCGATCATCCCCACCAGGTAGCTGCGCAGCCGCGGGGCGTGGGCCTCATAGAGCGCGTCGAACGAGGCGCGGCTGCCTCGCGCGGCCTTATGCCACTTGCGGGTCTCGATCTTGGAGGCCCGCGCGCCATCCTCGCCGTAGTGGTCGTCGCGCGCGAGGGCGGGGGGCTCTGCGCGCGTCGATGGTCGAAGCAACGATGGCAAGAGTGCAGTCATCTGCTTCTTGAGTGTCACCAACCGCTCCACTGTAGCGCCGCGGTCTCAAAAAAATCGCAAACGGGCGCGAGACTCGCGCGCCGCCGCCGTGGGAAGGCGCGCCCCTTCGTTTGGCTCCAGGTCGCACGCCGCCACCCGGCGGTGGCCCACGCGAACTGGCGCGTGCGCGAGGTGGGGCGCGTGCCGCTAGAGCGTCTCGCCCCAGGCGATGAGCTGATCCTCTACGGCATAGACCGCGCCGATGTCATCCCCGCCAGTGTTGGTGAGCAGCACGAAGCCCACGCCGTCGTCGAGGCGGTAGTAGGCCTCCGTGAACACCCCTGCTTCGCCGCCCGAGTGACCGATCCAGGTGCCGGGGCCGATATTCTCCTGGTACCAGCCCAGCCCTTGCGTGCCGTTGAGGTTCGGATAGGCCGGCGTCTGCATGAGCTCCACCGTGGCCGCGTCGAGCAGCGGGGCGCCGCCGGCCGCCTGCGAGGATAAAAAGCGCGCCATGTCGCACGCCGACGCCCGCAGTCCCCCGTTGGGGTAGTCCGCGAAGGTGTAGTGCTCCAGCGGCGTGTAGGTCCCGTTCTCGTATCGATAGGGCATGGCCACCGTGTCGAGGTCGAGCTCCGCGAGACGCCACGCTGTGTCCTGCAGGTTCAGCGGCTCGAAGATCTGCGACCGGGATCGCGCCGCGAAGTCCTCGCCGGAGATCAGCTGCACCAA
>JAAZXR010000146.1 GCA_014240065.1 Myxococcales bacterium
GGCTCGGGCTCGGGCGCAGGGTCGGGCGATGCGGCGACGACAGGCTCAGGCTCGGGCTCAGGCTCGTCGTCACCGGCGACCGACTCAAGCTGCGCGTACAAGGCCGCGATTTCTTGATCGAGCTCCGAGAGCTCCGAGCTCAACTCCGCGCGCACAGCCTCACTCGTCGCGTTACCGACGGTGCTTGCGAGGCTTTCCCGTTCCGATTCCAGCTCGTCGAGCTTGGCTAGCGACGATTGGATCCACTCTTGAGAACCGACTTCCATGGTGATGACTTACTCCTTTTGCGGTGCGGGGTCACGACGGAGCCACGCCCCCAACGACGCGCATCATACACAGTTGCGCCTCGTCTGGTGCCGCAAATTTAACTCGGAATCCGAGCGGTGAGTCTGTGAGGACCCTCCGGATCTCGATCTTGGGGCGAGTGATCGGCCACCGGGGGCGTCTAGGACGCCTAGGTGCTGCCTTTGCGGAGCTCGTTGAGAACCTGTTTGGCGAGGGCCTTGAGGGTCTCGAAGACCCCGGTGCCGTCGACGGCGGCCGCTTCGTACTCGGGCACCCTGTTGGGGTTGAGCATCTCAGAGAGCGCTGGGATCGGCATCGCGTTCGGGAGGTCGCGCTTGTTGTACTGGATGACGTACGGCAGCTCGTCGAGGTTGTAGCCCTGCTCTTCGAGGTTGTAGCGCAGGTTGTCGAGGCTCTCGATGTTGGCCTCCATCCGCTCTTCTTGAGAGTCGGCGACGAAGCAGACGCCGTCCACGCCCTTCAAGATGAGCTTTCGGCTCGCGTCGTAGAACACTTGTCCTGGGACGGTGTAGAGATGGAATCGGGTCTTGAACCCACGGATCGATCCAAGATTGAGAGGGAGGAAATCGAAGAACAGGGTTCGTTCGGTCTCCGTAGCGAGGGAGATCATCTTCCCTTTCGCGTCCTCTTTTGTCTTGGTGTAGATGAACTGGAGATTGGTTGTTTTCCCGCAGAGCCCTGGTCCGTAGTAGACGAGCTTGCAGTTAATCTCGCGTGCGCTGTAATTGATGAAAGACATCTGATGCGAGGGTCTGGTCTAGTCGTTGAAGAGGTTGTCGATGTCGTCGTCGGTAATTTCGGCGAAGACATTCTGTTGAGGAGACTGAGTGGCCGCCTTGCGTTCGAGGGCTTCGAAGACGGCGGTGAGGTCGCCCATAGCCTTGCGCACGCGTAGGCGCACGAGCCCGTGGGTGGTCTCTTTTCCGAACAAGACCACCAAAATAATTCTTCGCGCGACGAGGGTCATGTGGACCGAGATGTCCTTGCCCTCGTGAAACTGCCCGGTAAATTCGTCTTCGCGGATGACCTGAGCGATCCCGCCTGTAGCGGCGACGTTGCCCGCGACCAGCGAGCTGAGGGAGGTGGTGTCGAGGTCGGTGCTGCCGCCGCTGGTGACGATCATCTGACCGTTTTTGTCCACCACGAGGATGGTCTGTGACCGAGAGTCACGCAGCAGCTTGTCGGTGATTGCTTGGATCTGCGCGAGCTCTTCCTCGTACATCACCATCTGGGGGTTCATCATGTTCAAGGGGGGGTGCTCCTAATGCCGGTGGGTCGCGCGAGGGGTCGAGGAAGGAGGGGACGAGGTTGCCCAGGGGCGCGAAAATAGACTCGACGCTCGGAAGGAGAAACTATCAGAGTCGCCCCCGCTCGTCCATGACCACGGGGGGTAGAGTTCGGCGTCTCAAGGTCGACCGAGGGGGGTCCGCCGAGGAGTGGACGCGCGGGAGGCCCGCCCGGGCTACAGCGGCCTTCGGTCTTCGAGGGCCCGGTGGAGCGTGGACAGGTCCGCGTACTCTAGCTCGCCACCGACGGCGAGTCCGGAGGCGATGCGGGTCACGCGAACACCCAAGGGGCTGACGATTTTGGAGATGTACAACGCGGTGGCGTCACCCTCGACATTGGGGCTGGTGGCGACGATGACCTCGGTCACCGTGTCGTCGCGCAAGCGTTCAAGCAAGGTGTTGATTTGGAGCTCCGCAGGGCCGACGCCCGCCAGCGGGTCCAGAACTCCGTGGAGGACGTGGTACAGCCCCCGGAAGACGCCGGAGCGCTCAATGGCCATGCGGTCTTGGGGGTGCGCGACGACGCAGATGGTCGCGCGGTCGCGCCTCGCGTCGCTACAAATCCCGCACCTGGCCGCGTGGCTGAGATCGCGACAGATCTCACAGCTACGCATGGTCGTTCGCACCGTGTCGATGGTCTCGGCGAGCACAGCCTTGTATTCGGGATCGGCGCGGACGATGGACAGGGCCAGCCGGAGCGCGGATTTTTCGCCAATTCCCGGGAGGCGAGAGAGGAGCGCGCTCAGCTTTCGCAGGGGGTCCGGGTCGCCCGGAGGTGCGTCGCGCTCGCTCATAGACCAGGGAACCCGGGAGGCATCATGCCGGGAGGGACCAACGAGCCCATGCGGGATTGCGCGAGCTCTCGCGATTTATCGAGCGCGTTGTTGATCGCCGCGACGATCAAATCTTGCAGCATCTCTTGCTCCTCACCGAGCACCGCGGGGTCGATGTGCACCGCGAGCACCTTCTGGGTACCGGTGACTGTCGCCTTGACCATGCCAGCCCCTGAGGTCCCCTCGACCTTCTCGCCTTCAAGTCCTTGCTGCATGTACTTCATCTTGTCTTGCAGCTGTTGCGCTTGTTGCATGATGCTGTTGAGATCGAGTTCACTCATGGCGGGGGCAGTGTAGCAGGTTCACCCAAGGCGGGGGTCGCCGCGCCACTGTGGCCCACGCGCGCCGCGAATGAGCGCTCAGCTAGCGAGGCTCTGGCTGACCCAGCGAGCGGACGTGGGCGACCTCCGCCTCGAAGTTGTCGACCAGCGCGCGCACAGAGGTGTGCTCGCGCGCGAGGGTGTTCGTCTGCCGGACGTGGGCGTCGTCGCGGGCCCGCGTGAGCATCGAGACGGTGGGGATCTGCGGCATGCTGGGCGCCTGGTCGAGGTACTCGACTCGCGCGGGGATGCCGAGCCGCTCTTCGATGACGCGGTGCAGGTGCTGCGCGAGCTCGGGCGTCTGCGAGAACTGCTGCCACACGAAGGAGTTCTTTGGGCACGCGAGCGTGAGGGTGTCCTCCGTGAGCCCGACGAATCCCATGTCCGTGAACACGGCGTGTGCGAAATTGTCTTCGTCTTCCAGCGCGCTGACGAGGCTCTCCCACACGGGCAAAGGCTCCATCTCTCGCCACGGGATGGCGGGTTTTGGGGTGCATCGAGAGCTTGGACACCCTGCGCTGGCGTCGTCCTCGATGCGGACGCCGTCGGCCCGAGGTACCGGCGCGAGGGGACCACCGTCGAGCTCGAAGCTCGCCCCGTCGGGAGGCGGGTGCGGGGCAGAGGAGGCGGTCGCGGTCGGGGTCGGGGCGGTCGGGGTCGCGGTCGGGGCGGTCGGGGCGGTCGGGGCGGTCGGGGTCGGGGCCGGGGTCGGGGTCGGGGACGGGGTCGGGGTCGGGGTCGGGGACGGGGTCGGGGTCGGGGTCGGGGCGGGGGCGGGGG
>JAAZXR010000147.1 GCA_014240065.1 Myxococcales bacterium
GTGGCTGCCGGGGTCGTGCGGAGACCTGCGACCCCAATGGCGGATCCGGTGAGCACCTCCCTCACGTGGTCAACGTCGCTCCCGTATGCAACCTCCACGGGGACCCGCAACCGTTGCTGATGCGCGGGTCCTCCCGCCTCGTTGATGATTTTGCTGCCGCCGATCACCGCATTCGGGACCGTGATCTCGATATCGTCACGGGTCAAAATTCGGGTCGATCGAACTCCGATTCTGGTCACTTCCCCCCGGATATTGTCCTCGCTGAGCACAATCCAATCCCCGATCTTGTAGGGGCGGTCGATCAGAATAAACAGACCGCTAAACAAGTTTGCCAACGTGTCCTTGGCAGCAAATCCGACCGCGATCCCCACGATCCCCGCACTCGCCAGCCACGCAGTGACATCGATACTCCACGCGAGAAACCCAAAATAGCCCGTCGCCCCCACCACCGCGAGTTTGATCAAAATATCGAACAGCGGGAGCGTCTCTGGTTGAATGATTCTGAGGTTCGTCTCAGTCGCGCTCGCAAATTCTAGTAATGCGTCGCCGAGTCGGAGCAGACCCCGGGCCCAAACCCATATCGCGGCGCTCTGAATTATCGAGGTGACCAACGGTTTTAGATCCGGAGGCGTCACCCGCTCGGCCGCAAAATACACTCCGATAACGACCACCGTCACGATCACCGGACTCTTCAAGATATCCAGAACCTTGTCGTCGAGGTCGGTGGCTGTCTTGCGCGCCATCACCCCCACAGTTTTGCGAAGCGTAAACTCGACAGCGAAGGCCCCGACGAGCGAGACCAGGACTATCCCCACCGCCGCGAGGAGGTCATTGGCGAACAAGGTAGTGAACAGCTCCACGAGGACAGTCTAACACCACCGCCCAGCAGAGCCCCAGAGCCCCAGAGCCCCAGAGCCCCAGAGCCCCAGAGCCCCAGAGCCCAGCAGTACCCGATTCCCGTCCCAGGGTCGTTCAGGAATTCTCGACAGCTGCCTCCCTGCATCGCTCTATCGAGAAACACAAAGACACGCTGCGTCACGACCCCATACTCTGGACTCTAGCGAAGTCCCACCACAGTCGCGAAACGCCGCGGCCGATGCGTCGGGCACCCCAAGGCGCTACGGCGTGGCGAAGTTGGCGGCAACTGTGGCGCAGGCGGCCTCCACGAGCGCCGCCTTCTCGGGCTCCCAAATACAATCCACGGAGACGGTGCCCGTGCCCACAAAGACGAGGAAGTGACGTCCCGCCCGAGTGGGACGATTCGGGAGCTCCACCACCGGCAGGTCTACGCGAATGGCGAGGCGATCTCCGAGCGGCTCCACCACGCCCTCCGTGGCCGACGCGATGGCCTCGCGGAGCACCGCGCTGTAGCGACCGGCGAGCACCGCCTGCTTGTCAGCCTCCAACGCGCCGAAGTCCACGCCCAAGCCCGCTGGATCGCTGAACACCACCACCGAATTGAGCGCGGCCTCGCCGTCCTCAAAGGCGCCCACGCCTCCGGCACCCTGGTTCCCGAAGACCGCCATGTCTTCCGAGGTCATCGCGACCCCTTGCAACAAGCGCGTACCCTCCGGAATCGCAAACTGCACCCTGAGGTCCGCATGACCGACCTCGGCCATCGAAGGCCCCGCCGGCTCGGCCTGGGCAGGCTCGGCCTGGGCAGGCTCGGTCACCGGAGCAGGCGTCTCCGCGCCCGCGTCCCCTGCCGGGCTCCCCGCACAACCAGTCCAACACAACGCACCCACCAAAAGTCCCCACTGTCGTCCCATGCCGCGAATGTACCAGATGATGGCGCGGGTTGTGCCTAGTTTCGGCGCGTATCCGCACCAACTGGACGGTTTGGAGACTAGGCACGGGCGGCCGTTTTCGATATGGATCCGTATGCTTAAGCGCGTACTTGGATTAACGATCGTTGTGGGGCTGTCGGGCTGTGGTGGCGACGACGGCACCACCAGCGACGGCACCACCAGCGATGGCACCACCAGCGATGGCACCACCAGCGACGGCACCACCAGCGACGGCACCACCAGCACCACCGGCACCACCGGCACCACCACTGGGGACGGCGACGGCGACGGCGACGGCGACGGTGACCCGCTGTGCGGCAACGGGGTCATCGACGTCGGCGAGTTTTGCGACGACGGCGTGAGCCTCAACTGCACCGTCTGCGATGTGGAGAACACGGGCAGTGACGGCACCATCCGCATCCCGGGGCAGGCCCCCGGGGACCTCAGCGCGACGAGCATCGCCAGCGCAGGAGACGTGGACGGGGATGGCCGCGACGACCTGCTCATCAGCGCCCCGGGTCACGACATGCCCGAGCCTGGCAACGGCAAGGCCTACCTCCTGCTCGCGACGGACCTGGACCTCCAGCAAGGCCGCACAGACGTGAACCTCGCCGACGCGTCGTACGCCTTCGTGGGTGCGCCGTCTGGCGGAGCTGCCTCCTCGGTCGCGTCCGCCGGTGACGTGGACGGCGACGGCCGGCCCGACCTCCTCATCTCGACCTCGGTGGGCATCACCTACCTCGTGCTCGCCGCGGACGTCCTGGCCCAGCCCGCAGGGAGCACCCTCAGCCTCGCCGACGCGGCCTACCGCTTCGAGGCGACCACCGCCGAGGACAGCGTCGGGACCGTCGGGGTGAGCGCGGGCGACGTGGACGGCGACGGCAACGACGACCTTCTCCTCGTCGCGGAATCGTTCACGCCCCCCGGCGCCGACTACCCAACGGGCAAGGCCTATCTCATGCTGGCCTCGGACATCCTCGCGCAACCGGCGGGCACGAGCATCAGCCTCGCGGACGCGGCCTATGGCCTCACCCCGCCCATCGGCGCCACCACTGCCCAGGAAGAGAGCCTTAAGAGCGCGGCGGTTGCGGGCGACGTGGACGGAGATGGCAAGGACGACCTGCTCCTCGGTGCCCATCAGACCAACGGCTTCGGCGCGGGCACCTCCTATCTGGTGCTGGCGTCGGAGCTCCTCGCCCAACCGTCCGGGACCAACCTGGATCTCGCCACCGCCTCGTACCGCTTCACGGGGGAGGCCAGCGGTGACCTCAGCGGCTGCAGCGTCGCCTCCGCCGGCGACGTGGACGGGGATGGACAGGCCGATCTCCTCATCGGCGCGCGCATGAACGACACGGGCGGCAACAACTACGGCACCACCTACCTCATGCTCGGCGCGGGCGTCACGGCCCAGCCCACGGGCAGCGCGATTAGCCTGGGCACGGCGCCGTACCGCTTCGCGGGATCGGTGGTGACCTCGGGCTTTAGCCCCTGGACGGGCTACGTCGTCGCCGGCGCCGGCGACGTGGACGACGACGGCTTGGGCGACGTCCTCATCGGCTCGGGGGCGGGC
>JAAZXR010000148.1 GCA_014240065.1 Myxococcales bacterium
CCGGGGCATCCGTCGCGCAGGAGAATTCGACCCACGCGTCCGAAGACGGGAGGCGGTAACGACCACCCAAGGAGACGGTGGCGCCGAGGAGGTGGGGGGCCAGGTCGAGATTAATTGTGGCCTCGTCTGCGCGCGCGCCCAGCAGATGAACGCCGCAGTATCGCTGCTCGGCGAAGCTCGCGTCGCCGAGGTTAAACGAACGGCCCGGGCTCAGCGCGGTCGCGACGGGCGTCGCGAGGGTAGATCCGTCCGGGACGTCGTCGTGCCCCGCCTGGGCCGCGCGGATTCCGGGCAACGAGCGCCTGCCGCTCGGGGCGGCCGCGTCCTCGCACGGGATCAAGGCCGCGCTGTAGTGGACCCACCAGGCGCGGTCCACCTCGAACTCGACGCCGAGGTCGTACACGCCGGCGAACCCTTCCTCTCCGAAGGCGTCGCCGTCGTCCACCGTGTGGGCGATCCAGCGGACCGCGTCCGCGCGCAGCTGCACCTCGTCTTCTGCGCCGGCGCCCTGTTCACCATCCAACGCCGCACCGCAGGCGGGGAGGAGCCCCATGAAGAGGGCGCAAAGGGTCCCGGTCGTCCGCGAGCGTCGAGACCGTGTGGGGAAGCACCGGATGGAGGTGGGGTTGATGGAGGACATGGGCCAGGGAATGCTGGAGCCTTTCACGGCGTTCGTGTCCACGGGGCGTTGGGGGGTAAAGCGGGTGTAAATGCCCGAAATGGGGCTTTCAAGGGGGGCGGCGTCGGGATACACCAGACCCCAGCAAGGGTTGTGAGCGCGCGCGGCGGACGGCCGATCTCCCACCCATCTCCAAAGACACATCATGACGACACGAACGATGACATTGATCGCGATCTGTGCGCTCGGGCTGACCGGCTGCGCGGAGGATGCAACGGGCGCGGACGGAAGCGGGGGCGCCGAGGGGACCGACTCAACGGCGGGTGACGGCGACGGCGACATGGACGCGGGGACCTCTGGCGGCGACGGGGATGGCGACATGGCCGCGTGTCCCGACGACGTGTTCCTCGACGTGAGCCAGTCGCCGGGTGCAGGTCCGGGCTACCCCGCACCCATCTTGGAGGTGGCGTGTTCGGACACGGAGCTCATCGTGAACAGCAACACGATTCCGCACTACACGTTCGTGCCGATCACGCCGAACGCCCTGGTCGAGGCCAACGTGGAGTATCGGGTGACCCTATTTCCGGAGGTCGCGCCGGCGCCGACGGAGATCCCGCTGTTGGGAGTCGTCGGATTCGCCGTGAACGGGCTGCCGTTCTTCGGCGCGAACGAGGGGGCGTTTCCCGATCCCTACGGAGACCCTGTCTACAACGACATCATGGATGAGTGCCTTGGGCACACCGCCAACACCTACCACTATCACGCGCTCGTCCAACAATGTCTCGTGCAGGCGGGGCTCGTCGCGGAGCCGTGGCTCAACGGCGACCCCGATCCCACGCAGGCCTCCCCGGTCGTGGGCTTTGCCATGGATGGGTTCCCCGTCTACGGCAGCTACGGTTGCGCCGACGCCGACTGCTCAGGCGTGGTCGAATATCAAAGCGGCTGGGTGCAGGTGGGCGACCCGTCCACCTACGCGTGGGACAACTACGAGTACATGGCGAGCGCTGAGCCCACGGTCCTGGATCAATGCAATGGCCACGTGGGCCCCAGCGGCGACTATCACTATCACGCGACCACGGGCTTCCCCTACATTTTGGGCTGCTACGCCGGGACGCCAGCGAACGGCGCGGGCGGTGATGGCGGGGGCGGTGACGATGGCGGCATGAACCCGGGAGACCCGCCGCCGTGCGCGCCCGGGCAGACCTCCATGTGCTGCGGGGACGGCGTGTGTGACGGACCCGAGACCGTCGACAACTGCGCGGAAGACTGCGCCTAGGTCGCTCGCCGGAGAGGAACCGAGCGCCGGTCTCATCGTTGTCGTATGCTCACCCGTGGGCTCGAGACGATGGCAGCGGGTGATGGGAGGTGTAACGGTGACTTGTGGAGCGACGCTTCTCACCGCAGGCCTGCTCGTCGCGGGAGGCTGCGTCCCCACCGAGCGCTCCGACGACGCAGGTGAGACAATCACAACGGCGGGGGACACGGGGGACACGGGGGACACGGGGGAGGATGGGGGCTCCGCGCCGCTCGGGCCCTCGTGCGCTCAGGTCCCGGTGGTCCACGTGGTGTACTTCGTGGAGGCGGATGAGACCTTTCGCGAAGAGACCCGCGCAGACCTCGAAGCCTTCGCCTTTCACTTTCAAGAGTACTGGTTCACCCAGCTTGGGGCGACGTTTTATCTCAACGATCCTGTGGTGGACGTGATCCTCGCGGAGCACGAGGCGGCCTGGTACGTCGAGACGCCCGACGATGTCCACGAAGACGAGCGATGGTATCGCCTCGGCAACGTGATGACCGAGGTCTACGGCGTCCTCGACATCGACTGGTTTGATCCGATGCATCGGGTGCTGAGCTATCCGGTGGCGCGTTACGACGGTCGGGTGGGCGCCAATTTTGGTGGAGGATGGATGGACGGAGATGACCTCGCGTGCCTCACGGGAGCGAACGGTGGCGTCACGTGGCCGTACGAAGGCGGCGTGGACGCGCACTGCGTGGGGCACCCGGCCCACGAATTCGGGCATGTGCTCGGCCTCGACCACCAGGGCCCGCCCACAGACTGCATGCAGTACGGCTTTTACAACAACTCCGGTGGCGCTGGGATGTGCAGTTTTTCACCGGACAACGTGGCGCAGATCCTCGAGACCCAAGCCAACGACGGGTGGCTTGAGGCGATGCCCGGCGACCGCTGCGTGGCGCCCTGAGCCGCGCGGTTCAGGGCCGGTAGTTGTGCTCGGCGTCGAAGGACTGCTGGTTGGTGGCGAGGTACATCAGCCCCTCCACGAAGCCCGCGATCCACGGCAGCGGCGTGAAGCAAAACATCAGGTAAAACACCCCCATGCCCGGTCGCCCGAGGTAGAATTTGTGGGCCCCAAACCCCCCGAAGAAAAAGGCCAGGGCCGCGGCAGGGATTCGCTCGCGGTTGTGGTAGCGATGGGCGAGGGCGTAGGGCCCCGTGTTCGGCACCATGTGGTTTTGAATCACCACGTTCACCGGGGGCGCTTGGGCTTGGCCTGGGTAAGGTGCCTGTTGAGGGGTGGCGTAGACTTGCTGGGGCGGGGTGCCCTGGGGGGCCGGGGGATACGCCTGGGCGGGCACCGCGAGGGGCCCAGGTTGGCCGTGATGTTGCTGCGGGGGATACCCGGGTTGGCCTTGGTGTTGC
>JAAZXR010000149.1 GCA_014240065.1 Myxococcales bacterium
TGGGTGTGGCCCAAGCTGTCGGCGGAGGCGCGCGCGCGGGTGATGGTCGCGGCCCGGGACGAAGCGATGGCGCTGTCCTCCACGGGTTCGACGGCAGACGAGACGTCGGCCGCGCTCGCGGAGGTGGGCGTACTGGGCGCCACAGCCACGGCGAGGCTGCGCGCCGACGTGTGGCGCACGGTGGTCGCCCCAACCTTGGCGACGTTGGACACCGCCGATCGACCGGATAATCGCCTCGCGGCGTATACGAAGCGCGAGGAAGGGAACGCTCCCGCGTGACACCTTCGTAGGTGCTCACGAATTTTTCGACATAACAACCCATACAGGAACGAAAAACCATGCAACGTACACCTCTGTTGAATCTTCACCTCGCGCTCGTCACGGCCTTGGGCCTGGCGGGCTGCGGACCGAGTCCGCTGATCCTGTCGGGCACGGCGGATGACGCCGGAGACGATGGAGCCACCGCGGCGAGCGGCGAGTCGGACGGCGGGGGGAGCGTCTCGAATGGCGGCGATGGTGATGGGGAAGGAGACGCGTCCGCGACGGGCGATGACGGGATGCCCGACATTCCGCCGCCGCCAGCCCACTGCACGGGAGAGGAGGCCATCGTTATCAACGGCGTCGACAGTGGGTACCACCGCTGTCCCGATGGCACGATCCATCGCAGCGAGGTTGTCTCATGTGCCGAGATTCTCGGACTGAGCCCGTGTGCGGGGACCGAGGATGTCCTGGGGTGTATTGAGGATTCGGACTGCGGGAGCGGGCCGCATCAACGATGCATGAGTAAGACGTACGATAGTGGCTCCGAGTGTATGTGCACCGATACCTGCCTTGAGGATTCGGACTGTGGGTCGTCGGGACAAGCGTGCTTGTGCTCGGGAATCACGGCGAGCAGCGGTAGCGGACCAGTATGCGTCCGGGCGTTTTGCAATGAAGGCAGCGATTGCGAGTCCAACGAGTGTGGTCTGTCGGCCTGGTTTAATGGATGTGATGACACGTTCGGGCTCGCCTGCAGGGATCCGGACGACACGTGCCGTCTCGGCGGAGATTGTTCCTCCGGTCACTGCGAACTGCCTTGGCAATCTCCCTGGGAATCGAGCATTCCATCGGCGCCAGCATCGGATGTGTGGCAGTGTGTGTCGGCGGATTGTTACACGGGGTACGGCCGACCGCTGCATTGTGACGGAGAAGTACGCACGGCGGGTGTTCGGGGGTGTCGTGATTGGAGTGACGCTGGCTTGTTGACGCAGGTGGGGGAGGTCGCCCGGTCAATGGATGCGCCGCAGCGCGCGGCCGCGGCAGCGCACTGGACGACTGTGGCGCTCATGGAGCACGCGTCGGTGGCGAGCTTTGCCCGCTTCACGCTGGACTTGATGACCTTCGGGGCGCCGCCTGAGCTGTTGGCGCTGGCGCAGCAGGCCGCGGCGGACGAGGTGCGGCACGCCCAGCTGGCGTTCGCGGTGGCGAGCGGCCTAGGTGGTCGCGACGCGGCGCCTGTGGGGCCCGGCCCCATGCGCCTCGACGACGTGCCGCTGCACACGGACCTTCAGGCCTTCGCGATCGCCTTGGTGCGGGAGGGCTGCGTGGGCGAGACCTGCGGCGCGGCCGAGGCGGCCGAGGGGGCGCGGGGCGTGACGGACCCGGCGCTGCGGGCGGCCATGGAGACCATCGCCGCCGACGAACAGCGTCACGCGGTGCTGGCGTGGAAGACCCTGCAGTGGGTGTGGCCCAAGCTGTCGGCGGAGGCGCGCGCGCGGGTGATGGTCGCGGCCCGGGACGAAGCGATGGCGCTGTCCTCCACGGGTTCGACGGCAGACGAGACGTCGGCCGCGCTCGCGGAGGTGGGCGTACTGGGCGCCACAGCCACGGCGAGGCTGCGCGCCGACGTGTGGCGCACGGTGGTCGCCCCAACCTTGGCGACGTTGGACACCGCCGATCGACCGGATAATCGCCTCGCGGCGTATACGAAGCGCGAGGAAGGGAACGCTCCCGCGTGACACCTTCGTAGGTGCTCACGAATTTTTCGACATAACAACCCATACAGGAACGAAAAACCATGCAACGTACACCTCTGTTGAATCTTCACCTCGCGCTCGTCACGGCCTTGGGCCTGGCGGGCTGCGGACCGAGTCCGCTGATCCTGTCGGGCACGGCGGATGACGCCGGAGACGATGGAGCCACCGCGGCGAGCGGCGAGTCGGACGGCGGGGGGAGCGTCTCGAATGGCGGCGATGGTGATGGGGAAGGAGACGCGTCCGCGACGGGCGATGACGGGATGCCCGACATTCCGCCGCCGCCAGCCCACTGCACGGGAGAGGAGGCCATCGTTATCAACGGCGTCGACAGTGGGTACCACCGCTGTCCCGATGGCACGATCCATCGCAGCGAGGTTGTCTCATGTGCCGAGATTCTCGGACTGAGCCCGTGTGCGGGGACCGAGGATGTCCTGGGGTGTATTGAGGATTCGGACTGCGGGAGCGGGCCGCATCAACGATGCATGAGTAAGACGTACGATAGTGGCTCCGAGTGTATGTGCACCGATACCTGCCTTGAGGATTCGGACTGTGGGTCGTCGGGACAAGCGTGCTTGTGCTCGGGAATCACGGCGAGCAGCGGTAGCGGACCAGTATGCGTCCGGGCGTTTTGCAATGAAGGCAGCGATTGCGAGTCCAACGAGTGTGGTCTGTCGGCCTGGTTTAATGGATGTGATGACACGTTCGGGCTCGCCTGCAGGGATCCGGACGACACGTGCCGTCTCGGCGGAGATTGTTCCTCCGGTCACTGCGAACTGCCTTGGCAATCTCCCTGGGAATCGAGCATTCCATCGGCGCCAGCATCGGATGTGTGGCAGTGTGTGTCGGCGGATTGTTACACGGGGTACGGCCGACCGCTGCATTGTGACGGAGAAGTACGCACGGCGGGTGTTCGGGGGTGTCGTGATTGGAGTGACGCTGGCTTGTTGACGCAGGTGGGGGAGGTCGCCCGGTCAATGGATGCGCCGCAGCGCGCGGCCGCGGCAGCGCACTGGACGACTGTGGCGCTCATGGAGCACGCGTCGGTGGCGAGCTTTGCCCGCTTCACGCTGGACTTGATGACCTTCGGGGCGCCGCCTGAGCTGTTGGCGCTGGCGCAACAGGCCGCGGCGGACGAGGTGCGGCACGCCCAGCTGGCGTTCGCGGTGGCGAGCG
>JAAZXR010000014.1:0-36763 GCA_014240065.1 Myxococcales bacterium
TCCGAGCCCGAGCCCGAGCCCGAGCCCGAGCCCGAGCCCGTCGAGAATCCATTTCAAGCGGCGACCGCCGTTCCCATGACCGCCGCCTCCGAAGATCCCGTGATGGCCCCCGCGCCGACCATGAGTGAGGCAGAGCTCCTCGCGAACGACGGCGGTGGTAAAGGCAAGATCATCGCGGGCGTCTTGGTCCTCGTCGCTGTCGTCGCAGCCGCTGGATTCTTCTTGACGCAAGGCGGCGCGCCTGCCGAACAGGCGCCCGCAGAGGCCGCCGCGCCTCAGGTCTTCAAGGCCAAATCGGTCCTCGACGACACCCAAGGCCCACGCGGAGCGAAGGGCCAAGACGTCGACCGCACCCCGGGCACGGAGATCAAGAAATCCCGCCGGAGCGGCGGCGGCTCGCGACGCGGTGGCGACGCCGGTGGCACCCAAAATCAGCAGGGCGCCGAGCCACGCGCGCAACGGTCCGACAAGCTCGAAATCAGCGACTCGAAGAATCCGCTCGGCGACTAGCCCGACGGCGCTTGTCCTCCACTGCGCTCGTCCGAGGACGCAGCGCGCCGCGCCGAACGCTGCCCGGCGCAGCTAGTCTTCTGGATCTTCCGGGGCGTTCGGGGCCGGCGCGCTCGGGGCCGGCGCGCTCGGGGCCGGCGCGCTCGGGGCCGGCGCGCTCGGAAGATCGTCGAGCAACGAGGCCCAGGAAGGGACCGATGGCGCTGCGACCGGCGGCGCTGGAACCGGCGGCGCTGCGACCGGCGGCGCTGGAACCGGCGGCGCTGGAACCGGCGGCGCTGCGACCGGCGGCGCTGCGACCGGCGGCGCTGGAAAGTCGGGAAGCGGAGCCGCCACCTTCGAAGGAGGGCTTGCGCCCCCCGCGGCGGGCCGCTTCGCCCGCGCCGGAGCTTCCAATTTCGGGAGCTTCGCCGGCGCGACCGCTGCGGGTTTCAGGGGGCCGACCGCGGGCTTCAAGTCAGACGAAATGGGCTCCGCAGGCGTGGAATCCCCCGAGCCTTTCGCGCCAAGAGGATTCGCCAACGCGGCGGAGAACGGTGAGTTCACCGCTGGCGCCGGAGGCTTGTCCGCGCTTGAGGACGGTGCGGCTGCCGCGGAAGCTTTTGCCGCCCGCAACGGAGGCAGCCCCGCGAGGACACCGCCGCCCGATTGCCCGCCCATCTTGGGTCGCGTGCCCGCCGGGGTCGAAGGCTTCGCCGCCTCCGTGTCGTCGGCGATCTTCTTCAGCGACGGCAGCGACGGCAGCGACGGCAGCGACGGCAGCGACGGCGTAGGCGGCTTGAGCGGACGAGCCTCCGGCCCGATGGGAGCCTGCCCGACCGGGCCCCGCGCCTCGGCGGTCACTGGAGAGGACACCGCGCGCTCCGAAAGCGCCGCTTGTCGCGCCGCGTGCTTGGCGGCCTTCGCCTGGGCTTTCGCCTCCTGCCGCTCGCGTCGCCGCGCCTCTTTTTTTACGCGCTTGTCAGACTTCGACCGCTTGCCCTTCGTCCGCTTCGCCGGAGTTTGCGCCGTCGGAGCCGCGGGCGACGCGGACGCCTCGTCACGGGGGCCGGCCGTCTCTTGGCCCGCCTGCTGCTGGCCCGCCTGCTGCTGTCGCGCCGCTTTTTCTCGCGTCTTGAGCTCGCCGCGTAAGCTCTTGCGCGCGCGCTTCACCAGCGCGCGAACCACCGGATCCCCATCTCTCTCGTGATCGGAGAGCCGCTCAAAACAACCGATGGCTCCATCGATGTCCCCTTCGCGATGCAGCGCGAGGCTCTTCGCCGCGAGGGCGCGCGGATGCGATGCGAGCGCGCCCTCGAGCGCCTCAAGATCCTCCACCACCTGCTTCATCGAGCCGGGATCCGAGAGCTTCGCGATGGCCAAGTCGAGTCGCACTTGCGGATCGAAGTCTTTGAGATCGCCGAGATCGTGGAGGCGGGAGAGCGCCTCCTTGTGATCGCCCGCCATGACGAGGGCGTGGGCTTGGGCCGCCTGCATCGAGCGCGACACCTCCGTCGCGACGCTCGCTTGCGCGGCGCGGGCGTAGGCCGCCGCGGCCGCCCGAAAATCACCGATCCTCAGCTGCAAGCGGCCCTCCATCAGCGGCGTGAAATTCGCCGGTGCGAACCAATCGACGGCCTTGCGCTCGCGCAACGATCCCAGCAAAGTGCGAGCCGCGCCCGCGGTCGTGGTGTCGCGCACCTCGCCATCCAAGCGATGGAGCGGCCGCATCCCCATGGCACGGGAGAGAAACCAACCGGCGATCCCCGCCAGCGCGAAGCCCACCGCCACCCCGATTTGCGCCCGAGCGATCCACGCCAGCAATAAACTGAACGCCGCGATGTTAAAGCTCAATAGACGGCCCTTGAGTGGCCGGGGCCCGCGGGTCCAAGACGAGGAGTCCACGCGGTCGTCAAACACAAGATCGATGGGGGCGCTCACAGGGTCGCCACTGTGCACCACTCCACGCGACGCCCGCAAGATCGACCGCGCCATGACAGTTCTCCCCCCACGCTTGCTACACTGCTCCACAGCGGCGCCACCCCAACGCGCGGTTGTTCGCCCCCTAGGTCTTTTGCGCGGTTAGCGCGGTTCCCCATGGACGCAACTCCCGAAAATTCTCCTGACGACCGCGACGACGAAAGCGACGAGGCCCGCGTCGTGGAGGGCCTCCTGCATCGTCGACACAACGCCGCGCACAAGGAGCGACGCGCCCGTGACGCCTACGCCTTCGGTGTCGACGTGCGGCGCACGCGATGGTTTCTTCAACACCGTCTGTTTGGCGCGGGTCTGCGGGCGGTGGAGCGGCGATGGAAATCGGTGTGGGACGCGGTGCAACATGACAGCCTCGAGGACGAGGCCATCTGTCCTGCGCCGCTGCTGCGCGAGCTGGCCAGCTGCGTCAAGATCCTCGGCGCGCCCACCCCGACAGTCTCCTGCCTCAACGAGCGCGCCCACCTGTCGGGCGCGTGGCCAAGCGTGACCACCTTAGGGACGAGCCACGGCGACGTGCGCCATCTGTTGCTCGACCTGCGCGGACTTCAAGCCCTCTCCGATGTCGAGCGCCGCTTCGCGCTGGCGTCAGGGCTCGGCCACCTCCAATGCGACCACGCGGTGTTTTTCACGGCCGCGCTCGTGGCTCGACTCGAAGGCTCAAGCGTCGCATATCGCGGGCTCCAACGCGCCCTGCGCCCCGCGACGAAGCTCATGTGTTTTTCTGCGGATCGCGCGGCGCTCTTGTGCGGTGACGGGCTCGAGTCGACCATGGAGGGGCTCCGCCAACAAGTCGCGGAGAGCCGCAGCGCCAACACCCGCTGGCTCCCGCAGCCGTCCAGCTACGACCTGCGAGTGACCGCGCTGCGAGAGTTCTTTCGCAGCGATGTACACGCTCGCATCCTCAGCGCTCGCATGGTCAAGGCGAGCGGCGAGCGCTCCTCTCACGGAGGCGACGGCGTCGAGCCCAAGGCCCACGTCCCAGACGACGCGTGGTCGGTCGCGAGGATAGACCGCCGCCTCACCCGGAGGCTCGGCCTCCTCTAGCCCGCGAAGCACTTCATGGCTACCGACGTCAGCACACCCCTCACGAGCGACGACTTCATCGCCGCCTTGACAGATCTCGCGCGCCGTCTCTCCAACGTCGCGAAGACCCTCGGGCTGCATGATGTCGCCCAGACGATCGAAGAGGATCGGCACCGGAGGATCGATCAAGGGCGACTGCGCGTCGCCGTCATCGGGGAGATCAAACACGGCAAGAGCACCCTCATCAACGCGCTGCTTGGTCAAGATGTCTTGCCCGCCGGTGTCACGCCAACCACCGGGGCGCTCGTCTCCGTGAGGCGGGGGGCCAAGACGCGGCGCCTCCGAATCCCCGCGAACGCTCGCGACGCCGACGTCCCGCTCGACGAGGCCACCTTTCGTGCGCTCGCGCGAGGATCCACGGGCGATGACGGAGCCGCCACCCACCAAGACGCCCTCCGCGTCGAGGTCAGCGGCGCTGAATTGCACGGTGACCTTGAGCTTATCGACACGCCGGGGCTCAACGACATCTCGAAATTTCGGAGCTTGGTCAGCCGCGACGAATTCCCGCGCGCCGACGTGCTCGTGATCGTCCTCGACGCGACGCAGGCCATGACCGCGAGCGAGCTCGCGTTGCTCGGCGAAGCCCTCGACGCCGTCGGCGGACTTCAGCGCACAGGCGCCACCTTGGAGGTGGTCATCAACCGCGTCGACTTGCTCGCGGAGGAGGACGTCGCGACGGTTGCGGATCACGTCTCCGCGAAACTGGCCGACATCTTGCCGCACAGACCGACCCCGTTCATGACGAACGCCCGCGGCGCCCTGCGAGCTCCCGACGATGAGAGCCTCGGAGTCCGCGATGTCGCCCGACTTCGAGAGCGCCTCGCGTTCTTGGCGGACTCGCGCGAGACCTTGCTACCGGCGCGCATGCGGAGCGCGCTCCTCAAGCACGCGCACCTGCTCGAGTATCACGCGGCCATCCACGCGCGATGTGTCGCGCTCGACTCGACCCAGCTTGAGGCGGAGCTTCGCGCCCTCGACCGGGCCGTCGTCGACGAGCTCCTGGATGAGGCGGCCCTTCATCAACGCATCAACAACATGCGGGATCGATTAAAAGAGGACTTCCGCGCCTCGGTCGCTGAGCGCTTCGAGCAGCTTGGCGCGCGCGGGGCCAGGTATCTCGAAGGGGCAGACCTCCACGACCTGACCGACGCGTTCCCGGGCGCGCTCCGCACGGGGATCCTCGAAGCGGCGCTCGAGGAGTCGAAGCGACTGCGCGGCGCGCTCGACGACTTTTGCGACGAGCTCATCGCGACCCACAGCGACCTCGCATACCGCCGCGTCCTCGAGTCCAACCTCCGGCTCCGCTTCGAGACGCCGCCGATCTTCATCGAGCCGCCCTCGGTGTTCGTGGAGGCTGGCAGCCTCGCGCTCGGCTTGGGCGGTACGGTCATCATGTACTTCGGAGGGACCGTCCCCGGCATGCTCATGGCGGTCGCCTCCCCGCTCGCCTCCATGGTGCTCCGAGAGCGCGCGGTACAAGAGGCGCGGGCCCACTGCAAAGAGCGCATCCCCGCCGCCCTCGAGCTCGCCCAAGCCGCGCTCACCGGATCGCTCGAGCTCGTCATCGATCGTTACCTCCGCGCGCTCGGCGGCCACATCTCGCTCGCCCGCGACGAGCTTGGCCATCAACTGCAGGCGGTCCTTCAACACGCGCTAGAGGCCCAAGCTGACGCGGAGGCGGAACCCCCTTCACCGGAGCGCCGAGAGGACGCCCCCTTCCTCCAACCGAACCTCCGCAAGCGACAACTGCTCGACGAGGCCACGCGGTGTCGTGCGGAGGTCGCGAACGTCGCCGCCTCGCTCCACGCGCTGACCGAAGGCCCGGTGTCATCATCGGTGTCGACGGAGCCGCGAACGCTCCACTAACGTCATGTCCACCAACGAAAAACCGGTCGGACCCCGCATCTCCGTCGGCGACGCTCTGGGAGGCATCGCCCGGCGCGTCGGTGAGTTTGTCTCTGGTGTCTCGGACTCCGTCACGCTCCCAGAGGTCGTGCGCGTGGCCCTCGCCGAGGGCGCCGCGCTCCAACAACAAGGATCGTGTCTCGACGCGCGCGAGGTCTACCTCGCCGCGTTGCTCGAGCGACCCGACGAGCCGGTGTTGTCCCACGCGCTCGCGACTTGCTGGATGGAGGCGCGACTGTTCCATCAGCAACACTTCGAGGCGCCAGCATTTCCCACGGAAGATCCATCGCGCTGGGCCGCCATTCAGTCCCTCGTCGCCGCGGCGCAGGCCCACCACAACGGTGAGAGCGAGCGATGTCTCGAGCAGGTCCGCAAGGCGAGGCGCGCCCCCAAGATCAGCCCACGCGGCGTGCGACGCGTCGCGGATCGCTGCGCGCACCTCCTCGCCGCGCACGCCTACGCGTCGCTGGGAAGACCGCGACGCGCGGCGCACGAGGTGCTGTCGGCGCGAGGCACCGTCGACGATTCCACCAACCTCCACGTCCGCGCCGGCGTGCTCCGGCTGGGCGTCCACGTCATGATGGCCGAAGGCCGATACGAAGAGGCCGAGCACTGGGCCGCGGAGTTCGAACGAATCACCCACGGGGCGGCCCCGTTCGACCGAGATCTCCACGAGCTCCGCGCGCGGCTTTGTTCCGTGCGAGGAGATCACGGCAACGCCCTCGCCCTCGTGAATCTTAACAAGGCGGGCATCGACCCCTCCTCCGCCCAAGTACGGGTGGGGTTGTTGTCAGGGGATCCCGACCAAGCGCGCCGGATATCACTCGCGTACCTGCGCGGCGCCCCTGCGGATATTGATCGGCAACGGCTGTGGGCGTTGGCCCACCTCAAAGGCGCTGGTGGGGAAGACAACCCCCACGCGGGAGACATCCTCAAGGCCCTCTACGAGCGCGCCGCTAGCCTCCCCGTCGCCGCGCGCGCCCCCTACATTGACGAGTATGCCTTCGTCGCGTTGATGCTCGATCGCTGCGATCACGAGGCGCTCGGTACCTTGCTGAAAGGGCCCCCCTCGTCCGAGGAGACCGTGTTGGCGTCGTTGCGATCTTGCGATGAGGATCCATCGGCGCTCGACGAATGGGTGAGCCCTGGTCCGCCCGCGCGCCTGCGACGTCATCGAGAATTCGGCGGTCACCGAGGGCCCGACGAAGTGAGCCCGCTGCGAGATGGACCGTCGCGTGCGCGGGTCCTCGCGACCCACCGCGCGCTGATCCTCGCGAAGTGGACGCTGGCCCGCGACCGACGTGAGGAGGCGGCCGAGCTGCTCGTTCGCGCGCTGATCGAAGATCCTAGCTCGCGACAGGCGGCCGCCATGCTCGGTGCCCTCTCTTCGAGTCAGGCGATCACCTCTCTCGAGCAGGCCCTTCGCGCGGCGACGGACGCCCTCGCGAAGATCCCTGCGAATATCGGCGGGCTCGAGGTCGGCGCCATCGACACCCATCTGCGGGCGGTCATGGCGGCACGCGAGCGACTGGTCCGCCCCCTGACCATCGCGGTCATGGGCGAATTCTCCTCCGGGAAGAGCTCCCTGGTCAACGCGCTGTTTCGAGCCAAGGTCGCCCCGACCGGGGTCTTGCCCACCACCAGCACCATCAACATTTTTCGACGCGGCGACACCCCACGCGCGCGCGTCCATCGCCGTGACGGCACCGTCACGCTCCTCGATGAGTCGCAGATCGCCCCCTTCCTCCACACACTCGACGAGACGGGCGCCGCCCAAATCCGGTTCGTAGAAATTGAGCGAGCTGGCGAGGTCATCAAGAATGCCTCCATCGTCGACACCCCCGGGCTCAACGCCCTCGACGCCTACCACGAGGAGGTCGCCCGAGAGTTTATCGACGAGGCCGACGCGATCGTCTGGGTGTTCTCGGCCACGCGGGGCGGGGCGGCCTCCGAGCGGGGCATGCTCGAAGAGCTCGAACGGAGCGGGCGGAAGGTGCTCGGTGTCCTCAACAAGGTCGACACCCTCACTGGGGAGGAGCGATCAGAGCTCCTCAACTATCTGCAAACCCAACTCGGTGACGTCCTCGCCGCCCTCGTCCCGCTGTGCGCGACCGAGGCGGAGCGCTGGCGTATCGATGGGGCGGCGACCAGCGACGGGAGCGATCCCTTCGCGCCCGTGGAGGCGGCCCTCGACACGCACTTCCTCGTCCACGCGCGCGCGCTGAAGCGACGACTGACCTCACGCACGCTCTTGCGGGCGCTGGAGGCCGTGCGCGACTCGCTGCACCAGGTCATCGCGCAGCTTGAGCGAGAGCGACGACATGATGACCCCCAGCCTGCGGACCGCGACGTCTCGGCCGCCCTCGAACGGTTCGCCGAGCGCTTGCGAGCGGCGCTGCTCGCCCAAGATGAATCGCTCACATTGGAGTGGCTCGCCTCAGGATTCTTGGAGAGGAGTCGAGGGAGCGCCGCGCCGCTCGACGTGGACGCCTCCTTCGCCTCGGATCACCTCGAGCAGGTCCTCAACGAGACGATTCGCGACACGCTCGTCATCTTCTCACGGGAAGGCGAGCTGGAGTTGACCCTCTCGGAGCACCTCGGCGCCCGCTTCTTGCCGTGGGCCGCGGGTCATATGGCGGCCCTGCGCGACGCGCGATCCCACGCGCACACCTTGGCGGAGGCGCAGCGCCGGGCGCCGGATGGCGAGGGGGCGATCCGATCATCGATCCGCGCGAACCTCGAGCCTGTCGCCGCCCGATGGAGGGATCAGATCCTCCGAATGCGTTCAGAGATCGAGGAGTCCGCGGCGGAGCAAGAGCGGCGGCAGCTGGCCACGGGCCGCGCCCTCGCCACCCGACTGCGAGCGGCGCACCTCGCCGAGATCGAGGCGCTGATCGGCTTCACACGGACACTCAGCGGCGACGGCGTCGGCGACGTGACGAGGGCCCAATCTGAAGCCGGTCGGTCGACCACCAAGGACGCCTCTTGATCCCCTCCGGTCCGCGCCCCCCCCTTCATTTTGGCGTCGATGAGGCCGGTCGCGGTCCCGTGTTGGGGCCTATGGTCCTCGCCGCTGTCGGGCTCGACGCTCAAGGTGAGGCGACGTTGACGCAGCTCGGCGTCGCAGACAGCAAGGCCTTCGGCTCGGGTCCGCGCGCGAAGGCTCGACGCGGCGCCCTCGCCGAGGAGGTCAACCGCGTCGCGGTGTGGACCGCCACTCGGGTCGCGACACCCGAAGTCATCGACGCACGCGTCGCGCGTGGCGAGCTGAACGCGCTCGAGCGAGAGCTCGCTGTGTCCATGCTCGAGTCGGCACCGCTGAATTCGAGCGACACCATCATCTGCGACGGGACCCGGTTGTTTTCACCGCTGGAGCGGCAGTTTTCGGGGCTCCAGGCCCTCGACAAGGCGGAGTCAAAATCCACGAGCGTCGCCGCCGCCTCGATCCTCGCCAAGGTCCTTCGGGACGCCGCCTTCGAGCAGATCGCGGGGCGCTACGAGGCGTCGTACGGGCCGCTGAAGGGCGGCGGCTACCCCAACGCGGCCACCACCGCCTTCCTCGATTGGCACGTCGCCACGTTCGGTGAGCTCCCCCCAGAAACACGCAAAAGTTGGGGCCGCCGAGCCTGAGTCGGCGGTCGCGACCGCGCTGCTCACTTGGACGACATGCGCCCACGTTCGGTGGTGAGCCAAGCGTCGAGACCAGGCTTTAGCGCTCGCGCCCTCTCGAAGTGGATCTTGGCCTTGGACAGATCGCCCGACACCTCCGCGCACAGGCCCATGCCACCGTAGACTTCGCCGAGCAGCGCGTCACCGACCTCGTCGTGCCGGGCGAGGGTCTGGTATTCGCGCAGCGCCGCGTTGCAACGACCTCCGCGCCTCAGCTTGTGCGCGTTAGACAGCGTGTCGCCCCAATCGCGCTTGGGATCGGCGGTGTCGCCGAACGGCGACTTCTCGCCAGCCAAGCCATCGAGACCCTCGAGCGTCTTCGGCGCGCTCGCCTCGCTCGCCTTTTTCTTCGACGGGGGTCGCTGGGCCGACAGCGGCGCGTCGGCCTCGGCCTTGCCGTAGCCCCGCGCGTCGTCCTCGGCCTCGGCGTAGCCCCCTCCCTTGGCGGAGCCCCCTCCCTTGGTCTGGCGGGGCTTCGTCGAGCGGCGCGCCCGCTTGGACTCGTTCGTCGTGTCGGCGTCGAGACCGGCGAGTCCCTCCTTTGTGCCCTCATCCGCCTTGGCGTCGGCGGCGGTCAGATCGCCCCGCGCTTGTTCGCCGAGCGGCGCCTCCGGGTCCTCAGGCTCTCGCAGCGCGGGCGCCGACGCGGGCGCGCGCGCGAGGGCCTCCTCGAGCTCGTCCAGCGCTGGCGCGCTCACCGATGGCACCTCCGCCGCGGCGAACTCCGCGGGCGCGGCCCCCTCCATGGCTTGCTCCGGCTCCACGATCAAAAGCACCGCCGCGCTCACTCCAGCGAGGGCCAAGGCGGGCATCCACCAGCGGCGACGGCCGCCGGCTCTCGTCGGCGTCGCCGCGCCGTCGCGTCCTGCCGTGGCGGCCACCTCCGCGTGGGCCTTCGCCAACACGTCATCGAGCACCCCCGTAGACAGCTCCTCTTCATCGAGGTGCGACCCCACGAGCTCGAGGACGCCGCGGTAGACCTCCATTTGTTCCGCGACCTCATCGGACAAGCCGAGCGCCGCCACGTCCGTGGTCGCGACCAGCTCCCCGAGCCCGTCTTCAAGTTCGTCGAGTTGCGATGGAGAAAGGTCAGCCATAGCCCTCCTTGGGCGCCTGTGATGATTGATCGCGGGGATCGATGTCGGCGAGGTCCTTGCGCAATTTCTCGAGCGCGTATCTCATCCGCGATTTCGCGGTGTTCTCAGAGGCACCGACGACCTCTCCGATTTGTCGAAACGACATGCCACGAAACTGCCGCATCACAAACACCTCCCGTTGCTCGACCGGCAGTTCGCTCACGGCCGCGGCGACCCGGTCGCGGATCGTCGGCGCCTGCGCGGCGTCGTCTGTGCCCACCTGATTCGCGGGCAGCCGTTCATGCAACGAGGGTCCGTCTCCGTCCCGCATTGACGTCGGCGCGTCCAACGAGCGGTGACGTCGAAACTTCGCCCGTCGACTCTCGTCGATGGCGATGTTGCGGGCGATGGTATAGACCCACGTGGTGAATTTTGCCGTGACCACGTAGCGCTCGCGCGCGCGGATGACCCTCAAGAACACTTCTTGAAGCAGCTCCTCGGCGCGGGAGCGATTGCCCACGCTGCGAAGCAAAAAGTGAAACAGGCCCCGTCGGTGGCGGCGGGTGAGCTCCTCGAAGGCGGCCGCGTCACCCGCACGAAAGGCTTCCATCAGCGCTTCGTCCGCGACACGCGCTTCATCGTGCGACGTCTCCACAGACGACAGCGCAGCCTTTGGTGCCCGGTTCGTCATTCGACGCCCCATGATACGCGCTGAACCACAATTTACGGGCCACGAAGCGCTCGAATGGGCGGGACGACGGCACGCGCACGCTGATTCCCAGGATCCAAGCGACATGCAGGGTTGGGGAGACGGGTTCATTGGCTCCCAAACGCGCCCCACGGCGCATCGGTCGATTTGTGCGGAAGAAATCGAGCTGCAAGATCTCCGGGCACGTTGTGCGGATCGCCCGACTTGTGCGACTCGCGGCCAAGCGCGTCCGCGCAGCCGCACAAGCTGTCATCATCCGGCCGCCCAAACAGCGACAAACGCGGCGATTCCAACGGTCTCGTCAGTTCCATGACGAAAACGAGGCGATCGAGCGCGACAACTGAACCCGCGATGGGGCCTAAAATCCCAGAATTTCACGAAGCTGCGGTTGCGGGACGCTGTGGCACAACCAATGCATATCTTTGGGACACCAGACCCGCAGCAGCGGCGTCTCACTCTAAAGGACCTCCACCGAAACCCCGTCACGTCTCCCCCGGCAGCTGACGAACCGGTTTCAAGCCCGAAAGGGCGGAGGTCCTTGCCTTTTTCTTGGGGTGTTCATCCCGCCTTCGCCACCCACAAAATGAGGACATAGCGCGTGTTGCGCGGTTGTCGTGGCGCGGTCGAGCACCGACCGAAACTCCTGTCAGGCCGCGCGCGCTACGACACCCAGCGCCCACGCACCACCGGCTGCTCCGCGGGGCAGCGAACCGCCGTCCTGTTGCCCATCATCCACGCATCGAGCGTCGCGCCACAGCGGTCGCAGGCGTCGCCACCCCGACCGTAGACGCGAAGCGCGTGCTGATGCGTGCCCGTCGCCCCGCTCGCGTCGCGATAGTCCTGCAGCGTCGTGCCCTTGTTCTCGATCCCCCTTCGCAACGCGCCTGTCGATGCTGTGGCGATCCGCTCCCACGCCGAGGCCCGCAGCCTGCTCGCCTTCGTCGCCGGGTGGATCCCCGCCTCGTAGAGCGCCTCGAGCACGTAGATATTTCCGAGCCCGGCGACCACCCGTTGGTCCAACAGCACGTCACGAATCACGCGGCGGCTGCCCTTCGCCTGCGCGGCGAGCAGCAGCCCTGTGAACCCTCGGTCGAGCGGCTCGGGCCCGAGCGATGAGATCGGATGCGACCCCTCGATGCGTCCACGAGCATCAAACCGCACCCCGCCGAAGCGACGTGGATCGACGAAGCGCAGCTCTCGATCATCATCAAAAAAGATCCGGAGGTGTGTGTGGTCTTCGAGCGCCTCGTTCGCGTGGCACACCTCGACGTGGCCGGACATGCCGAGGTGAAGGAGCAGGCACGACTCGGCCATCTCCTCGCGATGAAACCGCATCATCAGGTACTTCCCGCGCCGGTCCACCTCGCCGGGTCGCCACCCCTTGAGCCGCTGCACCCGCTCCTTGCTCCGGCTCCACGCCTCCCCAGTCCGCAGCGCCAGGCGGCTCCGCCACACGCGCGTCACGGGCGCCCGCAGTCGAAATCTCCGGAGCGATCTTCGCACCATCTCGACCTCTGGAAGCTCAGGCATCCGCTTCGGTCTCCCGCGCCCGTTGGAGCGCGGCGAACTCTGAGGCGTCGAGCCGCTCCGCACGTAGCCCTGGATCGATCCCCGCCGACGCACACCAGGCGGACACCTCCGCTTTGGGCGCCAACACACTCAGGCTGTTGAGCAGGGTCTTGCGTCGCTGTCCGAACGCCGCGCGGACCAGCGCTTGAAACCCAGCCGAATCTCGCACTACCCCGAAGGGCTGGTCGCGTGGCGAGAGACAGACGACCGTAGAATTTACGCGCGGCGGCGGGAGAAACGACCCGGGTCCAACGTTGCATACGCGCGTCATCTGGCGGGTGCGCCCGAGCGTGACGGTCGGCGCGCCATACTGCTTGGTACCAGGAGACGCGCAGAGTCGATCCGCCACCTCTTGCTGCACCATGACGATCCAAACCCCGGTGGCCGCGTCGTGCTTAAGGAGAGAGAACAAAAGCTCTCCCGTGAGCTGGTACGGCAAGTTGCCGACGACGGGGACGCGCGCGCTGTCGAGGGCCGCCCGCCCGTAGTCAAAGGTCACCGCGTTGGCCTCAAAGAGCGTGAAACGAGGGACGCCACCGAGCTCTTTGCGGAGCACATCACACAGGTCCCGGTCGCGCTCGATGGCCCAGACCTCGGCGCCTGTCTGCAGCAAGTGCATCGTCAACGTGCCCAAACCTGCGCCGATTTCCACCACTCGACCACCGGCCTCCGCCCCCGACGCCATCACGATCTCCTCGTGAACTCGGTGATCGTGTAAGAAGTTTTGACCCCAGCTCTTCCGCGGCGCGAGTCCGTACTTGCGGAGCAGCTCGCCAGGTCCAACGATCCGCTCTGGCGCTCCCACTACGTGGACTCCTCGCTGAGCGCCGCGAGTGAAAACGTAGACCGAACATTCACCGGTGACGGCATCTTGTGCGCGAGGCGAAGCGCCGCGGCGCCTGCGATCATCGCCGCATTGTCGCCACAATATCGCAGCGGCACCGCCTCAAAAGTAAACCCATGCCGGTCCCCCGCCTCCTTCATCGCCGCGCGCAGTCCGCTGTTGGCCGCGACCCCGCCGACCACGCGCACCTGCGAAGACCCCGCTGATTTGACCGCCCGGACGGTCTTGTGAACGAGCACCTCGACCACCGCGGCCTGAAAACTCGCGCACAGGTCCGCGAGCGCCTCACGGGACGTGGGCATGCCTTCCCGCTCAAGGTGAACAGCCACCGCCGTCTTGAGCCCGGAGAAAGAGAACTCGAGCCCCTTGGAAATCATCGCGCGCGGGAACGCGATGGCGTCGGGATCTCCGCTGCTCGCGAGGTCGTCGATCACCGGACCACCTGGGTACCCCGTCCCCAACATCTTCGAGACCTTGTCGTAGGCCTCCCCTACCGCGTCGTCTCGGGTGGAGCCGAGCTTGGTGTAGCGACCGAACGCCTCCACCGCGATCAACTCGGTGTGGCCACCAGACACCACCAACGCGAGATGCGGTGCGAACTCCCGCGCGGCCCGCTCGCTGTCTCCGAGGAAGGAAGAGACGAGGTGTCCTTCGAGATGATGAATCCCGAGCAGCGGAAGGCTCGCGCTCATGGCGAGCCCGCGCGCCGCCATCACCCCAACGAGCAGCGCGCCCACGAGCCCCGGGCTGTCGGTCACGGCGAGCGCGTCGATCTCTTGAAGATCCATCTCTGACTCCTCCAACGCCGCGCGGATGACCGGCACGATGGCGTCGAGGTGATGTCGGCTCGCGAGCTCAGGGACGACGCCTCCAAACTCGGCATGAACTTCGACCTGTGAAGCCACGACGCTCGAACAGACGCGCAGACCCTCGACCACCGCCGCCGCGGTCTCGTCACACGAAGACTCTATCGCCAACACCCGGTACCCCCGGGACATCGGCGCCACGCTGTCCTGCGTCATGGCGACGGCTCCGCGCCGAGCCGCTTGAGCTCTTTGCGAATCGACGTCGCGTAGGCGTGGTCCGGCGCGACGAGCAAGAACCGCTGGTACGCGGCGATGGCCCCCTCGCTCGAACCAAGCGCCTCTTCGGCGACGCCGATGACGATGTGCGCCTCCACGAGCGCGGGCGCCACGAGGGTCACTCGCCTCGCCACGGTCATCGCATCTTGAAAACGTCCACCCTCAAGATGAATCTTGCCGCTCAAAAGCAGGGCCTCGGGCCAGCCGCCGTCGAGCGCGAGCGCGCGGTCAAGCTGCTCCTCTGCCTGCTGGTACTTGCCTCGGTCGAACAGACGTTTCGCGGCGTCAAAATACTCGGCGGCGCGGTCCACCGCAGCCTCCTCTCCTTCGAGCGCCGGAGCCGCCGCTGACGCTCGCTCACTGGCCGGCTCCTCAGCGAACGGGGCCTGCTCCGGCTCCTCGGGTGCCTCGGGTGCCGCGGGTGCCGCGGGTGCCGCGGGTGTCTCGGACCCACCCGCCGATGAACCGCTGCGCGCTGAACCGTCGGTCGATGAACCACCGGAGGACGAATCCCCCGGCTGCGTTCCCGCCACCGCCCCACTGTCACCGTCGCTGGTGCCGTCCGCGTCGCCGGACCCGAGCGCTGCTTCAGCGGCTCCGACATCCGCGGTCGTCGTCCCCTTGGCCGCTGGATCGTGGGCACCGTCGTCGGTGGTCGTGTTGTCGATGATCTCCTCCGGCGCCGCCGCAACATCACTCGTCGTCGCGAACGACCGTGCTTGTCCCGTCGACGCAGCTGTCGGCTCGCCGTCTCCGGCCGCGCCCAGCGCCCCAGTGGTCACCGCGGCCTCCTCAGCATCGAGGCCTGGATTCGCGTCCAAGCCGTCGAACGCGTTGACCAGCACCCAGATGAGACCGACGCCAAAGAGCAGCCAGACCCCGTGACGAGCCAGCCACGACGGCCGCTCCGATACCATCGCGAGCATGCTCGCGGACGGCGACAGACCGGAGGGCTCCACCGCTCGTGGAATCGCCGCGTCGCTCATTGACGCCGAGGCCGCGGCGGAGGGCGGTCGCTCTCGTGCGGGGCTCGTCGCCCGCGCCTCCACCGCCTCGACATTCGTCGGTGGCGGGAGCCCAACCTGGGTCCGCGTCCCCGTTCGTTGTGTGGTCGGCCGAGGCGCCGCGTCGGCTTCGGTGGCTGCGGTCTCCTCTGTCAGCTCCTCGGTCGGCTCCTCTGTCAGCTCCTCGGGGACCCCCTCGCGAACCGACTCATACGCGGGGCGATGTCCCGAACGAATCGCCACAGAGTCGCTCTCGATCCCCGCCATGGTGCGAAGTCGATCAAAATCAGCGCCGCTCTCGGCGAGGGTCCGCCCAGCGAGTCCCGTCGGGCTCGCGTGGCTCACATCGATGTCTTGCACCGGTCGATCTGAGTTCGGCGCGCCATGATTAATTTTCACGGCACCTGCAGTAGAGGCGGCGACAGAAACCTCGGCGTCGGAATCAGCGCGGAGCTCCCGCAGGACGCCGGACTCGGAGCGAGAGCGCGCCGTGCCACGCGCCGGCTCTGAAATCTCTCCGTCGACGACAGAAAAGCCGATCATGCTCTCTTCGGCGAGGGGTCCGGTGAGCACAGGCGCTGACTGAGCGAAGCGCGACCGCTCCTCCATGGCCGCTGCTGGCTCCGTCACTTCTTGCTCGTCGTTCAGCGCCGAGAAGTCGGCCTCCGCCCCATCCGATGAAGGATACGGATCTGTGTGTGCTTCGAGCAGGGTCTCCTCGTCCCGTGCGCGCAAGATCGCCTCCGCGCGCCCGGCGAGCTGGTCGACGTCGCGGGAGCCCCCGCCCACGCCCGCGGAGCTGGGGGCTTCGCCGGATTCGGCTGTCTGGTTCGGTTCGACGGGGCTCGGCGTCGCGTCCACGTCGTCAAGCTGCGAGCGCCGAATCGCCGAACGAATCGCGTCGAGGCGGCTGTCTTGTCCCGGGTGGTGCGACCCTGCCGGAGGACCGATGTGGTCGACGTCGACATGGGCCTGCTCATCGCCCGTGCGACGCTGCGCATCGGGCGTCACGCTCGCCGCCACCGCGTCCACATCCACATACGATCCCGGCTCGGAGACGCGCGGCGAGGAGGCCTCGCCCCCGTCACGCGACCTGGCGACCTGCGGCTCGTGAGAGGCGTCGACCTGCGCCGCAGGCGACTCCGGTTCATCGTGCTCGCGCGGCACAAACTCGGGGGCTGGCGGGAGATCTGATTTTGTCGAGACCGCCGCTGCGCGGGCGGGCTCGCGCACGGGGACGTCGTCGTCATCCATCTCCATCGCGCTGTCCCCTGCGCCGTGCGCCTCGTCCCAGCGCTCGAGGGATGTGAGCGAGTCCTCCTCGTCTGCGGCGCCCGGCGCGTCGTTGGTCACCTCGACGAGACCATAAAAATACATCTTGCTCAGCGCCGCCGCGAGCTCGAGATCCCGTGGTCGCTCGGAGCGCAGCAAGGACTCGACCGTCGCGCCCTTCTCCGCCCGTCGCGAGAGCGTTTGAACCAGCGGCGCCTCCGCTAGTTCCGCGGCGGCCTCCTCGCCGTCCACCCGCCGCAACACCGCGCTCAACGGCGGCAGCGTCTCGAGCAGCTCATTCCATGAGTCGATGCGCTCGAGGGCTCCTTCGAGGATCGAGGCGAGCGACTGCTTGACCGAACGACGCCTCCGCACCTCGCGGAACTCGATCTCGTAGTTCCCACGGCGCTCACCCAAAAACGCGTGGACGCTCTCTTCTCCGTGGAGGTGACCAAGCTGCGCGTCAGTCAGCTCTCCCTCCGTGAACCAGCAATAGAACGGACCGAGCGCGGTCCCACACGTGACGACCGCGGAGCGAGCCCCGCGCGATACGGTGGTGAGTAAATCGTAGGGCGTGGTCACCTCGAGCTTGCCTGCGAGTTTCGAACGTGACGAGGCCCGCAAGATGGTTGAGTACTGCGCCCGGTTGTTCAGGGTTCGAAGCCGCGTGGCGATCTCTCCGACCAACACGGGCTTCTTGAAGAAATCAAAAATTTGTAAGTCCACGGCCTTCACGCGAAGCGCGAGATCGTGACGCTCCGTCATCGCGAGAATCGGAACATCGCGATACGCCTTGAGGGTTCGAATCTCCGCGCAAAAGTCGAGTCCGCTCCCGTGCGTGTGGTCGAGGTCCGCCAGAATAAAGCCAGGTTGCACGTCTTCTAGCAGCGCGCGCGCGACGTCGAGGTCGGTGGTCGCGGTCACCGTATACCCCGCGTCACGAAGTGACATCTCGATGGCGCGGCACGCGGAAGCGTCGGACTCGATCAGGAATAGGTGGGGCTTCGACACGCTGGGACCGGTGGGCCACGGCGCCGGGGACAAGCGGAGCCGTGGGCTCGCACGATACCCGCCGCGCTTCCGTTCGTGCAAGACTTTGGGGCTAGGGCACACCGGCACAGTTCGCTATGCTGTGCGCCGATGGCCAACCACGCCGCAGCTTCGCGAACCGCATCTCGCCGCGCGCTCACGTGGTCGATCCCGTGGTTGCTCACCGCGGTCACGGGCGTCGTCATGGCGTGGGTGACGGCGCGACAGCTCCAAGCGTCGGCGGATCTCGGAGCGCTTTGGACGGGTGGCTTCGACCCATCGGTGCTCAACCGTACAGGTGCCGCGGACGTCGCGTTAATCTGGATCGATCACGAGTGGTGGCGGGGGCTCACCGCCTGTTTCATTCACGGGGGCTGGCTGCACTGGGGAGTCAACATGGTGTCGCTGCACGCGCTGTGGCCGTGGTGCCTCGCGGCGTTCGGGAGACGCAGCGCGCTCATGGCGTTGTTGTCAGGCGGCGCACTCGCGAGCCTCGCGTCGACCTATGCCGCTGAAGGCGTGGTGGTGGTGGGCGTCTCGGGGGGATTGTTCGCGCTGGCGTCGATGGTGGTCTACGAGCGCGGCGAGGTGTGCCGCGACATACGTGGGCAGGTGGTGGGCGCGGTCGGCTTGTGCTTCTTCCTCGGATTCGCGCTCCCGCTCGCGTGGCCGACGGGACCGAGGCTCGCCAATATTGGGCACGCCGTAGGCTGGGTCGTGGGTGGAATGTGGAGCATCGGAATCAGCGGGCGAGCGGGAAAGGCCTGGTGGAGCTGGCGGTTCCCGGTGCATCTCGCGATCACGGTGGCGACCTTCGGAATCGCGGAATTTCGCAACAGAACAATGTTCAGTGAGGTTTGTGGGGTACATTTGCTCCAGGATGGACGCGTGGAGGAGGCGATCGTGCTGCTCGATGTTGCCCATGGTCAACGCCCACAGTCGGCGGGGCGCGCGAACGCGCTCGCCTACGCGTTGTCGTTGTCTGGGCAGCGACTCAAGCAAGCTGCGGAGCTCTCGGACACAGCGCTCGCCAGCGATCCGGCGAACAGCAGCTATCTGGATACGCGTGGTTGGATCCACTGCCGTGCGGGTGAGACGGAGGCGGGCGAACGGTCGCTGAGGGCTGCCTTGGCAGCGGCCGGAGGTGCAGACAATACAATCGCCGAACATCTTCGGGAGTGTGGTGAGGACCATTCAGTTCGAGCCGAGTGACTAATGGAGGCGCAGGTACGCCGTGCCGACCGTTCGACGTCCGCGTTGTTCGCTCGCTCAGGGAGGCTCGACGCTTGGTAGCGTGTGGAGCAGGGTAGGGCGCGACGAGCTATGGAGGTCCGTTTTTGGCGGATTTCACGGAATGATGGCGACCGATGGTTCCGGGCTCCAACCCGATGGCCGCCCGTGTTCCACGTGGAACACGCGGTGCTGTTCGCACAAAATCTCGATGTTCCACGTGGAACACCCCCAAAGACTCCGCGCCAAACTGTCGATCCGCCCAGAGCAGCACTGCCTGGCACCTACGGTTCTGGTTGTTCGGATCGAAGCAAGCGTACCTCCCAACCTCCGAGTGCCGACGAGGCCAGCTGTGCCGCGCCGGCTGGATTGGGTGCTCCCGGCCTCACGTGCATCATCACGAGCCCCCGTCTCCCCGCCAGACTCGAACCGACCGCCCACCAGGTCTCGGCGCTCCACACGGCCCGCGCGCTCACCACCCCCGGCGACAGGGCTTGAATCTCCTCGAGTGCCGTCGATCCTCCCGCGACGCCCACCCATCGACCGTCGTCGAATCTCGCACGAACCACGCTCCAGTCGCGCCGTCCCATCGCCGCCAGGCTCAGCTCCAGAAAGTCTGCCCGCCGGGCCCGCGGCTCCACCAGCACCCCCGGGCACGGGTGACACGCGGCGACCCAGAGGCCTGGAAATCCGCCTCCAGCACCGAGATCGAGGAAGGCCCCCTCCGGCTCCGCCGCCCGTAAGGCCAACACAGCAGCTGTGCTCGCCTCGACCTGATCGGCCAATGCTCCCAATGAAACGATGTTCAACGCCATCTGATGCCGTCTCCAACCCTCGACGCACGCAACTGCGCGTTTCGCGCATACGTCATCGAGATCGCAGCCACGCTCTGCGAGCCATCCCAAAAGATCGTCTTCAAACTTTGCAGCCACGTCCAACATCATGCCACACGCACTATGCTCTCGGCGCTTGACCTCCCCCACCGACAAACGGGCGCGCGCGGTCCTCGACGATCTCCAGCGACGCCACCTGCTCCGGCAAGCGCCCGCCATCGAAAACCGCGACGGCGTCCACTATCTCGTCGACGGCGCTCCAGTCGTAGGTTTTTGCAGCAACGACTACCTCGGCTACGCGAGCGCAGCCACCCCAGCCCCACGTTCCTCGGACCGTTCCACGGTTGGCGGCGCCGGGGCGTCCAGGCTCATCTGCGGCGATCTGCCGATCCACCGCGAAGTGGAACGACAGCTCGCTTCCATCAGCGGCTGTGAAGACGCGGTCTTGTTCGCCAGCGGATTTCAATTAAACGTCGGCGTGCTGCCAGCGCTCCTTCGAGCCACAGACGACGTCTACAGTGATCGTCTCATCCACGCGTCCATGATCGACGGCCTGCGACTGTCGGAGTGCGCCCCACAGATCCTCCCACATCTCCACGCTCCCCCGGCTCGCGCTTCCGAGCAGCGGCGACACACCGACGCCGCCGCCTCCCCGCTGCGTTGGTGGATCTGTGAATCCTTGTACTCCATGGACGCCACCCGACACGATCCGCGGCAGCTCAACGCCTGGACCGCCGCGGGCCACAGCCTCTACCTCGACGGTGCGCACGATTTCGGGCTGTTCGAAGGCGGCGCCGGGTGGACCCAAGCAAATGACGTCGCCGTGGACCTCTACGTGGGAACGCTAGGGAAGGCCTACGGAGCCGCGGGGGCGTTCGTCGCGGCGACCCAACCCATCTGCGATTGGATTCGTAACACAGCGCGTTCCTTTATCTTCTCCACCGCCATGTCCCCCCTCGTCGCCGACCAGCTGCTCGCGCGCGTCCAACACGTGCGCGGCGCGGACGGGGACGAGCGCCGCGCGACGCTGGCTGCTCGAGTCGAGCGCATGGCCGAGCTCTTGGAGCTCCCCATCGAGACCGCGATCATCCCCCTCGCGATCGGCGACCCGACCCTCGCGCTCTCCATGTCACGCGAGCTTCGGGCCTGCGGCTGGCACGTGCAGGCCATCCGCCCGCCCACGGTCCCCGAGGGCACCTCGCGACTGCGCCTCACGCTCAGCGCAGCCCACACGCCGGCCCACCTCGAAGGCCTCGCGGTGGCGATCAAGACGCTGTATCGACGCGCGAACCATCCCCTGCGATTGGCGACGCCTCCGTGACCTCCAGCGCCACGCCCGCCCGCAATTTCCCGCGCGTCTTCGTCGCGGGTACCGACACCGGGGTCGGCAAGACGGAAGTGTGCTGCGCGCTGATCCGCGCGGCCCGCCGTCGGAATCTCCGCGCGTTGCCCTTCAAGCCGGCGCAGTCTGGAGACGAGCGACCCACGGACGCCGAGCGCCTCGCGCGGGCCGCTCAACATCCCAGCCTGTCCGTCGACGACATCGCCCCGCTCCGTTACGAGCGCGCCCTCGCCCCCGGCATGGCCCAGGACATGAGCGCGTATCTCGACCCGGCCGCGCCACAAGACCTCTCCCATCTCGCACAGGTCGAGCGCCACCTTGACGCCCTTGAGGCGCGACACGATCCCGACCTCGTCATCATCGAAGGGGCGGGGGGTCTGTTCGTCCCCATGCCCGGAGGGACCTGGCAACCGCGGTGGCTCGAGCGCCTGGGTGGCGCGGTCGTGCTGGTGGTGCGGCCGAGCCTCGGCACCATCAACCACACCTGGCTCACGCTCCACGCGCTCGAGACCTGCCGCGTCTCCGTGGCGGGGATCGTCATCAACGACGGCGCGAGTGAGGATGCGAGCGCCGACGACAGCGTCAGCCTCAACCGCCAGATCTTGGCGAGCCGCCCCGACGCGCCACTGTTAGGGAGCTTCCCACGCCGCGGCGACCGCCCGACACCCGCCGCGGAAGACCACCTCTTCGACGCGCTGTGGTCCCGCCTCCAACGGGCGGAGTCCATCGCGGCCGACGGAGACGTGAAGCGAGCCTCACTTTCCGATACAAAATGAGCTAAAAATCTCCTCGAGCACCCGCGCCCCCACTGGCCCGGTCGCGCTGCGCCCCAAGATCGCGTCGAGCCGCCCCTGCGCCTCCTGCAAGGGCAGGGCGGCGATCTCCAAGGTCCCGGCGCCCCTGCCAAGCTCGTCCGCGGCGTCACGCAACGACGCCGCCGCCTCGCGGCAGCGCGCCTCATGGCGTCGCAGCCCGATCCACCCGCCGTCCGTCTCGCCCCACAGCCGCTCGATGATCGCGGCGCGGAGCGGGTCGATTCCACGGCCCGAATGCGCGCTCACAGACAACCCAGCCTCCGGCTCAAGCGCGCCCCGCTCGGGACCCGACAGCAAGTCTACTTTCGTTGCAATCGTCAGCACGGACGCCGCGCCCCGCTCCACCAACGGCGCGGGCAGGGCGGTCCTGGCTTGGTCCACCCCGCGGATCCACAGCACCAAGTCCGCCTTGTCCACTTGCTCGGCGCTCAACTCCACCCCCGCCGCCTCGATGGCGTCCCGCGCCCCCCGAAAACCCGCGGTGTCCACGAGGGTCAAGGCCTTGCCCGACCACTCACACTCCACCTCTACGTAGTCGCGCGTCGTGCCCGGCACATCCGCGACGATCGCCCGCGACGCGCCTACGAGCGCGTTGAACAGCGCGCTCTTCCCCGCGTTCGGCGCCCCCGCCAACACCACCCGTAACCTGCTCCGCGCCCGCATCCCCTGGGCGAAGCGAGCCAGCCACGCGCGCACCTCCGCCTCAAGCTCCTCGCAGCTCACGCTCCACCGCGCCACCTCTTCGTCGGCGAGGTCCTCTGGAAATCCGATCGCCCCCTCCACCGCCGCGCGCAGCGACGCCAACCGATCTCGCACCCGCTCCACCTCTCGCGTCAGCTCGCCGGACATCAGGCGGCGACCATGCTCGAGCTCCGCCTGGGTCGTGGCCCCGATGACCGCCGCGATCCCCTCCGCCTGATCGAGCGTCAAGCGACCGTGCTCGAACGCACGACGCGTGAAATCACCGGCGCCCGCCGGCCTCGCCCCCGCACAAATCAACCACTCGACCACATCATGGACGTTGCGCTCCCCCGCGTGGACGTGCAACTCCACGACATCCTCCCCGGTGAACGACCGCGGCCCCGGCATCCACAACACCATCCCCTCTTCGCGGCGCGCCCGCCTCGTCGCCTCGCCGTCGCCCGCCTCGTCCGCAGACGCGATGACGCGAACGCTCGCGCGCCTCGCCTCCGGCATCGGACCCCGGATGACGCGCGCGGCGATCCTCGCCGCGTCGGGTCCGCTCAGCCGAATGATGGACACGCCACCGTCGGGGGTTCCTGTCGCGACGCCGACCAAGGTCGCGCGCGCCGCCCCCTCGAGCGCGCTCACCCGCTAGCCTTCCGCGTTGGCGAACACCACCACGTGCCGGCGGCGACCTTCGCCCTCGGACTCGGTCCGGAGGCCGGCCTCGGCCATGGCCATGTGGACCACGCGACGCTCCATGGCGCTCATGGGCTCGAAGTGATGGGACTTGCCGGACGATTTCACCTTCGCGGCGACGCCGTCGGCGAGCTCCTTGAGGCTGTCCTCGCGGCGGGTGCGATATCCACCCACGTCCAGCGTAATCCGCATGCGCCCGAGGCCCTCCGCTTGGAGCACGCGCAAGGCGAGGTACTGCAGGGCGTCGAGGGTGGATCCGTGTCGACCGATCAGCAGGCCCTCTTCGTCCGAGCCGCAGTTCAAATCGCAGTGCAGACCGTCCTCCTCAAGGTCGATGTCGACCTCGACATCAACGCCGAGCATGCCGAGCACCGATTCCAAGAACGAGCGAACCACGGGGACCGCCTTCGTGATTCGGTCGGTCAGGTCCTCGGCGGTGGTGGAGGTGTGAGCGGTTGTATTTTCTTCTGACATGAAAACCTTTAAGAGGCCTCGGCCTGGGCTGCGTCGTCGTTCGCCTGCGGGCGGACGATCGCCAGCGTCTGAATCACGCCGATGACAGTGCTCGCAAAGATATACACCGTCAAGCCGGCAGGCAAGAACAGCATCATGACGGTGAAAATGACTGGCATGAGGGTCTGCATCATCTTCGCCTGCTCGTTGTCTGCGGCCGGTGTCGGCTGCAATTTGGTCTGGAGATACATCACCGCGCCCATCGCGAGCGGCAAGATGTAGTAGGGATCTTGCGAGGTGAGGTCGGGGACCCACAAAAACGGCACGTGATACAGCTCCACCGCCGCCTGCAAGCTCGCGTACAACGCGATAAACACGGGAAACTGCAGCAGGAGTGGCAAGCAGCCGGCCAGCGGGTTCGCCCCCGCGCGCGACATGGCCGCTTGCATCTCTTGATTCAGCTTCATCTTGTCGTCTTTGTACTTTTCCTTCAGCGCCGTGAGCTCGGGCTGAATTACCTTCATCGCCTTCATGCTCTTCATCTGCTTGAGGGTCAACGGCAACATGGCGATACGCACCACCACCGTCAGCAAGATGATCGCGAGACCCCAGATGCCGGTGAGGGAATAGAACCATCGCAGCATGCTCAGCATCCAACCGCCGAGCACCTCACTGAGGGAGCCGAACCATCCCCAGTCGATGGCGCGCTTGAGCGACACGCCCTCGACGGCGCCAAACTGCATCAAGTCATTCTCGAACTTCGGCCCCAAAAAGAGCCCGAACCGGTAGGTGCGCGTGGCGCCTGGGTCGACGGTCTCTTTGCCGCCTAGCAGCGTGCTGTATTGGGTGCGGTCTTCCTCGGTGTTCATCGCGCACCCGACTCCGCTGAAGCCATCGGGGACGATCACTTGCGCGAAGAAGTTCGTGCTCACGCCCGTCCACTGCGTCGGCGCCATGGACCGCTGCTCCTCCCCGGGCACGGCATCCTCGCCTCCGCCACCAAAGGGGTTGCAGCCGCCCCCTCCAAAGTCGGTCGTGTCGCGGTCCTCCATCTCCTCACCTTGGGAGCAGAGGGTGCGGTGAATGTCGTAGCGGTCTTCTTCTCCGCTCGCGCCGAGCCTGGTGACCAGGTTAAGGCGGTGCGTCTTGGGGACCGGCCCCTTGTTCGTCACCGTCACGACATACTCCGCCTCGTAGCCCTCCGTGAGGGTGAGGCGCTGGGTGACCTCGGCCGACGCGCTGGACTGCGAAACCGTGACGCTGCGCTCATCGAGGGCGGTCACGTGCTGGGGAGCGTCGCGCAGGTCGAGCTGGTTGCCGTCGCCGTCGAATTGCAACTCGAGGGTGCGGTGATTACCGAGCAAAAAGAGGTCTGCGACCTCGCCGTCCGCCCGTTCAAACTGCTCCCCAAGAATCTCAATATTTGAGATGAGACCTTGACCCGCGTTCGTGACGTCGAGGACGAGCTTGTCTCCTACGAGTTTGCCCTCACGGCGCTCAAACACCTGGGCTGGGGCCGCGACGTCTTCCGCCGCTGCGATCACCTTTGCGTCGGCGGTCTCGGGGTCCTTGGGCTTCACGACCTCTGCAGATTTCTCTGGCGCGACCGCTGCCTCCGGTCCTTGTGTTTCCTCCGGCGGCACCGGCGGGAACGCCAGGTTCCATCCGGTGATCATCAACAACGAAAGACCGCTGAAGATCAGCATCCGCTGCGTAAAGCTCATGTCCTCAAGTGCCATTGTCGCTCGTCGTCGTTCCCGCGCGCAGGTCTACACCAATGTGTCCGCCGCGTCTTCTTTGAGCGCACGCCCTCGTGAGAGCGCCGCGCGTGGCGGAGGATCGTAGCCCCCCTCGTTGAATGGGTGGCAGCGTGCCACACGTCGCGCGGAAAGCCATCCTCCGCGGACTAGACCATGCTCACATAGGCAGTGCGCCGCGTAGTGAGAGCAGGTCGGGCTGAATCTGCACCGGGGGCCGAGCAGCGGAGATATCCAGCGCTGGTAACCGCGCAAAACCCACAACAGCGGCAGCACCCACGCGCTCGCGTAGCGATCTGGTCGCTCGGCGAGACTTGGCTCCTCCACCGGGCTGGTCATGGGCGTCCTCGAGGTGCGAGCTGGCCCGCGAGCGCGTCAAAGTCGGCGAGCACCTCTGCGTAGGAGACGCGTGCCGCGTTGCGCTTCGCCACAAACACGAAATCCATGCCGATCGGGAGCTCGCCGCGGCGATGTCGAAAAACTTCACGCACCCGCCGCTTAACCGCGTTGCGCCGGACGGCATTCCCCACCTTCTTGGTCACTGTGATCCCGAGACGTTGCGAAACTTCGTCCTCTTGAACACGCGGGCGTCCAGAGGTGAAGACCATAAAAAACCGGACGTGGGTCTTCGCGCCACGTCGTTGGACGCGCAGAAAATCCCGGCGCTTTTTCAGTCTCCAACGGGCGCCGTACCGGCGCCGGAGGTCACTTGCCACCCGTGGACACAGTCAGTCGCTTGCGACCTCGACGGCGTCGGGCCGCGATGATCTTGCGGCCGTTCTTGGTGCTGTTGCGTGCCCGGAATCCGTGGGTGCGCTTACGACTGATGTTGGAAGGTTGGTACGTGCGTTTCATGGCGTTGGCTCGCTTTCCGGCGAGGAAAAAAATGTGTGCGGCGAGGTGTTTCCCGCCTCCGTACGACGATCGACCGATCGGTTCTTGCCGTCGTTGGGTCGCGATCTCTAGCAACGGCTCCGAGGGCTGTCAAACCCTCTTCGAAGCCCACGCGGCGCTGATCGCGGAGGAGTCGACGGCACGTTTCCCCGCTCCGTGCGTCGCCGGCGTCGGCCGGCTTCGGATCGAGTCCGTGGTGCCTGATCAATCGTTCACTCGAACGTCCCGCCAACCGCGCTGAGCCTCGAAAAAGCCCCTTGATGACTGACCGTTTGGCACGACCATCCTCCTGGTCCCGAAGCCGCAACTCACCGCCCGCTAAAACCCGCATGACAAGCGAACTTCCGGCGCTTGAAACTCGGAAATCGGCTCGACATGCGGGCGCTCCCGCAGTCCCAAGAATGTGAACATAAATTCACAAGTGAATTCAATATCTTACTTTACCTCCGGGGAAAACTCGCCAGCTGCTGTCTAAAAAACACTCACGGCGGATTTTTTTTTCCCTCATGATTTCGGCCTCTTGAAAAACTGTCGTCCCCCGGATCTTGCGGCTCACTTCCAGCGTCCCGTACAACAAAAAGCCGCACGACGCCCCGCGACAGGGCGACGATGTGTCCCCCAGCTCTGCGAAGCAGCGTAGTTCACACGCTGCCGCATCGGTCTCCAAGGCCTCCCAGATTCGCGCACTTTACGCACTGTGGACTCTATGGGGATATCGCGTCAAAAAAATTCCATACAACCCAATAATTTCAAACGCATACATCTCTCTCGACCTCCCTATATCTCTGTGAATTCTCGTTCGGAACATCCCGCCTGGAACCAGGCCCTCGCGCAACTGCAAGCGCGGGTTGGCGCGCAAACCTTCGAGCTGTGTCTCGAACCCATCGCACTGCGCAAGTTTGAAGACACGCTCATCTCGCTCGCTGCCCCGAGTCGATTCATCAAGGACTGGTTTGAGGACCACTACCTCGCTGAGGTCTTGGTGGAACTCGAAAAAGTGTGCGGCCACGCCATGACCGCGCAAATTGAGGTGGATCCCGCGCTCGAGGCCGCGCAGTCCTCCGCCGCCCTGGCCACGTCGAGCCCTGACCACGATGGAGCGTCTGCCGCCACCGCCACCGCCACCGCCGAACCGGCCACCAGCGTCCCGCCGAGCGAACCCGCCCGGCGTCCGCGAGGGCTGATCCAACGCTACGACTTTCAAACCTTCATCCTCGGGGCGAGCAACGAGCTCGCGGCCTCGGCGGCACGGGCCGCCTCCGAAAATCCCGGCCAGCGCTTCAACCCGCTGTTTATCTACGGTGGCGTGGGCCTTGGAAAGACCCACCTGCTGCACGCCGTGGGCCACGCGCTGTACGAGCGCGACCCCACCACACGCATCAGTTACATCAGCGCGGAGCAGTTCATGAACGAATTCGTCACCGCCGTGCGCCAAAATCGCTTCGACGAATTTCGCGCACGCTACCGCAACGATTGCGACTGCCTCCTCGTCGACGACATTCAGTTCATCGCCGGTCGCGACCGCACGATGGACGAGTTCTTCCATGTGTTCAATTCGCTGTACGAGGCTGGCAAACAAATCGTCGTGACCGCCGATTGCGTGCCCTCGCAGATGAAAGGCATGGAGGAGCGGCTAACCTCCCGACTGAACTGGGGCCTCGTCGCAGATATCCAGGCGCCGGATCTTGAGACGCGCCTGGCGATTTTGTACGAGAAATCGACGCGGGAGGGCCTAGATCTGCAGCCCGCCGTGGCCATGGAAATCGCCAAACACGTCAAATCCAACGTTCGCGAGCTTGAGGGCGCTCTGTTGCGAGTCACGGCCCTCGCCGAGCTGCGCGGATGCGACCTCCATCCCGAGTTTGTCCGCGAAGTCTTAATGCTTCGCAGCGAGCCGAAAAAGGCAGTCACGGTGGAGTCGATTCAAAAGGCCGTGGCCCAGTACTTCACGGTGAAAGTGGCCGATTTGAAGGGCAATCGCCGACACCGCGCCATCTCTCGGCCGCGCATGATCGCGATGTACCTGTCCCGCGAGCTCACCGGCGCCAGCTTCCCAGAAATTGGGATGCGATTCGGAGGCAAAGACCACTCCACGGTGATCAACGCGTGCAAGCGCATCCGCGCGCTTCAGCAAGACGACGACGACACAGAGACGGCCCTCACCTCCATCCGTGCGCGCTTGAGCCCCCGATGACGGCCGCAGCGCGCCGCGCCTCCGCATCGCCCGCTCTCGGCGCGCTGTGGGCCACAGATCGACGCCGCCCGAAAACGGATCCGCCACGTCCGCCACGAACCGGCCACGCCGCTCACAAGGGCGCCGGCGCCTCGTGTCGTGACGCGCGCCGGCGTCGCTCCATCGCGCCGACGAACGAAGGGCGCTGCGTCGTCGGGAGCCCGCGCACCATCGATGATTTCCACTCCGGCGAAACTGTATTCTGCGGGCAAATAGCGGCGCGGACCCTCATTTTTGAGGAAGTCACACACACCCTGTGGGCGGACCGTTGTGGAGCGGCGCTCGCGGACTACTTTCCCCCAATCTTGACTGCTTTATTCCCACCACTCCCCAAGGTTAAACTCCGATTTTCCTGTGCATCTCCACGGGTTATGGTGTTGTCCACAAATCCACAGCCCAGATCAGGATCACTAGTTAATTTAAATTAAGAATTTGATCTCTTTTCTTGGAAGCAAACCACCTCGCTCATGCAAACAACCGTCGAACAATCCCACCTCTCCTCCGCGCTTGGTCTCGCGCAAACAGTCGCGCCCTTGCGTCGCATCAAGCCGATCTTGGCGAACGTATTTTTGCAGGCAGACGGAGATCATCTGCGATGTTCCGCCACGGACTTGATCGTCTCGTTGACCGAGCGAGTACCAGCGTCCGTGAAGACGGGCGGCTCGATCACCGTGAACGCTCGAGACTTTAACGGCATCATCCGCAACCTCCCCGGGGGGGCCTGCGTGTTGAAAGCGGACGCGAATCACAATCTTGAGCTCAAGGCGACCGCAGCGCGATTCAACCTCGTCGGGATGTCGGAGGCCGACTTTCCGTCGTTGCCCGATCCGAAGGCGGTCGAATTCAGCACAGTCCCAGCGCACCTGCTCTCCGATCTCATTCAAAAGACGACCTTCTCGGTGTCCGACGACGAGGCCCGCGTGAACCTCAACGGGGCGCTGTTGCAAAGCGACGGGAGCCACGCGTCGACGGTGTCCACCGACGGCCACCGTTTGACCTTCTTCAAGCTCCCCTTCGCGGGTCCAAAGCTCGCGAAAGACGTGATCATTCCGCGCAAGGGGATGGTCGAGATTCGCAAGGTGCTCGAGCGGGTCTCCGGGGACGTGGAGCTGGGTTTCTCCAAGGATCACGTGTTCGTACGCAGCGAGGCGCTGCTGTTGTCTGTGAAGCTCAACGACGTCGCCTTCCCGCCCTATGCCCAGGTGATTCCAAAAGGGCACAGCCGCGTGGTGCTCGTCGATCGTGAGCATTTGCTCGCGAATCTGCGCCTCGCGCAGCAGCTAGCCCCGGAGCGGGCGTCGACCGTCAAGCTTGAGATCTCCGCGGAGGAGATGGTCTTGACCGCAGACAACCCTGACAAGGGGGTCGCGGAATTGAAGCTGCCCGTGACGCTGGAAGGGGAGCCCCTCGTGACCGGGTTCAACGCGAGCTACCTCACCGAGGCGGTCGAGGCCTGCGACACCGAGCAGGTCCGAATGGAGTTCCAAGGCGAGCTCGATCCCTGCGTGGTGCGACCGAGCGAAGGCCCTGAGCTCCTCGCGGTGGTGATGCCGATGCGGATTTAGCGGCGCGCCAACGAGAAAGTACGTCTTGGAGCTTCGAGAACTCAAGCTAGCGCAGTATCGAAACATCGCTGAGGCGACGCTGCCGCTCGACGTGAGGTTCACGGTCATCTGGGGCGAAAATGGAGCTGGGAAGACGAACCTCATCGAGGCGATTTACCTGATCAGCACCTTCCGGTCGTTTCGTACCAACGATCAGCGGGTGCTGCTGCGGGCGGGGCATCGAGAAGCGCTCACGAGCCTGACGGCCTTCGATCCTTCTCTCGGTCTGTCCTCGACCTTTGAGGTTCGGATCGCGCAAAATGACCGCTCGACGAGGAAGACGGGGAGCGTTGATGGTAAGCGGGTGGCGGCCGCCAAAGACTTTTATGGTCGGGTCCGGGCGATCTTGTTCACGCCGGAAGATCTCGGGATGCTCCGCGGCTCACCGAGCGGTCGGCGACAATTCCTCGATCGGGTGATCTTCGCCCAAGATCGAGCGCACATTGGCGACATCCAGGATTACGAGAAAACCGTCCGCTCCCGAAACAAGATCCTGAAATCGGAGGGGGGCGCTGGCGCGGCGCAACAAGCGGCCTTGCTGGACAGCTACGACGAAGGGATCAGCGCACTCGGGGCGCGAATATGGTGTCGGAGGGCCGCCGTCGTGGACGCAATTCGGCCTGGGTTCTTGCGAGCGTTTGAGGAGATTCATGGCCCTGGGCTCGCGCCGGCGCTCGACTATGCCTCTGGGGTCCAGCTCGGGGAGGGGCTGCCTGCGCGAGCCGAGGTCCAGCGGCTGTATCTCGAACAGCTTCAAGCCAAGCGCGGACAAGATCTCGCCCGCGGCGCGACGTCGGTGGGTCCTCATCGAGATGACCTCCAGTTCACGGTATTTCAGTCCCCGGCGGCCGATTTTGCCTCTCAAGGGCAGGCGCGGGCCCTCGTGTTGGCCTTCAAAATTGCCGAATTGCGCCTCACCAGAGCGCGCATCGGCTATGCCCCGATCTTGCTGCTCGACGACGTCTCAAGTGAGCTCGACCCGTCGCGGAACGCCAAGCTGTTCGACATGCTCTGGGCGGACGCTGGGCAGTGTGTGCTGACGACGACCTCGCCCGATTTCATCCGCCTCGCGGAAGGTGCTTCCCGGAGGACCGTAGAGGTCGTGGGCGGCTCACTCTCCACGTAGCCAAGCCCCGCGATCCCGCCGATCCGCGTGCGCCGAGCGCCGCTGAAGAGCAGCGTTGGCGTCGCAGTTTCGTGCTCGAGGAGCCCGCGTTTTGGGGCCGCCGACAATCCTCTCAAAGACCCAGAATCCGGCCGCCTCGAGGGGGCCTTTGGGAGGCCGAATTCCTCCCTCAAAGGGGCCTAAAATGCGGTCATACGCCTGGCTCCAACACGGCTACGGTGTTAGTCTACCGCGACCAACGGGGGGCCTCATCGGCCGCCCAAGATTCCACCAAATCCGGGCCGATCCCCCAACGGATTCGCGCCCGGATTTTCCGTCGATTCAAGCTTGAAGATGTCGAATCTCGAACAAGATCCCACCGTGGCTGCAACCGAAGAAGGCTACGACAAAGACTCCATCTCCGTCCTCGAGGGGCTCGAGGCGGTGCGCAAGCGACCCGGCATGTACATCGGCGACACGAGCGACGGTTCGGGTCTTCACAAGATGGTCTTCGAGGTCCTCGACAACTCCATCGACGAGGCGCTCGCCGGTCACTGCGACGCGATCGACGTCACGATCAACGTCGACGGGTCGATCAGCATCGCCGACAACGGTCGCGGCATCCCGACGGGGCCAATGGAGCACGCGGGGAAGACGCTCGACGCCGCGGTCGTCATTTTGACGGTGTTGCACGCCGGCGGAAAATTCGACAACGCGAGCTACAAGGTCTCTGGGGGTCTGCACGGCGTCGGCGTCTCTGTCGTCAACGCGCTCAGCGATTGGCTCGAGCTGGAGATTTGGCGCGATGGAAAGACCTATACGTCGCGATTCGAACGCGGCGAGGTCACGCGCGACGTCCGCGAGGTCGGGGAGACCACCAAGCGGGGGACCAAAATCTCGTTCCACCCCGATCCGCTGATCTACAGCAACAACGTGTTCGATCTCGAGTTGTTGGCCTCGCGGTTCCGGGAGCTGAGCTATCTAAACCCCGGCGTCAAAATCCAGCTGATGGACGAGCGCGTCGGCGCGATCCGTTCCTTCGACGGAGAGGGCGGCCTCGCCAGCTTTGTGCAGCTGCTCTCGCAGAATAAATCATCCATCGGAGGTCTCATCGATTTCACCTCCTCCGTGGACTTCGAATTCGAAGGGCAGCCAGCGAAGCTCGGCGCACAGGTCGCGTTGCAGTGGACCGATTCGTATCACGAGAACGTGCGCTGCTACACCAACAACATCGCGAACCGCGACGGCGGCACACACTTGACCGGGTTTCGGACGGCGCTCACGAAGGTGGTGAACGCCTACGCTCAAGAACACAACCTGTTGCGACAGCATAAGGGCTCGCTTTCTGGCGATGACATCCGCGAAGGAATCGTCGCGATCATCTCGATCCAGCACCCCGATCCCAAGTTCTCCTCACAGATCAAAGACAAGCTGGTGTCCGGCGAGGTGACGAGCTTGGTGTCAACGATCGTGACTCAGAGCTTGTCGCGTTACCTTGAGGAGCAACCCAAGGAGGGGCGCGTGATCGTGGAGAAGGCGGTGCTCGCCGCGCGGGCGCGGGCGGCCGCTCGCAAGGCCAGAGAGACCATCCAACGCAAGGGAGTGCTGGATGGCTTGTCGTTGCCGGGGAAGCTGGCCGATTGCCAGGCGAAGGATCCCGCGCAGGCAGAGATTTTCATCGTGGAGGGTGATTCTGCGGGTGGGAGCGCGAAGCAAGGCCGCGACCGACGGACCCAGGCCATCCTCCCGCTCCGCGGCAAGATTCTGAACGTCGAGCGGGCGCGGATGGATAGGGTGCTGTCTTCGCAAGAGCTGTTGTCGCTGATCACCGCCTTAGGTACGAGTATCGGTGACGACAATTTCGACATTGAGAAGCTCCGCTATCACACCATCGTGATCATGACGGACGCCGATGTCGACGGCTCTCATATCCGCACCTTGCTGCTGACATTTTTCTTCCGTCACTTCCGCGAGATGATCGAGCGCGGCCATCTGTTCATCGCCCAGCCACCCCTGTACAAGGTCAAGCACGGCAAAAAGGAGGTCTATCTCAAGAACGAGGAAGAGATGGATCAATTCGTGGTGAGCCAAGCGCTCAACGGCCTTCAGCTCCGCGTCGGAGGGAACTTGGTGTCTCCTGACAAGTTCGCCGACATCGTCGAGCGGGGCGTCCGCTACCAGGCGTTGCTCCGCACGCTCAGTCGTGATCGCTCCGAGGTCATCTTGGAGGCGGCGCTCGAGGTGGCCACGCGGAATGTGCTCCGTGAGGCTGGCGGCGTGGTGCCACAGGAGCTGGCCTTCGCCTCTGAGTTTGGCGACGCGATCAGCCGGGCGGCCTCGGAGGTGATGTCGGGCGCCCAGACGGAGCATCGCGTCATCGAGACCGATGACGGTGGCGGCTGGTCGATTCAAATCGAGATGTTGCTCGAGGGCGTTTGGCGCCACGATGTGGTCGAGCGCGCGTTGATGGGTTCATCGGCGATACGAGAGATGATCTCCATTCTGGTGGAGGGGGAAGAGCTCATGGGCAGCGTCGCGACCGCGACCCTGGAGACGACCCAGGGTGAGGTTGTGGGCGACGTCCGGCGTCTCGTAGATGTCGTGCAAGAAGTTGGAGACGTCGGGCGCGCTGGCATGCAGATTCAGCGCTACAAAGGTCTCGGTGAGATGAACCCGGAACAGCTGTGGGAGACGACGATGGATCGAGACCGCCGCGCGTTGATGCAGGTGCGGATCGCTGACCTCGCCGTCGCCGATGAGCTGTTCGTGCGCCTGATGGGTGACGAAGTGGAGCCGCGACGTGAGTTCATCTCAGAGAACGCGCTCGCAGCACGAAATTTAGATTTCTGACCCTTCTCGGGACGCCGGTTGGTGTGGGCCCGCCCCCATCGGCCTCGTTCGGTTTCGCGTCCGCGCGACGTCGCCCGAGGATCGCGTCGCCGGCTGGTTTGGGCCTCAAGACGGGAGGGTGCGCGACGATGTGAGGGGGTGCGACCACGAGGTCGGGCACGAGCAACCCATGCGCTTCATTCGAATGTACCTTGGTGGTGAGTCCGGTGAGCCGGGCTTGACGCTCTACGAGATTGACGCCATCGGTTGGGTGCATCGCCAGGTGCAGATCCACGCTGGCGGCTCCCGCTTTGCGCCGGAGGAGATCTTGATGCAGCGCCCCGTGAACCCCGAGTATATGGCCTCGCATCCCGCGGCCGACGAAATCGAAGCGGCTGAGTTCGAGCGGCTCTGGTCGGAGATCGAGGGATGTCGCAGCTTTCGTGACAGGTTGCCAGACCCAGGGTTGAGCTGGGAGGGCTGGATCGGCCACCGCGACGGCGCGCTGCGCTTGCTGTGGCAACCGAATATGGCGCCAGCCACACCGGCGTGGACGCGCGTGCCGGGCTTCAACACGCTCTATTGTCAGGGCGACGCGCTCAAGGTCCGCGAAATCCAACGGAGCTTGTTCTTGGAGCGCCCGATCCATTGGTGCACCGCCGTGCCTCAGGCCGCCTAGGACACGTCGAAAGATCGCGCGTTCAACGCCTCAGTTCTCGAACATCTGATCGATTTCGCGCGCGATATCTTCTTCGCTCTGATCTTTGGCGAGCGCCAGCTCTTGAACGAGGAGCCCACGCGCCGTCTCCAGCATGTTTTTCTCGCCGTACGAGAGCTCTTTGCCCGAGCGTAGAATACAGAGATCACGCAAGACAGAGGCGATCTGGAGCAACGAGCCCGTCTTGATCTTCTCCATGTACTCGCGGTGGCGACGGTTCCAGGTGGCCGTCGAGATCTTCTCGTCGCGGCGCCGCAGCACATCGTACACCTGGGAAACCTGCTCATCGTCCACAAGCCGTCGAAGCCCCACCCGACCCACGTTATTCATGGGCACAAACAAGGTCATATCCTTGCCTAGCGCCTCCAGGAGGTAGCCTTCGGTCTCAAATCCGGCGAGGTCGCGGGTCTCCTTACCTGTCACCTCTGCGACCCCGTGACCTGGGTAGACCGCCTTATCACCGGGTTGAAATTCGGGCATGGGAACACTGGAACGGGGAACAACGCCACGAACAGCACCAGCAAAGTACCATAAGGCTCCCAATTGGTCAATGAAGCCGCGGGCTTCATTCCGCGTAATTTGGCTGATATCGCCAGTATGGGAGCATTTTAGCGGCGACTTGGGGCTTGCCCCCTCCATTGATTCTGGTCTGAGCTGACACTGCCATCCGCACCGACCGGGCGGAGCGACCGGCGGTGTGTGCGCTCTTTCGTCGGAGCTGCGGACCGAGTTCGTCGTTGTTGACTTGCCGTTCTGTGGCTTGTGCCCAATCATGCGTGCGTGATCTCAGGGAACTCCATGAGGCCCGTGGGGCTGCGGCTCCGTCGCCTCGGTGCGGTCTTGATGGCGGCGGCGGCCATCATGTCCTCTGGCTGCGTGACGACGAGCCCTGAGAGGCTGCCGCCATTGGACCGTCGGTTCTACGAGAACCTCTCGTCCGCCGAGCTCCGCGCGGAGTTTTTGCTCCTCCGTCCGTCCAAACGGCAAGCATTTCTCGAGCGAAAGGGTCTGTGGGCCGAATGGAAGCGCCTCACTGCCGTCGAGCGCGCCGGCGTCGAAGACGGCGAGGTGGCGGTGGGATTCCTCGCGTTTGCCGCCCATATGGCCTGGGGTCGGCCCGCAGACGTCAAGCTCATCGAGTCTGGGACGCGAGAGGTGACGTACGAAATTTTCATTCGTTGCACCTCTGGTCCCCGGACTGGCGACCACGTCCGCCAAAGCATGGACTGCGATGGGACGTCCTCGGAGCGGCAGATCGCCGTGGAGAACGGGCTGGTCATCGAACTTCGCTACCTTGACTAGCTTCGAACGAGGCTCCGCACGTCGAAACCAGTGTCTCCGACTTGTTTTGAATTGCGGATTTGTGAAATCTTGCGGTTCGGCGAATGCGCCAACCGCCAAATATGGCGCATGAAACGCAACCTTACGCGACCGCCGCATTGCGTAAAACCCGCGAAACTACGTCAACTTTTGCGCTCTCGAGCCGCGTGGGCACGAAAACATACCCAAATTGCGTGACTCACGCGATTATGCACGTTTTCGGATTATTAGAACATAAACATGGTACTCAAAACCCATCGATCACGGTCAATGAGACTACAGATACACATAATTAAGTATCAAAGAACCTCACTCTCGTTGACATCATCACCCACGCTCTGTACGTTCACCCTGTCCCTGAAGGAGGGTTTCTGCATCATGATGACTGAAGAAGCAAAAAGCGCAGCTCCCAAAAAGGCAGCGAAGAAGCGCAAAAAAGTAGCAAAGAAAAAGAAGAAGGCCACCAAGAAGAAGGCCACCAAGAAGAAGGCCACCAAGAAGAAGGCCACCAAGAAGAAGGC
>JAAZXR010000014.1:36862-83397 GCA_014240065.1 Myxococcales bacterium
CCGCCAAGAAGAAGGCGAAGAAGCCCGCCAAAAAGCGCGCGAAGAAGTAGCTGACCTCTTGTCAGAATCTCGCCGCCACGGAACACCGTGGCGGCGAATTTATTTTCTCATCCAGACCGCCATCGCGTCGAACAGCAGGAGCCGGCTCGCCTCCCACTCTCCACGAAACGGCTCCTAACTGCTCGCCCCGAGCACTTTTTGGAAGCTTCGTAGATTGGAGAAGGCGCGCGGTCCAGCGAAGACCACGCGGATGGCTTGTGCCGCGGCCGAGTCCTCAAGTCTGAACGCCAACGACTCAGCCTGCGCGTCGCTGAGGCGTACGGGCTGCCCCGCCCCACCGACGCGTACGCACGCGTCGGTTGGATCGACGGTGTCGCCGATCTCGCTGTCGGCCAGCACGCAGCGCGCGCTCGTGCCTCGCACAACCGAGGCCATGTCCGCCGGCGTCCACAGGCCCGTGGGCTCCCAGACGAGCTCCAACTCGCTGGCCTCGTGGCGCTCGAGGAACGCCCGGAGGCGGCGACGCCCCAACGCTCCTGGTGTCATGGAGGCGGGCGTCGCCAAGATCAAGGAGCGGCCGCCGAGCTCACGCAGCGCGCGTATCGAGGCCTCGAGCGCGGCCTCGCAGACGGTGGTGTCTTGGAGGTGACCGCAAGCTCCCGAGTCCGCGTCCAGTTGAAGGGTCCTCGTGCCTCGCCCGGGGAGCGGGTCTTCTTGTCGGTGGGTGAGGTAGTGCCACGCGTACAGCCCGACGCTCGACATCGCGGGGAGCCGACGTCGCAGCTGCTCGCTCAAACGCGTCGCGCCTTGGCCGCGTGGCATATTCAACAAGGTGCCGCGCAGCCACACCTCATGCAGCGGGAGGCCCCGAGCAAATCGGGGGATCTCTTCTTGATCTTGAATGACCGCTGCGAAGTGAAATTTTGCCACCGGCAGACGCTAGCGGAAAGCGCTGGTCAATTCTAGTGTGGGGCGAGGGGATCCGCCCGGCCCCACCACCAAGAGGCGCAAGGAAGCTCATGAAACTTTTTATTGACACCGCAGACACCGAGGAAATCCAGCGAGCCGCGGCCATGGGCGTCCTCGACGGGGTTACGACCAACCCCTCCCTCATCGCAAAGACCGGGGAGCCGATGCGACAAGTGCTCACGACGATTTGCGAGCTCGTGGACGGGCCAGTCAGCGGCGAGGTGTTCTCCACGGACTACGACGGGATGATGCGCGAGGCCCAGGCGCTGGCCGCGATCGCGCCGAACCTCGTGGTCAAGGTGCCCTTGATCCCTGAGGGAATTCGCGTGGTGAAAACCCTCACAGAGCAGGGCATCAAGACCAACGTCACGCTGTGTTTCAGCCCGCTCCAAGCCCTCATCGCCGCCAAGGCGGGGGCGACCTACATCAGCCCGTTCGTCGGACGGCTCGATGACGTCGGTCACGACGGGATGGGGCTCGTGGAGCAGATTGTCGAAATCTACGGAAACTACGGCTACGAGACCCAAGTCCTCGTGGCCTCCGTGCGTTCACCGATGCACGTCGTGGAGGCGATGCGGATGGGTGCCCATGTCGCGACCGTTCCCTTCGCGGTCATCGACCGCCTGTTGGCGCATCCGCTGACGGATCTTGGCCTCGCGCGCTTCATCGAAGACGCGAAGAAAATTCCAGCCGACGATCGTTGAGCGCGACGCCTAGGCGGACTCCAACGAGCCACGGAATTTTGGCAGCGTGACGGTCACCGTGGTGCCGCTGTCGACGACGCTCGAGAGCTTGATCTCGCCGCCGAGCGTGCGGGCGATGTCTCGTACAACGGGCAACCCGAGGCCCGTGCCGAGCGTCCCTTTCGTCGTGTAAAACGGCTCGAACACCCGCTCAACCTTGTCTTCCGGGATCCCGCGTCCGTCGTCTTTGACCACCAGCAGCACGTTGTCGCCCTCTTCGTGGAAGGAGATATCGATCGAGCCGCGATGACCACCGCCGCCGTCGAACAGGCCATCGAGCGCGTTGGTCACGAGGTTCATGATGATCTGATAGATCTCGTCCTTGTCGCCGAACACCGTGATGTTGTCGGCCGCCGCGCTGATCGTGAGATCGAGTCTCCGCACCTTCCCCGCGCGCCGCAGCGCGACGAGGACCTCGTCGACCGATCTTTGGAGCAGCACGGCACCCCGGCTCCGAACGCGTGGGCGCAGCGGCGCGAGGATTTGGTCGACATGCTCACCTATTCGTCGCGCCGAGTCATGCAACAGCGCCGCCATCGGGTCGTCGTCGGTGGCGTGATCGTGAAGCGAGAGGTACCCGATCAGCGGACCCAAGTCGTTCTTGATCTCGTGAGCGGCGCTTCCCGCGAGGATCCCTACGGTGGCGAGGCGCTCCGCTTGCTGCAGCTGCAACGAGAGTGACTCACGCTTTGGGTCGTGGTGGACCAGCGCGACCGCGTAGGCCTCCGTGGTCGTCGCGTCCAGCGTGGGCATCTCGCAGCGGAAGATCCGTACATCGCAGAGGTGTCGCGCGCCGCGCCGCTCCGAGAGGACCATGGAGCCGTTCCACGGATCATCGGGGCTTTGTGCACCGAGCAGCTCACCGACCATGGCGGAGAGGTCGCCTTCCGTAGGATGGGCCTGGAAAAAATCGTCGACCGGTCGACCGATGACGAATCGCGGGGCCAGATCCAACAGCTCGATGAAGCTGTCGCTCGCGTCGACGATCTGCCCGTCGTTGTTGATGACCACGATGCCCTCGGCGGCGCGGTTGAACAGCAACGAGAGCAGCGCCGCCCGCTGTCCGCTCCTCCCGGCGGCCTCCCGGCGGGACGCGAATTCCGCGTCTGCTCTTTGTTGGGCGGCGCGCAACGCGAGGCTCTCCAGCTCGGCGCGTCGCGTCGCCTCTACCAACGCGGAGGTCTTGATCGGTTTGGTGAGGTAGTCGAACGCGCGCTCCCGCAGCGCGGATTGTACGGATTCTACGCGGTCGTCGGCCGTCACGACGACGACTGGGATGTTCGCGTGGGTGCCCTCAAGCCCACGAAGCAGATCAAATCCGCTCTCGCCCACGAGCCCGAGATCCGTGATGATCACGTCGGTTTGTGTCTTCTCGAGGATGTCGAGCGCCAACTTGATGGTGTCTACCGGGTGGACCTCGTACCCGGCCCGCTCCAGGGTGTCAGCGTACAAGAGCCTCGTCGATTCATCATCTTCAATGATGATGACGCGCTTTTGCCCGACCTCCGTCGCGTTGTCGTCGGGAGGGCTCAACGGACCTCTCTCGTCATGGCAAGTCGGAGGGTGAGGCCGGCGTGGTCGTTGAGCTCGATGTCAAAGTCAAGCTCGCACTTGGACGCCGCCTCGATGCGCGCCCGGTAGGCCTCGGCGATTGGAGTTCTCGTTCGCGCTTCTCCATCGACCTTGACAAAATTGAAGCGCCAAAGGACGTGTTGATCGTCCACCTCCGTCGCCTCAGAGATCTCATACGAAACGCCTGGGCCATGGATGGTGGCCGCCATCGCGCCGAGGACAAAGTCCAAGATCACGAGGTGGATGGGCCCACAAATTTCCGCGCAAACGGCGAGGTGGACTTGGGAGCCTCGCGGCCATTCGACGCGCTGTCTCGCGCGGCGGCGAGCGAGGACCTGATGCACCGCGTGGGCGATGATTCGGGGCTCCCGCGGGCGATCGGGCGCGGGGGAGTTGCGCGCGAAGTCACCCAAGCCCTTGACGAGGAGCCGCATGCGTTCACCGGCCTCTGAAGCTTGCTTGACCCGGGAGGACGCGGGGTGAGTCGGCTCGACGAGATCGCCGAGCAGCTCGAGCAAGACGCCGATGGTCTGAAGTGGATTGCTAATGTCGTGAGAGGAGATCCCGAGCAGCTCTTGAAGCGTCGCGCTCGCGGATGGAATATTCATCGCATCGATCGTACGCGTCGTCTGGTCGTCCCGACTCACCCCCAGTTCATAGGACGCGAGGCGATAAGTGTAAAGAGGCGCCGCCCTGGGCAGAGCAGCGGGCTGTTGTGCGTTGTACGGGTGCAGCGCCGTGACCCGGAGGCGGCGAGAGTGGTAGGGTCGCGGCGCCTTGCGTTCAGTTCGCCAGCATGTAAATCCACTGGGGCTCGATTTTCAGATCCCACGAGCCGACGCCTACGTGCGGCCGTCTACGCTCTCGGAGGAGGCGCCGTTGGAGGTAGAGCTTGGGTGCGCGGACGCCCAGTTCGCGTTCGAGCTGGCGAGGAGACGACCAGAGCGCCCGGTGGTTGGTCTTGAAATCCGCGAGAAGCTGGTGACGGCGAACCGTGTCCAGGCGGCCCGTGAGGGGCTCGCGAACCTGTATTTTGGCTATGTAAATCTCAACGTCGATTTGGATCGGGTCTTCGGAGCGGATCAGGTCGCCCGGTTTCACCTCCTATTTCCAGATCCGTGGTTCAAGGCGCGCCACCAAAAACGGCGGGTCGTAGACGAGGGTCTTTGCGGGACGCTGGCCCATCAACTCAGGCCCGGGGGTGAGCTGCACATCGCGTCGGATGTGTTCGAAATCGCGTTGGATGCGATGGAGGTGTTTGAGTCCCCAAGAGTCGAGGGCATGGGCTTTCGCAACCTCGCGGGGGCCTGGAGTTTCTCCCGGGATAACCCCACAGAAATCGCGAGCAAGCGAGAAACCACGACCCTCGCTCGTGGACAGCGGGTGTGGCGTCTCCGCTATGCGTGGGAAGCGACTGTCGCGGCCGGGAAGGCCGCGGAGTTACCGTAGCGACTCGATGGAAGGTCGGTCCAGCGCGTCCTCGAGCGCCGCGCAAGCGCCGTATCGCTGGCCAGCCATGCGCGCCGCTTTCACGTCGCCAGCGTCGTTCGCGGCGGTCACTTGAGCCGCGAGCGTGTCCACGCACGCACAAAAGCCAATCGCGTCGCGCCGCGCGTCCTCCTCGGCGCATCGGCGATGTTGCTCGTGCAGCATCCACGAAGAGAATTGGCTCTGGCAATCGAGCGAGGGGAATTCGGCCGGCAGCGCGCAGCCGCACAGCGCCTCGTCGCGGTCGACGTCCAGCGCGTCGACGCACAGGGTCTTCATAAACTCGTCATCGATACGCAGCTGCGCATCGAAGGCGCCGATTCCTCCCATGATTTGGCCGTACAAACTCGGCAGAAATCCGAGGGCGAGCCCGAGCCCGAGGGGGGCGGAGACCAGCAACCCAAGCAGGACGCCCCGCCACCGTGATTTTGGGGGATCGTCGATGTCCGCGATGACAGGCACGCGACGAAACCTACCAGGACCGGCGCAGATATGCCCGTCGGTCGCCAAAGAGCGCTCCATACGGCCCATGGAGCGGCAGATCTGCGCTGGAGGCCGCTCGCGCCCACTCGGGCGCCGTTGAGGGGGACTCGTGGGGGAGACCGCCCGGAGATCGTAGGGCTCGCAGGACCGTGTTTCGCGAGGCCGACAGATGGGATACCCTCGGGCTACTTCGGAGCCTTGATGCGTTCACGTAATCTCTCTCAAATCGGTCTTGCCACGCTCGCGAGCGTTGGCTTCTTGTCAGCGCAAATTCCGGTGGCACACGCCCACGCCTTCGAGCCCGCTCCGGCAGAGGAGCCCGCTCCGGCAGAGGAGCCCGCTCCGGCAGAAGAAGCGGCGCCGGCAGAGGAAGCGGCGCCGGCAGAGGAAGCGGCCGGCGAAGAAGCGGCCGGCGAAGAAGCGGCCGGCGAAGAAGCGGCCGGAGAGGAAGCGGCCGGGGAAGAAGCGGCGCCGGCAGAGGAAGCGGCCGGCGAGGAAGCGGCCGGCGAGGAAGCGGCCGGAGAAGAAGCGGCCGGAGAAGAAGCGGCCGGAGATGAAGACGACGCGGGAGATGACGCGTTGTTGGCGGAGGCGACCACCCCCGATGATTTTTCACTCGATGACGGCGCCCCGAAGCGCACGGGCAAAGGGATGCTCATCGCCGGAGGTAGCGCCCTGGGCTTGGGAGCGATCCTCGCGGGGATCACCTTTCCAGTGACCCAGTGTCCGGTCGAGGGCGAGAGCTGCAAAGCAGGCGAGCAGCGTGAACTGTTTTTGGCGAGCGCCGTCGCGGTGGGGACGCTCGGAGCGATCTTGTTGACCGCGGGGTTGGTGACGAGGCTCAAGTCGAAGCGCTCGGAGACGGAGAAAGCCTCCGCTATCCTGGCGCCGACGTGGATGCCTTCTGGCGCTGGGTTCGCGGCCGTCGGCCGATTCTAGTCGGCGGTAACGCGCTTGTTGTGGCCATGAATGTGTCAGGCTTCGCGTTCCCACGCGAGGGCGAGCGCGCGCGCGCGTGCTTCGCAGGCGCCCGATGTGGCGGCCTCAAGTGAAGAGATCGCCGCGACAGCCGCGGCCCCGGCGGCGCGAACTTGAGGCAGTCGCTCCGCTGTGATCCCACCGATGGCGACCACGGGGCCCTCGTAGTGACGGCACGCGAGACCGAGCGCTTCGATGCCTGTCACAGGTGCCGTATCCAGCTTGGAGCTCGTGGAGAAAACCGGTCCGAATCCAATATAGTCGGGCTCAACGAGCGCGGCGGCGGCGACCTGTTCCAGGTTGTGCGTGGAGAGCCCCAGCCCTCGGCCTCGCCTCCGCAGCCGCCGCAGCGCCGCGTCAGCGCCCGGAGATCGCCGTGATGAATGGTGATCTTCTTGTCCGAGGTGTACCCCCCAAATCCCTGTCACGTCGGCCGCGGCGGCCTCGATGTCGTCGTTGATGACGAGGGCGACGCCGAGCCCCGCTGCGATCGGCCCGAGATGGTGAACGAGTCGAATTCGTTCGTCGGCCTCGCCTCCCTTCGCGCGGAGCTGTACGAAGCGCACACCGGCCTGGGCCCACGCGCGCAGCCGCGACTCCGGATCGGGTGCCACCGAGGACGGGTGGTTCAAAATGCCGTACACGCCTCGTGGAGAGCTGCGCGGCTGCGAGGGAGGGAGCACCATGAAGGTTGCCTACCACGCAGCGCGCGAAGCCGCGAGCATCTGCGCCGAGGGTTGCTATGGTGCCTCCATGACGACGGACAGCGGCGACAGCGACGGGCAGCCGGGGGCGACCCCACCCGCCTCCAAGTCCTCGACCTGGGACCTCGAGGATGACGTTCGCCCAGGGATCTCCGCGGACCGCGACTTCGAGCTCGTCACGAACTTCGAACCGGCCGGGAGTCAGCCGCAGGCCATCGCGGAATTGACGGCGGGGCTCCAGCAGGGCGCAGATCATCAGGTGTTGTTGGGAATCACAGGCAGCGGGAAGACCTTCACCATGGCGAACGTCATCGCGGAGGTGCAGCGCCCGACCCTCGTCCTCGTTCATAACAAGACGCTCGCGGCGCAGCTCTACGGCGAGTTCAAGGCGCTGTTCCCTCACAACCGGGTCGAGTACTTCGTCAGCTACTACGACTACTACCAGCCGGAAGCCTACGTGCCGTCCACGGACACCTTCATCGAGAAGGATTCCAACATCAACGATCAGATCGACCGCATGCGACACGCGGCGACCTATGCCCTCTTGAGCCGACGTGATGTGATCATCGTGGCGAGCGTGTCATGCATCTTCGGTATCGGCGCCGCCGAGGCGTACTACGGCATGGTCGTGCCGATCTCCGTGGGTCAACAGATGGATCGAGACGCGCTGTTGCGGCGCCTGGTAGAGATGCAGTACGAACGAAACGACGTGGATTTCCATCGCGGGACGTTCCGGGCGCGCGGTGATGTCGTGGAGATTTTCCCTCCCTACGAAGACTCGACGGCGGTTCGGGTCGAGTTCTTTGGCGACGAAATCGACAGCTTGACGGAGGTTGATGTGCTCCGCGGCACCTCGCGCGGCACGATGACGAGGGTCACGATCTTCCCTGCGAGCCACTACGTGACGCCCAAAGAGCAGCTTCGCGAAGCCATCGAGGGTATCCGCGTAGAGCTCAAGGCGCGGCTGGCGGCGCTCAGCGACCATGATCGTGTATTGGAGGCGCAGCGCCTGGAACAGCGGACCATGTTCGACCTCGAGATGTTGGAGGAGATGGGTCGATGTGCCGGCGTGGAGAATTATTCGCGGCACCTCACGGGGCGCGCTGCGGGGCAGCCTCCGCCGACGCTCGTCGACTACTTCGCGGACGATTTTCTTATCTTCGTCGATGAGTCGCACCAGACCGTGCCGCAGATTCGGGCGATGTATAAGGGGGATCGCAGCCGCAAGCAGACGCTCGTGGAGCATGGGTTTCGGCTCCCGTCCGCGCTCGACAACCGCCCTCTGCAGTTTGAGGAGTGGGCAGCGCGGGCGAAGCAGACCATCTACGTGAGCGCGACGCCCGGTGCGTACGAGCTTGAGAAGACCGAGGGCGTGATCGTGGAACAGCTGATTCGACCCACAGGGTTGCTCGATCCCGAGATCGAGGTGCGACCGATCGCGGGACAGGTAGACGATCTGCATGACGAGATTACGAAGGTGGTCAGTCGAGGCGAGCGTGTCCTGGTGACGACGCTCACCAAGCGCATGGCGGAGGACTTGACGGAGTATTTTGGCGAGCTTGGGGTTCGGGTCCGCTACCTGCACTCGGACGTAGACACCCTTGAGCGGATTGAGATTCTCCGCGAGCTTCGCCTCGGTTCATTCGACGTGCTCGTGGGGATCAACTTGCTCCGCGAGGGGCTCGACATCCCGGAGGTGAGCTTGGTGGCCATCCTGGACGCCGACAAGGAGGGCTTCTTACGCGAGACCAAGAGCCTGTTCCAAAGCTGCGGACGGGCCGCACGAAATATTGACGGCCGGGCCATCATGTACGCGGATCGCGTGACCCGGTCGATGGAGGTGGTCATCTCCGAGACCAAACGCCGGCGGGCGCTCCAGGTGGAGTTCAACGCCGCGCACGGGATCGTACCGCGCTCCACGACCGCCGCGATTTCGCCCATCGAGATCGACCGAGACGCCGCAGCCGGGCACGCTCGCGGATCTGGAAGAGGGCGCAAGAACGTGGCCGAGGCGCCGGTCGGTGTCGTGGCAGCCCCCGTCGAGGCCATGACGCTCCCGGAGCTAGAGGCGGAGATCGCCACGGTCCGCGCCACGATGCGCGGGGAGGCGGAGGCGCTTCGGTTTGAGGAGGCCGCCCGCGCGCGGGATCGACTGCAGGTGCTTGAGGCGTACAGACTCGCGGTGGCGCACTAGCTTCGTGACGAGCGCTGGATCTTCGCTTGAGTTCAGCCCGCGGGCTGGCGAGACTAGGGATCCATGGAGCACTTCGACACGAGACTCGGCCAATTTTTTTTGGATCTTGGGCGGAGGATCCGGATGGCGCGCGAGCGCCGGGGTTTGACGCAGGCGGAGGCTGCGTCGGCGGCAGATCTCACGCCCAATGTTTGGTCGAAGCTGGAGAACGGGCGCTTTGTGAACCCCGGGCTGCGAACCTTGGCCCGGGTGGCGTGGTCGTGGGATGGCTCCGTCGCCGACCTGTTGTCAGAGGGGCCGCGGCCTGTGGACACCCCGAGGCTCCGACATCGCGCCCAGCTCGCGGCGCTCGTTCGGCGCGCGAACGATGACCAGCTGCGGTTGATGGTGGCGTTGGCGCGCGCCGTGGTCACCCAAGACGCCGCATCACCTCCCGATCGCGAGGCGTAGCAGCTACGGGTTCGCGGCGATGATTCCGCGAATCTCCTCATCCGTGAGGATGTGATCGCAAGACTTCGCGTAGCTGAAGATCTCGCGGACCCGCGCGGGCGTGGCCTCGATACCCCGCTGCTCGAGCCAAAACACCACGTTGCTCTCACCGGACATGAAGCCGACCTCCACCGCCTGAGCTCGCCCAAACCACCCCGCGGGGACCCCGGAATAGACCCGATCCGCGAGCTCTTTGTCGCCCTTCTTGATCGCCTTGATGATCGCGGCCGCGTGCACGCCGGTGGCGGTTCGAAACGCGTCATCTCCGACCAGCGGATATTGAAAATGGATCGGCACGTCGCAGGCGCGGGCGACGGTCGTGCACCACTCGACGAGGTTGCGAAGATCGTGGCCTTCGAGCGCGCCGAGCAGCTTCAGGTTCATCAGCGTCTGGTCGAGCGCCGCGTTCCCGACGCGTTCACCGATGCCGAGGGCGGTCCCGTGGATTCGGTCTGCGCCGGCCTCGATGGCGATGATGTTGTTGGTCACGCCCAGGCCGCGGTCGTTGTGTCCGTGCCAGTCGATGCCCACGTGGGTCGCCCCCACGGTCTCAAGAATCATCCTCGTGTAGGCGATCAGATCGCGCACGCCGTCCGGCGTCGCGTGCCCCACTGTGTCGCACAGACACAGCCGCTGGACGCCGTATTCCACCGCGCAGCGAAACAGCTGATCGAGAATCAAAGGGGGCGTGCGGGTGGTGTCCTCTGTCACGAAGGTCATCGGTAAGCCCCGCCGCTCACACAACAGGGCCGCCTCCTTCGTTCGCGTGAGGAGCGTGTCTACGGACCAGTCCTCTGTGAACAGCCGGATCGGGCTCGAACCCAAGAACGCGTACACCGTGATCGACTTCCCGGTCGCCTCCGCGATGTCGGCGACGGCATTAATATCTGCTTGGTGGGTCCGCGCGGCGCAGGCATATTCGATCCCGAGGTTCTCTTGCTCGGAGAACTCGATGAGCCGGGTGACGTCCTCGATGGCGCGCTTTCCCGCGCCAGGCAAGCCGAGGTCGACCGCGTGAATGCCGAGGCTCGCGGTGAGCCGCAGGATCTCAAACTTGTCTTCGATGCTCGGATCTTTGACGGACGGCGACTGGATCCCGTCGCGCAGGGTCTCGTCGAAGAACGAGACCGACCGGTCTCGAAGCGGGCTGAGGGGACCGCGCCGGTTCCGGGCGTTCCAGTTGTAGATCAGGTCGCTGGCGGCGGTCATTGTGGACGCTCCAGGACGACGGCGATGCCCTGGCCACCGCCAATGCAGGCGGCCCCAACCGCGTAGGTGCCCTGGGTGCGGTTCAGCTCGTGGGCGAGGTGGGCGACGATGCGCGCGCCGGAGGCGGCCAGCGGATGGCCGAGGGCGATGGCGCCGCCGTTGACGTTCGTGATGTCTCGCTTGAGCTCGAGCGCGCGTTCGCAGGCGAGGTACTGCGCGGCGAAGGCCTCGTTGATCTCCACCAAGTCCATCTGATCGAGGCTCAGACCCGCGTGCTTCAAGGCGCCCTTGATGGCGGGGACGGGGCCGATGCCCATGATATTTGGTTCGACGCCAGCCACGTAGTAGCCGCGGAGCCGCGCGAGGGGGCGGAGCCCGTGTCGCTCGACGGCGCTCGCGGAGGCGAGCACGACGGCGGCGGCGCCGTCGCAGATTCCGGAGGCGTTCCCGGCCGTGACGACCCCGTCTTTCTTAAACGCCGGCGGCAGCTTGGCCATGTCTTCGAGCGTCGCTTGGGGGCGCGGGTGCTCGTCGGTGTCGATGATCTTGTCGCCCTTGCGTCCGGCGATGGTGACCGGGGCGAGCTCGGCGTTGAAGCGTCCCTCGCTGTGCGCGACGCCCCACGTGTGCTGGCTCCGCAGGCCGTAGCCGTCCACGTCCTCGCGCGAGATATTGTATTCTTGCGCCAGGTTCTCCGCGGTGATCGCCATGGGGCAGCCGCAGTAGCTGTCGGTGAGCGACGACCACAAGGTGTCTTCCATCTCGAGGTTCTTCCCGAGGCGTGTGCCCCAGCGGGCGCCGCGCACGGCGTAAGGGGCCTGGCTCATGCTCTCCGCGCCGCCCGTGAGCACCACGTTGGCCTCGTTGAGCAGGATCTCGTGCGCGCCCGAGATCAGGGCTTGAAACCCCGAACCGCACAGCCGGTTGACGGTGAGCGCCGGCGTCTCGATCGGTGCGCCGGCGCGCAGTCCGACGTGGCGCGCGAGATAGATCGCGTCCGCTGATGTCTGCGCGACGTTGCCGAAGACCACAGTGTCCACCGCGCTCGCGTCGATCTTCGCGGACGCCAAGGAGGCCTCCGCGGCGATGACCCCGAGATCGGTCGCGGAGAGAGTTTTGAGCGCGCCTCCGAACTTTCCGAACGGGGTCCGGCGGGCGGCGACGAGGTACACGGGGGTGGTTTCAAGCGCTTGGGACATACAGCCTCTCGTTTCTATTTTGATGATGCCACGGGCGCGCCGCGGGATCCCCGTGGACCTCGCGCCAGCGATGGACGAGGGTTGAGCTTCCTCACCTCGCGTGGGTCGAAACAGAGGTTTTAGGGGCGAGGGCCGCGGAAGGTGCCGTCGCGGCTCACGGACCGGCGATGCTGCCGCCGCAAAGGTCTCCGCGGGATCGCAGCCCGGCGGGCGAGAGGAAGAAGATCTTCGGGACGCTGGCGTCGGTCTCGGATTCGCTGGCGGTCGCGGCGGCTTCGTCCGCGGCGGGGTCTTCTTCGCCGCTCTCCTGCGGGCTGTCTTGATCCTCTTCGCCCCAATGCTCGTCCCAGCGGTCGATGGGTGCGGCCTGCTCGTGGGCGTTGTTGTCGGCGTCGTCCCCGGTGGATCCGGCGACCAAGGAGGCCGGGTCCACGTGCACCTCGAGGAGATGGATCTTGACCGTCTGCTGCTCTCCGTTGCTATCGGTGGAGGTGACATCGATGTGGGTCGCGAGCTGCCGATCACCGAAGGCTTCAAAGTCGCGGTGCGCAATTTGAAACACGCGCTGCCATCGGTCTCCCTCCCGTCGTTGAACCGAGGTCCCCGCGAAGCGCCACGCCCCCGCGATCCAGCGAAACCGAAGCTCTTGGCGCATGTCGTCGTCTTCGAGGACCAGCAATTCGTGACCGGGGTAGGCGCGCTCCCACCGCTGCACGTCGCCTCCTGGCGACCGCGAGGCGGAGACGAGCACGGGCGCGTCACCCAAGAGCATGGAGACCAGGGCCCGGGGTTCCATGGCGACGCCGAGGAGCGCCGCGATCGCGCATGGTGAGGGCTCCCCCTCGTAGAATCCGCGAGCGCTCGGACGCCCAGAAATTTGGCGGAGCTCGTAGCGATCGGGTCGCAGCGCCACAGACACCAGCTCGTTGCCGGCGATTTGGACGGTGCCGACGAAGCGGTCTGGGCGCTGGGCCGAGAACATGAGCGTGGCGCTCCCGGCACGCTGTCGCACCTTCGCGCGCGGGACCTGGATCGCTTCGATGCTGGATTCTCCGCCGCGCAGCAAGACGGAGGGGTTCGGCGGCGGCCCGTCGTACGGTGCTCGGACGTTTTTTGGGTGGCATCCCGAGATGAGGCCGGCGAACAACACGAGCAGCGTCACTCGACGCAGCCCACCCCGGGCACGGACTCGATCTACGACCGGGCGTCTCCATGGCAGCGCTCGGTCTCGTGGGGGAGCGAGCATACGGTTGCGCGGAGGCGATGGCACCACGCACGCAGGCTAGCAGGCATCGGGATGGCGTGCGCGGGCGGTCCAAGAAAACGTCCGGAGCGAGCATACGGTTGCGCGACGGTCTCCGCGAGCCCCAGCCACGGAGAGGTCAATTTGACGACCGCGGGTGTGACCGTCGTCGGGGAGGACACGCGGTGTCACGACATGAAAACACGACGAGCGGTGCGGTTGTCCCGTCGAAAACGCGCGCGCGAGGGTCGGATGACGCGCAGCGCCGCGGGGGTGAGCGCCGCCGGCGCTGTCGGCGTGTGAAGCCACCGGCGGCGGGGCGTGTCTTTGTAGGGCAGCGGGGAGGGCTGCCGCCTAGGTGTGAGACCACGGGCGCGTTCGAGGCGGGGGGGCGATCCCATCCACCTCGCGCGACCGCGTCACCACCTCGCGCGATCAGATCGCGTCACCACCTCGCGCGATCAGATCGCGTCGGCGATCAGCTGGGCGGCGACCGGGAAGAAGCTCGCGGGGCACTCCTCCCAGTAGTGCCCACAATTGGGGAGCGCGTGCTCGCTGGGCGTGACCGACGTGAAGTGCGGGGCGATGCTCAGCGATTCGTTGAGGAAGGGGTCGGCCGCTCCATAGTAGATCCCCACGGGCGAAGAGAATTGCGCCATCTCGGCGGTGTAGTCCCATCCCCAGTTGGAGTTGCTGAAGCCCATGAAGGTCCGCAGGCTGCAGGTGGTGGCCTGGAGTAGCGCATTCATGGGGAAGGTGTCGTTGTGCAGATACACGGGCCAAATAGTCTGGAAGTACGGCGCGCAGTCGTCTTCCCCCTCTTCGATCTCGTTGTAGCCCTCGGGGAATGTCCCGTCTTGTTCGTACTGTTCGATGCGGGCCAAAAACTCGCTGTCGTCGAGGTCGAGCGCCGTCACGGGGCTGCTCGAGTAGACCTGCAGGGACTTGACGCGGTTGGGATGCGCGGCCGCGTACGCCATGGAATACGCGCCGCCGAAGGAGTGACCGATGAGGTGGATGTCTCCAGCTCCCACGTATTCGCGAATTGCTTCGATGTCTCCCACCATGGTGTCGAAGATGTAGTCGTCGTCCGCGGGCCAGCCGGTGTCTCCGGTGCCCCGTTGATCGAAGGTCAAGACCTTGACCTGGGTGGTACCGAGCACCTCCGCGAGCTCGCAATAGTCGTGGGACTGGCCTGGGCCGCCGTTGAGCACGAAGACCCATTCGTCCCCGGCTCCGAAGGTACGCACGAAGAAATCGAGCCCGTCGTGCGGCACAAAAAACTCCTCCGCGTCACCTTGGTAGTCCTCTCCGGGTAACACCCCGGAGAGATCTTGGTCCCAAATATCGCCGTCGCCGTCGCCGTCGCCACCGTCGCCGTCGCCGTCGCCGTCGCCGTTACCACCGTCGTCGCCGTCACCACCGTCGTCGCCGTCGCCACCGTCGCCGTCGCCGTCGCCGTCGCCGTCGCCGCCGCCGTCGCCGTCGCCGCCGCCGTCGCCGCCGTCGCTGTCGCTGGTGGTGTCCTCACCCTCCCCTTGAGTGGCGGCGCCGCTCTCGTCGTTGGATGTGTCGGCGCACGCAGGGAGAAGCGCGGTCGCAAGAAGGAGAATTATCGATGGGTGTCGGTGGTTCATGGTGTCCTCGTCTGATCAGCAGTTGCCGGCGGGGGTCGGCGGGTTCACGCACACGACCGATCTTTTTGTTCCGCCGTTCGCAGCTCCCCGCAGGGCACACGGGCTCCACGCCGGACGAACCGCCGTAAAACACCGTTTATCGCCGCTCAGCGATCCATGCGCGTACGGCGCTTCGGGTCGAGTTCGAGGGCCCCGCGGTGCGCGCTGCCAGGGCGCGTGCAGCTCGCTCGGCGAGCGCCATGGCCTTCACCTTGTCGCCGCCGCTTCGCCACAGCGCGCGCGCGTAGGTAAAATCGGTCTCAGCCTTGAACGCGGGATCGACGGCCACATCGGTCCACAAGGCCTCGGCACGTTCGACCGCAAGCGCCGACTCGTGCGCACGATCGAGGGCCAACAGCGCTCGGGCCATGCCCGTCAAGGGCACGGCGAGGAGGGGATGATCGCTGCCCACCGCTGGTTCGGCCAGGCTGAGCACGCGACGATACGCGGCCAGCGATTCGCGGGGTCGCTCAAGTCTCGCGAGCACACGGGCGCGCTGGCTGAGCGGCGCTGCGAGGGCGGGGTGTTCGGCGCCGTGCGAGGTCTCCACGATCGTCATCGCGGTGTCCATGATCTCCAGCGCGTGATCGTGCTCGCCACGGGCGCACGCGAGCTCGGCGGCGATGATTTTGATGTCCACGAGGGCCATGCCCGAGAGTCCATTTTCCGCGAGGAGCGTCTTTGCCCCGTCGTAGTCACCGAGGGCCGTCGCCGCGTCGGCGGCGATACCACGAAGCCAGGCGCGGTCTCCTCTCATGGCGAAGGAGGCGTCCCCCATGTCATCGAGGGCTCGTCGCGCGAGTTCGAATCCGGCCGAGTATTCGCCTTGGTCGCGCAGGTGCTGGGCGAGGTTCCCGCGGCACCGGATGACCAGCGGGTGATGAGGGCCGTGGGCGTCGTGGAGGATCTCGAGCGCGCGAGTGAAGGTGTCGCGGGCGTCGTTGTAGCGGCCGGCGCTGCGCATCAACAGCCCATGATTCATCAACGTCACGCCAACTTCGGGGTGGCGTGGTCCATAGTCGAGCTCGGCCATCTCGAGCGATCGCTCCAGCGCGTGGGAGGCGTCCGAGAGCCTGCCGATCTGTTGATAAAGCAGCCCCAAGTTGTTGGCGATGGCCATACGCTGGCCGCGGCCAGCTTCACCTCTCGCGGCGGCCAGCTCGTCGGCGCGCCCAAAGTGCGCGAGGGCCTTGGAGACCTCCCCGCGTTGGGAGGCGATCGAGCCCAGGCCGTTGTGCAGCTCGATCGTCAGCGCGTCGTCTCCCCCCACCGCCGCGATGGACGCGCGAGCCCGCCGCGCCCATTCGTCGATCTCTTCGGGGTCCGAATCTGCGGATGCCGCGAGCAAGACCAAGGACACCGCCGCGCCAGCCACCGCCCACTCTTGCGTCCCCCCGCCGCCAAGATCGAGGGCCTTTTGCAGGTTGTCGTTCGCCGCATCGAGCGCGCCCGCTTCGTATTGTAGCCGACCAAGCGCCACCCGAGTCTCCGCCTCAAGCCCCTCGTCGTCGGCCCTCACAGCGAGGCGCATCGCTCGCTGTGCGGCGTCGACGGCGTCTCCGTAGCGGCCGCTGATCTTGGCTGAGGAGGCCTCGGAGAGCAGGCTCCCGATCTGCTTGGCTTCGGTAGAGAGCGGACCGCGCGCGGGATTCTTCGCCAAGCAACGACCGACGGGCGGCAGGCCGCGGAGGCTCTGCACGGCGCCGCGCACCGTGGGTGCGTCCGCGGCCGCGAATCGCGAGATGAGCGCTCGCATCTCCGTGAGCCGCCACTCGAGACACAAGAGCCGCTCGAGGCGTTCGGGGGAGCTTCGCGAGCTGCTGTCGTCACACGCGGCCTCGTGCATCTTCGACCAATCCGTTGTGTAGCGCTCCATATGCGCGCGCACAAACCTCCACGCGTCGTCGGCGAAGGGTTGGTCGGTGGCCTCGAACGCGGCGCGCACCCGCTGTTGTTGCTCCTCATTCCAGCTCGAACCCAGCGCGGCGCGGCCGTCCTCGCACGTTCGATCTTCGCGGGTCGTGGAGACGTAGATCAACGCCGCCACCAACGGCGCGACGATTCCAGTGAATCCGATGGTGAGCGCCCGGCGGCGCTTGGCCCGGGCCGCCGTCTCGAGCGCCCTCAAGAGCGCGGCCATGGTCGCGAACCGATCGGTTGGATTTGGCGACAGGCCCCGTCGCAGCGCCGTGTCTAGGTGATGGGGCAACGCCGGAGCGGCCGTCGTGAGGTGCCCCTCCACCACCGCGGTCTTGAGCGTCTCGAGGTTGTCCGCGGTGAACGGTCGCGCGCCGCACAGCGCCTCCCACAAGGTGACGCAGAAACTAAATTGATCGCTCCGGGCGTCCGCGGCCCGGGCGAGATGCTGTTCTGGCGCCATGTACGCGGGCGTGCCCATCACGGCGCCCACCCGGGTCAAGCCTTGCCTGCGCAGGGGGTCGGCGCCCTCGGCGTCTGATGGCAGACTCGCGGGGCCGTCCGATGGGACCGCGAGCTCGGGAGGCTCGAAGGCCTCGACGTCGCGGGCGAGGCCGAAGTCCACCACGCGCGGTCGTCCATCACTCCCCACCAGGAGATTCGCGGGCTTGAAGTCGCGGTGCACGAGCCCCCGCTCGTGGGCGGCGTGCAGACCACGTCCCGCCGCCATGAGGACGCTGAGAATCTCCGCGCGTGATGGCTGCGTGAACCGCAGCCATTCGTCGAGGGTGTGGCCCTCGACCAGCTCCATCACGACGAAGATTCCGGGGCCGTCTCGGGCGTCGTCGTCTGGAGGACGCACGGGCTCGTGAGCCCCGACGTCGTAGACCGCGACGACGTTGGGGTGGGACAAACGGGCGAGGATTCGGCCCTCTCGAATCAGGCGCGCGCGCTGTTCTTGGGCGCGGTCGGTGTCGGGTGTCGGATGCAAGAACTTAACCGCGACCCGTCGATCGAGCTCCGGGTCGTAGGCGGCGTATACGGAGCCAGTGCCCCCCGCACCGAGTCGCTCTGCCAACACATAGCGCGACATGAGCACTTGTTTTGCGGGCGTGCCAAACAGCTGCCCCAACACGGAGGACATGGCGCGCCGCTCCTCCACCGGGTCACCCGAGGCCTCGTCCGCCGCCGTGCGCAACCTAGCGCCAACGTCCGCGTCTTGAGGGTCATCATCCTCACGGCTCGAGGGAACCACATGCTCACGGTAGCACGCCCACGTGTCGCGGCGCGGTCGGCCGCGCCGGAGGCCGTAGATCCCATGTTACATATGAAGGGGTGGCTCCTTCTCCCCCGCACGACGAGGACTCCGATCTTGAGGATCGACGATTGCTCGACGCTTGGGGTGGTGGAGATGAGGCGGCCGGCGCGACCCTCGTCGCTCGGCACTTTCGTCGGGTCTTTCGTTTTTTCCGCGGCAAGGTCGCGAGCGACGCTGAAGACCTGACGCAGCGGTGCTTCATGGCCTGCGTGGAGCAGCGCGAGCGCATGCCCAACGAGGCGCGATTCCGGGCCTACCTGATGGGCATCTGCTACAAACAGCTGTTGATGTTTCTGCGCAGCAAGGGGCGCCACGACCGAAAACACGAGGACTTCTCGCGCATGTCGATCGAGGAGATGACGCGTTCGCCGAGTCGCGTCGTCGCGGCGCGTGAGGAGCAACGCCTGTTGCTCACGGCGCTGCGCCGTATCCCAGTGGAGCTGCAGGTCGTGATCGAGTTGCTTTATTGGGAGGAGATGACCGTGGTCGAAATTGGCGAAGCCCTCGGGATCCCTTCGGGGACCGTAAAATCGAGGCTTCACCGCGCGCGAGGCCTGCTTCGCGGGCGCATTGAGGAGGCGGCTGAATCCTTGGCTGTGGCGGCGAGTACCATCGACAACCTCGAACGGTGGGCGCGCGAGCTTCGGGAGATGTTGCCCGAGAAGGTCTGACGTTGAGCGGCGGGCTCTGGTTCCACTCCGCGCATCTTCCACGGCGAAGATCTTCGACGACACGACGCTCCGGCGGAGCCCGCCCGCGAGCCGCCCGATCCCGTCCGCGAGCTGCGACCGCGCAGCCATGCGCGTGCGTCGCTGCGCGCGCAGCTTCCCACGCGGTCGCGCAGGCGACGACCCCCGCCGCTTGAGGGGTGCGTCGCCGCCTGCTGTCGAGCGCTCACGGCAGAGGCCGCAGGGTAGTCTCTCCCTTAAGGGACAAATAGGGCCGCATCTTCGCGAAGGTCTTTCTCCCGATCCCCTTGACGCGCAAGAGGTGGAGGGGGTCGCTGAAGTCCCGCTTTTCGCGGTACGCGAGGATTCGACCGGCGATGGCCGGCCCCACGCCGGGCAAGAGCTGCCACTGGGTGGAGCTCGCCGTGTTGATATTGAGCTGCCCCTGGAGGCGAGGCGCAGGCGGCTCCTTCGCGGTCGGTTCGTCGTCGCTGAGGACCAGAGGGTTCGCGCGGCTCAGGTGCGTGAGCTTGAATTGGGCGCTCCCGCGCCTGAGATCGCGGAGATCTTCGACGTGGGCCGCGAGCGCGTCCCCGCCCCCCGCTGACAGGGCGTGCGCGCCCGCGTGGACGCCGGCGTGCGCGTCTGAGTGGGAGGGGATGACGGCGGTGGCGCCTGCGAGGGCGAGCACCGAGGTGAGAAGATACGTTGTGATTTTTTTCATGACAATGGTTCCTTTGAATCAACACGACTCGGCGCCGGCGACGTGGTCACCGCTGAAACGCGAGATCGATCGTGGAGCCTGCAAAGCACGTCGTGTGCCAGGGGACCGCTCAAGGAATTGTTCGCGTTTTTGGAAGCGTCACGCTCTCGGGTTCGAGCGCCGGCTGCGACGTCGGTCAGGAGGGCTCATCGACGGGCCACCTCACCGGCGCGTGATCGCTGAGCTCACCACGGCGTGATCGCTGAGCTCACCGCTCGCGCCCTAGCTGGCCGGATCGGGCATGCAAATTTTTCCCGACAACAACTTCGACGGGTTGTCCGGGTTGGGTGAGACGTACACGCCGCCGCTCCCCGTGGCTCGACACTCGTAACCACCGCGACAATCCGAGTCCTTCTTGCACTTGAGACGGCAGCTCGTGCGCACGCTCAAGATGTAGCCGCACAGCCCCTCGGGGAGGCAGAGCTCGTCGGCCGCGCACAGGTCGAGCGGCGGCAGCGCGGAACCATCTTGAGCCTCGCTCCACGTGTCCTCCCGCGCAGGGTCACACGCGACCGTCAAGAATGCCGAGCCGTACGCGGCGACGCAGGTCCCCTCGGAGGGGCAGGTTCCGTACGCGCAATTTTCGATGGTGCACTCCCCTTCCCCGCTGGGGTCGAACGGGGCGTTGGAGAGATCACACTGGCGCTCTCCACGGATGCTGCAGTCCACGGCGCGCACGCAGGGATCGCCAATTTTTGGCTGACACGCCGCGAGGGCGAGGGCGAATGGCACGAGGGCGAGGCGACGGAGGAACACGGCGTGGCAGCCTACCCCAACAAGCCCTTTGGAAGCTAGGTCGAAACCGTGGCAGGCTCCACTGAGGTGGATCTCGACGAACTCATGGCCCGCTTGACGGCGCTCGCCAAGGCCCAGGCGTCCTCCGGCGAGGCGGGCTCCGAGGACGGGGCCGGCGGGAACTTTGACTGCGTCGGCTGCGAGGGCTGCCGTCGGTGTCGATTTTGTGCCGCGTGCAGCGATTGTGAGGACTGCACCTACTGCGAAGAGTGCGTCGAGTGCGTGTCGTGCACACACGCGGTGCGGAGCGTGGAGTGTGGCGACTCGAGCCACCTTCGCGACTGTCGCGGCTGCGAAGACAGCCGCTACTTGCTGCTGTGCGTCGAGTGCGTGTCTTGTACCTACTGCCTCGGGTGCGTCGGACTCGAGGGTGAGGAATTCCACGTGCTCAACGAGTCGGTCTCGCGCAGCCAGTATTTCAAGCTCGTGAAGGCCTTGAGCATCGAGATGGAGGTGCGAACCCACCTCGGGTGGAGACCCGCTGTGATCGGGCTCGAACCGGCGGAGCGCGACCCCGCGTGGGGCGACGGGGCGCAGGCTGACGAAGGAGATGGGGAGCTTCGCGCGGCGACGGAGCCGATCCACGAGATCCCAGAAGACACCTCGGGGCTCGCTGCGCAGGCCGGGGGTGGCCTCGCGGGCCCGGGGTCGCAGCGGGGCCGAGGCGTCACGCACGATTCACGTTCGGCGGCTGCCGCTCACCGCGGTGAAGAAGATGAGAGGCGGTCGTTTACGGGATTTGAAGATCCGCCGACGCCGAGCGCCTCGTCCGCTGTCGGGAGGTCCGGGTGGATCTCGGCCATCGCCGACGCGACGGGTGGCGCCGACGAAGACGACCCGATCACAGATTCCTCGCTGCCGGAGGTGACCCACACTCGCCTCATCGAGCCCACCGATCCACGGGCTTCGATTGGGTCGCCCGAATCCAAGGGCCCGGAGCATCTGAGCCTCGACGCGCTCGATGCTGAGGGCGCTGGTGACGAGGCGTCCAAGCGGCCACCCACCCTCTCCTCGCAGAGGCTTGGAGAGGCTGTGAGCCGTTCGGTGCGTGGGCGCGGCGAGCGACGCCGCTCGGGAGACGGGGAAGGGCTCGATCCGCTCGGCGCGCTCGGGGAGGGCGGAGCGCCACGCAGCACGCTCTCGAAGCTCCGCGCAGGCGCGCGCGGGCCTTCGACCGCGACCGACCAACGAGTCGAGACCTCGTCGGAGGAGGAGCCGCCTCGTTCCTTGTTTGATCCAGTGTCTGCCCCCTCGGCGCCGCGCAAGGGCGACGCGAACGAAAACAGCGAGTCTTCGCGGGCGAGCCTGCGGCGCGGTCGAAGGCCCGTGCGGCGTGGGCGGCCCCCGAGCGACGATGACGATCCAGCGAAGGACTGATCCGCCGCTCTCTTCGCGCAGGACCGGGGCGAGGCGCGCCTACGCGCTTTGATCACTCGGGCCAAGGGGCGGGTCTCCCCCGAGTCGGGAGGCGACGGCCGCCGCCTCTTGGACGGCCCTCGCCAAGACCGAGCGAATGCGGCCGTCCTCCATGGTCAAGAGTCCGGCGATGGTGCAGCCGGCGGGCGTGGTGACATCGTCTTTGAGCGCGGCGGGGTGGGCACCGCTGGCGAGGACCATGCTCGCGGCGCCTTCGAACACGGAAGCGGCGATCTCCACGGCCCGGTCTCGCGGGAGCCCCATCATGACGCCCCCGTCTGTGAGCGCCTCGATCATCACGTACACGAAGCCTGGTCCGCTGCCGTTGAGGGCGGTCACGGCGTCCATGTGGGCGTCGTCGAGCTCGATGCAGCGCCCGACGGCGCAGAAGATGTCGCGGACCGATTCGAGCTGGGCGTCGGAGACACCGGGCGCGCGGGCGAGGACGGTCATGCCCTTGCCCGCGGTGCAGGGGGTGTTGGGCATGGCGCGCACGCAGGCCGAGGCGGGGCAGCGCTCGCGCAGCCGGGCGAGGGGGACGCCGGCGGCGATGGACACGATCACCTTCCCCTCGAGGGCGGTGACGATGGCGGGATCGGACAAGAGCTCGAGCGCGCCTTTGGGCTTGAGGCACAACAACACGATCTCGGCGCCGTCGATGGCGGCGCGGTTGTCCTCGAGGGCTTGGACGCCGTAGGTGGTCGCGAGGCTCTCGCGCCTGGCCTCGCGGCGGCTCGTGGCGAGGAGGTCCGCGGGGGGTCTCGCGCCGGAGGCGAGCAGCCCGGCCACGATGGCCTCACCCATGGTGCCGCAGCCGAGGATGGCGATGGGGGATTGCGCGTGTGCCATGCAGCCTTGTTACCACAGGCGCCGGGCTTGACCGGGCGCCGCGGTCGCCATGGATCTGCGATCCCGCGCGAAATTTGGTGAAAGAGGCGGTGCCGCGCGACGATAGCGGCACGTGCTCAAACCCCTGAAAATGCTCGTGACCCTCGCCGCCCTCGCCCTTTGCGTGTGGGCCTGTTTCTCGGTGCGGCTCGGGTCGCGCACGCTCGCGGAACACGCCGACGCGATCGGCCAGACCCCCGAGGCCGCCGCGTTGATCGAGGGGACGCGTGAGACCATCAACCCCGCGCTCGAGCGGGCCCGGGAGCGGGTCCTCGGCGAATATGTGACGGCGCCCACCTACCTCGAACCCGGAGAGCCCGCCACGCAGGAAGCGAGTCCACCCGCCGAGTCCATCTACGCGGGACAAGGTTCGAATCTCGACATGGGAGCGCGGGATCGAGGGGCGACGCCAAGGCCTGCGCCCGAAGGGGCGACCCGCGCGGCCACGTCGCGACTTCCGGGTCGACGGTAGCCGCGACAAGGACGCGCGTTCGAGGGATGTCTTCCACGAAAGACGGGGATCCCCCTGGGGGTCGACTATAGTCTCCCGGTGTCTCTTGTCGTGACGGGAGGTCTCCTGTGAGGCGGGCGGACCCTCGGTGGGCGCTTCGCATGCTCGTGGCGTGCGCCTGCATCGCAGGTGGGTGGCCGGTCGCGGCGGCGAGCGCTCCCCCACGGGATGCGCCGCCCTCCCCTGCCCCCGCGCCGTCCTCCCCTTCCCCCACGCCCTTGGAGCCCGCAGGTCTGGGCTCGGACGCGCCGGACGCTGCGGAGGTGCCGACAGCGGCGACCCACGGGCTGTGGGTGGGGGCCGTGCGGGTGGCGGGCGCCAAGGAATCGCTCGCGGGGGCGCAGGTGATCCCCGCCTCGGGCAGCGCGCCGTTCGAGACGAACGAAGACGGTGAGTTCGAGCGCTGGCTGCTCCCCGGCACCTACGGCTTCATCCTGCGCGCGGAGGGATTCGAAGACCTCCCGGTACAAGTGACCCTCGCGGTGGGCGAGCGCGTCGAGCTCGAGTACCGCCTCCTCGAAGATCTCGATCGCGCGCGGTACCGGACCACCGTCGTCGATGATTTGGAGGTCGCCGTGTCTCGGACGCGGCTGGTGGAGGAGGAGATTCGCGGCGTCCCCGGCAGCCGCGGGGATCCGTTCAACGTGATCAAGAGCTTGCCAGGTGCCAACCAGGTCGCCGGCTTCTTGCCCTACGTGGTCGTCCGCGGCGCGGCGCCTGGGAACACCGGCTACTACCTCGACGGCCTGCGGGTCCCGTTGTTGTTTCATGTGGCGGCCGGACCCTCGGTGATCCACCCCTACTTCATCGACACCGTCGATTTCTACCCGAGCGGCGCGCCTGTGCGGCTCGGGCGCTTCGCCAGCGGGATCGTGGAGGGGCGGACGCGCAAGGCCCGGAGCGACCGGCTGCGCGGCGAGGTGGACGTGCGCTTGACCGACGCGGGGGCGCTGTTCGAGGTGCCCCTCGGCCGCCGCGTGCTGCCCGGCTGCGAGGAGGAGAAGCGACGCGACTGCCCACGTGGACCCGCCCGCGCCTCGTTCACGGTGGCTGGCCGCTACAGCTACCTCGGTGGGCTCTTGTCGCTCGTCCCGAGCCTCAACGCGCGGGTGCAGTTTTGGGATTTTCAAAGCCGCCTCGACCTGGACCTCGGACCGAGGGTCAGCTATCGCGCCTTCGCGTACGGCTCCAACGATCTCCTCGGCCAACGAGAAGCGCAGCGATTTAACGAGGACACGGAGCAGTTTGAGACCTATCAGCCCGACCCCATCGTGCAGTTTCGTTTCTATCGGCTCGATCAGCGGATCGTCCACGAGCTCGCCTCTGGCGGCGAAGCTCAATACAAGGTGGGGCTCGGCTACGATCGCACGGGCTTCGGCATCGATCGCGCCGGGGTGTGGCGGGTCATGCCACGGCTGCAGCTGATCAAGCCCATCCGTGAGGGCGTGGAGCTTGGGATCGGGCTGGACACCGAGTTTCAGTTTCACCGAGTTGACGCCTCCATCGACGAGGTGACGCTCGCCGATCCCGAGACGCTCTCGCTGGTGCTCAGCAACCGCAACGTCTCGTTGCTCGGGGCCTGGATGGACCTGCGGTGGCGGCGGGGTCGGGTGGAGGTGCGCCCCGGCGTGCGCGTCGACGCCTACATCCAAAACGGAGAGAGCGGGCATCTGCTGGGCGTCAAAAAAATCAGCAGGGCCCTCGGCGTCGATCCCCGGCTGTTGACCCGGGTCCGGCTGCATCCGCGATGGGTGTTGCGCCAATCGCTCGGGATATATCACCAGCCCCCAGATTTACCGGTGCCGCTGCCCGGCATCGAGTCCTTCGGCTTCGAGCGGGGGCTGCAGCGCAATATTCAAGGTACGGTGGGCTACGAGTTTGAGCTGCCAGGAATCGCCGTCTTGACCCAAGACGCGTACGTGGGTCGCCTGTCGAATCTCCAGGACTTCGACTTGGAGGCGGCGAACACGTCGTTTGACGAGGTGGAGGATTTGTTCGGCGCTGTGAACGGTTGGACCTTTGGGCTCGAGACCATGTTGAAGCTCGACCCCCGCCGCCGGACCTTCGGCTGGATCGCCTACACCCTCTCCCGCAGCATTCGACAGTATCCCGTCGGGGGTGCCGCGCCCTCCGCGTGGGATCAAACCCACATCCTCAACGTGGTCTTGGGCTACCGGATCGGGCGCAAGTGGAGCTTCGGGGGCCGCGCCCACTACCACACCGGCAGGCCCTACACGCCGTCGTCTGGGTTTGGGGTGACGAGCGCGGAGCTCGCGGCGAACCGGAACAGCCGGCGCCTGCCAGGATTCTTTCAGTTCGATTTTCGCGTCGACCGGATCTGGACGCTGCCGGAGTGGGAGGTGCGCTTGTTCTTGGATGTCACCAACGCGACGGTCAACGTCGAGGTCATCGGATGCTCGGGCACGGGCGCGGACGACACCTCCCCCGAGGGGACGCAGACCCGCGCCTCAAGGCTCGAGGAGTGCGGTGTCGCCCAAGGGATCCCCTACATCGTGCCGGGGCTCGGGGTGCGGGCGTCCTTTTGAACGCGCCATAAAAACCGCCGCCGGAGGAGAGCCGGCGGCGGCAGCGTTGACACGTTCAAGACAGAGACACAAGGAACAAAAATTGGAGGGTCGCTCGACCTCTAGGCAGCGGCAGCGGCGGCGGCGGCGGCGGGCCGAGGCGTCGCGACGTTGGTACGTCGCGAGGGCGCGGGGCTCGCCCGCAGAATGTGGGGATCGTCGTGCATTCGTTTGAGGTCGGCGAAGAACGGGCGCACGGTGATTGCGTGGACGAAGGAGCGGGCGAAGGCGAGGTTCTTTGGGTGGTTCATGGCGGTCGTTCGATTGTCGAAGGGAGCGGAAGGTTCGGTCGTCTCGTGCACCCAGATACATATGCAGATGCGGTGCCAACCCCGTTTGACACCCACAAAAACGCGGCACACACGCATTTTGTGAGCGAGCGAAGGTACGGATCACCCCGGTGAGATTCGACGTGATCGCTCGATATCGTTCGAATTCAGCCGCTTCAGCGCTCTTCGTCAACGTGGCGGTTCGTCACCATGGGCCGCGCGAATTCGCCGGTGGGCGCGCCCGCGATCGCCACGGGCGTGACGATCGCGAGCGCGGATTGGCCGACCTTCTGACAATCCCGTCGCGTCCGCTTGGACATCTGCGACACGGGTGCCGCAGACGCTCGCATGCAGGCCAGCCCGGCCGATCCACCGGACGTCCGGGGGGCTCGCCTCATCGACGGCTCGCCTCAGCGCGGGCGATGAAAGATGGCGCACAGGTTGTTGGCGGGCATCGCTTCGACGTGGCGCTGGACCAGCCCGTGCGCCACGGCGTGCTCGGTGACGACGTTGAGGTCACGGACACCCCACGCAGGATCCCGTTCCTTGAGGCGGGCGTCGAAGGCTTCGTTGCTCGGCGCCGTGTGTGCGCCCTCGCGCGTGAAGGGTCCGTACAAGATGAACGTCCCGCCGGGCCCCAGGATCGTGGCGGCGCCCGCGAGCAGACCGAGGCACGCTTCCCATGGCGCGATGTGGATCATGTTGCAGCACAAGAGGGCGTCGACGGCGTCGATCGGCCACGGCGTCCGCAGCACGTCAAGATCGAGCGCTGGCGCGACGCGGTCCCCTACCCCGCGCTCGCTCCGCCACGCGTCGATGCTCGCGCGGTGCTCGGGATCGGGGTCCGAGGGGATCCACCGCAGCTTCGGGCGCGAGCCCTGCATGGCGAAGTAGGTCAGATGCTCCCCGCTCCCGCTGGCGATCTCCAGGAGCGTGCCCTCGGCGGGGAGCCACGGGTCGAGCGCGCTCATGATGGCGTCGCGGTTGCGTTCGGTCGCGGGGAAGTAGAGGCGTGCGTCGTTCATGGGAGGCGCCGATCTCGAAGCGCAGGCGAAGGCTGCCGCCTCCCACACGCGAGGCACTCGCCGACCGCAGCGCGTCGACGGTTAGAAGGGGTTCGACGCGCCCACGCCATTTTGCGTCGAGGGGCCGCCGCTCGGCTGGCCCTGATTCGCCTTCAGCACGCGGTCCACGGCGTCGGCCAAGAACCCGGAGTCCATCACGACTTGGAAGGTCCCCGTGGCCGACGGGAGGAGCTCGCTGTACATTCGCATGGTGGCGAGGTCCGTGGCGAGGTCCGTGGGGAGCTGCGCGAGCATGCGCTCGGACTCGGGGTTTGTGGCGTCGAGCTTCGCGATGTTTCGGACGATGTCCACGAAGGCTTGGGGGTTCGCGGCGCCGATGGACTGCGATTGCGGGTGGTGATCGAAGATGGCGTTGATGGCGGCCGGATCGACGCGGTCGCCCTTGCCTTTGGCGACGTCGATCGTGTTGTTCGTAAAGGCCTCGTCGTCTCCCACGGTGACGGACATCACGATTCTCCCGTCGAATTCCGCGCGCTCGATGACGAGGTTGCTCGCCAACAGCCGCTCCATGAGGGCGCGGTCGGTGCCCTTGACGTCCTGGGCGTCACCGCGGATGCGGCCCTTCAGTTCGTCCGTCATCGCGAGGGTCACGCGATCCACGGGGACCCCGTCGTGGGTGTGCTTGTCGGCCTCGAAGGTGTAGCTGATCGATTTGGCCGCGCGCTCGCCGAGGAGCGTTTGAACCGAGACGCTCTTGGCGGTCGATACGAACAGCTCGCGTCGGTCGCCGGTGGTGCGGAGGATCGCGCCGATAGATCCGAAGATGCTCCCCTCCTTCGGCGCGTGAAAGACCACGGTCTGCCCGGTGTTGGTGGGCTCGAGGGCGGTGTTGAAGTCGTTGATGGCTTTGGTGCAGGTGCCGGAGTCGGGGGCGGAGGTCAGCGCCGCCCACACCCCGCAGAGGCTGTTGATGTTCTCCGCCAATGGCGCACCCTTCCACGACGCCGGGGACTGGTAGGCCGACATGAACATGTCGGCGGCGGCGGGGAGCTCGAGGGTGATGTCACGGCTCGCGCTCTCGTCGGCGAGCTTGGCGTTGTCGAGCAGGTCGGATCCTTCGGCGGGGACGATGGCGCCGCCGATTTGAAGTCCCCATCCGTGCAGCCCGAGGGTGAAGGTCGCTTGCGTCGAGTTCTCGAGGTTTTCACGCTGCGAGCCGCCGCTCATTTCTTGAGCCTCGCCGATGGCCGCGGCGAGCTTTGTGGCAGCGGCGGCGTCGTCGGGGTACAGGCTCTCGGCGATCATTTTGGACTGCTCGCTGCTGGTTTGAGAGTCGAGCTGCTCGAGGAGCGGCTTCACCTCTTCAGGATAGTTTTTGATCAAGCTGCGGACGAAGAGCGTCGCCTCAATATTCCCGGTGAGGCCCGCGGTGCGCTTGACGATGTTGGCGTCGAGATACTCGCGCGCGTCGGCGAAGGCGCCGGGATAGACCGTCAACGCTGCGTGGCTGGCGAGATCGTCGATGAACAGGGTCTTTCCTTCGAGGTCGTAGGCCGCGAGGTGTCCCTTCGCGTCCTCGAGCTTGTCTTGCGCGCCGAGGTCCCGCACCAGGGCGGCCGCCCCGCCCTTGTATCCGACGGCGCACGCGGTGGGGGCGTCGGGATACTTCTTGAGATCGAGCAGCGCGCATCCCATGGGCGCCTTCAAATTAATATTTTGAGCGATCACGCCGCGTTGTTCGAGAGCCATGGCCGCGAGCGCGCGCAAGGCCCCCTCGTCGAACTTGCCCTTGTGTACGGGAGGTGCCACCTGTCCGAGCTCTGCGAGGAGATTGCTGACGTCATTCAAGAGGATGTGCCCGAACACGCTGTCGCCGTGGCGGAAGGTGGGGATGGCTGTGGGGAACTGCGCGTCATGGAGCCCCTTCGCGCTGCGCGACGCGGGCGCGGTCGCGGCCCCCTCCCCCGCCTTCGCGGGATCTTGTGCTCGCGCTGTGGCGTCGGCGTCGGGGGCCTTGTCCTTGCAGCCGGGGAGCGCGACCGCTAACAGGCTGAGGGTGGTGAGGACGCCGCGGGCGCGCGAATAACGGGACAGAGTTGGGTTGGGCATGGCCGGTCTCCAGAATGGCGCATACTAAACCAAAGCCCGTGCGAGATCTTCCCGCAAAACTGCGTCTGCGCCTGCGCGAGTCGCGAATCGCTCGCTCAACCCGGCGCTCTCCGCTGTTTTGGCTCGTGTGCGGCGGGGTGATGGGTGGGCTGCTGGTGGCCGCCGCGGGGGAGGCCGCGCGTCGAGAGGCGATGGATCGGGCGATGTTCCACGCGGCGGTGGATGTGGTGCTCGACCGCTATGTGGAGCGCGTCGAGGGCCCGGGGGCGCTGAGGTCGAACCTCGACGATTTCGTCTCCAACCTCGATCCCTACAGTTACGTCCTCGATCCCGAGCGTGCCAGCGAGACTCGGGGCCGCGACCATGACCCGCGCGCCGACGGGGTCGGGGCGGCGTTTGTCCTGCGCCCCGCAGGTCGTGCGCCCGCACGAATTGAGGTGGCGTTTGTGCGCGAAGAGACGCCGGCGTCGAGGGCCGGCGTGCGGGCGGTAGATGAGGTGGTCGCGATCAATGATCGCGGCGCCGCGGCGTTCGGACATCAGGGCCGGCTCGACGACTACCTTCAATCACCCCAAGGCGGCGAGCTTCACCTGCGACTGCGAGCGCGGACCGGTGGTTCGCCACGGACGATCACGCTGCGCCGGGTGCGGATGGATCCTCCGGCGTTGGTCGAACCTTCGGTGGTCACCATCGCGGGAAAAAAGCTCGTATGGCTTCGAATTCGGACGTTCCTCCGGGGTACGCAGCGGGCGGTGGAAAAGGCGATCGACGCTCATCGACGTGACGACGCCGGCGATATCGACGGGTGGGTCCTCGATCTTCGCGGCAACCCGGGGGGCGTGGTGGACGAAGCGGTGGGCGTGGCCGACCTGTTTTTGAGTGAGGGCTTGATCACGAGGTTCCGCGGGCGCGGCGGGCAGATCGTCCGTCAAGAGCGCGCGAGCGCGGCGGCGTCCGATGTGCAGGGCCCGGTGGCGGTCCTCCAAGATCGCTACACCGCTTCTGCGGCGGAGCTGTTGGCGACGGCCTTGGGCTCTTCGGATCGGGCGGTCCTCATCGGGGAGCGCAGCTTTGGGAAGGGCTCGGTGCAAGAGATGATCGGACTTGCGGACGGCAGCAAGATCCGACTGACGGTGGCGCACTACTACGGACCTGATGATGAGGCGATCCACGGCGAAGGTGTGCGACCGGACCTCGCGCTCGGCTTAACCGCCATGGAGCACGACCAAGTTGCCCGCTCGATCCACGATGCGCTTTTCGCGCAAACGTCTTCGGCTGCGGGCGATGATGTCCGCAAACCCGTGCGTTAATGCGCCTTAAAGGGGCGATAATTGGGAAATCTAGCCGATTCTCGCAAATTATTTGGATGTCAGTAGATGTAGGATGTTTACTTATCTCTGCTCACCCCTGGACGACAGGGGGAAAGGACACCAGCATGCCAGAACGTGAACCACTTCGTCTCCCACGGCTTCCTCATCCCAAGCGGCCACAGCCGCGACCTGACCACGGACCTCGCGAGCGTCGCGTCGACCGCCCCGACGGGGCGGCGGACGCACTCACGCGGGCCCTCGGGTCGTCGGCCGGGCGCGCGGGCCTTGAGGCGGTCGTGGTGGCCGATGATCGGGGGATGATGGTGTCCTCGAGCCCCGCGAGCGTCGGGCTCGATCTCCTCGCGGCGGTGATGCCTATCGTCGCGCGTGGCGAGGCGCGAGCCAAGATCCGTCATCGCGGCGCGCAGCGTGAATTCTCGGTGTGCTCCATGGACCTTTTTGGAGAGCGCCTGCACGTGGGGGCGTTGGGCGGAGATCTCTTTGGACGTGAGCGAGAGCTGCGCAAGAGTTCGCGCGCGGTGGTTCGAATTTTGGCCTAGGAGTCGCGCGCGAATACGCTCGATTACGAAAAAACCGGCGCTGGTGACCGATTTTGGGGGGTCTAGCGAACTATAGAATGAGCCCGTGTGTCCGATGTACGGGTGAGCATTGTAGCGATGTCCAAAATGAAATCCTCGACCCTCGCGCGCGCGCCCTGTGCGGACGCGACACACCAGCGGACACTTGAGCCGCTCGTGTGGGCCGTGCGCCGCGACCTTGGTCGGCTGCTCGGTGCGATGTATGAGTCCGGCGTCGGGCTCGACGCGATCTCTTCAGAAGATCGCGAGCGCCTCGAGCGATGCGAGGCGATCACGGGCCGCTTCTTGTCGGACGGTCAGGCGCTGGGATCCGCCGCGGTTCGGGCGGCTTCACTTGAGCTGCGCGCCGTCGAGGGCGACATCGTCCGGCGCTTGGGGCGGGCGGCCCTCGCCGAAGTTCGACGACACGAAGATAGCCTCTCGGGCTGTGAATCAGCGCTGCTCCGCGCTCTTTGTGCCCCCCCTCCTCACGCGTCCGACGTCGCGGTCGCGGATGTCAGCAAGGATGACAAAAGCCTCGCGGCCGGGCTCGAGCGGCTCTCACACCGTCGACTCTGCGTCGTCATGAAGCGGCTTGGAGTCCCCGAATGCGAATCGCCGGGAGGTGCCTTCGACGCGGCGTGGAGCCGCACGCACCGCCGTCGCATCGAGGAATCCCTCGCCGAAAAGCTCTGCGATGAGGGGCTGCTTCGCATTTTGTTGGCGACGCTGAGCGCCGACGCGCGCCGGCTGGTTCGGGCGATCTTGTTCGAGGAGCTGACCGCGTCTTTGCGCGAGCGCCTCAGGGCGACCGCGCACGGTGTGCAGCGTCCTGGCCGGTTCGAGGTCACGACTCCCATTCAGTCGCTTTGCGAGTGTGCGATCGTGTTTGCGGAGCGCGGGGGGCTGTGGATTCCCGACGATCTCCATGCGCCTCTCTTGCGGATTCTGGCCTCGGAGGCGCCAAAACCCCGGTTTCTGGTGTGATTTTGTAGCACGCAGGGCTATACTCCGCGCATGGCGGTGGAGCCACAGGACGCGGAATCCATTCGGAACTATCTGATGTCGTTTGCCGGCTGGGAATTGGTCCCCGACGACGTCGTGGCGCGGCTGATGGAGGGGGTCGAGTGCATGGAGGTCAAGCGCAAGCGCTCGATCTTCCGCCGTGGCGAGCCCGGGCCGGGTCTGTTCTTGGTGAAGTCAGGTGAGTTCAAGCTCAGCTTGATCTCCTCCGAAGGCCGCGAGCAGATCTTGTATCTCGCGGAGCAAGGAAAGATGATCGGTGAGGGGTTCTTGCCGCAGGAGGTGCAGTGCGCCGCGTCGGCGTTCGCGATGCAAGACTCCGAGGTCTGGCGCTTTGACACCGCCGACGTCATCCGCTTGAGCGCAAAATCAGAGGCCCTCGCGTTCGCGTTGATGCGGCACATGGCGTTCCGTTCCAACCGCCTCATCGACCTGGTGTTGGATTTGTCGTTGCGCTCCGTGCAGCGCAGGCTCGCGAGTTTCTTGTATTCCCTCGCCATTCGCCAGGTGACCGACGACGGGAAGCCCGTGGTGATCCCGCGGCAGCTTGACATGAACACAGTCGCGGCGCGCCTCGGCACCGTGCGTGAAGAGATCTCGCGCGCCCTCAATCGCATGCAGCGAGAGGGCGTCTTGTCGCTGAGCCGGCAAGAGATCGTGGTCCTCGACATTCAAGCGCTCGAGCGCGTGACCTACGAGTGAGGACGCGGCGACGTGGAATCTTCCCACGTAGGCCACAAGTCGACCATACGGTCGCGAAGGTCTGGCGTTGGGACGCCGCCGAGGCGAGATTGGCGGGCCGCGCTGGCTGTGATGCTCCTCGCTGCCGCGTGTCGAAGGGGAGGAGGCGACGCACCCTCCTTGGACCAAGTCGAGCCGGAGGTGATGGCCGAGCCGGCGTGCGCTTCGTGGGCTTCGCTCACGCCCGACACGCTCCCCGCGCTGCCGAACGGCCCCTACGTCGAGACGCTGGAGGTGGCGTGGGAGCTCGTGCGGCGGCGGCACCCGGATCCAACCCTGCGCTGTCTCCCGTGGCCTGAGTTGCGTCGTGAGTACGGCGAGAAGATCGCGGCCGCGACGACGCGCGAGGAGGCCTACGCGTTGCTCAACGAGCTGCTCGGGAGCTTGAAAGAGAGCCATATCTACGCATGGCCGCCCCAGGCCGCGGGCAGGCGAATCGACGGAGATGGAGCGATCGGCCGCAGCGAGGCGCGGTTTGTGATTTTGGACGGGGCGCCCCGCATGGTGGGCGAGGAGGCGAGGGCGAGGGGCTACGCGGGGGCGGTGCTCATGGAGGTGGACGGCGTTGAGATCGCCGCGCTGCACGAGCGGGGCGCCGGCAGACCACCCTCCATGCGGGGCGACGCCAGGCTCCGCGCGACGCTCGATGAGGCGCTGCGCTGCCGTGAGGGCCAGCAGCGCGGCTTGAAGGTGGCGGGGGCCGGAGCAGCTGGAACGCCGAGCCCCCCTCGTGTGGTGCAGGTGGGCTGCGCGCCGCTCCATGGCGCGCGCGTCTCGTTGGGTCACCTGCGCGAAATTCCCACGCGCGTGCGGGCGGAGATGATTCCGGAGACAGGGATAGGATCGCTGGCATTCAACGTATGGATGCTGCCGATGCTGCCGACGATTCGCGAGGCCATGAGGTCGCTGAGGGCGCAGGGGATGACTGAACTGTTGATCGATCTGCGTGGCAACCCAGGGGGGGTGGGGTCGATGGTGATGCCGGTGGGGCGCATGTTGATCCGAGCGGACGCCTCGCTCGGAGAGCTGAGGATGCGCGACCATGTGCAGCGATTGGTGGTGGCGGGTGAGCCCGACGCGTTCGCAGGTCCAGTCACCGTGCTCGTCGACGAGGCCACCGCGAGCACGTCGGAGATTTTCGCCCAGGGCATGCGGGACATCGGCCGCGTCAGCGTCGTGGGGGCGCAGACCTCGGCGGGGATGGCCCTGCCTTCTGTCATCGAGGCCTTGCCCGATGGCGGCGCCCTCCAGCTGGTGGTGGGGTATCACCAGAGCCCCTCGCGAGGTGCGCCGGAGGGGCGCGGTGTGACCTTGGACGTGACCTTGGACGTGGATCCCGCGGCGTTGATGACCCAGGATGACCCGGTGCGAGCGGCGGCGCTCCATTGGATGCTCCAGCGCGAACGACCGCGTGGGAGCGAGCGTGGGCCGAGTGATCACAGGGCTCGAGTTCCACGATAGGCTGCCCGTCATGGACCTCGTCTCTCGCTGGACTCGTGCCTGTGGCCGCGCCTGCCTGCTCGGTTGCCTGGCGACGCTGACGTTCGCGTGTCGTTCGCCGCTGCCCGGCGACGGCGCCGCGGGTGACGGTGGAGCGGACGCGTCGCGCTCGCTACCCACGGGGAAGGAGCTGCTGGCCGCCCACGCCGCGGCGTGCGGTGGTGTCGCCGCCGCGGCGTCGATCCGTTCGCTAAAGATCGACAGTCGCATCGAAATTCGAGGGCAGGCGATCCGCGCAGACGCCGAGTACCAGTGGCGAGAGGACGGCCGATTCCTTCAGGTGCAGCGAATTGAAGGGGTAGGGGAGGTGGTGAGCGGCTTTGATGGTGTCGACGTGTGGTCCCAAGATCCGATTTACGGAGACCGGGTCTTGAGCGGTGAGGAGCGAGCCCAGGCGCTGTGGCTGGCGAGCCCGGTGTCGTGGGCGAGGTACGCCGAATACGTGGCGGAGGCGAACACCACGGGGCGTCGCACCGCGGCAGGGCGCACGTCGTATGAGGTGGAGCTCAAGATCAACGGCGGCGCGACCGCTACGGCCCGGTTCGACGCGCAGACGAAGCGACTCACGGCGCTGTCGATGGAGGTGATCTCGCCCTCAGGTGCGCAGCCTGTCACGGTGGCGTTCGAGGACTACCGGGCGGTCGCGGGGTACGAGATGGCGCACGTTCAGGTGGTGACCTCCGCGACCGGGATCATTCGTGAGGAGTACCGCGTCGTGGTGGCGAACGCGCCGCTTCAAGACGGTGTGTTCGCGCGCCGGAAGTCCGCGGAGGTGAAGCAGGTCGCGAAGCGAGACCTCGATGGCGATGGGCTCGCAGATCGCTCGGGCGAGCAGGCGTCGCCCGACGCCGCGAGCCGGCCTCGGCCACCCGCGGAGCCGGCGGTGGCGTCGCCCGACGCCGCACGAGTCGGGCGCGAGGAGTGAGCGCGAGCCCAGGCCAAGGCCGCTCGATCCTCTCAGTGGAGTGAGATCGTCGGCCGCGCGCGCGAGGGTGGCGGGGTCGAGCAAACGCGCGCACTATGCGCGAAATCCCAGTCGTCCGCTGCGCACCCGCTGCGAAACGCCTCCCAGCTCCGCCGTGCCGACGATGCCAGAAAGAAAATGAAAATCGTTCTCATTTGAGGTTGCGAGGGCCGCACCGCCGCGGTAGATCCAATTTAGGTACTGAAAACGATTATCAGTTCCAACAAGCCCCCTCCGCCATGCTCGTCTGCATCTGCAAAGGCATCTCTGATCGCAAGCTCCACGAAGAAATTCGCAAGGGGCATCGAACGCTCGCGCAGATTCGGACAGGGTGTCAGGCCGGCACGGATTGTGGCGCGTGCGTCCAGCAGATCCGCCAAATCCTCGGTGCGCGTGCTGGCGTGAGTCACCACGAGACCGCCGCGGAGTAGCTGCTCGTCGAAGCTCGTGGGGTCGCCGCGAGCGGTGATCTCGGAGCGTCGTCGCGGCGGCGGTCGGCGCCTGCCTACTTGAAAATAGATCTCAATATTCGCGTCGCGACTGTCCACTGGACGCGCGTTGATCGTCGAGAGAGAAACCGCGTTTCATCCTCGGGTGGGGCGCTCGAATCGTGTTGAACGACCCCTAGACGCCGGTGATTGTTGGCGTGCATGCTCATGGCATGCAAGGTGATCCCAAGATCGTCGAACTCCTCAACGAAGTCCTCACCGGCGAATTGACCGCCATCAATCAGTACTTCATCCACGCCAAGATGTGCGCCAACTGGGGCATCTTGGAGCTGGCGAAGAAGGTCCGTGAGGAGTCCATCGACGAGATGAAACACGCGGAGCAGCTCATCGATCGCGTCCTTTATCTCGACGGGGTGCCGAACCTCCAGCGCCTGTCAAAGTTGAACGTGGGCGAGACCGTGACCGAACAATTCACGGTGGATTTGGAGCTTGAGAAGCTCGCCATCGAACGACTCAACCGCGGCGTCGCGCTGTGTCGTGAGCTCGGAGACAACGGGACCCGAGAGCTGTTGGAGGGGATCTTGGTGTCGGAGGAAGAGCACGCAGATTGGCTGGAGACCCAGCTCGATCTCGTGCACCGCCTCGGGGAGCCCGGCTACGTGGCGGAGCGGCTCGGCGGCGTCGGCTGAGCGCGGCGCCTATTTGCAGGTATCGTCGGGTAGGCAGCCGCTCTCGCCCGATCCTGGGTTGTCCACGGTCCAGCAGCACGGGAATTCACCCGAGAGATCACAGGCGGAATTGGCCATGACGCAACAGCTCGGGTCGGGCACCACGAAGTCCTCCGGGTTGGGTTCTTCGAAGCCCCTGCAGTCATCTTCGCAGCTGAACTCGCAGACGAGAGCGAGCGCGGAGCCGTCGCCTCCCGTGCAGGTGGATTGGCAGTGCTCGATGATGTCGGCGACCTCGGCGAGGTCGCCATCACACACCTCGGAGGGGATGGCGAACAGGTTGCCGAAGCGATCGAGATCCTCGTAGCTCGCGTCGAGCTCACCGTTGCCGCAGCCGGAGCAGTCGGTGCGACCGTAGGTGCACGACTGCGAGCAGTCGGAGAAGTTCACCGTCCCGCCGCCGTAGGCGCCGAGCCCCGGAGGAGGCTTTAAGGAGGTGCAAGGGATCGGCGCGACGAGGGCGTCCTCCGAAGGGAGACACCGGCCGGTCATGAGATCGCAGACGCCACCGACGCCGGCGCAGTCTTCATCCTCCTCGCAAAATACTTTGTACTCGCACTCTTCGCCCGGGTCGTTCAGGCCGTTCCCGCACGCTTCGCAGTTGGAGTAGTCGAGGGTGCAGGTTTGAGAGCAGAGGATCTCTCCGGAGTTGCCCGGGCACTTGGCGCCGTTAAAGTCGTCTTGGTCGCACGCCTCGTCACCTGCGGCGATGCCGTCGTTGCACACAGCGCACACGTCGGCGTCAGCGAGGATCTGGCAGGTGTTGGGATCGCACTCTGCCTTACCCAAGGGGAAGCCCAACGCCACACAGGCGGCCTCATGACCGCGTGAAATATCTGCGGGATCGCACTGCTCACCCGCCCGCGTATCGACAAATCCATCGCCGCAAGAGATGCTGCGCTTGAGATCGACGAGGCAGCCAGACGCGCTGACGAGGCTGCACAGCAAGAGGAGTGGGACGACCCGCACATTCTAAGCCTAGCAGAACGACCGGTCGATTTCCGAATCCTCCAAGACCATGGATCGCGCGCCCTCGCGCACCACAAGCGCGTTGTCGGGGGTCTGTTCAGCTATGCGAGGTTTGAGACCGCTCGCACCGCGCTGGCCGCGACGCTCAAGAGTGGTGAATTGTGGGGTTGGTGACGCGAGAGATCGACGCGACGCGTCGCGCGAGGCCCAGGCACACGAGGGCATTGGCCGCCATGAAGGCGCGGTCCCATGCGGTCCCGCCGGGGACGGCTGTGAGGATCGTCGGGAGGACCACCGCGCCGTGGATGCAGACCGCGGCCCATCCGGCGCTGAGGCCGATCAGCCACGGGCGCAGGCGCGGCCGGTGCATGGTGGTCAACACCAGCGTGAGGGGCACGAGCGCCGAGAGCCCGAGGGCGAGGGCGAGGGCGGACATGTTGCTCGCTTGTGCCACGAGGTAGGGTGCGGCGACGCCGGTGGCGCCACCACAGATCGTGGCGGTCCCCATCGTGATCGCCGCGTGCAGCGTGCGGCCGCGAGACGCCCCCGCGAAGCCGAAGATGGACAACGCCGACACGAGCAGGGCGAGGAGCCCTCGCTCCGCCTGGTAGTCCGCGCCCTGGGCGGAGACCACCGCGGCGTGGGCGTCGATGATTCCCGCCCCGAACTCCTTGTCCCACTCGACCTTGTTCGGGTGGATGGCTGTCTGTTTCAAGATGCGTTCGACCTCGGTGGGGTTGGTCACGCCGGCCGAGGCGATGAGGGCGGCGACGCCGGCGGCGTGGGGAGAGGCCATCGACGTGCCTTGAAACCAGAGGTAGTCGTTCTCCGCCGGCTGTTGGATCTTGATGGTGTTTTGGAGCACGCCGTCGGGGTGACCGTCGCCGTTTTTATCGTCGCGCATATCACCACCCGGCGCAGAGATGTCGAGGGCCTTGCCCCAGTTCGAATAAAACGAGCGCGCGCCTGCGAAGTCGGTGGCCGCGACCGCGACCGCGCCGTCGTAGGCGGCGGGATAACTCACCCGCGAGCGTTTCTCGTTTCCCGCCGCGCAGATCACCGTGGTGCCCTGCTCGTGGGCGTACTCCACGGCCTTCGCCATGACCCGCGATGGGAGCGGTCCGCCGAGGCTCATGTTGATGACGTGGGCCCCCTTGTCCGCGGCGTATCGAATGGCCGCGGCGATGCCAGGGACGCTGCCGCCGCCGGTGCTCCCTAACACCTTGAGCGGCATGATCTTGGCGTGGTGCGCGACGCCGGCGACTCCGAGTCCGTTGTCGGTCGCCTGGGCGATCGTGCCGGCGACGTGTGTGCCGTGGGCGTGGTCGTCGAGGCCCTCGGGGAGCGAGTTGTCTACGAACGTCTCGCCGTCGACGAACTCGATGCCCGCGAGGTCCGGGACCGCGCGCACACGCACGCCCTCCCAGTCGAGATCTTTGTAGGCGACGCCCGTGTCGATCACGGCGACGACCGTGCCCGCCCCCCGCGTGAGGGTCCACGCCTCGGGCGCCTTGATCGCGTCGAGGTGCCACTGCAGCGGAAACATCGGGTCGTCGGGGGTGAAGCGCGGTTTGTCGGGTTTGGCCGGGCTCACCTCGGCGAGCGGCCCTTGGCTCACCGAGCGCGCGTGACGGGGCAGGGTGTAGACCAACTCAGGCTCGGTCCCTTCGACGAGCGCGTGGTGATCGAGCTCGGCGCGGAGCTGCGCCAACGCGCCGATGGCTCCGGTGACGAGGTAGAGGTTGTCCGATTCGGCGTAGGGCGCCGCGAGCTTCATCTCGAATTCGGGAGACGCGTCGAGGCGGCGGACGAAGGCCTCAATCTCCTCGTTCGTCGCGGCCTCACCTTCTTGAGGATCGAGCATGTCGACCACCAGCGCGCCCGTGCCACTCCCCGAAGACACCGCCTCCGCGAGGGAGGGGAGGGGAGGCTCGCTCGCGTTCGGCGACGAGTCGAACGCGGAGGTCGGGCTGTGGATCCAGCCGAGCACGAGGCAGGTGGCGGCGAGGTAGCAGACGACGGCGCGAGGAGAGAGAGCGAGGGGACGATTCGTGGACATTGTTGGGGCTCCGGGCGCGTCGGACGGCGACCTTTGTCAGTATAGACGCCAACCCTCGCGGGGGCACGGACTCCAGCCTTGTTTCGCCCGTGGATCTGCTGAATTGCCGGGCCTGGAGGCGTCGCGGGGCGCGAAGGGCTCCACGCCGCTCGCACGTCCACCGCGCGAGCGGCAGCGCGGCGCCATCTTCGTGCACCGTGCGGCGGCGCGTCTAGTTCGAGCCGGGATCTTCACACGCCGTGGCGGCGGCGAGGGTGCCGGCGGCGAGTTGACAGCGCGCGACGAAGGCTTGGTTGGAGATGCACGCCTCGAGCACAGCCTTCGTCAACTGTGGTCGCTTCGTTCGATCTCCGGCGGCCGCGCTCAAGAACGCGAGGTGCGGTCGCACCAGCTGACAGTGGCAGGCGTGCTCTTCCGTAGGTGACTGCGACAAGTTGATGCAGCCCGTGAGCTGCCTGGCGATGTCGGGGGCGGGATCGAGGAGGCACCAGCGCTGCTGCATGGCCTGTTGGGCGGCGGCGGCGAGGGTGGATGCCTCCGGTCTCGGCGTGACCACGCGGCCTTGCGCGGCGTCGATGGCTCGGCTGATCCACCCGCGGGTGCATCGCGCGTCGTCGTGGCTCATGCGGTCGATGGCGTTCACCACGGCGGGGGCGTACATGCCGCTGGGATCCCCGGCGTCGATGGGTGTCTCGCCAGGTGCGGACCCACGGCAGGCGACGCTTACGGCGAGGCCGCCGAGCATGCTCCACAAGAAGAGGGAGCGCGATCTGTTCATCCGTCGCACTGCTCTTGTTATGTAGACTCCCCGACGCGCCATGACCGTCCTAATCATGGACATCGGGGGCTCTGCGTGAAAACAGCGCAGCGGAACATCGCTCGCCCGGTGTCGAGAACGCGTCAAGAGCGCGATTTTGGCGACAGCGGGCGCCAATATCGGCCCGGCGGAGTGGGGGGCGCCGTCTGCGCTTTGCACGCAGCGGGGGCCTTGGTGATCGTGGGTGGCCGGGTCGGCGCAGACGTCGGCGCGCGAAGCTGGCGATTTACGGGCGGTCGCGGCGGCATGTGGAGCGTCGACGGAGCCGTCGAACCCGCGGCATGTTGGGTGTGTTCGTCACGCGACCGCGGGCGCGCGGGGCTGCCGACTCGGCGAACGCCGCCGACCACCTCGCGGCCGTGACCGCTGGTGTCGATTCGAGCGTCCTGAACCCTCGCCGACCTCGCATCCTTCGCGGTCTTTTTTGAGTTGTGCTCGGCCTTGGAGCCTGTACTATCCCCGTCACGCGCTCGTAGCTCAGCTGGATAGAGCACCAGGCTTCGAACCTGGGTGTCGGAGGTTCAAGTCCTTCCGGGCGCGCCATTTGTTGTAGGTGTTCGCCGTGATATTGTGGGCGGCCATCGAAGATCGAGGTTGTCATGGATCGTCTGTTCGCATTGATCACAGCCGCCGTCCTCGCCGGCGGATGCGCGCCCGCCACCCTCAGGGATCCATCCTCAGTCTCGGGTGCGGCCAGTGATCCTCTTGAGCGGTGGCCCGCGGACGAACTCCCCAACGGTGTCATGGCGTCGTGCAAGGTGGTGAACGACGAACACCGTGCGGATGGTGGAACCGCAGACGTGCAGACGACGATGATCGAAGCGAGCGACGGCGCGTTTGGGATCATGCTCCCGCGTGCTGAGGATTGGCAACTCCAGTGTGATCCGCAGCATCTATTGTGGGCGTTCTCCAAGTCCCAGCGCATGCAGCTCACAGTGAACCCGCACCAGCTCGACCCTCAAGAAAGCAGCGAGCCCGAGCTGTACCTGACGCTCCTCGCACACAAGGTGATCCAGGGGCTGCAATCACACGGCGTCGTCGCATCGGACGTGGAACTCACAAAATTGCCAGATCCGGAGGTCTATCTGATGGAGATGGAACTCTCCGCTCCAGCGGGAGAGCAGTGGCCGCTCTTCCCACAACACAGCATCTTCACCACGAGAGCAGGGCCGGGGGACACGATGTTGGACGCACACCTCACCACCTATCATCGCGACCCAGACGAGCGACGATCGCTACGGTCCACCGCGCAATTTGTCCTGGGTAGCTTCGCGACCCCCGAGATGCTCGCGAAGTGGGAGCTGAAGAGACTCTTGATCGCGACCGCAGATCCAGCCGTCGCGCAGGACGTGAACGACGAGGTTATCGACAAAGTTCAGGGCGGGCTCGGATGCGAGCGCGGCTCCGTCGCACGGTATTGTGAGGCGCTCGCGGATTTCAAGGGGGCGAAGGCGCTCGACCCGAATACCGCCGCGGTATGGGCCGGCACTCGGCTTGTCTTCGCGCCCGCCGCCGCGCCGAAGGTGAGTGATTCGATGGGGGAGGACGTGCGCTATTTCCGTGTGAGCGGGCAGCGGGCATCGACCGGCTCGGTGTCGCCATCCAACGAGTCCGAGGCGAAGGAATTGGGCGCGATCGTGGAGCAGATGAAGGTGGGTCGCGCCCCCAACCCCGACTCGGAATTGATGAAGTATTTACGCTCGTCTCTGCCAATTGAATCCAGCGCGGTCGCGCGAGCAGGAGGGAGCCTCTCGTTTTCACGCCTCGGAGGAGAATTTCGCGTGTTCGTGCGTGAAAATGAGCGAGAAGTGCTCGTGGTCGAACTCTACAGTGATGGTAGCGCGGTCGCGGTGGGCATCTTTCCCAAGCGATAGCGCGGTGACGCGTAGCTCGCGCCGCCGCTCGCCCCCTCGTGCCCGCGGCTAGCGACTGCCGCGGACGACTCGACCGCCGACGTAGGCGACCTCGAGATGACGCGAGGGGATCAGCACGGAGAATCGGCTGCCGCTGCCCTTGGGATTGTCTTGCAAGGTCACGTCGCCGCCGACCTCGCGCAGCCGCTCTCGAGCGGCGTCGAGGCCGACCCCGCGTCCGCTGATGTCGGTCGCCAGTTCGCGCGTAGAGAATCCGGGCGCGAACACGAGCTGTCGGATCTCGTTGGGGCTGATATCGGCGTCCTCGGTGATCAAGCCTCGCTCTCGTCCTCGGCGCGCGAGGATCTCAAGATTGATCCCCTTGCCATCGTCATCCACCGCGATCTGGAGACACTTCGTCGCGTTGTCGTAGCTCAGCGACATGGAGACGGCGCCCATGGGATCCTTGCCCGCGCTTTCGCGCTCCGACGAGGATTCGATGCCGTGGTCCAAGGCGTTCCGGATGCCGTGGGTCATGGCGTCCAGCACAGATTGCGCGACGGCGCTCGGCATGTACACGTCGTTGCGCGTGGATGGAATGCCATGGAACGCGATCGTTTTCTCGAGGCGCTCGGCCAGGTGATGGCTCATGGATTCGAGGGGAGAGAGCGTGCGGAGGAGGCTGACGTTCTCGGCGCGGAGCGCCCCGCTGAGCAGGGAGCGAGCGTCCGCGAGCATCTCGACGGGGCCTTGATTCTCGAAGTTGCCGAGCATGTCAGAGAGCAGCTCGAGCGTCGCGGTCGTCGCGTCGTCTTCGGAGCTCCCCGCGATCTGTTGTTTGACGTCGACGATGCTGTTGAAGTGCTTTTGTAGCGCGTCGAGGTGCTCCCCAATTTTCGCGAGGTCGCTCTCTGCTTCGAGCACCGCGTACTCGGTGACGTGGGCGTGCTCGGAGAGCTCTTCGAATTTAAGCAGCTTGCTGTTGCCCTTGATGGTGTGGAGCGCTCTCATCAGGAGGATCCGATCCTTGTCACTGAGGGATCCAGCCGTGGCGGCGGCCCCGTAGATCGCGCGAATTTGTTCGATGCGGTCGGTTTCGGAGCGAAAGAACATCTCTCGCACCTGACGGTCGCCCTCGGACAGCGCGATGACGATGGAGGCTCTCCGATTCGCGACCTCCGCCGCTGTTCGGAGGGCGCGCAGCTCGGTGATGTCGCTGACGATGAACAGGACGCGATAGATCAGCCCCGCGTCATCAAGCAAGGGGGCGTAGCGGAGCTGGAACAGACGAGGAGGACCCGACGGGTCGGCTCCAGGCGGCCGGTATTCGACGTTCTCCATGAACACGTGGTCGTTGAAATACCAGGCGAACTCCTCCTCGCCGAAGGCGGTGGACATGGCGGCGAGGTGCAGTTGAAAGGCGTCGTGACTCTCGTCGAATTCCCCGAACAACAGGTGATTGGCGTCGACGCCGTTGAGGTCGTCGAGCTGGAAGATCCGCTCGCAGGACTTGGAGAAGAGCGGCTGGATGACGAAGTCCTTGTCCACCATGAACACGGCGTCGACCAGGGTGTTCAGGATGCGCTCGAGCAGCGCCCGCTGCTCACGTTCCGCGGCGGCCTCGCGGCTGGACTGGGCCAAGGCCTCTTGGGTTTCACCGTGGGGACGAGCGACGAGGATGAAGTAGGTTTCGCCGCCGAGCTCCACCCGTTTGCCGCTGGTGAGACATCCGATGGAGCGGCCGTCCGCGTGGCGCAGCAGCATGGTGAGCTCCATGACCTCGTCTTGGTCTTCGAACACAGAGTCGATGCCAAGCATGCTGAGCATCTCGCCATCGCCGAACAGGTCGTCGATGTCGGTGTCGACCAACGAATCAGGCTCAAACCCCAAGATCTTGTGGAAACCACGGCTCGCGCGGACGACAACACCGTTCTCACGGGTGACCAATACGAGGTCGGGGAGATTTTCGAGAATGGATTGCCAGTTCATCGATTTTTCGACCAGAGGAGCGAGCCCGTCCGACAGTAGCAAGGATCGCTGCCCATGTGCCGCAAATTTCTTTCCCTGACGGTCTCTCGACGTCGCACGGAACCGCGACGCCATCGCGCCGCGAGCGCTCTCGTCATCACCCTAGGCGTTCGACGGAGTGGGCCGCGGCGCGGACACCCCAAACGACACGATGTGGTCCGCGATGGTCCGGTCTGACCGCGAATCACTGGGTCCGAAGGAGCGCCATCGAAGGCGCGCCCGAGCAGGTGGTGGGAGGTGGTGGGAGGTGGTGGGCCGCGATGACTTCCGTGGCGAGCAACGGATGGCCGCGGGTAGGTTCGCGACCAAGATCATTGGACGGTGCGAACGGCGGGTCAATTTCGACCGGGGACGGGTGGGTCGCCTTCGCCTGCGCGCCTCACCATGAGGCCGATCACGGGACCATGAACGCCGCCCGAAGAGGATCACAACGCCCGTTGTGGGGGGGTGCCCGGGGCGCGTATGCTTGCGACGATGAGGAGCTTCGCAGTGTTCGCCGCAGTGACATGGGTGGTGTCGTCGATGGGATGTGAGGGCCGGCGCGTCGTCCCAGCGCCCGCGCGTGACGACGGCGGGCGTGAGGACGCGAAGACACCGCCGCCTGAGGCGGCCGACGTCGAGGTGACCGCGACGAACGACGTCGAGCCCGCGGCCCTCGATCCCGCCGGGATCGAGTGGTTCGAAGACGACCTCGCAGCCGCGACGAGGCGGGCGACCTCCACGACGCCGAACAAGCCGATCCTCGTGGATATGTGGGCCAGCTGGTGCCACACCTGCCTGTCGATGCGACAGACAGTGCTGCGTGACGCGGGGCTCGCGGGCTACGCAGACAAGCTCGTGTGGCTCGCGCTCGATACGGAGCGGCCCGAGAACGTCGCGCTCGTCGAGAAACTCAACATGAGCATGTGGCCGACGTTTTATGTGCTGGATCCACGGGACCAGTCCGTCCAGGCGGTCTTCGCCGGGGGCGCCTCCGTGGAGCAGTTTCAAGAGTTTTTGTCTGATGGGCTCGCGAGCTTTCGCGCGAAGCGAGCGGATGGGGGCGGTGAAATCGACGCGGCGCAAGGGTGGATGACCAAGGCCGCGGCGGCGGTCGCGGCGACTCAATTCGAAGAGGCGGAGGCGGCGCTCATCAAGGCGTTGGAGGTCGCGCCGTCAGCGTGGTCACGTCGGCCCGACGCGCTCGTGGAGCTTATTCGTGCGCGCTACAAGCAGGGGGCGTTGGATCGGTGTGCGGCGTTGGTCTTCGATTCGATGGACGCGGTGGCGGCGTCGAAGGCGGCCAGCGTCACCGACTTCACGGTCTATGGGAGTCGCTGCCTCGAGCGGTTGAACGCGGCCGACCGCGCGCGCGCGCTCCGTCAAATGGCGGCGGCGCTCGTCGACTTGGAGGGGGATCCGCAAGCGCGGCTGAGCGTCGATGATCGCAGCGATCTTCTGTACAATCTGCGCGGGCTCTACGAGGCATTGAACGACACCGCCGCGGCGCGGGCGGCGGCCGTACGGCAGCTCAAGGTGTTGTCGCTCGCGGCGCACGCCGCCAAAACCCCTCAAGAGGCGATGATCTACGCCTGGCCTCGCGCGGAGGTCCACGTGTACCTCGACGAAGCGGCGAAGCTTGAGCCGGAGCTTGTGGCGCTGCACAACGCGCTCCCGGCAGAATACGATCCGCCCTATCGTCTCGGATGGTTGCGGATGCAGATGGGGAACGCGCGCGGCGCCGTGAAGCCACTTGAGCGCGCGTTATCATTGGTCTATGGACCGAGGAAGGCGCGGGTGTGGTCCTTGCTTGCAGACGCGTACGCGCAGCTTGGAGATCACGCGGGCGAGCGTCAGGCGCGGGAGGGAATCGTCGCCCATCTCCGCGGACTCCCGCCGGGGCTTCGGAATGAAGAGCTTGAAAACAGCGCCCTCGCGGCGTTGGAGGCGGCGAGAACACGCCCCGCGCGAAAGCGGTGAGCGGCGCCGGGTGGGTTTGCTATGGTTGGCTCGGCGACGGCATTCATGCCAGTCACCACCAAAGATGGATAACAGCCAATGAATCGTCGATCGTTAATAGTGCAAGGACTTTTGGGTGTGGCGCTGGCGGCCGGCGGATGCGCCGACAAGGGTGGGCTCACCGCCGGGGGTGACGGTGACGCTTCTGCTGGCGAGGCCGATTCGACCGGAGACGTCGGTGACTCTGATACCAGCGCGAGTGGAGGCGGCACCGAGGAGGGATCGGCGAGCGCGGACGCGGGAGACGGAGACGGAGACGGAGACGGAGACGGAGACGGGGACGGAGACGGGGACGGGGACGGGGACG
>JAAZXR010000150.1 GCA_014240065.1 Myxococcales bacterium
TCAACCTCCGGCGACCCCTCAACCTCCGGCGACCCCTCAACCTCCGGCGACCCCTCAACCTCTAGCGACACTGGGACGGTCCCGCCTGAAGACGGCGACCGCATCGCGAGAGATATCTCCTTGACCACTGTGTCGATCAACCAAGCGGTCGAGGTCGACGTGGGCAACGGGAACCAACTCATCCCCGTGTCGAGCCGCAACGGACGCATCATCCAAGATCGCGACGCCCTGTTCCGCGCGCGCTGGCAAGTACAGCCGGGCTTTGGCACGCGCTCCCTCGAGGCGCGGCTGACGATCAACGTCGGAGGCACCACGACGAAGAGCTATCTCGACACGCGAACGGTGAGCAGCACGGGCTCGGCCAACCCGGCCTCGTACAACGGGACCTTCCGCTGGGCAGTGGACGGCGCCGATATCCAGCCCGGGACAACGTTCAGCGTCGGTATCTATGAGGTCGACGATTCCTACGCGACGACCCCGCTGCCGAGTCCGCTGCCGCGGCTGCCGAGCAGCGGAAGCTCTTCGCTCGGGGTGGACTCGGGGAGCTACGAGGTCGATGTGGTGCTCGTCCCGATCCGCTGGGTCTACGGCAGCAACGACCGCACGCCCAACCTGAACGCGACCAACGTGGAGACCATTCGCCGCACGATCTGGGAGCGCAACCCCGCCGCGACGATCAATATCTCCGTGCGCTCGCAGCCCGTGTTGTGGAACAACGCCATCAGCCTCTCCGGCATCCTGCAAGCGCTCTCCGAGACGAAGAACCAAGACAACGCGCCCAACGGCACCTACTACGAGGGGCTCGCGGACTTCGGCTGCTTCGCGGTCAACGGCTCGTCATGCAGCAACTATGGCACCACCGGGCTCGGCTACGTCGCGTCCGCGAACAGCTGGGCCTCGGATCAGCGCGCCTCTATCTCCGTCTGGTACGACCCCCAAAGCAGCGCCGAGACGCTCACCCACGAGCTTGGCCACAACCAAGGGATGAACCACGCGCCGTGCGGCGGCGCGTCCGGGTCGGACCCATCGTTCCCGTACAGCGGCGGCGCCATCGGAGTCTACGGGCACAAGCTAGACTCCACCGCCATCTACAGCCCCTCCTCGACCTACGACTATATGGGCTACTGCGACCCCTCGTGGATTTCAGACTGGTCGTGGGAGCGCATCGCCACCCGCAACGGGCTGTTCACGACAGCGGCCCCGCTCCCCCCACGCGACGGCATCTTGATGCAAGGCATCATCGACGACGACGGCACCGAGCACTGGATTCGTCTCGAAGGGACGCTCCCGCTCGACGCCACCAGCCCCGACACCTTCGTCGAGCTGTGGGGCAGTGACGACGTGGTCACGCGTCTGCCAGCCTACGAACACGAGCTTGGCGAAGGCGACGGCCGCGTGATCGTGGTCCAGCTCCCCGAGGAGCTTGAAGACGAGCACGCGCTCGAAGGCATCACCGCGGCCGTGCTGGAGACCTCCGAGGTGCGCACGCCCCTTGGCCTCGACCTCCTCCCGTGACAGGTGCTCGTCCGCACGCGTTCACGCCGACTCCTCGCGCGCCACGCCACACCACGCCACACCACGCCACACCACACCACGCCACGCCACACCACGCCACGCTTGATGAAGCCCGTGGCGACGCCTCATCCGCGACACGTGACAACAAAAAAAGCCGCCCAACCGGACGGCTCCTCTCATCATCGGAGCGAAGCGCTCCGAGGTCAGCATCACAAGCAGGCTTGCTGGGTACAAAAACCACCTGGCTCCACGCAGATGCCGCAGCTGGCGTTGCAGCACTCGAGGCCCTGGCCGCAGACGGAATCGCCGCAGGGTGTTCCTCCCACGGGCGCCTGACAGCCACAACCACACTGATCCGCGAAGTACTCTTCCCCAGCAGGGCAAGCGAACTTAATAATTTGGCACTCCTCAGGGCTCGTTCCCACGTAGGTCTTGCCGGGCGCGTTGCCGCCGCAACCGTTCGGATTACCCACACACATTCCGAGGCAATCGGCGCCGCCCATGCTCGGACTGCAGCCGTCTCCAGGGAAGTCAATGCACTTCATCCCATTGGGGCACACCGAACCGAGGATTCCTCCGCACTTGAACTTATTGCTAGGGCTCGCCTCGGGGAGCGACTCGGGGGTATCCACCTCAAGGTTGGTCGCGCCAGCGACCTCGGCGCGCTCTTCAAGAGTGAGCGTATCCACGTCGAGGCTGCACGCCACGCTCATCGCCGCGACACACGAAACTGAAATCCACATTGTTATCTTGTTCATTGTTTTTTCTCCCTGCGAAAGTTATGCGCCGGCGTCTATGGGTCCGCCGCGCTCCTACCTGGTTCTACCGGGAGTACATAATCGCCCTTGAAGGCATCCGGCAAGAAGAAAAGACGACTCCGTGAAAACGCCACGCGAACCGCGTTCTTGTGCGTGCGCTCGGCACTCAAACGACGTCCCTACTCTTTGGCGGTCTTCATTTTTGTTATATATATTGCCAAAAATAAATCGTATTAAATAGGGTGGACGGATCTTGAGCTTCGCGCGGCGGGGTCACGGTTGGGTCCGCCGACCGCCAAATTGCCGTCCACGCGCCGAATATCGCTGACATCACGAATCTCAGGTCCATTTGGCTCGATCGCGTGCCGTCCGTCGCCCGCCAGTCGCCCGCCATGGACATCGACTTTCAGACTGGCAAAAGGGGCTCGATCCGTGTCTACTCTGTGCAGCGACGGGAAGACTCTTGTCTCCCAGTGGAAACGAGCGCAGATATGAATCGAAAATCTACGATAGCTTTTTGTTTGTCCCTTGGATTGACCCTATCCGCGTGTTCGGACGGTCCTGACGGCTCTGGCACGGGAAGCGAGGGGCTCACCCTCGGTGGCACCGGCTCCGCGGACAATGGGGACGGCGATGGCGACGCCGACGCCGACGCATCCGGAACCGCGACAGAATCTGGCGACGGCGACGGTGACGGCGACCCCACTGGCGACGGCGATCCCACCGGCGATGGCGACGGCGACCCCACTGGTGACGGTGATGGCGACCCCACCGGCGACGGCGACGGCGACGGCGACCCCACCACCGGCGACGGCGACGGTGACGGTGACGGCGACGGTGACGGCGACGGTGATACCGATACGACGGGCAGCCCCGACCCATTTTGTGGC
>JAAZXR010000151.1 GCA_014240065.1 Myxococcales bacterium
TCGGCGCGATCCTCCCCTTGAGATCCGCGTGGCTGTCGTCGACGGCATCCGTTGAGAACACCGCGTGGGACATCACCGTCACCCGCGCGCTGGCGACGGTCCTCGACGGCGTCGACCCCTCCACGTCCACCGAGGACGCGTGCGGGCGCGCGGTGCTCGCGAACTTATTCTCACAAGACGCCATCCACGTCTCCTTCACGCCGACGCCGTGACCTCTCCCCTAGGGCGCGCGATTTAACGCCAACTCCGTCAGCACGACCGAGCCATCCCGGAGCTTGAAGACCGCCGAGATTCTCCGCTCGCGGCCCGAGTCCGCGAACTGGATCAGCGAGGGGAGATACGCCACGAGCTGCTCGAGATCCGCGATCGGCCGCCCCGCGAGTCGCACCAACCGCGCTCCCACCAGCGCCCGCGCGCCTCGGACCTTCGAGAGGGGGCCGCGGGCAGCGAGGCTCGACACCCGCGCCTCTCGCTGCGCGGGATCAAAGACGAGCCCGAGCAGCTGCGCGCCCATGTCCAGCACCACGCCGCGTCGATCCACCACGGTCTCCGCCACGAGCTCCGCCTCCAGTGAGGTCCCCGCGCGCACCGCCGTGAGCGCGACCGACTCCCCGGGCAGCATGGCGTGGACGGTCTTTTGAAGCAGGCGCGCCGCTTCAAACCGCCCGCGCGCGCCTGACCCGAGCTCGTCGAACCGCCGGCCCCGCAGCGCGACGATCACGTCGCCCGACCGGACGCCGGCCTTCGCCGCGGGGGCTTCGGCTCCAACCTCTCCCACCCTCACCCCGGTGATGTAGCCGGAGTCCCCCAAGGCCGAGGCCACGTCCACCTCCGGGCGCAGCTCCATGCCGACGTAGCCGAGCTTGGGCGCGTCACCGTCTTTGAGGGCGCGGAGAAAGGACCGGACCCGATCGATGGGAATCGCGAAGGCGATGCCCTGGGCCTCGCGCGCGCGCGCCGTCGTGATCCCCACGAGCGTGCCGTCGAGGGCGAACAACGGGCCCCCCGAGTCTCCCAGATTGATGCTCGCGCCGAGCTGGATCACGGGCACCTCTCGGTTGGAGAGCACCCCCGCCCGATCCACCGCGGAGATGATCCCCGAGGAGACGGTGTGCTCGAGCCCCACGGGGCACCCGACGGCGTAGACCGCCTGTCCCACCTCGAGCTTCGACGAGCTCCCCATGGCGGCGGCCGAAACTTTATCCCCCGCCGGCACCGTCAGCCGCAGCAAGGCGAGGTCCTCGGTCCCGTCGGCCGCGACGATCTCCGCTCGCATGGTGCGTCCATCCCGAAACCGAACGGACAAGCGCCTGTCGCTCCCTTCTTGCCGGGGATCCACCCCGAGCAGCGGCGCCACCACGTGATAGTTCGTCAACACGATTCCCGAGGGGTCGATCACCACCCCCGCGCCGCTCAAATTGCCGAGGACGTCGAGCATCACGACCGTCTCCTTGGTCCTCGCCACGGCCTGCTCGAGCGCGCCGTGCTCGGCGCCACCCCCCGCCGATGTGGGCGCCATGGTGGGCGCCGAGTCCGTGGTCAGCGCGTCGATCCCGCGCTCTGCCTCCGTGCCAGACCGCCCCTTGATTCGCGAAGAAGTCGGCGCGACGGCCCCGCCGCCCCCCGCACCGCCGTCGGACAGCCTCCCCGCATCGGACGCCGCGATCACAGCCGCTCCCCCGACGAGGGTGCCAATCAACGCGTACAACATATTCGAGATTTTGCCTGAGATCGCCACTCAACCCTCGTGAGACTGTGCGGAGAGAATACCCGACTTCTCTGCGTGTTCTTCCCCGGAAATCGAGCCACGCTCCCGCCAAAAAGACCCGTTGACACGGTCGCGCGGACCGACTATTCCCGCCCTGAGGGCTTCAAATTGATTTGAAAGCTAGCCACTGTGAGCGAACCTACGAACGAACAGAGTGCCCCCCCCCCGCAGGACCTCCTCGGATCCGCGCAGTTACAGATCGCGGAGGTGTTCGGGAACATCGCTGACTTTTGGGGGTTCACCCGCACCCAGGGCCGCATCTTTGGCCTGGTGTTCTTGTCGCCGACGCCGCTCGACCAGCGCACGATCCGCGACACCCTCGCCATCAGCGCCGGATCCGCGAGCATGACCGTCACCTCCCTCGTCGAGTGGGGCGTGTTGCGACGGGTCGGCCGACAGCTCGAGGCGGAGACGGACTTTTGGAAGCTCATCACCACGGTGATTCGCCGCCGCGAGCGCGAGGAGGTGGAGGACGCCATCGAGCAGGCCCACGCCGTGATGGAGGCCCTCAAGCGCGGCCCCGACACCCAAGAGATTCGCTTCGCGAAGGCCCGCCTCGCCCACCTCCTCCGGTTCTTTGAGACCGGCATGAACCTGCTCGAGGCGGTGATCTCGCTCGCGCCCATCAATCCAATCTTGCAGGCCATCGCCCGAGGCGCCGCGCGATATAAGGGCGGCCGACCGCGACGAGGGCGCAAGACGTGGAGCGCCCCCCAAGACGCCGCTCCCGCCGCGCCACCATCCACACCGAAGGAACCCCATGCCTAACTCTCCCCTCGACGTATTCGTCCCATCGAACGATGAACCCGCGCCCGCGCTCGTGACGCGCGCCACGAAGCTGGTGACTCGTGAACTCGGGGAAGTCGAGGTCGAGCTCAAGCGGCTCTTGCACTCGACGATCGCCGTGATCCCCAACGTCGGCGCCCACCTCGCGGACGCGGGCGGCAAGCGGTTCCGACCCCTCGTGACGCTCTTGTCGGCGCGCGCCG
>JAAZXR010000152.1 GCA_014240065.1 Myxococcales bacterium
CGGCTGCTCGGCGATGTGCAAGCCTGAAGAGTGCGGGAACGTGATCCAAGATCCCGGCGAGGCCTGCGACGACGGCGCCAACGGCAACAACGACGACGGCTGCACCGACGTCTGCCAGGTCCCCACCTGCGGCGATGGGTTCATCCAGACCTCCGGCGCCAACACCCCCATCGAGCAATGCGACGACGCCGCGAGCAACGGCACCGACGCTCCTTGCACCCCAGAGTGCCTCGACAATATCTGCGGCGACGGCTTCCCTTACACCGCGGGCGGCGAGGAGTGCGACGACGGCACCAACAACCTCGACACCGCAGACTGCACCGAAGGGTGCAAAGACGCCGCATGTGGCGACGGCCTCATTCACAACCAGGGCACGGGGACGGAGGAGTGCGACGACGGTCCCGGCGCCAACGGTCCTGGCCTCGAGTGTCTCGCAGGGTGCGTCGAGAACGTCTGCGGTGACGGCGACCAGAGCCCCTCCGAGGAGTGCGACGACAACAACTTCGACAACGACGACGGCTGCGTGGAGGTGGGCAACAACTGCGTGCTCGCCAGCTGCGGCGACGGCTTCGTGCAGACGGGCGTGGAGCAGTGCGACGACGGCGGGAACCAGGATGGGGACGGCTGCTCCGCGATCTGCGAGAGCGAGATCGGTTGCTCCCAAGAACTGGCCGCCGGGGACGTGGCGATCATCGGATTCAACTTCGACAACCCCGACGAGTTTGCCGTCGTATTTTTGAAGACGGTAGGCGCCGGGACCCCCATCGAGTTCACAGACAACGGCTGGCTCGGGGACGACTCTGGGTTCCGCTCTGGAGAGGGCTACTCAAGCTATACGACCTCCGCAAAGACCGTCGCAGGGACCGTGGTCTTCCCGGCCAACGGCAGCATGGAGTTTTCAGCCTCGGGTGACCAAATCCTCGCGTTCCAGGGAAATCAGTCAACCCCCTCGTTCATCTACGCGGTGCAATCGGAGGGCACCGGTTGGAACACCGACGCCACCTCAAGTAACACCTCGGCGCTGCCGCTGGGCCTCGTGGATCAAGGGACGGCGCTCGCCCTCATGGAGGTCGACAACGCCGTCTACGTGGGCATCACCACGGGCACCCAGCTCGAGCTGCTCGCGGCCATCTCCGACCTGGCGAACTGGTCGGGCAGCAACACGGTGCGACAGACCATGCCCAGCGGTCCCTTCACCGTGACCGACGCGGTGGACTGCGCCGAGTAAGCTCCCCAAGCGAGACGAGGGACGCCGAGCAGAGACGCCGAGCGCCCCGCGGCTTCTCAAACCGTCATTTCCCCCCCAACGCCACCGCGTGAGCATGTATCAGATCGCGGTTCTCCGAGGGATACCCGCCGCTGAGGGTCCTTCACCACATCGCGAGCTATGGTATCGTCAGCAAATGCGGAGGGTGCCACGCGCGCATAGAACGCTGTACATGCTCTTGGCGCTGGCCGGTTGGCTCGTCGTCTGTGCGACCCCCGGGACGTCTGCAATGGCGGCCGTCCACGGCGCGCCACCCACCACCGCGGACCCGGCGGAGACCCGCACCAGCGAGCTCTACAAGGAGGCTTCCATCGCCTACCGCATCGGAGACTACGCAAAGGCCATCTCGTTGCTGACAGATGGGTTTAAGGTCGCCGATGAAATCAAGGATCTCACTCAGCGACGCAGGGCCCTCAAGAACCTCACATTCAACCTCGCCAAAGCCCATCGGGATGCATATTTTATCGACCGCGATGTCCAGCATCTTCGGATCGCCCAACGCCTCGTGACCAAGGTGCTGAAAATGGAGGCCGATGAGGACAAACAGTCGGACCTCGCTGACTTGCTTGCGAGTATTGACGAGGCGCTCGCGTCCGCAGAGCAGGAAGCCAACAACAAATCTGTGGCCGGGAACGAGGTGTCCTCAAACACCGACGACACCGCCTCGACGACCCCAGGACGAGACGGCGTTCGCGTCGAGGACGCCGTCGCCGATGACCCAGCTGACTCCCTGCCTGACGGGGGGCAAGCCGCGCCCACCTCCAAAGAGAAGAGAAACCGCCGCGCTGACCGCTCCATGTCTCCAATGAAGATGAGCGCCATTACCTCCATCGCGATCGCAGGTGGAGGTCTCGGTGTCATGGGCGCTGGATTTGCCATCGCTGGACAAGCTCAAAACGACTTCGACACTGGCACCACCAAGGGCAGCCTCGAGAGCGCGAAGCAGCGAGGTCGCACTGGCAACATCCTCACCGTCGCGGGAGCCGCGAGCGCCGTCGTCTTTGCCGCCACCGGCGCCACCCTCTGGATCCTCGACAAGAAAAAGAAGCGTCCGATGGCGGTCGTCCCCGGGTTCACTCCAGGCTCTGTCACCCTCACCGTTGGAGCAAAGTTCTGATGTTCCGCCGCGCCCTACCGATCCTCGTGCTCAGCGCCGTGACGCCCGCTGGGTGTTGGTTCTCTGCGGGGGACCGCCTTGGATTCCCCTGCGAGGAAGACGCCGCCTGCCCGACCCCCTTGGTCTGCGACGAAGCGGAGGGGGTCTGCGTAGATCCAGACACCCTCGCCGACACGGGGACCGACGAAGAATCATCCAGTAGCAACCTGTCGTCCGTGGGCGACGGCGACGGCGACGGCGACGGCGACGGTGACGGCGATGGCGACGGCGACGGCGACGGAGACGGAGATCCGACCGCGGGCGACGGAGACGGAGATCCGACCGCGGGCGACGGAGACGGAGATCCGACCGCGG
>JAAZXR010000153.1 GCA_014240065.1 Myxococcales bacterium
CTGACCGCGCCGCAGCGGCAACTCCAGCGGCGCCCCCACCGGTGAGAAGCCCTCCGCTCCCCAGGCGTAGCGGGTCCGCGTCAACGTGCCCTCACCGAGCTCGAACAGGGCGAAGCCCCCTTCTCGACCCGGCCGCTCATCGATGCTCGTCCCCGACGGCACGCCAAAGATGGGGACCTCACCATCCGGACCCGGGAGGGCGGTGTGCATGTCTTTGTGCTCGTGCCCGTGCAACACCAGCTCCGCACCACACCGCGCCAGCACCGCCGCGAAGGCGGCTCGGTCACGCAGGTCATGTTTGGGTTTCGAGGCTCCCTCGGCCGGCGGGTGGTGGATGAGCACCACCCGCGTGCGCCCCTCGGCCGCGCACTCAGTGAGCAGCACCTCCAGCGCCGAAAGCTGCGCGCCGCCCACCTCTCCTGTCGCGTCCATCGGCGGTGTGGGGACCGCCGTGCTCACCCCAATGAGCGCGATGCCGTCGTGCGAGCGATCCACAAAGGGGTACGCCGCCTCGCTCGGGCGCTCGCCCTCCATAAACTCCCCGAAATGGGTCTCAAACAGCCCCGCCTTGTGAGCGCTCCGGACGTACGCGTCGTGGTTTCCGGGGATCACCGTGACGGGCAAGGAGGTGTCGTGGAGCGAGCGCGCCGCGTTGCGAAACTCGGACGGCAGCGAGAGGTTGGTGAGATCCCCGGTGACCACCAGTCGATCCACCTCGAGGGACTCCGCCGCGCGCTTGATGGCCTCAAAGCGCGCGTCGTCGTGATAGCGGCGGCGCTTCATCACCAGGTTCACAGCGCCAGTGATGCGCTTGTTGAACAGCTCATGGGGCCAGGTCCCAGAGAGATCGAGGAGATGGATGTCGCTGCAATGGACGAAACGCACGGGCTCTGTGTGCATACCAAGCCTCGGGGGCCACGAGCCATTTCCCGCACCCAACGGCGGTCAATTTCGCGGAGAGCGCGCGATAGCGCCCTCCTGTGTCCCCCTGCTACCCAAGGAGGTGACCCCGACGCGCAGGCTGGTCTATGTTCCCCCCCAATGACCAGCCTGCTCGACCGAGGAAGAAGCCACACCTGCGGTGCCCTCCGAGACACCGACGTCGGCGCCCGCGTGGTGCTCTACGGATGGGTGAACAACTACCGCGACCACGGTGGTCGCCGCTTTATTGATCTGCGCGACCGCGACGGACTGACGCAGGTGACCTTCGGTCCCGACATCGCCCAAGCCGCCCACGACCAGGCGCAGCTGGTGCGCAACGAGTGGTGCCTCGGGGTCAGCGGCATGGTCGTCGCCCGCGGTGGCAACGCCAACGACAAGCTCCCCACCGGCGCCATCGAGGTGGAGGTGGACGAGATCGAGGTGTTCTCCGAGGCGGCGACGCCCCCGTTCAACGTCTCCGACGACGACCGCCTCGACACCTCCGAGAACGTGCGGCTCAAGTACCGCTACCTCGACCTGCGGCGCCCCTCCCTGCAACGCAACTTCATCTTGCGCGCCAAGCTCGGCACCGAGACCCGCGCCTTCATGAGCGGCGAGGGCTTCTTGGAGCTCGAGACCCCCTACATGGTGAAGTACACCCCGGGCGGCGCGCGAAACTTTCTGGTGCCGAGTCGGCTGACCCCCGGAGCCTTCTACGCGCTCGCGACGCCGGGGTCGAGGGAGGGGAGGGCTCCGCGGTGGCGTCGTCGATCATTCTTCGGAGGAGGGCGTGGGTTGGGCGCTGGGCAGCGGACGATGGCGCAGGTACAGCTCTTCGAGCTGAGGGTCATCGGCCGGCGTCGGACATTGGGTCATGAGGTCTTGGCCCTTTTGGGTCTTGGGGAAGGCGATGACGTCGCGCAGGCTGTTCGCGCCGCACATGAGCATGGCCAGGCGGTCGAGCCCCAAGGCGATGCCGCCGTGGGGCGGCGCGCCGTAGCGGAACGCCTCCAGCAGGAAGCCAAATTTGGTCTGGGCATCCTCCTCGGACAGACCCAAGGCCTCGAAGACCTTGGCCTGCACGTCGGAGCGGTGGATACGGATGGAGCCGCCGCCGACCTCGTTGCCGTTGAGCACCAGATCGTAGGCTTTGGCGCGCACCTTCGCAGGTTCGCTGCTGAGGATGTCGAGGTGCGCGTCGTGAGGGTGGGTGAAGGGGTGGTGGGAGGAGACGAACTGACCCTGCTCGTTTTTCTCAAACAGCGGGAAGTCGGTGATCCACAAGAACGACCACGCGGGGCTGCTGTCGTCGAGGAGCGAGAGCTGATCGCGGAGCAAGTTGCGCAGGTTGCAGAGCACGGTGTGCGTGGTCTCGAAGTCGTCGGCCACGAACAGCAGCACGCAGCCGGGGGTGGCCCCCATGCGCTCATTCATGGCGCGCATGGTGTCTTGGGTGAGGGTCTTGGCGAAGGGGGCCTGCCAGGTGCCGTCTTCTTTGACCTTGGCCCACGCCAGGCCCTTCGCGCCGCCGGACTCTCGCTTCTTCGCGAAGTCGGTGAGCTTGTCGAGCTGGCTGCGTGAGAGGCCGCCGGCCTTGTCCGCCGGGACGCACAGGCCCTTGACCATGGGCGCCGACTCGAACACCTTGAAGCCGCAGCCCTCCTTG
>JAAZXR010000154.1 GCA_014240065.1 Myxococcales bacterium
GGCAGCTCGTCCCAGAAGGCGGGGACCATCGTGTTGAGTTCGTCGCCGCGGCACAGGGTCACCGTGGCGATGCCGCCTGCGAGGTCGATGTCGAAACACGAATAGCCGTCGCTCATGCGAGCGACGTTAATACCCGACTTGCTTGCAACTATCAGTGAGCAAGGGACATGAACCAGACCTGGAGACAAACCTAGAGCACACCAACGCCAGCACCGTCTACACGCGCAAGCGCCTGGAGGCTGACCCTGCGGTCCTCCGCGAGATCGTTCCGGGCTGGAGGGGCCAAGATGAGGACGGCACGTTCCGCGTAGTCGTCGAGGACCGGGGAGCGGACTACCCCTACCGCTACACCCTCCTCATGGCGTGGGATGACAGCCACGGCAACGAAGGTTGTGGTCAGGTCAGCCACTCGATCCCCGGCTGGCCCCACGGCTGGCCCGGTCGTTACTTCCGCACCCCTCGGGAGTTGCGGGGAGCGATGCACTCCGCCGCCTACGACGCCTCGTGGGTGATGGAGGTGCGGTCATGACCGCCGCCAACCGCGCAGACCTCTTACCTCCGCCCCTAGAGTTTGTCCAATGATCAGGCTTTCACCCATCAAGGCGACAACTCGTCGGATGCTCGGCTCCCCCGGCGACTGGCAGATTCGCCGCCCCCGCCTGCCCGTCCCCTCCCCCGATCTCAGCTGGCTTGGTCCGATCACCGTGATCGCCAGCGTTGCCATATCGTGGCTTGCGTTCGCCGATGCAATCGGTGAAGAGGGCGAAGGCAGTCCGTCATTTGGGCTCTTCATCGGTGCCGCATCAATCCTTCTGATGGCGTGGAGCTTTCTGCTCGCCCTGCGGCCTCGCACTCTCGAGCCACTATTCGGCGGACTCGACTCGATGTACCGGGTCCACCGTTGGGCGGGCACACTCGCGGTACTCGCAATGTTCCTGCACATCCGGATGGAATCTGAGATTGAGGACGGATTTCGCGGGGCCAGCAAACAAACAGCCGAATTCGCCGAAGAACTCGCCGGCATCGCAGAGATCGCGCTCTACGTCCTGATCGGTATCTCGTTGATCCGCTGGTTTCCCTATCGCTGGTGGCGGTTGACCCACAAGTTGCTTGGCGTGCCGTTCCTCTTCGCTTGTCTGCACTTCTACACCGCAGAGAAGCCCTACCCGAACGGTTCCGGATGGGGCTGGTACTTCGGCATCTTCATGGGTGTAGGGATCGTCGCCTACGGGCTCCGCGTCGTCGTCCGGGACGTGATCTTCCCCGGGCTGCGCTACACCATCTCCGGAACTACGGTCCTCGGAACCACTCTCGAACTCACGCTGCGACCCGATGGGGACAGGCTGCAGCACCAGAGCGGGCAGTTCGCCATCGTGAAGGTGCAGAAGCCGGGGCTGAGCGAACCCCACATCTTCACAATCGCATCGGGGCCTGATGAGCCCGCTCTTCGGTTCTTCATCCGCGATCTTGGCGACTGGACCACCAAGATGCAGACCGCAGACCTACTCGGGGCCACCGTTGTCGTCGAAGGTCCATACGGACGATTCGAACCAACCGTTTCGCACACGTCACGCACCGTGTGGGTTGCCGGTGGCGTGGGTATCACCCCATTCCTCTCCGCCTCTCACACATTGGATCCCGCCCCCGAAGGTGAGCGGCCCGTGCTCTTCTACGCGGTGCGGTCCGTGGACGACGCTATGGCGCTCGACGTTCTCCGCCAGGCCGAAGCCGAAGGCCGTATCGATCTCCGACTCTGCAGTTCATCCCTGGGTACTCGCTTCTCTCGCGAACTGCTCGCCGAGCACGTCGGCTCAGATCTGAGCGGCGCCCACGTAGCCGTTTGCGGCCCTGCAGGACTTATTCGTGCCGCGTCTGACGCAGCCCGCTCGCTCGGAGCGACACACATCGAGACAGAAGACTTCGATATACGTCAGGGATTCGGGCCGGACTTGTCCCAAGACGTTGACAACCTCATCACCCAGTTCATGGCTGGAAGAACGGATCGTCGCCGCTGAGGAAGACCTCACAGCGAGCCACAACAGACACGAGGTCACTGGCTACCCGCTCGCCAGTCGGGTCGAGTTCGGGACGATCGACGAGCCATCCGAGCAGCGTCTCGGCTGAGCTTGTTGATGATGAGGTCGGTGAACCAGTTCAGCCACCCAGCGGGCCATCATCGAGGCCCAGCGCAAGGAGATCGCCGCCCTAACTGGAGGCGAACTGCTCGAGGCCGAAAACCCCGAAAACCCCTAGAACGAACGCCTTTTCGGAGGGTCGGCCGTTAGACCGCTTGTGCTCCATGTGCTAAGATGGTGGTTAGCGGATGTGGGTTTTCGTATCCCTCGCTCATGGGCCGACGCTATCCCGCGGCCATCCAGAGATCCGAGGCGGGCCGAGGCCGAAGCCTCAGCTGAGGATCTGTTCTGCGATGGCCGCCAGGTCGGCCTCGGGGCGGGCCCCCAGGTGGCCGATGATCTCGGCGGCGGCGATGCTTCCGAGGCGTGCGGCGCGCTCGAGTGAGGCACCCCGGCTGAGTCCGGTGAGGACACCCGAGGCGTCCAGGT
>JAAZXR010000155.1 GCA_014240065.1 Myxococcales bacterium
TGTGGGAGAGACCGTGGAGGGCCGCCGCCGATTCCCGATCTCCGTTCGGTATCAGCGCGAGCTGCGAGACTATTTCGACGAGCTCGAACGAGCGCTGGTCTCGACCATGTCAGGGACCCAGGTGCAGCTGTCGGACGTGGCGAGCGTTGAGCGGAGGCGGGGACCGTCCATGTTCCGCAGCGAGGACGGGAAGCTCGTGTCCTTTGTCTTCATCGATCCAGGGACGCGACCTGTGGAGGGGTGGGTTCGTGATGCGCAGGCGACGATGGCCGCGTCGTGGGCCCCTCCCTCCGGCGTGTTCGTGTCGTGGCGTGGCGCGTTCGAGGATCTTGAGCGCGCCGAAAATCGACTGCGGCTCCTCATCCCGTTGACCTTGCTGATCGTGGCCATGCTGCTGTATTGGAACACCGGCTCCGTCGTCGGCACCGCCCTGGTCATGACCGCGGTGCCTTTTTCGTTGATCGGCGCCATCTGGTTCGTCTATCTGCTGGGCTTCAACCTCAGCATCGCTGTGTGGGTCGGGATGATCGCCCTGGCCGGACTCGACGCGGAGACCGGCGTCGTCATGCTCCTCTATCTAGATCTCGCGGTGGCGCGGCGTAGGCGAGAGGGGGCATCGCTGAGCGACGCGGAGCTTGAGGGAGCGATCGTTGAGGGGGCCGCCGGGCGCCTTCGCCCGAAGCTGATGACGGTCACCTGCCTCATTTGCGGGCTGGCTCCGATGATGTGGAGCGACTCCTCCGGCGCGGACGTGATGCAGCGCATCGCCGCGCCGATGGTGGGGGGACTGGTCACCTCGTTTATCCTCGAGCTGACCGTCATCCCGTCGCTGTATGCGATGTGGAAGACTCGGGGCGCCGGTCCGGTGGATGAGCCAGAGGTTGACGCGGCGGAGCGGGCGTGAGGTCCAGGGCTCCGTGAAAAGCGATCGAACGCGTTGAGCGAGCGGAAGTGAGCGTGTCCGAGTATGCGATCATCGCGAGACTCGTAGTCGCAGCGGGCGCCCAGGATCTCGGGAGCGAAAACACCCTCCCCGCGTTGAGGAGCCGTGGTGCGTGGGAGGTTGGGGGGAGACGGCGCCAGGACCAGCTCGCGATTGTGACTCGACGATCAACGTGCGACATTTCGAGCACGTATGATCTTCCGCAACGTGAGTCCCGTCTGGGTCGCTTCGATTCCCCTCCTGCTAACTGTCGGTGGATGTGTGTCCGGCGACACAGCCGGAGACGCGGGAGCGGACAGCCAAGCCGACACAGCAGCTGAGAGCGGGAGCGGTGGAGATGGGACGGGCGAGGAGGAATGCACGCCGACGATCGAATCAATACAGGCGGTTATCTTTGACGCTCGGTGCGCCTCCTCGGGCTGCCATGGAGGTGACGCACCCGCCGCGAGCCTCGTCCTCACTGCGGGGAACTCCGTGTCCCAGCTCCTCGACGTGCCCGCGACAGGATGCGACGGCGCCATCCGGGTCCTCCCTGGTCAGCGGGATAATTCGTGGCTGTATCAAAAGCTGCGCCCGTCGCCTGCTTGTGGCGAGCGGATGCCGTTTGGTGGTGAACTCTCCGCCGCCCATATCGAATGCGTGGGCGCGTGGATCGACACACTCCAGGGTTCCGACTGCGAGAAGTGTGGGGGCGACGTGTGCATCGATCTCCAGACGGATTCACTTCACTGCGGTGCATGTGACGCTGCCTGCCCACCCGGCGTGGGATGCGAAGCCGGCGCGTGCGTCTGCCCTCAAGGGCAGGAGGCCTGCGGGGACAGCTGCGTCAACTTGCTCGGGGACGTGAGCAACTGCGGGAGTTGCGGCAACACTTGTGCCGACGGAAAGGTCTGTTACCTCGGGGTATGTGCGGACACGTGCGCAGCGTTGGAAGATTGCTCAGGGAGCTGCGTCGACATCGACAGCGATCCGATGAACTGCGGAGGCTGCGGGATCACGTGCGAAGCCGGGGCGGTGTGCGATGCCGGCGGCTGCGATTGCGATTCGACCCCAGTCTCCTTCTCGACGGAGGTGCTCCCGATCCTCGTGGAACGATGTACAGCGCTGGGATGTCACGCGCCACCGATGCCACGCGCGAATCTAGATCTCACCGCGGCGGTCGCGTTGAATGAGCTGGTGGGCGTCTCGACCAATCAGTGCGGTGGACAGCGGGTCCGCGTGGATCCGGGAAACCCCGGGGGCAGCTACATGGTGAGCAAGCTGGATGGGATCGACCTGTGCTTTGGGACCCAGATGCCCAAGGGGGCGACCCCGCTCTCAACGGCGGCGCGCCAAACAATCAAGACCTGGATATGCCAGGGCGCCCAGGACAACTGACGAACTTCAGGGCGTGGCGCGACGCTCGCGTCAAATCCGGGACGTCCGGTGGTCGTGCGGCGGGCGTCTTTTGGGGAGATGGTAGACTTCTCTCGCGTCGCCTCGGTCCCAGGAGTCATCCCTTGATGGGTCGAGCCTCGCGGGTCACGAGATGAACGATGACGAGCTCAACAGGGACGATGAGACAGCGC
>JAAZXR010000156.1 GCA_014240065.1 Myxococcales bacterium
CTCCACTTGCACGGGGTGGACGAAGCCGAGCGCAGTGGCCCACAACGCGTGCGCCCGAGAGCCGCCGAGTCGCTCGAGAAATCGTGAGACCACAACCACGCACAGCAGCAACAAGACGAGGTTATGAGCGTGACTCCAAAAGGGCGACTGCCCGTGAACGAGATGGTCCGACCAGTGGCTCAGGTCTCGCAGGGGACGCCAATTTTCACGCTCCAGCGACAGAATCTCCCACACCGCGGAGAGGTCATCCCTCCGCAGCAGAGGATTTTTCACGAACAACGCGCGATCGTCGAAGTTCAAGAACTCGTTGGCGAGACTGGTCACATGGGCGAGCAGCACCGTCCCCATCACCAGCGGTAGGCCCCAGCGCGCTCCTCCCCCCTTCTCTTCGTCGCCGGATCCGCCTGGCTCTCTTCGAAGATCTTCTGCAGGCGCCAAACTTCCCAAACCCTGCACCGACGCTAGCGGATGCGGCCGTTGATCGTCAAGGTGTTCTGCGCGTCCCTTCGCCACGCGAGCACGGTCAGACGAGCCGTCTTTGCGGGAGCCTTCACCGGACGCCGACGCCGTCTCTCACGAGACGAGACTCGACGGGCTTCCCCCTCGAGGCTGTCGTCCGGCGCCCGTGCTCCGAAGGTGTCCGAAAATCTGTAGATCTTCTCGCGCTCAACCGAACCTCAGGTCTGCTCAAACGCGCGCGAATCTCTCAGATAACGCCCCCGAGGCGCCATCGACGAATGCGCGCGCGGAGCAAGGCATCACGCTCCCGCTCGCCACCTCCGAAACCTGTGCAACCTTACCCGCGTGCCCGAAGGCCCCGAAATTCGACGAGCCGCCGACATGGTCGAGACCGCAATCGTCGGTCGAAAGATCCGTGAAGTTTTTTTGGTCTCCCGGGGCTCTCTAAATACGCACGCGCCATGGCTCGCGCCCGGGTCGAGTCAGTCCAGACATTCGGCAAGGCGATGGTCACCCACTTCGACCACGGCCTGTCCGTGTACTCCCACAACCAACTGTACGGCAAGTGGTACACGGTTCGCCCTGACCGCGATCCTCGAACCAATCGCCAGCTGCGATTTGCGGTGAGAACGGAACACCGCGACGCGCTGCTGTACTCCGCATCAACCATTGAGGTCGTCGCGCGCGAGGCTGTTCACGCGCATCCATTTATCTCGAGGCTTGGACCGGATCCGCTGCACGACGACGTGGAGGTCACAACCTTCTCAAAGCGACTTCGCGACCCCGCCCACGCCGGACGCCAGCTGGCGACGCTCCTGCTCGAACAGTCGTTCGCGGCGGGAATCGGGAACTACCTGCGCTCCGAGATTTTATTCTTCGCGGGTGTCCACCCGTGCGCGAAACCGCGAGAGCTAGATGGCCCCACACGTCGCAAACTCGCGAAGAAAATTATTGAGATCACGAGGCGTGCCTACAGCACCGGCGGCATCACGGATGATCCCCGGCGAGCCAAGCGGCATAAAAAGGCCGGCCAATCCCGAAGCGTCTATCGGCACGCTGTCTTCCGGCGCGTCAAACAGCCATGCCGAGCCTGCGGCACGACCATCGCCGACGCCGACTTCTCGAGCCGTCGGTTGTTCTGGTGTCCGCGTTGCCAACCCGCCGTGTGATGCGGGCCCATGCATCTGAGGACTCGGAGATCCGGGAGGAGCGGCGCGAGCGCGAAAGGCCGCCATGGCGAGCGTCGCGCGTGAGGCGGAGCTATCCCAGCACGGTTCCGCTGCGTGGCAGGCGTGGCCACGCCCGCGCACATTCTTTGCTAGGGTATTGCCATGGGTCGATCGGATGTTTGGATCACGTGGCTTGTCGTCGCTGCAACCGCATCGACGGTCCTCGCGTGTGCCAGCAGCGATCCCCTCGACGAGGGTGGAGGCACCGCCGGCGAAACCTCCCCGGATGGATCGGACACCGGCACCGAGGGCGGCACCGAAGACTCGGGCTCTGGGGGCGACACGGGTGGAGCCAGCACCTCTGACGCGGGCGACGGCTACGGCGACACCTCGACCGGCGACGGCGACGGTGATGGCGACGGCGACGGCGACGGCGACGGCGACGGGCTCGACTGCGATGGCGTGGACGCGGACACCGTGGCGTGCCGCTGCTTCGAGGGGGTCTACGCCAACGGGATCCCGCCGGGCCCCGACTACGACGCGCTCGAGCAGGCCGCCCTCAACGACGGCGATCCCGACCTCGTGTTCGAGATCGGCAGCCACTGCCACGGCACCGACAACCAAGACATCTTCGACGTCGAGCGGGTGGTGTTCTTGGGGGACTCGGTGACCGTCGGGACGCCTCCCACCGAGGTCCCGGACTACTACCGCTCTGTGGTCGCCGACGCCCTCGCCGCCCAATTCGGGCTCGCGCCTCCCGGGGGGCTGTGGAAGACGGCGGACCCCTTCAACGGCACCTCCATCGTGCA
>JAAZXR010000157.1 GCA_014240065.1 Myxococcales bacterium
GTTCGTCGCTCTCGCGCGAACGTTGCCTTCGGTCCTCGTGAAGTTGCCGCGGTCGTGACTGGGTGGTAGTTCCCCGTCGAACGTGGGGATTGGACCGAGATGAACGCCGTCGAACGCGACAAGCCATGGACCTGGGAGGTCAAGCGCCTCGCCGCGCTCGGCGGGCCCGTGGCGTTGACGCAGCTTGGCACCATGACGCTCGGCGTGGTCGACATGGCGATGCTCGGGCGCGTGGGCGTCGCGGAGCTGGACGCGGCGTCCTTGGGCAACGTCTGGATCTTCGGCACCCTCATCTTCGGGCTCGGGCTGATCTTCGGGCTCGATCCTATTTTAACCTACGCGCACGGAGCGGGGGACAAGCGCCGCGTGGGGCTCGCGCTCCAACGGGGCGTGGTGATCGCCGTCGCGAGCAGCCTCCCGCTCGCGCTGTTGTGGCTGCTCGCGGAGCCCGCGCTCGTATTGGTCGATCAATCACCGGCGCTCGCGGCCATGGCCGGGGAGTACGTCCGCCTGCAGATCTTGAGCATCCCATTTTTCATGGTGTTCAACGCCCTGCGCCAATACCTGCAGGCGATGGGGCGGGTGGCGCCCGGGCTGTGGGTGGTGCTCGCGGGCAATGTGTTCAACGTGGTCGCGAACTGGGCGCTCATCTTTGGCCACCTCGGCTTTGACGCCATGGGTATCGAGGGCGCCGCCATCGCCACGGCGAGCACGCGGGTGGTGTTGTTGCTCTTGCTGTGGGCCTGGACGGTGGGGTTTGGACTCCATCGAGATTCGTGGGTGCCCTGGGGTCGAGAGGCGTGGCGCTGGAGCGGCTTGCGGGAGGTGCTCGCCCACGGCGTGCCCGTGTCACTCCAATACGGGCTCGAGATGTGGGCGTTTCAGATCGCCACCTTGATGGCGGGGGTGCTCGGGGAGCATCCGCTGGCCGCCCACAGTATCGTGCTCAACCTCGCGTCGCTCTCGTTCATGTTGCCGTTGGGCGTGTCGATCGGGGCGGCTGTGCGCATCGGGAATCTACTCGGGGCGGGCTACGCGGTCATGGCCCGTCGCGCGTCGTTTATCGCGCTCGCCCTCGGTGGCGGGGTCATGCTTCTCCCGGCCTTGGGATTCGTGGTGTTCCGCGAGGGCCTGCCCGCGCTCTACACCGACAACGCGGAGGTGATCAATGCGGCCGCGGCCATCTTGCCCATCGCGGCGATTTTCCAGGTGTTCGATGGTGTGCAGGTCGTGGGCGGCGGTGTGTTGCGGGGTGGGGGCAACACCAAGCCCGCCGCGGTGTTTAATGTTGTGGCGTACTACGTGCTCGCGATTCCGTTCGCGTGGCTGATCGCCTTCAAGCTTGAGGTGGGTCTCGCAGGGATCTGGTGGGGGCTCGCGGTCGGCTTGTCCATTGTCGCGACCTGCCTGGCAATTTTTATCGGGAAGCGCGGCCCCGGTCACTTGAGCGCCTAGCGCCAGGGGGGCTTCGCTCCGCGCGCGGGTCCGCGCCGGTAAGTGGGCCGCGATGGGCAAGATGGCACATGTCGGCTGCATGGCCGGGGCGGGGGGCGTGTGCGGTCGGGATTGGGATGGCGCGGACGTGGTCTTGTTCGGGGAGTCACATGAATCGAGTGGAGTTATCTCCCCGAAGACTCCCAACCTCATCAAAGTTCCGGTTGGCCGGGTTCGCAAGAAACGTGACTGATTTGTTGCCCCGTTTCCATCTGCAGCAGGGAAGGTAGGTCTGTCGAGACACACGACGACACGCTAACAACAAGGAGATTCGATCGATGAAGACACACACCCATACGCTGTGCTTGCTAGGACTCGTTGGAGCTTCCGCAAGCTGTACATTTCAAGAGCCCGGACCCCTCACCAACCGCAACGCCACCGACGACACCTATGTGGTGGACGCCGTCGCCACCCAAGACACCTACGTGCGCGAGGCCAACGCCGACCTGCAGTCGGGCGACCAGATCACCATTCAGGTCAAGCGCACCGGCGCGAATCGAGCCCTCGTCGGCTTTGACACCGCGGACCTCGAGGCGCTCATCGCCGGCGGCGACGTGGTCTCGGCGACCTTGGAGCTCGACGTGGACATGACCAACCACATCCCGGCGGGCGGCGAGGAGCTCGAGGTGTACGCCATGAACACCGCGTGGACCGAGGACGCCACCTGGAACTGCAGCGATGACATGGGGCCCGGCAACAGCGCCGACTGCAGCGATCCGTGGGACATGAGCGCGGGCGGAGCCTTCGCGGCCGCGGCCTCGGGCACGGCCATCGTGGAGAAAAAGCAGACCACGCCCGTGAGCTTCGACGTGAGCGCCGACTTCGCGAACGGCGTGCCCGCCCACGCCGCTGTGGTCGACCTTCCGAGAGACCGTGGGGGCGAGCGCGTCCTCTTGGGCGCGCTGGGCCAGCTCCACCACCAGCCCCGGCACCGCG
>JAAZXR010000158.1 GCA_014240065.1 Myxococcales bacterium
GTCGCCCGAGGAGTCGCCGTCGCCCGAGGTGTCGCCGTCGCCCGAGGTGTCGCCGTCGCCCGAGGAGTCGCCGTCGCCCGAGGTGTCGCCGTCGCCCGAGGTGTCGCCGACGCCCGAGGTGTCGCCGTCACTTTCCAGCCCCGAGGTGTCGCCGTCGGTGCCGCTTTGCCCCGAGGTGTCGTCGTCGGTGGAGGCTTTGTCCGCGCATCCCGTGGCCGGCAGGCTGAGGGTCAAGGGAACAAACAAGACGAGCCATGCGTAACTATTCCTAACCATGGAGGCAGCATATCGAACTTTGGCTGAGGATGCGCCGCGTGGCCCGGCTCGTGGTAATTATGGAGGTGATGTCCGAGCATGAGACAAGTCCGGAGTGTTGCCGGCCTCACGACCCGTCCGCAGACAGCGTTCACGGGCGGGTGCGGGCGCTGCAAGACCGGGGCGTGCGGGTGGTGGATCCGTGCCAGACATTTGTGGATTCCAATGTCGACCCGGCGCGCATCGATTCCAGCGCGGTGCTGCACCCGGGGACGAGGCTGCACGGTGCGTCGCTATCGCTCGGCCCGCGGGCCGAGGTGGGTACGGAGGGTCCGGCGACGCTGCGGGATTGCGCCTTCGGGGCCGACACCGCCATCGCCAGCGGCTTTGCCCACGGGGCGGTGTTGCTCGACGGGGCTTCGCTCGGGGCCAACGCCCACGCGCGACCGGGGACCCTGCTTGAGGAGCGGGCCTCCACCGCCCACACCGTGGGACTCAAGCACACCCTCTTGTTGTCCTTTGTCACCTTGGGGAGCCTCATCAATTTTTGTGACTGCCTTATGGCTGGCGGCCGTTCGCGGCGCGATCACTCCGAGGTCGGCAGCGGCTACATCCACTTTAACTTCACGCCGTGGGGCGCCCGCGGCGACAAGGCCACGCCCTCGCTGTTTGGCGACGTGAGCCGCGGCGTGTTTTTGCGAGAGGACCGCATTTTTTTGGGCGGCGCCGGCGGCTGCGTGGGCCCCCGCGCAGTGGGGTACGGGGCGGTGACCGGGGCGGGGCAGGTGACCCGTCGCGACGTGCCGGACCACACCATGTCCGTGCAGCCGGCGCCCGAGGTGTCGCGGGATTTCAAGCTGGGCACCCTGGACCGCCTCGAGCCGCGCGCGGCGGCCAACGCTCGCTATCTCGGCCAGGTCGCGGCGTTGCGGGCTTGGTACACGCAGGTGCGCACCCCGAGGGCTGCGGACGCGGGCGGCCATCATCCAGCGTTGATCGAGGCGGCGCTTGGCGTGCTGGACCTCGCCTTGGCCGAGCGACTCAAGAGGCTGCAGGCCTTCGCGGCGGAGCGCGGCGGCACGGTGGGCACGGGAGATACAGAGCTGACCGTTGCAGACCTACACGCTGGCGCGCAGGCAGGGGGAGCATGCCCCAAGCCGCTCGCGGAGGCAGCGCGCGAACCTGGACCTGGGGGATGCGCAGACCATGTCGCGTGGGTGCAGGGATTGGGCGAGGAGGTTGTCGTGGCTGGGACCGCGTGGCTCACCGCAGTTGCGGCGTCGGTCGCTGCCGTGGCGCATACGGACGTCAAAAGCCGAGGCTGAGGCGATCGGCTAGGGCGGAGATGACTGTCCAGAGAAGTTGAATCCCCAGCATTGAAGGCTGTCGTCGTCGCGCAAGCCGCAGGTGTGGCGTGTGCCCGCGCCGATAGAGATGAACGTTCCCGGTGGCGGAGAGGCTTGCCCAAAATCGTCGTTGCCCCAGCATGTGACGGCGCCGCCGTCCGTAAGACCGCATCCGTGAAACTCGCCCAAGGCGAGCGCCACGTAGGGTTCCGTGTTGGGCACCTCCAATTGCTCGCGCGAGTTGTCGCCCCAGCAGATAGCTGCGCCGTCGATGTCGGTAGCGCAGCTAAAGTCGTTGCCCGCGGCGATAGAGAAGAAACTCCCGAGGGGCGCGTCGAGTTGGGTGTCTGCGTTGCTACCCCAGCACAGCAGCGCGTTCATGTCATCGATGGCGCAGGTGTGGGACTCGCCGGCGGCTGCCGAGACGAACATTCCATCGGGGGCTGTAGCCTGCCCAAGCGTGTCGGTGCCCCAGCACAATATCTGGCCGTCTTGAACGATGGCGCAGGTGTGGTCGAATCCCGCCGCGACGGACGAGACAACCCACGGGATCGCCGGATCTGGTGGGTCAGGGATCAGCAGTTGGTCCTCGGTGGCGTCACCCCAGCATTCCAGGCTGTCGTCGGCCCGGATGGCGCAGGTGTGAAAGCCTCCGCCGGAGACGGCCTTGTAGTCGGCGTTGGGCGGGGTGAGCTGGCCCTGAATATCGGAACCCCAGCAGTACACCTGTCCGTCGCTGCGCAGGCCGCAGGAGTGATACCCGCCGAGTGAAAGATTGACCCACGACGAGATATCGCCGTCGCCGTCGCCGTCGCCGTCCCCGTCC
>JAAZXR010000159.1 GCA_014240065.1 Myxococcales bacterium
GCGACGGCGACGGCGACGGCGACGGCGACGGCGACGGCGACGGCGACGGCGACGTTTGCGGTGACCTGCAAGACCAATACGATGCCTTGGTGGGCATGAACTCTTGCGGCGACGCCTCGGACTGCAAGATCGTGGAGGGGCACTGTCAGGTGGGACTCGGGGAATGCTACTACGCGGTCAACGTCGGGGTGTCCGCCTACGCGATGCAAGCCCTGTCCATGAACTGGACCTCCAGCGGCTGCACCGGAGGCGTGTGTGACTGTCCGCCCACGCCCACCGACGTGGCTTGCATCGGCGGCACCTGCGTCGCCCAATAGGCACGCGAGCGAGAACTGTATCAAGGCGCACACATTCGCGGACAGCGCGGGCACCAGTTGGCCGTGGATTGCCGTTGCAGCGCCGCGGAGCGAAAAGCAAAAAAAGCCCGGCAAGGACCGATATCCTTCGACATGGACTTGCGTTCTCTCCACCATCTGCTTTGCGTCGCCCTCCTCGGCGTCGCGCTCCCCTCCACCGGCTGCGGCCCGGATGATGCGGGTGACGACAGCATCGCTTCCACGGACGACACCTCCTCTTCCACGGACGACACCTCCTCTTCCACGGACGGCACCTCCTCTTCCACGGACGGCACCTCCTCTTCCACCGACGGCACCTCCTCTTCCACCGACGGCACCTCCTCTTCCACCGACGGCACCAGCGCGGGTGACGGCGACGGCGATGGCGACGGCGACGGCGACGACGCGTGCGTGCCCCTCTTCGGTGTGTCGTGCGACCAAATCCAGACGGCCTACCTCAAGCAGCTCTCCCCAGGCACCGGCGCCAGCTTCGGGATCAGCGTCGCCATGTCCCAAGACACACTCGCGGTGGGCGCCACGGGGCTCGGCTCAATCGGAGAGGTCACCATCTTCGTTCGCGACCCCAGCAGCGAGCAATGGTCGGTGCAAGCGACGCTGGTCAGTGAGAATCTGGAGGCCGGCGATGGTTTCGGGATGACCGTCGATCTCGACAGCGACACGCTCGTCGTCGGCGCCCAACGCGAGGACAGCGACGCCACGGGTGTCGACGGTGATGCTAGCAACAACCTCGCCAGTAACTCAGGCGCTGCCTACGTCTTCGTCCGCGACCCCGCGACTGCGTCGTGGTCCCAGCAGGCCTATCTCAAGGCCTCGAATACAGGCGCCGACGACTGGTTTGGTAAGACCGTGGCCATCGCAGGCGACCTCATCGCCGTCGGCTCGGAGGAAGGTAGCGGCGCCACGGGAATCAACGGCGGACCCACCGCCGAGGCCGACGACTCGGCCCAGTACGCCGGCGCCGTCTACGTCTTCGTGCGCGACCCCGCCACCAGCACCTGGACTCAAGAAGCCTACATCAAGGCCTCGAACGCCGAGTACCTCGACAGCTTCGGCACCTCGTTGGCGCTCTCCGGGGAGACCCTCGCCGTCGGCGCCATCCGTGAGGACAGCTGCGACACCAACATCAACGGCGACGAGACTGACAACGCCTGCAACAACGCTGGGGCCGTCTACGTCTTCACCCGCGCGGGAACCACGTGGACCCAGGAGGCCTTCGTGAAGCCCTCCAACCTCGACGCCTTTGACGAGTTTGGCACCTCCGTCGCCCTCGACGGCGACACCCTCGCCGTCGGTGCCCACTACGAGAAGAGCTGCGCCACCACCGTCAATGGTGACGACACCGACAACGAGTGCCCCGCCGCAGGCGCCGCCTACGTCTTCACCCGCGCGGGCGTCGACTGGTCGCAGCAGGCCTACCTCAAGGCCCCCAACAGCAACGAAGACCTCCTGTTCGGCGGTTCGCTCGCGCTCGATGGCGATTGGCTGGCCGTCGGTGCCACCGGTGAAGCCAGCGGCACCGCCGGGGTGACCGGAGGGGAGACGGCCAGCCCCGATGGGGGCAGCCTGAACTACCGAGAGGGCGCCGCCTACCTGTTCGCGCGCGCCGGCGACAGCTGGATGCAGCAGGCCTATATCAAGGCCTCCAACCCAGATTGGTACGATATGCTCGGCACCTCGGTGGCGCTCGACAACGGCATCCTCGCCGTGGGCGCCCCCGACGAGGAAGGCGACGCAAGCTCCGACGGCACCCTCGCGGGCGCCAACGACAACACGGTCGACGCCGGGGCCGTCTACGTCTTCGACCTCGACCAGTTCTAGGGATCGCGAGGGTCACGGGCGCTGGCGTGTGCCACGGCCAACATCCGCGCCCTCCGTCCCGTCACCCACCGTCCACAGAAATCAAGGCGACGGCGTCGCACGCCTTCATTCGGGAGCGCATGCATAGATAGTGCAAAGCTGCAGCTGTCCTCCACGTCACACGGCGTGATGGTACGATCACACCATGCGTAACTTGGATTGGATTCGAAGGCTCCACCAAAGGCGCCTCGGCATCCCGTGTGTCCTGGCGC
>JAAZXR010000015.1 GCA_014240065.1 Myxococcales bacterium
GGCGACGGACGCGGCGAGGATCGTTCGAGTTGCAGCCGTGATGAGAGTAATTGTCATTGTTTTTCCGCTCTGTGATGGTCTCCGCAAGGGGAGCTCGCGCTTCGAGACTTGATTTCATCGGGCGAGAGCACGACCCTCGCGCGAACATATGGATGCTCGCAAGGTTACCAGAGCGACTTCAACACGCGCGTGGTCGCTTGTTGGATCTGCTCGTTGCAGCGCCGCTGCAGTCGAAGGATCTCGGCTCCATTTGGCTGGTACTCGGAGTCTGAGAGGTGCCAGGTGTCGAACTCCGACGTGCCCTGGAGCCTCCCGCTGGCGTCGTAGAGAACGAGCGCCACCCGCGCGCGGCACCCGGCGGTGCTGCCCCAGGTCTGTCCGTAGTACCACCCGGCGTTGTGCGCGTAGTAGTAGGTCACGACCGGGACGACGACGGTCGTCACGCCGCTCAGAACATCGACGCCGTTGGCTTCCGCAGCTTGTGCCGGGAGGCGCGCGGGCATCACGAGCTCTCGGTAGGGGATGTTGACGTTGTCATGCCCATCGCCAGTTTCTTGGATCGCCGCGCTCACCCACTGGGCCCGCGGCGCCTCGACGTCCACGGCGACCGGCGTGGCACCGCGCCGTCGCAGCTCGGCGCGAATGGTGGTGTCCACCAGCGAGGCGACCGTCTCCTCGTAGGCGGCAGTCTCGAAGATCGACACCTCCTTCGAGTGGGAGTATCCCCCCATCCCCTTGTCCACCACATAGCCCCCGTCGTGCAGCATGTACCCCACGGTTGAGTTTTGCTCGAACAGCTCCGCTGGATCGTGCGCTTGCATCCGGTGGAGAAATTGAGTCGGCGCGAGCGCGATGCTCTCTGAGCGCAGCTGAGGCGCGACACCGCTTTCTCGATACATCGTGCTCGGCGCGCAGCCGACAAGAAAGCAAATAAGGGTCGTCTCCCAGCGCTTCACGAGCGTAGTCTAGGAGCGACCCTTAACGTCTGTCAACGAGGACAGTCGCGTGAGGTTATTGGACCTGGCCGACGAGGGGCGTGCCCATTTGCACGGCTTGCGAGGTCACCTTTGCGCAGCGCTTTCCGAACAGCGGTATGCCGATGGAGCCGAACCCCTTGAAGGAATTCTCGGTGCGGATCTCGGTGAGGTGGGTGGCGTCGGGCATCTTCTCGAGGCTCTGGTAGAGGGCGCGATGCACCTCTCTGGTCTCGCCACCCACGAAGGGCACTGAGAAGCCGGAGGAGGCGGCCTTTCGGTCCGCGGTATCCTTCTTGAACAGTCGGGCCCAATCGATCGCGAAGATGTAGATGCCGCAGGCCTCGTCGCTGACCTTGCCGCCGAGGGTATAATCCGCCTTGGCGAAGGGGATGTCGGCGCCGGGGATGGCGTTGTTCTTGAACTTGCAGCCGGAGGAGAACGCGATCGCGACAAAGCACGCGCAAGTTGTGATGGATTTGAGATTGATCTTCATGACGGTTGCTGTCTTTCCTAATTGATCACGGAGCGTGGCTCCGAAGTGAGCGGAGCCTACCTCAGCCGCGCTCATCGAGGCAACGGCATGTGGCTGTCTGAGTTGTGGGGACGGAGCGCTCGCGTGATTCACGTCACAGGTACGCGAGGGGGAGTCGTTGATGGGGAGTCGCCGAAGGGGCGAGGAGGTCTGCGCAGGTGGGAAAACGTCGGTTATCCAAGGGAGCCTTGGATGATCGGGCGGTAGGAATTTGGGCACGGGATTCCAAATTCCGCCGGGCGCAGCGGGACCCGCTGGTTCGGACGGGTCGTTGGCTTGGCCAGCGCGCGAGTCGGCTAGCAGGCCGGGTGTCCTTCGTAGCAGCCGAGGGTGCGGATCTCTCGGAGGGGTGGAGGGTCGCGGGGCCCGCTTGTGACCGCCAAATCCCCCCGGGTCGCGGCGAGTCACGTTCAAATGACTCGAATTAGTGTCGCGCCGCCGCGGTTGGCACGGCGCGCGCAGTTGGGGGCGGACATGAAACGTCGAAAAGCCACGCCCGCATCTGTATCGAAAGCCACGCCCGTCAACTCGCCCTCGTTCGAGCGGGTGATGAAGACCATCATCGATCGGTTCGGGGACGGCGCCATCATGACCCTCGGTGATGGGGGGAGCCGCGCCGCGGGTATGGAGAGCATCTCGACCGGATCGATCAATATTGACGAGGCCCTGGGGCTCGGGGGCCTCCCCCTCGGGCGAATCGTGGAGGTCTATGGGCCCGAATCGAGCGGCAAGACCACCTTGACGTTGCAGCTCATCGCGCAGGCCCAAGCGAAGGGGCACGTGTGCGCCTTCGTGGACGCCGAGCACGCGCTCGACACCCAATATGCGCAGGCCCTCGGGATCAAGCTAGAGGAGCTGCTCGTCAGCCAGCCGGATCACGGCGAGCAAGCGCTCGAAATCGTCGATGTCTTGGCGCGCACCGGTGGGGTGGGACTCATCGTGGTGGACTCCGTCGCCGCGCTCGTCCCGCGCGCAGAGCTTGAGGGTGACATGGGGGACACCCACATGGGTCTACAGGCGCGCTTGATGAGCCAAGCCATGCGAAAGATCGCGGGGGTGACGGCGCAGACCAAGACCCAGGTGGTGTTCATCAATCAGCTCCGTCACAAGATAGGGGTGCAGTTCGGCTCCCCTGAGACCACCACGGGTGGCAACGCGCTCAAGTATTACGCGAGCGTGCGGCTCGACATTCGACGGATTGGCAGCGTGAAGGACGGTGATGAGGTCGTTGGGAATCGCGTGCGGGTCAAGGTGGTGAAGAACAAGTGCGCGCCTCCGTTTCGCCAAGCCGAGGTGGAGATCGGCTTTGGCAAGGGCATCCGTCGTGAGGTGGAGGTCTTGGAACGCGCCATCGAGGCCGGCCACATCACCCGCGCCGGCAGTTGGTTCTCCATGGGGGAGGTGCGACTGGGGCAGGGGCGCAATTCTGCGCTGACCTGGCTGGAGACCCACCCCGAGGAGATGACCGCGCTCATCGCCGCGCTGCGTGGCGGCCCAAAGGGAGAGGCGCAAGCTTCAAAACACGCCGATCCCCCGGCGCCAACCTCGACGAAGTCGGCGGCGTAGGACGTCGGCGACGGGCGGCGGCGTCGCGGTTGGTGCTAGTCCACCAGCTCGACGACGACGTTGTCGGCGATCGCGTCTGCGATGTTGAAGTCGTCGCCCAAGGGATCTGTGCCGGGCCAGGGCGCGTGGTTGTTGCGCTGCAATCCGGCAGAGACGATGAATGCGCCGCTCGCCTGATTCTCGCTGTGGGCAAGCTCGTCGGTGCGGAGGACTCGATCATCTGCGGTCGCCCCGTTGGCGGGGCGGAGGGTGTCCACGTACAAGCCGTTGCATCCCGGGAGGCACTCGGGGTAGTCGTCGCGCCCGAAGAAGACGTGGGCGTGTCCCTCCTTAATGTCACCTGGGGTCGCCTCGCCGGTGGGGTTCGTCCACGTGAAGTCCACCGCTGAGAGCTCTACGGCCACGGGGCGGCCGCGCTTGAGCTTGCTCCCCGGCCACGGTTTGGTGATCGCCATCATCGGCCGCGAGGTCGACATGAAGAGCGTCGCGTCGCGAACGAAGAACACCTGGCGTCCGGTGGCGCTCGGGTTGTCGTAACGGGTCCCGTCGCCTCGGTAGGTGCGCACCTCAATTCGGTGATTCACCAGGTTCGGATCGGGGATGTCGACCGCGCCGATGGAGAATCCGCTCTGTAGATCTCCCTCTGCGATGGCGGTGTCATTGGCCTTGCTGCGCACCGCGACATCGTCCACGTAGACCTCGATGTAGCCCTCGCCATCCGTGGCGGACTCGAAATTGTTGGAGAGGGTGAGGTCGGTGCCGCGGAAGGCAATCTCGATCTGAGCGGTGCCGTTGTCGAAGACGGAGAGCGGCTCTGGTCCCAACACAGTCAGCTGCGGGCCTCGGTCGTCGACGCAGGCGCCGTTCCAACACACGAACTCGTCTCGGCAATCGGCGTCTTCGGAGCACGCGAAGACATCGCTCGCCTCGTCATCGAACGCCACGTTGTAACAGGAGGCGACCGACGGGAGCAGCCCCGCGGCGAGGAGGAGAGCGAATTTACTTGAAGATGTGCGCGTGTCCATGACTAAAATCTCCCCATCAATGTGAGGCCCGCGTGATCGCGCCGGAGCGTGGGAGCAAACCGCAGCGCGGTGGTCGGCTCCGCGGCCGCCTCGTTTTTTTTCTTGAGGCCGATGGCCAAGAGCACCGCGCCTGTCACCGTGACCGCTCCTCCGATGGAGGCCATCACGAACTGGAGCATCTCCGCGCGCCGCCCGTCCTCGTCGAGGGTGAGCGCCGCGCTGTAGCTGACCGAGCTGGGGTTGCCCCCGTTGACTATCGAATCGACCTGGTCGCTCTTGTCTCTCGCTTGGAGCCCGAACACGACCGCGCCCACGGTGCCGGTGACGACGCCGATCCCAGCCAATGTCGCGCCGCTGAGGATCAGGGCGCGGCCCGGGTGGCGTGGCCCCGAATCTTCGCTGGCTTGCTGCTCGGCTTGCTGGAGTTGGAGCGCCAGCGTCTCCTCCAGTCGCGAGATCCTCGCGTTGATGTTCGCCGGGGCCGCTGGGACCCCGCGCACGAAGGCTTGGTAGCTCGAGATCGCCGCCTCGTACTTGCCGAGCTCTTCTTGGCACTTGGCGATATTAAAGTGGAACGCCGGCGCCGGGAACAACCCTTGGGCGTCTTGAAAGTGGCGCAGCGCGTCCTCGTAGCTCGCTTCATTATAAAGCACGGTGCCGTAGGCGAAGTGGAGCTTGGCGATGACCTCCTTAATCGTTTTGTCGCCGACGGTCTCTAGTCCACGATCCATGGCTTCGCGGTATCCAGCGATCGCGGTGAGCCAGTCCTCTTCCTCCTCGGCAGCGACCGCGCGTTCGATGGCCGCTTGGACGGCCGGGTCTTCGTAAACCTCCGCTTCGTCCTCCGCTTCGTCCTCCGCTTCGTCCTCCGCTGGTTCCGACCGGTCAACATGCTGGAGGCCGCGAGCGTCCGCAGCCGAGGGAGCGCTCATCGCGACGCACGCGACGGCGACGAGTCCGGGAGCACGAGAGAGACAAGAGCGGGCCGCGCATGGCCATCGCGAGATCGACATGGGCCGAGCATACAGCATGGTTCCCGAGAGCGAAATGTGGGGGCTGTCGGCGGCGGCGCCGGGGGGGCTTGAAATCGTCGACCGGTCGCGCCAATGTGAGAGAGTCGCAGGGCTTGGTGCGGTGGTGGCCCTCATGATCGCCGCGCGCCACCACGCCGTCGGTGATCCGAATGTCTGCCGTTATCGTACCTCCATGTCCTAGATGCGGCTGGCGTCCTGACGCCGACGAATTTTGGGGCGGACAGATGTTCGCCAGCGACACGGAGGACGCGGTGGAAAAATACACCCTCGTCGTCGCGCTCGAGAGCTCGCCCGCGGAGACCCGGCGCCCGGCGCTCCGCCGCGTCGCGGAGCGGTGGCCCGGCGCGCTCCGCGAAGCGGAGCTGGTGGCACCGGACGAGATGGTGGCCCGTGGGGTCGCCGCTCAAGGCTTGGCCGCGGGCGCGGCGCGCCGGGGGGGCAGCCAAGCGCGCGAGGCGGTCGTGTTGTGGCAGGCGCTCCACCGCTTGCTGCACGACCAGCGCGCGCTGCGTCTCGAGCGAGAGGGCGCGTATGAGGACGTGACCGTGGAGCGGCTGGTCGCGCGTGACACGGCCCGGGTGCTGCGAGAGGGCGGAGCCAGCCGATGGCCGAAGGCCGGACATCTCCGCGCGCTCACGGGCGAGAAAGTGCGGCCGCGTCAAGCGTACCTGTGGTTGGCGGCCCAGGCCGGGCTGACGCTCGCGGGGTTGCATGCCAAGCTGTTTCTTCGAGCGGGGCGATGGGATCTCCGGGCCGATGATCCTCCGTGGTCGCGGGATCCCTCGTTTTCGGGTTAGCATCCGCGTCGATGGACGAACTGCAACGAAATCGTTTGTTTGCTGGCGGCGCGCTGCTGCTAGTGCTGTTCGGCGGTTATTCGCTCTCATCGAGCTACGCGGGCGCGACGGAGGAGCAGGTGGTGGCGGTGATGGCGAAGCGGGTGACTCGAGCGGAGCAGCAGAGCAAGGTGCTGGCGCGCGGGAAGCGGTTTGAGAACACGCCGGAGCACTTCGCGTTCGAGCTGTCGGAGGATTTGAAGCGGTTCTCACTCCGAGAGATGACCACGCAGGAGTTAGGACGGCCCAACGCGTGGCGGCTCTTGGTGGACAAGACGGATCCCGAGCAGCTCGCGTCAGGGCGGACGTATTCCGGTGACGGCATCTCGATCAAAGCGGCGACCACGAAGGTGAAATATCGACGTCACGGGGTCACGGTAAAATCTGTGCACGCGGTGGCGAAGCTGAAGAACACCTCCTCAACGCCGCTGGCCTATCGGGTGACGCTCGCGCCGGACACGTCGGGGAAGTGCGAAGTTCGTGGGATTCGCCGGCACAACACCATCGCGCTCATGCCGGGAGAAACCGCCGATGTAGTGGTCTGCGCCGGGCGCAGCGGCGTGGTCATCCTCGGCGCCGAAGTCATGGAGCTGACACCCATCGGCTACTACTACCTGAGCATGCTGCCGCCCACGGCGACCGGCATCGATGCGGTGCGAGGAGGGGCTCACCTCCCCCCGAGCGTGGCGACTCAATGCGACGGCGTCCCGGCGATCAAATACGCGAAGGCAATACGCCGCGGCGATATCAAGTGGCGCGACCTGGTAGATTTTTACAGCCGGCACAACTGCGCGCGGCTGCAGATGCCGGAGGGCTACGCGTGGACCGGGGACGGTCAAGAAAACTTGCCGGTCCGCGGGAAGGCGTTCGCTCGCTAGGTTCGCGGTGAGATCCCGGGCCGGCCGGTTTCGCAAAATTCACCGTCGATCCGCGATGGGGCTCGCTCTCGCGACGAACGCGCTCGTCGCGCGAGCACCTCATCGGGTGGTTCGAGGGCCTGTTTTTCAGGCCGCGTATCGGGACGCACGGGCACCGCACACATCGATCCCTCCGTCGTGGTTGAAATCGCTACGTTTTTTCGCCTAGCATTGGAGCAGTCATCGTGACCAAGTCAGAACTCATCGAAGAAATCGCGCAGCGCACCGGGCTCACCAAGAGTCGCGCTGAAATGGTGGTGGGCACAGTGTTCGACTCGATGGTCGACGCGATGGCGCGCGGCGAAGGGATCGAGATTCGCGGCTTCGGGAGCTTCACCGTGCGTCAGTACAAGGCGTACGAGGGGAGAAATCCTCGCACGGGAGACGCGGTCCACGTGGCGCCGAAGAAGCTGCCCTTCTTCAAGGTCGGCAAAGAGCTCCGAGAGCGAGTCAACAGCGACGAGTCTGGTCAAGCGAAGAGCGCGGAGGAGTCGCGAGCACACTCGGTGAGCAAGCCGACGGCGGAGCGCGTCCCTCGGCTCGATCGATTGCGAGACGACTCCGTCTCCGAAGACGTGATTTGATTCGAAGCATGCTCGCTACGTTGGCCCGGGGTTGGAGCTCGGGTCCTCGTCAGCGCGCTTAAGAACGAGGAGGACGCCGCGGGCGGTGTCGATGCGGACCTCGCTCCCCGAGTGAATCGACGTGCACCCGCTGCATCCGATGAGCGCGCTCAACCCGAGCTCACGCGCCATCAGCACTCCGTGGCTCAGCGCGCCGCCGTACTCCGTGCAGATCGCGGCCACGCGTGACTCCGCCAACGCGACAGCCGCCGGGGCTGTCAGGGCGGGAGTCGCGATGATCTCGCCCGGCGCCGGCGGACGGCGCCAGATATCTTCGAGGTCGCGACGAACTGTGAGGCGCCCCTCCACGCTCGGGCCGACCGGGACGCCGTGTAGCTTGGGGCGGGTGATCGGGAAGGGGGCGCCGTCGAAGATGCGATCTGGGGGGAGGAGCCGGGCGCGTCGCTCGTGGCGACGCTGCCGTGAGCGCAGCACCTCCTCGGTGAGCGAGGGGGCTGCAGGTGCCTCCGCGAGCAGCGCGATGAGCTCGTCACCGGAGAGCGAAAACACGAGCTGTGGGGGGAGCCGGAGGGCCTCGGCGGCCGCGAGCCACACGGCGCGCAGCGGGGCGAGCCCCAGCGCGAAGTAGTGATCATCGATCTCTCCAAGCAGCGTCGCCACCTCGTCTTCATCGGTGTCGCCCTCGGGAGTCGCAGGATGTCCGCCCCGCACATATTCGGCGCGAGCGAGGGCGGCGCCGATCCCTAGCTCGTCGAGAGATGGGCTCGCGAGATCCCACGTCGCGGGGAGCACGTCCAAATAGTCCCCGCGCTCGCACAAGGAGAGGGGCGACTGTTCGCTGTGGACCCGCGTGAACCCTCGGCGCGCGGGGATCAACAACTCTACGTAGTTATCGAACATCTCGAAGAAACCCTCCACAGCCTCGTGGAGGCGCTCGATGATGTCGGCCACCGCGGCCTTCGTCAGGCGCTCTACGAGGTCTTCATGACGCCGCCGGGCGCGGGGCAAGAGCACCTCGCGGAGGGTTCGCAGCCCCTCGAGAGGGCGCCCCGGCGGCTGCGGAATGTTGAGGTCGCGGGGCAGCGTTCGCGTGTACAGCCATCCCGCGATGACTCGGGGAGCCCCCGCCTGAGGGCGCCGCGCAGCGAGCGTGTGAATGAGCCAGGCGTGGGCGACCGAGAGCGGCGCGGGGTTGTGCTCGGCGTCGAGCACGAGGAGGCCGTGAAGGTGGGGGGGCGGACCCTCCTCGGGACCGGCCTCCTCCATCGCCGCCATCATCTCGGTCCACTGCGGGAAGGGGTCGACGGTGAGGGGGCGCGCTTGGACGACCCAGAGCTGGTCGTCTGCGCCGAGGATCACCTCGATGTCCACGCCGAGCGGACCAGCGACGTGGGCGAGGACCTGCACAACGAGCGCCTGAAGGCGGACCGCGACGGGGTGGTCCCAGGCGCTGAGCGGTCCGGCAAAGGTGGGGGTGGCGCCCCACGCGAGCGCGTCGTGCGAGGGGCCGTGCACCTCGATCATCGGGGGGTGTGGCGGTCTCGCGGCGACCACCACGAGCAGGGCTCGGGAGACCTCTCGCTGAATCAAGACGTCGGCGAGGGTAGGCGCCGGGCTGAAATAGGCGACCACCGCGCGATCATCACATCGCGCTCGGATCGCTTGGATGGCGGCCGAGATCTCCTGGACAGAGGCGCATCCACGGATGGTCTCGCTCAGGCCGGCGGCGCTCCGGGTGTCCCCGTCTTCGTGGGGGAATGCCCCTCGGACGATCACGGGCCCGCCTCGCAGCAGGGCCTCGAGCGGCGCCGCGTCGGTCTTCGATATCGTCGTGGTCAAGGTGGTCGTGAGCCACCCCTCCGGGACCGCGACGCCGGCGCGGATGAGTCGCTCCAAACGCCCAAACTTCTGAGAAATTTGCGTTCGCGTCGTGGTCGTCGTCGCGCCGAGTCTCCGCACCGCGGATCATTGTAGACTCTCGGAGCGTGGAACACCGGCTTTTCCCAGCGCCCCCCGTGGAGTCGTGGCTCGCGGCACTGTTGGCTCCGCCTGGCGCGCGAGCCGAGGTGAGGGTGCACTTTGGGGTGGAGGCAGGGGGCGCGTTGCGTCCGGCGCTCGCGGGGTGGGCTGCGCTCGATCCCGCTGTCGATGCCTCCCTGACAGGGCTGGTGGTCGTCGACTCCTTCGACCGTCCGGCGGCCGCGAGCCTCGACCTGGGGCGGGTGCTCGGCGACGAGGCCCTGGTGGTCGAGCTCGTGCCGCTCCCTCAGCCGCTCTGGCGCAGCATCGTGGGGGTGGGAGAGAGCGGCGCGCTGCCAAGAACGATCGGATCCCGCGGGGTCGAGTGGCGCTCGCTCGGGCTCGAGAGCGTCGAGCATTGGCGTTGTCGGTCGCCGCAAGATCTCGCCGTAACCGTCGGGACGTTCGTCGGCGTTGGTGGTCGCCGTCGGCGCGCGCCCTAGGCCTTGCGCACGGCTTCGTTCCAGCGCGCTCGCAGCGCTTCGATCTCACCGCTGGCACCGGATGGTTCAAACGAGCGATCCTTGACCCACGCGTTTGTCAGCGCGGTCTGGTCCTCCCACAAGCCGCAGCCGAGGCCGGCCAAGAACACCGCGCCGAGGGCGGTGGTCTCGAGCATGCGAGGTCGGTCGAGCGCCGCGTGGAGTACGTCGGCTTGGATTTGCATGAGCAGGTTGTTGGCGGCGGCGCCGCCGTCGACCCGGAGGCGCTGGAGTCGGAGCGCGTTGGAATCGTCACTTGAGGTCGTCGCAGCGAGGTCGGCGATCATGGCTTGCACCAGGTCCCCGACTTGCAACGCGATCCCCTCAAGGGCCGCGCGCGCGATGTGGGCGCGCGACGAGCCGCGCGTGAGCCCGGAGAGCATGCCGCGGGCGTCGGGGCGCCAGTGGGGCGCGCCGAGTCCCGCGTGCGCCGGGACGAGCACGACGCCGCCGCTGTCGGCCACGCTGCTCGCCATGGCCTCGATCTCCGGCGCCGTCGCGAAGAACTTGAGCTCGTCACGAAGCCACTGGACCACCGCGCCCGCCATGAACGCGCTGCCTTCGAGGCAATAGGTCGTCACGTCGCCAAGCTGCCAGCCCACCGTGGTCAACAGACCATGCTTCGACGCGACCGGCGCCTCGCCGGTGTTCATCATGATGAACGCGCCGGTACCGTAGGTGCACTTCGCCTCCCCGCGGGCGAAGCAGGCCTGGCCAAACAGCGCGGCTTGCTGATCTCCGGCGATGCCGTGGATCGGGACGCCGTCGGGCAGCCCAGGGACAGCTCGCGTCTCCCCAAAGCGGTGTGTGCAGGGGTGCACGGAGGGGAGCAGCGAATCCGGTACCCGCAACAGGTCGCATAGTTCAAGATCCCACGCGCGCTCCGAGCCCGCGCGCCCCTCGAGCGGCCACAGCATGGTGCGCGAGGCGTTGGACGGCTCGGTGGCGTGGCTCGCTCCGTTGGTGAGTCGCCACAACATGTAGGTGTCGATGGTGCCGGCGGCGAGCTCGCCGCGCGCGGCGGCGTCACGGGCCCCCTCCACGTTGTCGAGCGTCCACGCGAGCTTGGTCGCCGAAAAATATGGGTCGAGCACGAGCCCCGTGCGCTCGCGAATGAGGGGCTCGTGGCCTCGCGCCTTGAGCTCATCGCATCGCTTCGCCGTACGTCGGTCCTGCCAGACCAGCGCCTTGTGGATGGGAGCGCCGGTCTCTCGCGACCAAATCAGGCTGGTCTCGCGCTGGTTGGTGATCCCGATGGCGGCGATTTCGTGTGGTTCCCCCGAGCTCTCCATCACCGCGCGGACCTCTCGAATGCCCTTGAGCACCGAGGTCCAAAGCTCCTCTGGATCGTGCTCCACGAGCCCGGGCGAAGGAAAGTGCTGCGGGAAGTCGTGGGTGGAGCGCGCGCGGACTTGGAGGTCGGAGTCGACGAGGAGGCAGGTGCTTCCAGTGGTCCCTTGATCGATGGCGAGGATTAACGGGGTGCTCATGATGCTGTCTTTGTCGGTGGGTAGTGGGTCTCGAGGAACGCGCAGATGCTGGTGGCGCACGCCTCCGCGTCGACATCCCAGGCGATCTGATGAAACGACCGCGATAGTACCTTCGTGGTCGTGGACGAATTCGTCAACCGCGAGGCGGCGTACTGAACGTTGCTCACCGGGGCGCTGTGGTCATGTTGGCCGTGGATGAGCATCGTCGGGCACCGGACCTGCGGGAGCAGGGGTCGCACGCACGCCTGCAGGCGCAGCAGCTCGAGGAGGCTCGAGCGCGGGAACGCGTCGAAGCCGGGATATTGCGCCGCGACGCTGCGAATGCTGCAGTCGGTGCGCGCCGGCTTCGCGATTCTCGCCGTCAGTCGGTCAAGCCCGGGGATCCTGGCGAGGTGGCCCAGGGCCCGAATGCCCCACCGTTGATAGGGCTTGAGCACGAGCGGGGTGCCCATGCACACGAGGGCGCTGACCTGCTGCGGAGCGGAGGCCGCGAGGCGCAGCGCGAGGAGCGAGCCCATGGAGAACCCGATCACGGCGACGGGTCGGTCGCCCGACAACGCTCGCAGGTGCCTCTCGCTGCTCGCCGCCCAGTCTCCCCACGCGCTCGTTCGAAGCGCCTCGTAGGATTCGTGACCACCGAGCAGCGGTCCCGAGCAGCGGTATCCGGCACGAGCGAGCCGCGCGCCGATGGGACGCACCTCCCAGGGGGTCCCGGTGAGCCCGTGGAGGATCAGCACCGGGCGCCCGGTTACAGGTCCCAGATCGAAGGGGGCGGCGTCTCCGCTGGGATCGGGCGACGGGGTCGTGTCTTCGTCGAGGTCGGGGAGGTGGGGCACCACGGTTGGTCAACGGTAGCAGTGTTCACGGTGGCCATGGCTCCCTATTGCGGACTGACGATGCTAGTCTCACCTGAGTGAGCGAGGTCGCGTCGATAGCGGAGGGTCCGGAGTTCGCGGGCGGGACGGTGCTCGTCGTAGACGACGAGGCGCCAGTGCGACACATGCTGCGGATCGTGTTGGAGCGCGAGGGGTACGAGGTGCGAGAGGCGGAAGACGGCGATACGGCGCTCGGGCTGGTCGCGGAGCATCCGCCCGACGTCCTGCTCACCGACGTGCGGATGGCGGGGATGACCGGGCTCGACTTGGTGCAGGTGCTGGCGCGTGACTTCCCCGAAATCACCCTCGTGGTCATGAGCGCCTTCGGCTCTGTGGAGTTGGCGATGGAGGCGCTCAATCGCGGCGCGTACGACTATATCTCCAAGCCGTTTAAGCAAGATGAGGTCGTGATGACGGTCCGAAAGGCCCAGGAGCGCGAGCGCTTGCGTCGTGAGAACTTGGCGCTCCGAGCTCGCATTGAAGAGCTCGACAGCGGCCGGAGCGACCTCGGTGACTTGCTGGTACACAGCGCCCAAATGCGTGAGGTGGCGAGGCTCGTACGCAAGGTGGCGCGGTACAAATCGACGGCGCTGGTGCTCGGCGAGAGCGGTGTTGGGAAAGAACTCGCGAGTCGCGCGATCCACGATCTGAGCCCGCGCGCCCAAGGCCCATTCGTGGCTGTCAATTGCGGCGCGATACCGGACACGCTGATCGAGTCCGAGCTCTTTGGTCACGTCAAGGGCGCCTTCACGGACGCCACGAGTGATCGGCGTGGGCTGTTTGAGGAGGCGATCGGTGGGACGTTGTTGCTCGACGAGGTGGGCGAGCTCCCGTCTGCCGTGCAGGTGAAGCTGCTGCGTGCCCTTCAAGAAGAAGAGGTTCGGCGGGTCGGCGACACCGCGCCTCGCTCTGTGGATGTTCGGGTGATCGCGGCGACCTCGCGGGCGCTCGAGGACATGGTCGCCGAGGGGTCCTTTCGCCAAGACCTGTACTTCCGGCTCAACGTCTTTCAGGTCACGATCCCGCCGCTGCGCGCGCGGAAGGAGGACATCGCCCCGCTCGTGGAGCACTTCCTTCGACGTGTGAACACACGGCTCGGCACCCAGATCGAGGGGGTCACGGCGGACGCGTTGGCGGCCTTGATCTCCTATGGATGGCCGGGCAATGTTCGCGAGCTTGAAAATGCCATCGAGCACGCCTCCGTGCTCGCGGAAGACCAGCGCATCGCGTTTGACGACCTCCCTGAGCGCGTGCGCCGTCGCGAGCAAGGGAGCGGCGAGGTCGTCGTGGTGCCGCTCGGTGCGGGTGATTTGTCCGTCAAGCGAGCCGGGAGAGCGCTCGAACGGGAGCTGATGTTGAGAGCGCTCGAGCAGACCGACGGGAACCGGACCCAGGCCGCGAAGCTGCTCGACCTGTCGCATCGGGCGCTGCTGTACAAGATCAAAGAATTCGGGCTGACGTAGGCATCCGATTGGGCGCTTTTTGGGCGGCAACGGACTGACGACCACCGCTATCAGCTGTTCGGTTCCGTTGAGGTAACTGCGCGCATGTTGAGTGATGTTGGCGTCTGTCGGCCTGTTGAAGCCGATCTTGGGGCAGATTCCCGCGAATTTTTGGGGTGGCCGCGCGGGCATGGGATGCTGTTGAAGACGATCTTCCCCGCAGAGAAATATCACGCAAGGCCCCACGGCCGGCATCGTCCAGATTCCCCCATGACTCTCGCTACTTGGCTCAAAAATCGCTCGAATATCACGCATTGTGCGCAAGTACGAGAACGTCAAATACCTATCAAATGCATATCAAATGTACTCAATTAGGCGTCTTTTAGGCGCCACACCCCGTTGACTACCCCCCTCGACAAGCAGACAATCTAGATGCACCGGTTTTTAGCCACGCGAGCGCATGACTGCGACCCATCCCATAGAGTTGGGGGATTCAGAGATCTCCCTGGACGACGTCGATTCGGCCGCGTCCCCGTCGAGCGAGGACCCGGATCCAAGCGATTCCGCGGTGGAGACGTCGAAGGGCGATGGGAAACGCACTCGTCGGCAGGCGGCGCCCTCCAAGCCGCGTGCAGGCGAGCAGCCCAACAATGTCCGAAAGCTCCGGCAAGAGGCCATGATGAGCAAGGCGGAGCTGGCCCGACGGGCCCGGATCTCCCCGCTGACCGTGGACCGGGTGGAGGCGGGTTGTCCGTGCCGCATGGACACGAAACGCAAAATTCTGGAGGCCCTTGGCCTCTCGCCGTCGGCGCGGACCAAGGTCTGGCCCGACATGGACGACTGAGCCGGGCACGCCGGCTCAACGCGGATTCTCTCGGCGCCCCGACGGCGTACGGAGCGAAGGAGGTGCGTCATGGCTAAGCAATGCATCGGAATTGATATTGGGCACCACGCGATCAAACTTGTCCAACTCAAGGTGAGTCGCCGTGGCGAACACACCCTCCAGAACTTTGGCATCGAGCCCCTGCCCCAGCAGGCAATTGTGGACGGCTCCATCATGAATCACGGCGCGGTCACCGACGCGCTGCGAGAGCTGAAGTCGAGGATTCATCTCAAGGGCGCAGACGTCGCGCTGGCGGTGTCGGGTCGCGGCGTCACCATCAAGAAGCTCAAGATCCCGTTTATGGAAGAGGGCTTGGACGAGCAGATGGATTGGGAGGTGCAACAAAATATCCCCTTCGCTCGTGACGAGGTGCTCGTGGATCACACGGTGCTCGTCGAGCAGACCCCCGATGGTCAAATGGAGGTGCTGCTCGTGGCCGCCAAGCGTGACATGGTGGCCGAGTATATCCACGTGGTCCGTGACGCTGGCTTCAACGCGTCGGTCGTGGAGCCGGCCGCGTTCGCCATTCAAAACGCGGTCGACCAAGCGGTCGGCTTCGCGCCGGGCGAGATCGTGGGGCTCGTCAATGTGGGGGCCATTCACTCGAGCATCTCCGTGGTGCTCGAGGGGGCGCCGGTCTTCACCCGCGACATCACAAAGGGCGGCAACACCTACACCGACGCGATCATGCAGAAGCTCGGTGTGAGCTTTGACGCGGGCGAGGCGTACAAGGTCGGAGGATCCGCGCCCGGCACGTCGGACGTCGTACCTCACGAGGTGCCGGTGGTCATCTCCGAGATTTCGCAGGAGATCGCGCTGGAGTTCCAGCGCTCCATCGACTTTTTCATCAACGATAGCGTAGAGGGGCGGCTCTCTCGCATCTTCCTGACGGGAGGGACGGCGCTCGTCTCACAGCTCGCGCAGGCGGTTCAGGAACGAGCGAGGATTCCCGTGCACATCTTGAATCCATTTGAACGCACCACCATCGATGAACGGCGATGGGACATGCAATACCTGCAAGAGAACGCCCCCGTCGCCTCCGCGGCGTTTGGCTTGGCGCTTAGAAAAGTGGGGGACTGTTGAGATGATGATCAAAGTAAACCTCTCTCCTAACCGCAAGCGGCGAAAGGCCGGACCCTCAGGGAAGAAGAAGGTCGAGACGCAAGTGACGGCCGGGTCAGCGCTGCTCGGCGTCTACTTTGTGGGCTGGTTGATGGTCGGTGGCGGTCTGTGGTGGACCCTCTACCAAAAGCAGGCCGACACCGAGGCGAAGCGGCAGGAGGCCGCTCGCATGAAAAAAGAGATCAAAAAGATCAAAGAGCAGATCGATGAAGAATATCTTCAGGCGGTCAAGGCTCGCTACGAGCAGCTCAAGGTCGCGATCGCGAAGCTGGAGGCCCAGAAGCGGACCCCAATGTTCGTGATGGACGAGCTCATGAACGTGCTCACCCAAGGCAAGCTCCCTGACATCGACGAGGAGCAGCAACGGAAGGTGACCACCGCAGATCCGGACGCCGAACTCAATCCTATGTGGGACGCGTCCAGCGTGTGGGTAACCGAGATGAACGAGAGTGGCAACGTGGTCGAAATGGAGGGTGGCGCGCGAGATGCCTCGGACTTGAGCGAGTTCCTAAAGCGCCTGCGGGCCTCCTCACGCTTCGCAGGGGTCTCTCACCCGAAGTACAAGCTCGTCGAAGAAAAAGGGACCAGCACCAAAAAGGTCCGCCGCTTCATCGCCTTTAACCTCACCTTGCGCGTGACCCACTGGGATTAGGAGTCGAACGATGGCCAATCAATTAGATGATCTCGCGACGCGACCGAAATGGCAGCTAGCCCTCGTTTGGGTGACAGCCTCTGCGCTCCTTGTAGGTGGCTGGTACTACCTCTACTTTGAAGAGGCGTTGAAGGACAACGCCGCCGCAGCGGCCGACGTGCAGAAGCAGTCAAAGGACCTCGCGCGCATGAAGGAGCGCCTCGCGAACTTCGAGCAGGAGATGGCGGAAGCCAAAGCGATGGAGCAGGAACTCGAGGAGAAGAAGCGAAAGCTCCCCCTGAGTTCCGCGACCATTGATCACCTCATGCGCAAGTTTCAGCAGCAGGGGCGCCTCGTGGGCGTCTCCATCGAGAACTGGACGCCAAGCCAAGAGCAGAAGCTCGATTTCTACGCGAAGATGCCGGTGGATGTCGTCGCCCGGGGGACCTGGCTGCAGTTTGGCGAGTTCTTTCGACGGATCTCCGATATGGAGCAGATCGTCAATATTGAGGGAGTCAAGTTTAACCTCGGCAAGTCAAAAGAGAGCGCGGACCTTGAGCTCGATGTCGATTTCATGGCGAGCACATTCCGTTTTCTCGATGAGTCCGAACGGTCGAAGTCTGTCGGTTCGGACGGCAAGAGCTCACGAAAGAAGGGAGCATCGAAATGAATCGACGAAATGTAACCCTCAAAATACTTGTGCCGGTGGCCCTCGCGGTGGTCACCCCCATCACGGCGTGCGCGGATGACCCACCAGCGACGGTGGCGAAGAAGGCAAAAGCTGCGGCGGGGAAGGACCGCTCAGAGTCCGCCAAAAACCGACGCGGTCAGGCCGAGGAACCGGTGCTGGCCGAGGCGCGTGTGAAATCGGATCCGCTGACGCGCGAGAATTTCGGCCCGGAGATGCGCGACCCGTTTAGGAGTTTCCTCATTGACGAGACCATTCAGGCAGCTGAGGAGGCCCCCGTCATCGCCGAGCGGCAACGTGAAGTTCACATGCGGACCTACAACTTCGAGGACCTCTCCCTCATCGGCATCATTCGATCCAAACGCGGCGTCGAGCCGCGGGCGTTGTTTGTCGCCACGGATGGGATCAGCGGGACGATCAAACAGGGTCAGTACTTCAGCAGAGCGGAAGTCCTCTTATCGAGTGTCAACACGGGCTACGTGGAAATTGAAATTGTCGACGAGAATCTAGCAAAAGGGCTGAACCTTACAAACGGGGAAACCCGCGCAATTTATCTCAAGAGAGAGTAATGGAGTTCTTCAACATGAACACGCGATCGCGAAATCAACTTTGGACCCCCCTCAAGGCATTGGCGCTGCCAATCGCTCTGGTCGCAGCCTTCCGCCCCTACGGGAGCGCGGATGCTGCGAATGAGCTGCGAGTAGCGGCGAACAAATTACCGGCCGGCAAGCTGCTCGCCCCCGGCAGTGTGAATCGGGTCGACGGGCTGTCCGTAGAGGAGGCAGAGGACGGGACCACGACACTGCTGCTTCGAGGGACGTCGAAGGCGACGTTTAATGTGTACCGTCTTGAGGGGCCAGATCGGCTCGTCGTCGATATCTCTTCGGCCGCCCGCGGCAAGGTCGTCCCGTTTATCTCCGCTGATACGTGGGCCGTCGGTCGCGTGAACATCGGGCCTGTCTCCGAAGGAGGTGGCGAGGTGCTGCGCGTCACCGTCGATCTGAAGCGCGAGTCCAGCTACCTGGTCGTACCAGCCGGCAACGATCTCAACATCACGGTGAGCCCGAGCGAGGTGCCGCCGGAGGCATATTTCTCGCGGAAGTCGGCCTCTGAGCGGCGGAGCGAGATCCGGCGCATGCAGGCGGACGCCGCGACGGTCAAACACGAGGCAGACAAGCGGCTGAGCGCCGCGCTCGCAGCCGCTGAGACGGCCCAAGAGCGGGCTCGTGAGGCGGAACATCGGGTTGAATTGGCGGTCTCCGAGTTGAAGACCGCGAAGGGCGAGGGGCGCCGGCGTGGGCGTGAGCAGCGGCGAATCAAAGAGCGGGAGCGCGAGCTGAACGCGGCCAGGTCCGCGGCCAACAAGGCGCAGAAGCGCGCCGACGGCGCGATCGCGAAGGCCGAAGGGATTCGGCGCGAGGCGGAGCGTGAGGCTCGCGCGTTGCGCATGGCCGCGCAACAAGACGCGGCCGCGATTCGTGCGCAGGCGAAGGAGTACCGCGACGCAGCGGCGAGTCTCAGGAACGAGGCGAGGGTGACGAAGGCGGCGGCCAACAAGTCGGAGGCGGAGGCGCTTCGGCGGATACGCGAAGCGGAGGCACGAGCGGCGGAGGCGTCGGCTTTCCGGGCAGACGCCAAGGCGGCCCAGCTGGAGGCCGCGTCTTCCCAAGAGGCTGCGAGGATCGCCCGTGGGGAGGCAGAGCGCCTGCGTGACGCGGCGGCGAAGGCGAAGACCGACGCAGCGAAGAAAGAGGCGAACGCGACGGCGGCGCAAGCGGAGGCGAGGGCGCTGCGCGCGGAAGCGGAGGCCATTCGCGCGACGGCCGAGCGTATGCGCTCGGAGGGCCTCGCGGCGAAGTCTGCGGGAGAGCGACTGCAGCGAGAGGCGGAGGTGCTAAAGGACGCCAACTCGAAGGAGGCGGCGCGATTGCGCTCCGAGATGGAATCACAAAAAGCGGCAGCGTTGGCAGCCCGGGCAGAGGCGGAGAGCCTTCGCGCGACGGCGTTGGCTGCGAGGGCGGAAGCGGAGGAGCTCCGGGCTACGGCCAAGGACGCCGCTGAGCGCGCGCGCGCAGATCGACAGGACGCCGCGAGTCAGCGCAAGGCGAGCATCGAGTACGCGTTGAAACAGCGTGAGAGCGCGAAGGTGCTCCTCCTCGCGGCGAAAACAGCTGCCCGGTCCACCCAAAATGATCGTGACGAAGCCAAGGTTCGGAATGAAGAGGCATCACGAGTGCTCGCGGACGCGAGGGCTCGGGCGAAGCATGCATCGAAGGCACAAAAGTCGGAGTACGAGCGGCTCGTGAGGCACGCGGAGTCGGCGAAGCGCACAGCCGCGAGTCGCGTGGCGGTCGCCGAGAAAAAAATTCGAGAGATCGACACGAACGGGGGCGTGCTTCGGGATGCGCTCGACGAGCAGCGGTCCGAGAAAAATACGCTGATTGAGGATCTTGAGCGCCGAGCGCGAGAATACGAGACCCTGACTTCGCAGGTAGAGCAGGCCCGCGCGGCGCTTCGAAATACCGAGTCAGCGTCTGGCAGAAAAAAGGTCGCGTCTCGCAAGGCCGCCAAGAAAATAGACAGCGAACTCGAGGCGCGCACCGCGAAGCTGCGCGCTGTAGAAGCCCGCCTCGAGGCCGTGGAGTCGACCCTGGCGAAGAAAACGGGCAAGCTTGATAAGCTGTCGGCTTCGCTCGATGCGGCGGAGCAGAAGCTGGCGGCATCGATCACGCGCGGTGCTCAAGTCACCACAGTGGAGGAGGAATGGCGTAGCGGAGTCGCCGAGGCGGCCGCGTCGAAGGTCAAGGACGTCCGCTTTGAGGACGGACCGAACGAGTCGAGGGTCATCATCGAAGTCGAGGGGCCAATGATCTACGCGGGGAGCAACCTCACGCCGACGATGAAGCTGCTCGCGCTTGAGGGGGCGGACATCGGTCAGCAGCTCGAACGTAGTCTCGACGCCTCTGGCTTCGGCGGTCCTGTTCGCACGGTGACCAGCTTCAAGGAGCGCGACACTGTGAAGGTGATCGTCGCCATGCAAGAGGACGCGTCACCGCGTCTCGAAGAGCAGCCCGGGCGGCTCGTTCTTCGCTTCCCGCGCTCGCAGCCTCGCAAGTCGGAGCCAGCGTCGAACCGCGTGGTCTCCGTGGCGTCGCAGCAGGTCGCGGGCTTCGCGACAGCGCCGGCAGCGCTGGCGACGCGAAGCGCGAAACGATCGCGTTCGAAGTGGCGCGGTGAGCGGATCGATCTTGAGATTCAAGACGCGCCGATTAAGGACATCCTCTTGTTGTTCAGCGATATCGGCCGCGTGAATATCATCGCCGGCGACGGCGTTGACGGACAGGTCACAATGCGGCTGAACTCTGTCCCGTGGGACCAAGCCCTCGATATTATCCTTCGGTCGCTGAAGCTGGGGATGGTGCAAGAGGGCAATATCATCCGTGTCGCGACGCTGTCCGAGCTTGAGGCGGAACGCGCCGCTGCGATCGAGAAGGCGAACGCGCAGGTGCGTCTCAAGCCCCTGGAGACCCGGTTGATCCCGCTGTCCTACGCGGCGGTCAGCGATATGGCCGGGAAGGTTGGCACCGTGCTGAGCTCACGCGGCTCGGTGACTCCCGACGAGCGGACGAACACGCTCATCGTGATGGATGTGGTGGAGAATATCGCCATCGCGGAGCAGCTGGTCAACAAGCTCGACAGCCAAACACCGCAGGTGACGATCGAGGCGCGCATCGTCGAGGCCCGTACAAACTGGCTCCGTGAGCTAGGGATCCAGTGGGGCTTTGACTTCACCGCGACTCCCGGTACTGGCAACCCGACGGGGCTGTGGTTCCCGAACTCTCTTGGGGTCGCGGGTGGCAGCGGCGCAGTAGGAGGTCAGCAGATCACCTCTGGGTTCCTGCTTCCTTCCGCGCAAGCGACGCCGAATTATGTCGTCGACTTGCCTGCGGCAGCCGGTACGGGCGCCGGTGGTGCGGTCGGGTTCTCCTTCGGGAGCGTCGACGGCAACCTGAACACGAACTTGAGGCTGTCAGCGGCGGAGGACGTCGGTGAGGTCCGCATCATCTCCGCTCCAAAAATCTCGACCCTCGACAACACCCAGGCGACCATTGAACAAGGTGTTCAGATTCCGATCTCGCAGGTGTCTGCGCAGGGCGTGAACACACGGTACGTGAACGCGACGCTCGGACTCTCGGTGACCCCCCACGTGACCAACGAGGGGTCGGTGATGTTGGAGGTGCAGGTTCAAAAGAACGAGGCCGACTTCGTCAACACCGGCGCCCGGGGTGATCCGACGATCTTGACCAAGAGCGCGACCTCACAGATGCTGGTGCAGGACGGCGACACAGCGGTCATCGGTGGTATCTTCACCCGCAACCAATCGGTGAACCGCAAGAAAGTGCCGTGGATCTCGGAGGTGCCGATCCTCGGGTGGTTCTTCAAGAACAAGCGAGAGGCGGACACTCGTACGGAGGTGTTGATCTTCCTGACGCCGAAGATCATCAACCGCAGCACCAGCATCGGCGGGTAGTCCCGCTGAGCATCCGAACGCAGGGGCGCCGTTCCTAAGGCGCCCCTTCGTTTTTTGTGGTGGCGGGAGCGCGGGTGGCGGTATGCTCGCTATCGTTGAAGAGCCGACGACCATGCTTCTTGGTGGGGATGATGGGATCTGGAAAGTCCACCGTCGGCGCGGAGCTTGCGCGCCGGTGGGGTGTGGTGTTCGTCGACCTCGACCTCCGCGTGGCGCGGATCAGCGGGCTGACCGTCGCCGCGCTCTTCGCACGGAGCGAGGTGGAATTTCGCGCGCATGAGGCCGGCGCGTTGCGGTCTCTGGTCGCGGAGCCGGGCTTCGAGGGAGGCGGCGCGGTCGTGGCGACCGGCGGGGGCGTCGTGCTCGACGCCTCCAATCGAGCGCTCATGTCGCGGCTGGGCCGCACCTGCTACCTCGATGCGGACGTGGAGACGCTCGTCGCGCGGCTCTCACACCCGGCGGAGCTCGCGCGAAGACCTCTTTTGGCGGGAGGAGACCTGCGCGGTGAGCTTGTTCGGATCAAGGAGCGACGCGAGCAGTATTATCGAGGCGCAGATATTATCGTGGACGCAGCCTCGCCGGTGCCTGAGGTCGTCGAGAAGATCGTGGACGCGCTTTGAGAGGACAAGATGGCAGAGACTTCAGGAGAGACAGGGAAACAGCGAGTGAAGAAGCGGGCGATCGCGGTGTCCGTGAACGTCCCCGCGGAGGCCATGAGTTATCCGGTGCTGATCGGACAAGGCCTCCTGGAACGCCTCGGGCCCGAGGTTAAGCGGAGCTCACACGGCGTGCGGAAGGTCGCGCTCGTGTCTGACGAGAACGTGATGCCCCTGTACGGTGCGCAGGCCATCACCTCATTGGAAGCCCAGTCCATCGAGGTCTCTGTCTTTACGGTTCCCGCCGGCGAATCGTCCAAGACACCAGAGCGGGCGGTGGAGCTCGTGGCGTCGTTTGTCGAGTCGGGCCTAGGACGTCACGACGTCGTGGTCGCCTTGGGCGGCGGCGTCGTCGGAGACCTCGCGGGCTTCGCCGCGGCGACTTTCATGCGCGGGATCGCGTTCGTGCAATGTCCGACGACATTGCTCGCTCAAGTAGACGCGTCGGTCGGAGGGAAGGTCGCGGTAGATCTCCCCGGGGGGAAGAACCTCATGGGGGCATTCCACTTCCCCACCGCGGTCATCGTGGACCCGGAGGTGCTCACGACGCTCGCGACACGTGAACTGTCGTGTGGCATGGCCGAGATGCTCAAGCACGGCGCCCTGTTTTCGAGGGAGCACTTCGAGGCCGTGCAAGCCTCCGCGTCGGGTATTCTCGATGACGCGGAGCAGATTTCCTCGTCGCTCGTGGGCGCGTCGGTTGCGTTGAAAGCCGCCTGCGTTAGCCGCGACCCCCACGAACTCGGTGAGGCGGGCAAGGGCCGGGTTGTGCTCAACCTTGGTCACACGGTGGGCCACGCGCTCGAGCTGCTCTCCGGGTACGAGATCGCGCACGGCGAAGCCGTCGGGCTCGGTCTGCGCGGCGCGGCGCGGCTCTCCGAGCGGCGGGGCTTGTGCGAGCAGGGGTTCGAAACCATGATGACCACGGCGCTCGATACCCTCCGCCTGCCGATCGATCTCGACAATTGGCTCGAGCGCTACGACGATCGAGCGATGATCCGTGCGATTCACGCCGACAAGAAGCGCTCCAAGGATGCGGTGAGTTACGTGGCTTTGGAAGGGCTTGGCCGGCCCAGTGTTCTCGCGCTGAAGCCGGCGGAGATTGTCGGAATATTGCGTGAGGGGCCGTCAGGCTGCTAGCGTTCCGTGAAGGCCTACGATGAATACTTTTTCATGTTCCCGCACCCTCCTCGCAGCAGTCGTTACGTGCGCGCTATTTGCGCCAGTTGGGTGCGTCGCAGATGAGGGCCAGAGCAGCTTGATCGTGTTGGGGGTGGTTCCCTTCGAGGAAGGCGGGGAGTGTGTGGCTCCGAACAACTCCTCGGTGTGGCTCGCCAAAGGGGTGCTCGACGTGAGCTTCGCGGGCACCGGGATGACCCAGCCGGCCGTCATCCAAAATCAGCTGAACTCATCGAACAACTTGCAGAACTCGAACATTCAAAACGCCGAGGTTCGCTTGAGCGAGCAGCTGATGGAGATTGTCTTCGCGACAGAGGGCGGCGGCTCGCTCGGCGCGGTGGAGTTCACCCAGCCGATGGCCGCCACGTCGATCGCACCTGGCGCCAGCCAAGGATTCTTCTTCGACGTGCCATCCTCCATCGTCGACGAGATCCGTGACCGCGTGGTCGCGCAGTTTGGCAGCGAGGTGACGGTGCCCATGCTCATGAAGGCCCGGGTTCGTGGGCTACGCTCTGGGACAGGCACCGGTCGTGACGTCGAGTCGCGCGAGTTCACGTTCCCCTTCGATGTTTGTTTCGGCTGCCTGCGCACCTGCGTGCCTACGACGGCGTCCGTGGACGACGGGATGGGCGGCACAGTCGACTCGGATCTTTGTAGCTTCGAGAACTGTCTGAACAACCCGGCGCTCTCGGGGGGTTCATGCGGCAACGCCTACGGGGTGCCGGTGTACCCGGCGTGCTGCACGGGCGCGGCGGAGGATTTCCCCGCGGCGTCCTGCCTGTAGCGTTTTCGGGTGCGAGCGTCGTGCGAGCGGCCGTCGAGGATCGCGGATCGCGTGAAACGCGCGGTGCGGTTGCGGCTTGACCCGGAACCACCGGGTCTGCGAACCTTCGACCGCGCCATGAAGGACATTTTACAAAAGATCGTGAACGAAACCCCGGGGGCCCGCGCCGCAATCTTGATGGGTTTCGATGGCATCGCGGTGGATCAATACGTGGACCCCGAGGTGGAGGATCCCGATATTGAGTCGATGGCGATGGAGTTCTCGTTCCGTTTCATCGAGCTTCGGACGGCCGCGGAGAGCCTCGGTATGGGCGCCCTCAGCGATATCGCTGTGAAGGCAGAGTTCGGCACATTCCTCGTGCGGGTGCTCACCGAGGAGTATTTCTCGGCCACGCTGCTCGGTGAAACCGGCCATTTCGGCAAGGGTCGGTGGCTCCTCCGGTCGACCGCTCCTCAGCTCGCTGGAGAGCTCTAACCGCCGCGGGTCGACCATGGCCGCATCGTCCCATCGCGTGCTGGTGTTGCACGGCCCCAACCTTGACCGGCTGGGTCTTCGTGAGCCGGCTGTGTACGGCACGATGACGCTCGATGCCTTAAATGAGCGAATAGAGGCCTATGGCGCGGCCCGTGGGCTCGCCGTGGAGTGTTTTCAGACGAATTCCCAAGGCGCCTTGATCGACGCGATCCATCGCGCAGCCGGGTTCGACGGGCTGGTTGTGAACCCTGCGGGATATACGCACACGAGCGTGGCGTTGCACGACGCCTTGCTATCAGTGCCGACTCCAAGTATCGAGGTGCACCTAAGCAATCTTTATGCGAGAGAGTCCTTCCGGCACACCTCGGTCACAGCGGCCGCTTGCAGCGGCGTTATCATGGGCCTCGGCCCCGCGAGCTACGAACTCGCCCTCGAGTACCTCCTCTCTAACTTCACAACGAACGACGCCGAACCTGACCATGTCTGATTCAAAGCTCCCCGATGTCACCTATGTGCGCGAGCTCGCCAGGGTATTCAAGCAGTACGGACTCGACGAAGTCGAGATCGAAACCGGAGATCAACGGGTGCTGCTGCGACGAGCGGGGACAGCGGCCGCGGCTACAGTCGTGACTGCGGTCGCGCCACAGGCCGCCGCACCAGCCGCCGCGCCAGTCGCGGCCGAGACACCGCCCGCCGCCGCACCCAAGGTTGAGCAGATCTCCGAGGAGGGGGAATTCATCACCTCACCGTTCGTGGGAACTTTCTACGCGCGACCAAAGCCGGAAGATCCGTCCTTCGTCAAGGTGGGCGACACCGTCGCCGCGGGCGCGACGGTGTGTATCGTCGAAGCCATGAAGCTGTTCAACGAGATTCAGACGGAAGAGGCTGTGGAGATCCTTGAGGCCCTCGTGGAGGACGGCAAAATGGTCGAGTTCGGGGCAAAACTCTTCAGGATTAGACGAGCGTGACAGCACAGATTTCCAAGGTGCTCATCGCGAACCGCGGTGAGATCGCACTCCGCGTTATTCGGGCTTGTCGAGAGATGGGGCTCAAGACCGTGGCCGTCTACTCGGAGGCCGACGAGCACGCTTTGCACGTGCGTTTCGCCGATGAGGCGATTTGCATTGGACCGGCGTCTGCGCAGCTCAGCTACCTCAACATCCCCAACATCATCGCCGCCGCGGAGATCAGCGGCGCGGACGCCGTACATCCCGGCTACGGGTTCTTGTCGGAGCGGGCCGAGTTTGCAGAGGTGGTTGAGAAGTGCGGGATGATCTTTATCGGGCCCACGCCAGAGCATATGCGAATGATGGGCGACAAGGTGCGCGCGCGCGAGACCATGATCGAGGCCGGCGTGCCAGTGCTCCCTGGGACAGGGGTCCTGACCTCGGGCGAGGAGGCCGTCAAGGCGGCTGAAGACATCGGGCTCCCCGTGATATTGAAGGCGTCCGCGGGGGGCGGTGGTCGCGGCATGAAGATCGTGCGGGAGCTCGACAGAATCGCCGCGACGCTGGCGACCGCCCAGGCAGAAGCGCTCGCGGCGTTCGGATGCGGCGACATGTATATCGAGCGCTACGTCGAGCGCCCGCGACACGTGGAGGTGCAGGTGGTCGCGGACAACCACGGCAACGTGATCGACCTGCTCGAGCGCGAGTGCTCGATTCAACGCCGGCACCAAAAGCTGGTAGAGGAGGCGCCCTGCGCGAATCTCTCCGAGGAAGTTCGGGAAGCGATGCTCGCCGCGGCTGTGAAGGCGGCCAAGGCCATCGACTACCGCTCCGTAGGCACGGTCGAGTTTTTGCTCGACGGTGACAAGTTCTACTTCATGGAGATGAACACGCGGGTGCAGGTGGAGCACTGCGTCACCGAGATGATCACGGGCGTGGACATTGTCCAAGAGCAGATCCGGCTCGCGGAGGGGGAGGCCATCGGGCACCTCAACCGTCGCCATCGGGCACGCGGGCACGCGATTGAGGTCCGCATTAACGCAGAGGATCCGGTGACCTTCGCGCCACACCCGGGCGTCATCTCTGCCCTGCATTTTCCGGGCGGGACCGGCGTGCGGGTGGATTCACATATCTACCAGGGCTACACCGTGTCCCCCCACTACGACTCGATGTTGGCCAAGCTCATTGTCCACGCACCGGACCGGGAGCGCGCGCTTCGCCGGCTCCGCCGGGCGCTCGGAGAGTCTGTGGTCGAGGGTATCTCCACGAATATTCCGCTCCACCGCTGGCTCCTCAAACAAGACGCATTTCAATCCGGAGAATACGACACTCACTTTTTAGAACTCAATCTCGACGGCGCCGCGATATTGTCGGAGGCGCACGCTCAGGTGTAACAAGACGACGTGGCATTTCGAAGAGATAAAGTGATCGCCGCAGCAGAGCGCTACTCTGCGAAGGGGCAGCATTCGAAGGCGGCGAAGGGCTACCAGACGATCGTTGATCATGATCCAAAGGACACGCGCACCTGGCTGCTGCTCGCGGATTGTCTCGTCCGGGCGGGGGACACCAAGCAGGCCATTGAAAAGTACACGCAGGTGGCGAAATTCTTCGGCCAAGCCAAGGACTTCCAGAAGGCGCTGGCGGTGTATCGCCAGGTCCTGAACATCGACGACACACGTCTGGATATTCAGATCCGTTGCGCGGAGCTCTTGCGAGAGATGGGGCGGACGGCGGACTCCATCGCGATGTACGAGCGGACGGCGCAGGGCTATATGCACAACGGCAAGAGCACCGACGCGTTCGCCTTGTATCGGCTCGTGGTGCAGCTTGAGCCCACGCAGATCACCAAGCGCCTGCGACTCGCCGAGCTCCTCTCGCGTGACGGCATCGTCGACGAAGCGATCAAGACCTTCCAAGAGTGCGCAGACTTTTTGTACGCCGAGTCGCGATTCGACGAGTACGTCCGCGTCTCGGAGCGCCTGCTGTATCACGACGCTGATCGGCCCGACGAGATTCGCCGGCTCGCGCACGCCTACCTCGGCACGAAGCAGCCGCGCAAGGCGCTGTTAAAGCTCAACTTGTTGCTTCAGTCTCACACGGACGACCCGGAGGGGCTCGAGCTGCTGGCGGAGACCATGTTCGCGATGGGCAAGGTGGAGAAGGCGTGCTCGGTCATCGCGGAGCTCGCTCGCAAGCTGTCGTCGTCTTCATCGGCATCGGAAGACGTGGAGACCGCCATGAGGGTGATCGAGCGCGGGCTCCAATGGAGTCCCGGGGACACCGATCTCTCGGCGGCCAAGCGCAGGATCTCCGCCATCCACGGGGTCGGAGCGTCTCCCAAGTCGACGTCGCAAAGCGGAGTCGGTGGGCTCTCGTTTGACGACGAGGACTTCGACGACGGTGAGGACGATCTGTTGACGGGCGATCTCTCCTCGCCAGCCCTCGACGAGTCGTCGGTAGACGCCGTCGAGGAGATCGAGGAGTTCGACGAACTCGAGGAGATTGAGGAGTTCGAGGAGATTGAGGAACTCGACAGCGTCGAGGTGGTCGACGACGTCGAGGTGTTCGATGAGCCCGACGCCTACCAGGACTCTGATCAGATTTCTCTCGTGGATGGAGTCAAATCGGAGACGGAGCCGGACGACGCCTCCGCTTCGCAGGGGAGCGCGGAGGTCGCCGGCGACGCCAAGCTCTTTAGGGATCCGGGGCTCCACGAGATTCGCGTGCTCTTGAAATTCGGCCTCTGGAAACAGGCGAGTCACGTCGCCGAGTCGTGGGTCCGCGCGAACGGTGATTCGCCGAGCGCTCGCGGGCTCGGAGGGATCGCGCAGATCAATCTTGATGACAAGGCGCTCGGCGGCGAGGCGGTGCTCAACGCGGCGCGCGCGCTACGAGACAGCGACCCGCCGGTGGCAAAGTTCTTTGTGGAGACGCTCGTGGCTGCCGATGTGATGGCGGCGGAGGCGGTCGCGATGCTGGAGTCACGCGACGACGCGCCCCAGGACACGGAGCAGGACGTGGCCGCCAGCGCGACGGAGCTGTCGCTCGGTGAGATGGAGGAGCTCACCGCGTCCCAGATTGAGATGGAGGTCGAGGGCGAGCGTGACGAATCATCCGGCTTATTCGAGATCGAGGATCTCGACGACGAGCGCGCGGTGTCTGAGGTTGACGCGGGCGAGCGCTTGGCGGAGGTCGTCGACGACGACGACGAGGACTTCGCGCTGCCCTCCGACGACGACATGGGGGCTTCGCTGACGGCCGGAACCCTCAACCACGATCCCTTTGAAGACAGCCTCACCGACCAAATCGACGAGATCTCTGTCGTGGATGATGACGACCTGTCCGCAGGAGCGCCCGTCGGTGACGCAGCTGATGAGGACACGCCCGAGGTGGCAGCGGAGTCGGTCGAGCCAGAGGTCGAGGAGCCCGTCGAGTGGCCGGACATCTCCGATGAACTCGAGGAGCTCGATTTTTATATGGCGCAGGAGCTCGAGGACGACGCGCGCGTCACCTACTTGGAGATCGTGCGGCAGCACCCGGGACATCCGGGGCTCGTGCCGTTTTCGCACCTGATGGATGATGAAGAATCAGAGGCGACCGAGGGGGAGGCGTCGCTCATCAACGTGGACGAAGAGGCCCCGGCCTTCAGCTTTGATGATGATGAGGATGACGGCGACTATCTCGCGGCGATCTTTGACGCGGACGCCCCCGAGAAAAAATCGGACAAGGGCGCCGCGAAAAAGGCGCCCAAGGCGCGCGCGGAGGTCAGCGATGCGGCCGCCACCGATCACTACGATCTCGGGGTCGCCTACCACGGCATGGGTCTAGGGAACGACGCCATCGCCGCGTTTGATCGCGCGGCGGAGGATCCTGAGTGGAAGTGTCGGGCGGCGATCATGGTCGCCAACATCCTGTCGTCACAAGGAGACGCCGACGGCGCCGTGGCTCGACTCCTCGCGGGATTGGATCTGGCGCGCAATGATGATGAGAGGTCAGAGTCGCAGTTCGAGATCGCGTTGCTGCTCAAGGGTCAAGGAGACGCCGCCGGGGCCATCGAAGTGATGGAGCGGGTGGACTCAGGCTTCAGAGACCGCGACCAACGCCTCGCGGACTGGCGCGGCTAGCGGCGGACGGAGTGCGTCACACGTGAGCGGCTATTTGCGGGCGAGCGACAACAGCTTGGCGGAGAAGACTTCGACTCGATCACAGCGCTCGAGGGCCGCTGATTCGAACAGCGCCTCGACGCTCGGGAGCCGGAAGATCGCCGCCTGAGGGCTGCTGGTGAGGACCCTGAGGGCCTCGCACATCCCGCCCGGGAGGCTCATCAGCTGGGCGTAGATCGCGTTCGTGCGCTCACGCTGGCCGGACACCGAGAGCCAGCTCAGCAGGGGGCTCCACGCGCGCGACGCACCGTCGAGTCCCGCGCGGTACAGCACGAGCTCGCCCTGCTCGATACTCCCGAGGTGAAACAGCAAATCACCGGCCTCGACATTGCTCTCATGGACGATCTTTTTCAGCGGCCACGAGTGAGGCGCGGTCGTCGGTGCGCGGAGCATCGTGGCGTGATTGGATGGGATCCTCGTCTGTTCGGCCGCCGCCACCGCGGTGGAGATGCCCATGAGCTCCGGGTCGATGATCGCCAGGCTCCTCCCCGCGAGCTCATAGCGGCCGAGGCTCCTGCGGTAGCGCGCGCGCTCGAGCTGCATCAGGGCGAACGGAGGGCGCGCTTCCAAAGCGAGGTCAACCAGCGAGGTGTGAGAGGCGATAGAGGGCGCTTGCCTCACGCGCTCGCCATCGAAGATGAACCAGTAGAGCGGGCCTGACTCGATGGCCCAGCGGGCATCCCAGCGCCCCTCAAGGCTGAACGAGTCCGAGAGCAGGCGCTGCCCCGCGGCGTTCCATGACACCACGGCGGGGACCAGGGTTTCGTCGGAGAAATCGTCGACCGACCGGATCACGAGATCGGGTCGAACGCCGTGGCGCCGCTGGAGGTGCTGGAGCTGCGCGCGGACGGAAGGATGGACCAAGAACACCACGTCACGCGGAGCGGCCAACCCTCTCTCAACCAACCGCAGCAGCGAGGTGGTGGGGCGTTGAAGTCGGGCGCCATCGGTCCACGCGGCGCCAAGGTTCGCCCACAAGAGCAGCCCGACCGCCGCGACGCTCGCGAACGTCTGCGCGAGGGGCACGTTCCTGGTGAAGGTTCCCGCCAGCCATATCCACCCGCCCGCGCACACCGAGAGCAGGCACGCAGCCGGCAAGCCACCCGCGATCGGTTCGCCTCGGCATGTGACGATGATCGAGGCGGTGGTGATCACGATCATGGTGAGACCACCTCGCCACCGGAGGGGGGCGATGAGGACCAAGAGCAGCGCCCAGGCCGGCAGGTAGAGGCGCGGGAGGAATCCGGGAGGGGCGTGGCGCAGGCTCTCGACGTGAATCTGGGCGGGCGCCGGCGCGTCGAATAGCGGCGACATCCACCGCGGCTCAAGCCAGGAAGTCGCGACGACGACCAGGCTCGCGAAGCCCCCAAGTAACAGGACGGTCTTCCAAGGGATCGGGCTCACGCTGCGCCGCTTGCCCTTGAATCTCCGCGTCACGGCGGCGGCGATCAGCAGACCCCCCATGATGATGCCCGCGTGGACGTCGATGAGGGCGAGCCACATCGCAGCCGCGATTGTATGGACGAAGGCCCTGCCGGTGACCTTGCCGTGTCGAACCAGCGCTTGGATGATCGCGAAGACCCCGAGCATCGTGATGATGCTGAACAGAAGATTTGCGAGCGTGGTGACCGGGGGGCTGTCGTTCGATGTGACGATGGCCCACGCAGATTCGGAGGCGAGCAGCGCGGCGATGACCGAGGCCAGCGCACGAGAGGGCCCACGAAATAAAGAGAGTCCACCCCGGCAGACGATCACGCTCAGGCAGATCACGGCAGCAAAGATCCATAGATCGAAGCGGGCATCGAGCGCCGCGATAGGCGTGCGCTCGACAAAATCGTGCAGCGCCGTATGGAGTACGCCGGGGCTGTCGTAACCCACGCCGCCCGCGCAATGGTCGTCTACCCACCGGTCGGGGGTGACTCCGAACGTCCAGCGCAGCGAGATCGCGGCGACCAGCGCGCTCTGCGTGATAAGCGCACCTCGGATGGGTGCTCGGGGTGTGGGCACAGCGCCGCTTCGCGAGGGCATGTACCGAAATCCTAGCAGGACGTGCCTTCATCTAGTTGGCATCGAATTGGTGCTCTGCTAAGAGACGCCTCCGGGACCAAACCATGGAAAGTCAGCTCGAAAAGATCAGTGCAGTCGAGTGCCGCGTGCGCGTCACCATCCCTTGGAATCAGCTTGAAGGGCGCTTTCACGGCAAGTTCAAGGAACTCAAAGGCCGCGTGCGCCTGCCAGGATTTCGTCCAGGGAAGGTGCCATTGCCGATGCTTGAGCGCCTGTACGGCTCCTCGGTTCGACAAGAACTTGCGCGAGATCTTGTGCAGGAGACCTTCGAGACGGCGGTGGGCCAACACGACACCACCCCGCTCACCAAGCCGGTGATGGAGTCGGGCAATATCGAGCGCGAGCGAGACTTCACCTACACCGCGCGGTTTGAGGTGGCGCCGTCCATCGAGCCGACCGACTACACCGGGCTCGAGGTGCGCCGTCGACCCAGCGTAACGGACGAGTCAAAGGTTCAAGCGCGCCTCGATAAGAAGCAGGCGGAGCTCACGGAGGTGCAGCCGATTCCAGAGGATTCCCCGCGCAAGAATACCCAAGACGGGGACATCTGGACTGTGGACATCGTCGGGAAGCTCGGCGCCCAAGACATCAACATCAAGGAAGCTCGGGTCGAGCTCGGATCGACAAATGAGGTCATCCCCGGCTTCGGGGCGCAGTTTGCTGAGGTCGCATTGTCGGAGGTCGGCAGCACCAAGACGATGAACTTCATGCCGCCCCAAGAGGGGTTAAAGCCAGAGTTCCTGGGACAAGAGGCCGCTCTTGAGGTCGCGCTGCGCGAGGTTCGCGAGAAGGTCGTGCCAGAACTCGACGACGAGTTCGCCAAGGACACCGGCGAAGCGGAGAGCATGAAAGAGCTCCGCGCGAAGTATGGCGAAGAAGTCAGCGAGGAGGACGAAGCGGAGGCGGAGCGTGAGGCGCGCCTGCGATTGGTCAAGGACATCCTCGGGCGCAACGACTTCGATCCGGCGCCGTCAATGATCGACCGAGAGGTGGCTGCCCAGGTCGACATGTATCGACGGCAGCTCGCGCAGCAAGGGCTCGATTTTGACGCCATCGGCACCACACCGGTCGCGATGGCGGATCAGATGCGGCCGCAGGCGAGCTTCAACGTGAAGGCATTTTTGCTGCTCGACGCGATCGGCAAGAAGGAGGACATCGACGTGTCCGACGACGAGCTGTCCGAGGAGATCAAGGAGCTCGCCACGGAGCGAAATCAAAACCCCGAGCGGCTGCGGGCGCAGATGGAGAAATCGCAGGAGATCATCCTCATCCGCGCGCAGATGCGTGAAGAGCGGATCCTCGACTTCCTGATGGGCAAGTCCACGGTCACGGAGGCTCCAGATCCCGAGGCTGAGGCCGAGGCCGGGCCCGAGAGCACCGAATAGGGCGCGATTTGTGGGGGCGGCGCTGCGCGCGATCCCTGCGTCGACGGTGCTGGCCCTCAACGGGAACGAGCCCCGCCTACGGGCCTAGAACCGGACCTGACATTCGCAGGCTGGCCCAGTCCCGCGCAGGAATTGCACACGATTTGCGCGCTCCACGACGCCCCCGTCCGCGCCGTCCCGAAAGGGCCCTGTAGGCCGCGTTACAGTAGGTTCGCGCCGCCGCCAGAGAATCACAGGTGGCTCATTTCCTCCCCTTGCGCGCTCGCGCTCGGCCGGTCAACATAAGGGTTCAGTTCCACCATGGTGTACGAGAAACATACCAACAGCGAGCGCGCCCCTGTCCCCGACGTTTCATCGGCGAGCATCCCCTTCGTGGTCGAGCAAACCCACCGGGGAGAGCGATCGTGGGATATCTACAGCCGACTGCTCAAGGACCGCATCGTGTTCTTGGGCACGCCGGTCAATGACCACGTCGCCAGCCTTATCATCGCGCAGCTTTTGTTCCTCGAGTCCGAGGACCCAGACAAAGACATTCGCATGTACATCAACTCGCCGGGTGGGGTCGTGACCGCCGGGCTCGCGATTTACGACACCATGCAGTACGTGAAGTGCGACGTCGCGACCTACTGCATGGGCCAGGCCGCTTCGATGGGGGCGTTCCTGCTCGCCGGGGGTAAGAAGGGGAAGCGCTTCGCCCTCCCCAACGCGCGGATAATGATTCATCAACCCCTCGGCGGCGCGCAGGGACAGGCCACCGACATCGAGATTCAGGCCAATGAGATTCTGCGGCTCAAGGAGCGGCTCAACAAGATCCTCGGAGAGAACTGCAGCCGTGACGTCAAGGAGATCTTGGCGGACACAGAGCGCGACAACTTTATGGACGCTGGGAGAGCGAAAGAGTACGGGTTGATCGACGAAGTGCTCACGCGGCCAGAAGACAAGGGAAAAGATAGCGAGTGAGCCATGACCTCGAAGCGTGAGTCCAACACCACCAACTTGAGCTGCTCTTTTTGTGGAAAGAGCCAAAAAGAGGTGAAGAAGCTCATCGCCGGGCCATCGGTCTATATCTGCGACGAGTGCATCGCCCTGTGCAATGACATCCTCGCAGAGGAAGTACAAAAAGAAGAGCACCCCGAGTCCAGCGGAAAGGTGCCGACGCCCCAAGAGATCCGCGTCACCCTCGACGAATACGTGGTCGGTCAAGAGCACGCGAAGAAGATCATCGCGGTCGCTGTCTACAACCACTACAAGCGCATTAACGCCGTCAGCACCAAAGACGACGTCGAGCTCTCCAAGAGCAACATCTTGTTAATCGGGCCGACAGGATCGGGGAAGACGCTGCTCGCGCAGACGCTGGCGCGAATCCTCGACGTTCCGTTCGCCATCGCGGACGCGACGAGTTTGACGGAGGCGGGCTACGTGGGAGAGGACGTCGAGAACATCATCGTCAGTCTGCTGCAAAACGCCGATCACGACGTGGAGCGAGCGCAGCGAGGCATCATCTACATTGATGAGATCGACAAGATCGCTCGCAAGGGCGACAACCCGTCGATCACCCGGGACGTCTCTGGTGAGGGCGTACAGCAGGCGCTCTTGAAGATTCTTGAGGGCACCGTGGCGTCGGTCCCACCGAAGGGAGGGCGCAAGCACCCGCAGCAAGACTTCTTGCAGGTGGACACCACCAACATCCTCTTCGTCTGTGGCGGCGCCTTCGCCGGTATCGAGGAGATCATCGAGACCCGCACGACGTCGAAGACGATGGGGTTCGGCTCCTCCGTCCAGAAGCAGAAGGAGCTCCGCCACTGGGATCTCATCCAGCAGATCGAGAGCACCGACCTTACGAAGTTCGGCTTGATCCCGGAGTTTATCGGCCGGCTGCCGGTCGTGGCGCCGCTCCGTGAGCTTGAGGAGGACGCGCTCGTCGCGATCCTGACGGAGCCCAAGAACGCGCTCGTGAAGCAGTATCACCGGCTGCTTCAAATGGACGATGTCACGCTCACGTTCACCGAAGAGGCGCTGCGTGCGGTCGCTCGTCGGGCCAAAAATCAGCGATCTGGTGCGCGCGGCCTTCGTTCGATCCTCGAAAAGGCGATGCTCGATGTCATGTACGACATCCCAAGCCAGGACAACGTCGCCGAAGTTCACGTTGACGAGGAGTGCGTGACCTCCGGGAAGCGTCCTGTGCTGGTGTACGCCGATCAAAAAGAAGCGGGCTAGGGCGCGCGGCGACGAGCATTCGGTCTGGTGTCGAGCCGGCTTCGCGGACGCCTTTGGTCGTCAAGCTGCTCGCGAGACAGGCTTCGAAGGCGCTTCAGCGCGCCTTGGCGACACGCTGTCGCTCCTGCTCCCTCGCCTCTTCGAGCCCCTTCGTCGACAACACCCACATCCGGTGCGTGCCGACGACGTCCTCGTCTTTTCTGGCGTGTATTTCGATGAGGTTGTTACCCGGCGTCAACGGGATGGTGGCGGCAAAGTCGAGCTTCGTGGTGCTCGCGTCAGGCGCGGCCTGAAAGAAGACCTTCTCTCGCCGGGCGAAGATGTCTCGCGAGGGATTGACGACGGTGATGAAGAGGTCCTTGACCCCATTCTCGCCGAGCGCGCTCCCGCTGATCGCGATGTGGTCTTGCTCCGTCTGCGAGACCCGCCCGACGACCTCAATTTGTGGTGGAGAGATGGCGAAGTGGAGCGTGTGGGGCGTCGAGCGGCGCGCGCGGCCGTCTTGAACGGTCAGCCCCTCGGCGGCGATGAACGCCGGGCGATCTTTGAGCTGTACCCGGAGCCACCCCTCGGCTCGCCCCGTCACGGACAACGTAGACGCTGGTGGAACCGACGCGACCTTGATGGCGTCGCCGAGTGGACTCGCAATTAAATCTGCGCCTTCGGGGAGCGTCACCGCGCCGCGGACGCGCTCAAAAGTGACGGAGTCGGGATGCACCACGAGCTCAAATTTCTCGGCGAGATATTCGCCAATTTCATTGTCGGTGACCGTGAGAGAGAGCTTCGCCAAGTTGTCGGCGGGGCGGTTTCGAATTTCGAAGTCCAAGTGGGCGGGAGCCGAGCGATCGGTCTCTAGCTTCTTGAGGTGCTCTCGACCTTCGTGGATGAACACGGCATCACCGGAGAAGCTGCGCAGGTGGACCCATGTGTCGAGGGAGGCGCCGTCACCGTCATTTTTGACGGTCGCACGCAGCTGCACGCGCTCGCCGAGCTGAAGCGCGCCATCACCGTTGCCGACGATCTCATCTCCGAAGGTGGGGTCGTCAATGATCTGGTAGCCGTAAGAGAAGGAGGGGCGGGGCAGGCCGATGGACTCGACATCGAGCGAAGGAGGAGCGCCGGTGAGCGCGACGGAGCCCTTGCTCGTCAGGATGTCGAGGTCGACGCGATCCGCGCGGGTGATCTCACTGGCGCGGACGTTAACCTCCACGGTGGTCGAGCGCGACTCACCGGGACCTAGGCGCCCCACAAAGAACTCCCGCTCATCGAAAGCGGCGTTGTCGCTGTCGCTCATCGCGCGCACCTGGTGGGCGGTCGTATCTCCAAGATTCGTCACGGTGAGCTTTAGTTTCCCTGACTCCCCCGCGCGCAAAACCCCACCGTCCGCCTTCAGGATGACGCTGGCGCTGAGCTTGTCGCTGGTCGCGGCGAGGTCGTTTGTCGCAGCCCGGGTCCAATCGATCCCTTTTTTCTTGAGGCTCGTCACGATGTTTGAGAGCTCCTTGTCGCGCTGCTCGGTGACGAAAGACGAGAGGGTCGGGAGGGCCGTCGCGCGGCGAGGCCCGTCCATCTGCAGCACGAGGTCGCGCGCGATCCGGATCTCGCCATCTCTCAAGAGCTCCTTGGCGCGCCCGAGATCGACACCTTCGAGGTTCTCCTTGGGGAGCGCAGGCTCCATGTCCTTTTCAGCGAGCGAACCTCGCTGGAGAAAGTACAACGACGGGAGCTCGATGGTGTCGCGTTGAGCGGCGCCATTTTTAAGATGTTTGGCCAAGGACTCTTCGCGAACGAGGTCGATCCACTTGCGACCATAGTAGCGCGAGAAATCCTTGCCGATGTACACCGGGATCGTCTCGATGTCGGGGCTGACCCCGACGGACTGAATGGAGACATCGCCTGGGATGAGGTACTGCGCGATCGTCAGCTTCAGCGCCAGCTCCTTCTCGCTCAATCGGCGGTCGTGGAGGACCTGCACCGAGCCCTTACCGAAGCTCCGCCTGCCCACGATGACGGCGCGGTCCAAGTTCCGCAGCGCGCCCGCCACGATCTCAGTGGCGGACGCCGAGGACTCGTCGATGAGCACGACGATGGGGACCGGCTCAAACTTGTATCGTCCGTCCGCGCGGTTCTCTTCGCGGCTCGCGGAGGCGCCGACGGTCGCGACGATGGTGCCTTGGTCGACGAAGCTGTTGACCACATCGACCGCGGCTTGGAGGAGCCCGCCGGGGTTCTCCCTCATGTCGAGGACGATGCCTTTCACCCCCTCTGTCTCGAAGCGGTTGAGTTGTTTACGAAGCTCGCTCGCGGTGGTTTGGGAGAAATTCCGGGGGATTTGGACGAGCCCGACCTTCGCCGGCGAACCGTCTGGGCCGACCGCGGGGAGGATGTCGCCCGTGACGCTCTCGAGCTTGATGACGTCGCGGGTGATGTCGTACTTCGCGGGGCGACGGAGCCCGTCGCGTGTGACGTAGATGGAGACGGTGGTGCCAGGCGCACCGCGAAGGCGCGCGACCGCCTCATTCACAGTCATTGTGACCGCGGACTCGTCGTTGATTTGGACGATGCGGTCTCCCGCTTGCAGCCCGGCGCGCTTCGCCGGGTTTCCGTCGAGGACGCGGATCACGGTGATCATCCCGTCGCGCGTGCTGATCTCGATTCCGAGGCCTCCGAAGCTCCCCTTCGTCGACGTCTTCATATTCTCAAAGTCATCGGGCCGCAGGAGGTTGGTGTGTGGGTCGAGGGTCTCGAGGACCGCCTCCACCGCCGCGTACTCCGCGTCTTCCCGGGTCTCCTCCGTGAGCGTCGTGTGCTCGCCGATGTAGCGGAAGACCTCGCGGACGTGCGGGCCGACCGCCCACAGCGCACCAACCGTGAGATCGAAGACCTGCTCCGAGACGCCTACACGCACCTTCACCGCGCGCCCCTCATTCATGGGTAAAATGAGCACCTCGGGGATGGTCTCCTCCAGCGCCTCCAACGCCGCGAGGGCCATCCGGTTAGGTTCCACTCGCTCCGGGTCCACGTAGTACTTGCTGACGTTCCACAACGCCCAGTCGAGGACGCGCAAATCGACCGATTCAGGCTGGGGGATCCGCCGCAGTCGGTCCCGCGGATCTTGAAGATCAGCCTGGGCGGTTGGATTGCCGATGGCTGTCAGGCCGAGCGCAGCGAGGAGAGAGATCGTGACGATCGCCGGGGTCGTCCAGGATTTTCGCGCTCTGGTGGGGCTCAAGCTAGCCACACCTAGAGTGTAGCTTCGACTGGGCCTACGGGCCAATGAGTCGCCATATTTGCGCCGTACCCGAGATTGTTTCGTTTTGCTTCCGGGAACCTCTCGGGGTTGTTAGATCGCGGCCATGGTGACGTACACTTTCGTACGATGAGCAAGGCCAAGCAGCGCGGGGGAGGGGCGCCTCGGACGGCGAAGCAGCGCGCGGGCGTGACCGAGCGGCGTGACTCCCGCAACGTGGTGTTGGAGGCCGACGTCGTCGACGCTCCCTCCGAGGCCGACCACCTCGGCGACGAGGAGCGCGCTCGGGAGGACTCATCGATCATCGAGGTCGAGCTGGTCGACGCTGAGATCGTAGAGGCGGGGGCGGACGCGACGCCCGACGAGAGCGGCGCGGCGCTCGCCACACCCGGACCCGAGCCCGCGCGAGACGACGAGGTCGATCCGCTCGCAGACGTGGGCCCTGTGTCGGACGACGATCTCGACGCCATCGCACGCGAGGTGCTATCCGGCCGTTCGGCACCCGCCGGCACCGCTGCGCTGGCGGTGCGAGATCCGATGGGCGCGTACATGGCGGAGGTGCGCCGCTATCCCCTCTTGTCGCGCGAACAAGAGCACGAGCTCGCCAAGCGGTGGGTGGAGACCGGTGACCGCGAAGCCGGGCGGCGTCTCGTCACGTCCAACCTGCGCCTCGTCGTCAAGCTGGCCAACGAGTATCGCCGTGGCTATCAGAACCTCCTCGACCTCGTCCAAGAGGGGAACGTGGGGCTGCTTAAGGCGGTCGACCGATTCGACCCGTATCGGGGGATCAAGTTGTCGACCTACGCGGCCTGGTGGATTCGCGCCTATATCCTCAAGTACATCCTCGCCAATTGGCGGCTGGTAAAATTGGGGACGACGCAAAACCAGCGCAAGCTGTTTTACAACCTCAACAAGCAGCGGCGGGCGCTCGAGGCGGCAGGGGTCGAGCCGACCTCAGAGAACTTGGCGGACGCGCTCGATGTGTCCACCCAAGAGGTGGTGGAGATGCAAAAGCGACTCGCGGCCCCGGACGCGTCGCTGCACGCGCCCATCGGGGACGGCGACGCCGGCGGGCGGACGAAGCTCGACCTGCTCGCGAACACCGACGACGAGTTCGATCCGGAGTCCACCGTGGAAGCCGCGCAGTTCAAGCAGCTGCTCTCGGAGAAACTGCGGCGCTTTGGCGCGGACCTCAAGGGGCGAGAGGCGGAGCTGTTTTCGGAGCGGTTGATGGCGGAGGCGCCGGTCACGCTCCAGAGCCTGGGCGAGCGATGGGGCGTGAGCCGTGAGCGGGCTCGACAGGTCGAGAAGCGGATGCTGCTTCGGCTGCGCGCATTTCTCCACGACGAATTGGGCGACGCCGTCCAGATCGCGCTGGGGAACGAATGAGCGCTGGAGCGGTCATGGGGGCGGTATGGGGCGTGGAAGGGGCGGTCGATGGGTGAGCATGGCGGCGGGGTGTTGGTCCTGGTGGGCACACCGATCGGTAATCGCGGAGACCTGTCCCCGCGTGCACGGGAGGCCATCGTCGCCGCGGATTTGTTGCTCTGTGAAGACACCCGGAGCCCCGCGCGATTGCTCGGTGACGCGCAGGCGCTCCCGCGTCGGATGAGCTGTTTTGTGGGCAATGAGCACGGACGCGTGGCCGCGCTGCTCGAGCGGTTGGGGGCTGGGGAGACCGTGGTGTTCGTGAGCGAGGCGGGGATGCCGGTCTGGAGCGACCCAGGGGCCGAGCTGGTGCGGGCTGCGGCCAACGCCGGCTTCAAAGTTGAGGTGATCCCAGGACCGTCGGCGGCGACGACGGCCCTGACCATGAGCGGATTCAGCGCCCCGTGGGCCCAGTTCGTAGGCTTCATCGACCGCAGCGGGGCGGGGCGGGCGGCCTCGTTGCAGCGTGTGGTCGAGGCGGCGGGCCCCTCAATTCTATTTGAGGCGGGCAACCGCGTGGCCTCGTTACTTCGGGATCTCGCGCGGGCGGCCCCCGACGCGCCCACCCGCGAGGTCATGGTCGGTCGAGAGTTCACCAAGCTTCATGAGGAGGTGCATCGCGGGACCGCCGAGGGGCTCGCGTCCGCGCTCGCGGAGGGCCTGCGCGGGGAGGTGACCGTCGTCGTCGCCGCTGCCCCCGATTCGCTCCGGGAGGCCTCCAAAACCGACCTACAAAGCGGCGCTCGCGAGGTGTTCGAGCTCATGATGGATTCATCCCTCAAGCCTAAGGCGCGGGCGAAGGCCGTCGCGAAGCGCACGGGGCTCTCGATCCGCGACATCTACGCTCGCATGGCGGAGGCGTCACAGCGCACGAAAACTGCGTCCGCTGCGGAGTTAAACGATGACGCGGACGACGGCTAGAACGTCAGCAAGAAGTTTGTGAAGCCAACCACGTTGAAGACGTTGGAGATCGCGTAGCGCCGCCCGACGTTATCCACGACGTCGCGTCGCACCGGGTTCACCCCGACTTCATCACCCTCGACGATCTGGGGGTCCCCAAAGGCCTCAGGGTCTCCACGATTGGCGTTGGTCAAGAAGTGCTGCGTGTCCGTTTTGACGTCCGCGCCGAAGTTGAGCCGCGCGTATTTCCCGAGGTGGAAGTTCATCGCAGCGCGGAGTCCGAAGCGGGCGAAATCATCGACGTCGGTGATGCCCTCGAACTTCCTGCAGTCGCCGCTGTTCGGCGCCGCGTTGGCCGCGTCGTAGAAGCCGACGGGATCTGTCGGGTTGCTACCCGCGTACGCGAGCGCTTCTTGCACGTTGCACTCGCCTGCCCCAGGGGCGTAGGTGCCCACGAGCGCCGGACTGTCCGCCAGCAATTCCCACACCTCGCTGTAGGCGCGACCCCCGTAATTAAGATCGGCGGTCCCCATCAAGGTGATCGAGAACTTTTGCTGCTTGGCTTTGTTCTCCCACGGGATGAACTCCGCGCCCACGTAGAGGCCGGTCGTGCTCTGAGGATTCGTCACGTCCATGTCGGCGAACTTTTGGAAGGTCGTGTTCGACGCTCTGAATGCGTAACGCCAATGCGCACCAAAGAACGGCTCCAGGAATCGATAGCGTCGGCTCAGCGCGGTCCACACGCCGAGCTCGTGCGTGCCCCGCCCGACCGAGGTGTTGCTCTTGGGCTCATCGATCGCGATGTTGCGGCTGAATTCCATCGGGCGCCCAATGGCGAAGCGACCTTCCAGTCCAAGGATCCAGGTGGGCAGGTGCGGTTGCTTGTCTTGGTCGAGGATCCCGTACTTGATCCCCACGTGGAGCTGGTCAATTCCCTTTCGAGTTGGCCCGTTAAAAATCCGCTTCGTGTCCTCCGAAGTAAATTCGGTGTAGGCGCTGGATGGATTTCGCGCGTCAAACCCGTTGCGCGGGATGATGCCGTCCCGGATCGTGGAGCTGTTGGTCTTGTCCACGCAGTTGATGTCGGAGGTCGTCAGCGATCCCGTGGGGGTGATGTCGCTGGGATAGACGCAGTCGCCGCTCTCCTTGTCGAACGCGTAGGCACGATTATCGGCGACGACAACTGGAAGCTCCACGTACAGCGACAGGTTGCGATAGATGCCGATCTCCATCGCGACGTTCACGGTCTGCCGCTGCTGGTAGTACATCAGATCGCGACCCAGTCGATTGCCTCCGTCTTGGGTGAACTCGCGAAGAATCGCCGCCTTCTTGTAGTCGAAGGCGTAGCTCGCTCCGAAGTGGAAGTCGAAGGGGTTGTCTTCCTCTGCCGCGGTCGCGATTCGCGTGGCCTCCCCGGCATACGCGCTCCCACTCCACAGAGCTCCGAGGGAGAGGGCGAACACGGGCGTGAGGGCGCGAAATATACGCATGGGAGTCCTACAGGCCATGAAACGCTACCAGCGCGCGTGGTACACCGTCAACAACGCCCCCAAGATGTTCGAGGCAATTCAATCGGTGGGGTAGAAGCCGACGAGCGGTGGACTCGAAGCCCCGCCCGGCGTTCGAAGGTGGCGCCCTGCGAGGGGGCCATATTGCGCGTCCGCTGACGCCTGCCGCGCACATCGGCGGCAAGATGTCGCTTGAGGCGGACTTCCGTGGTCTGCGGGTTTCCCGTCTAGCGATTGTTCGGGTGCAGGCGTGGCTCGCCCTAGGCTTCCGATTCGGCCTCAGAGGGCGGGGGCTCCGTCGCTGGAGCCGGCGCGGCGTCGCGGAGTCCGAGCTCTTTCATCTTCGACTGAAGGCTTCGTCGCGAGATGCCGAGGAGGCGAGCTGATCGCGTCACGTTGGTGTCAGTTTGGCTCAGGGCTTCACGGATGAGGGCCTCCTCGACGAGTCGAGAGCCAGCCTTCACCGCCTCCTTTAGATCGAGCCCGAGGCTGGAGAGCGGCAGGCGGATGTGCCGCACACCACCCCCCGCCGAGCGCTCGTCCATCGTTGAGTCGTCGCCCTCGAGCTCGTGAAAGTTGTCCGGGAGATCATCCCGGGCGATCACGTCTTGGGAGGCGAACAGCACCATTCGCTCCACCAGGTTCTCAAGCTCGCGGATATTGCCGGGCCATGCGTAGCCACGCAGCGCGGCCAGGGCGTCGTCGGAGAAACCTGAGATCTCCTTCCCGAGTCGCTCGTTGCACCGCTCGACAAAATGCTGGACGAGCGGGGCGATGTCTTCGGGCCGGTTGCGCAGCGCTGGCAGCTCCACCGGCACCACGTTGAGCCGGTAAAAGAGGTCTTCGCGGAAACGCTTCGCCTCAATTTCCGCCTTCAAGTCTCGGTTGGTAGCGGCGATTAATCGCACGTCAACCGTGCGAGTCTTCACGCCTCCCACGCGCTCAAAGGCTGATTCTTGGACCGCGCGAAGGAGCTTCACCTGGATCTCAAGCGGCACCTCACTGATCTCGTCGAGGAACAACGTGCCGGAGTCGGCCAGCTCAAATCGCCCGGGTCGGTTGGCCACCGCGCCAGTGAAGGCGCCGCGTTCATGCCCGAAGAGCTCAGACTCGACGAGGCCCGCAGGGATCGCCGCGCAGTTGACGGAGATAAAGGGGCGGTCGCTGCGAGGAGATCCGAGGTGGAGGGCGCGCGCGACGAGCTCTTTACCCGTGCCGCTCTCGCCGACGATCATGACTGTGGAGGGGCTCGCCGCCACTGTGCGAACGGTCTCGCGGACGCTTCGCATGGCCTCTGATTCCCCGACCATGCCCACCGCCTTGCAGGGGTCGCCCGCGTCCTCTCGGCTGCGTCGAAGGCTGGGTCCACGGCGCGCACGGGTCGCGGCGGCCTTCGCGACGACTTGATGAATCTGCTCCCGATCGAAGGGCTTCTCGAGGAAGTCAAAGGCCCCCGATTTCACCGCCTCCACGGCGGTGTCGAGGGAGCCGTGCGCGGTGAGGATGATGACGGGAAGGTTGGGTTCCTCGCGGCTGAGCGCGCGCAAGAGCTCCATGCCGTTCATATTCGGCATGCGGAGATCACTGATCACGACATCGAAGGTGTCCGCAGGCGCGGAGCGGACGCGAGTGAGGGCCGCCTCTCCGTCGTTTTCGACGTGCACAGCGAAGCCTTGTTGGATCAGCAACGCGCTGAGGACCTTCCGCAGGTTTGGCTCGTCGTCCACGAGCAGGACTCGGTACTTTGACTCGTTCACAGGGACTTAGGCTCCAGGGGAGTGTCAAGGCTGGACTCGGCCGCGTCAACGTCAACCGGCAGAATAACGGTGAAAGACGCGCCGCCCTCTGCGTTATTCCCGACTTCGAAGACGCCGAGGTGATTCTCCACAATTCTCTGGCTGATCGGGAGCCCGAGTCCCGTGCCCCCACTTTTTGTGGTGTGGAAGGGGACGAAGAGGTTGGTGATCGTCTGATTCGACAGTCCGGGCCCGTTGTCGCGGACCGAAATGGCGATGGCGTCGCCGCTCGGGAGCCCCCGCGGGCGCAGACGGGCGCTGAGCACGACGCTGGGGGGATTTTCGGGCTCTCCGGGGACCAGAAAGATCGCGTCGAGCGCGTTCAGGACCAGGTTGTGGAAGACTTGTTGCAGCGCGTCGGCGTCCCCTTGCACCAAGGGGAGCTCCTCCTCGAATTCCGCCCGCACCACGTCTTCGTGCTCTGGCGGGACGAGGCGGACGGTGGCGGCGAGGACCAGGGTGATGTCGACGGGATCGAGCTCGCCTTTGTAGGGCCTCGAATAGGTTAAAAATTGGGTGACGACGCGGTTGAGGCGATCGACCTCTTCGACGATGACGCCGAGGAATTCGGCCGTCGTCGGGTTCATATTCTTCATGTCGGGTTGGACGATCTGGACCGCGCCCTTAATCGCCCCGAGTGGGTTCCGGATTTCGTGGGCCAAGCCGGCGGCCATCTCACCGAGCGCGGCGAGGCGGTCTCGCTCCTTGCGCTTCTCGTACACGGCGGAATTTTGCAGCGTGATGGCCGCTTGGATCGCGAGGGACTGGAAGAGATCGACCTCCTCTCGCGCGAACGGCTCGAGCAGCCGCTCATCATCGACGAACAGGGCGCCGAGCACCTCGGGTTCCTCGTGGCGCTGATCCAGTCGCCCGAGGATGGGCACGGCCAAGCTCGCGCCAAGCTCACCCATGGTCTCGATGGCCTGGGCCAGCTCCGCGTTGGTCTCCCGGTCGGAGCGCTCCTTGTCCCGCTGCAGCACGTCTCGCAGGAGGGCGCCCCGTCGCCGCATGAGCTCGAGCAGCGGTCGCCGCGTCGCGAAGTCCAGCCGCCGGACGGGGGTGTCCTCGATCTCCCCGCGAAGCGAGAGGTAGGCGCCGCGAGGGTCGAGCAAGAACAGGCTCGCGTGGGTGACGCGGTTGGAGTCGCGCAGGGCGTCGACCACAGCCTGCACCATCTCGTTGGGATCGATCACGTTGAGGAGCTGGGCGCGCAGGGTGATCACCACCGATCTCAGCGCCGAGCGGTCACGAAATAACAGCGTCTCGATCCGTGACTCCACCGCCGTCCGCACCGGCTCGAGCAGCACGATCACGGCGTAGGAGGCCACCGTCACGTTGAAGAACAGCAGCGAGCGACTCGCGCCGGGCTGAAGCGGAATCCAGATCAGCAGCAGCGCAAACACGGAGGTGGCGCCGATCACGAGCAGGCCGAGCGTGGCGATGCGGGCGATGACCTCCGGTAGCTCGAGCAGGCGGTCTCGCTGGATCGTCTGCGCGACGAAGTACAAATAGACCGCCGTGATGATGGGTCCCACGGCGGGGATGAGCGGGCTGCCGAGTGTGAGCGCGATGAGGCTCGCGAAGAACAGATAGCGGAGGCGAGGGGCGAGGGTGGTCCCTTCGGCGGCGGCGGCGGCGCGCCACATTTGCCGCCCCACCAAGAGCAGCCCCACGATGACGTACAGGTTCAGACCCCACGAGACGTAGCGCCAGATTTCGGGGTCGATTTCACTGAGACCAAGCGGCGCGATCTGGAAGATGACGAGCAAACCCGCCGTTTGGGCGAGCAGCAGCGCGAGCAGCAGGCTCGTGCGAAGTCGCCCCGTCCGGTTCGTGCCCGGCTCCACGGGGATCAGGGAGCTAAAGCAGCGGTCCGCCGACCAGGGGAGCACCAGACTGACGGTCTGGGCGATCCAGGAGAAGAACTCGTTGCCGCCACCGAAGGCGGCGAAGAAACTCGCCAGGTGATAGAGGCCGAGGTTGAAGCAAAAGACCCCGTAGAGCACAAAATCGTCGCGTTTGCGGTCGCGGAGGACGACCGAGGAACCAATGGCGAAGGCCACGGTCGCCGCGAGCAAGGATGGCAGGGTGGCGGTGAGGCTCTCCACTCCCAGACAGTGTACCGCTGACTCTGGATGCGCCGAGCGCGAAAAGGTATACTTTCCGCATGGCAGGTCCTCAAAAGATCGACAACGAGCCTCGCGCCCAGTCCCTGGCGCGCGCCATCGCCTCCGACATTCAACTGTACAACAAGGCGAAGATCGAGGAGGGCCTCATGAACGACACGTTTTTTGACCTCCTGTCCGAGGAGATCGCGGAGGGACGCGACCTCTTTCGTTCGCGCGTGACCCCCGAGATCTTCCGCCGCAACTTCTTTGATCGGGCCATCGTCGATCGGGTGATCAAGCCCGGGGCGTCGATGGAGACCAAGATCTGGTAGACGGCGGGTCTGGGGGGATGCCGGGCGCACGGCTGACATTCGACCTCGCGCCGGTGGAGGGGCAGAAACCTCAGCGTCTGGACCAGGCGCTCGTGGGGGCCGCCGTGGAGGCCGGCGTCGAATTGAATCGTGCGCAGCTTGGGAGGGCCTTCGGCCACGGCCAAGTCACCGATCAGTCAGGCGCGCCGCTCAAGGCTTCGGCGAAGGTGAAGGGGCCGCTGCGTGTCTTCGTGCAGCCGGTGGCGCCGGAGCCCTTGCGCGCCGTCGCCCAGGCGTTGCCGTTGTCGGTGCTGTACGAAGATGAGCACCTCCTCGTGGTCGACAAGGCGGCGGGGATGCCGGTACATCCAGGCCCTGGCCACCCGGACGGCACGCTGGTGAACGCGGTGCTGCACCACTTCGGCGTCGAGGCTGAGGAGCTTCCGACCTTGGACGGTAACGACGTCGCGCGGCCGGGAATTGTCCATCGCCTTGATAAGGACACCTCTGGCGCCATGGTCGTGGCGCGCACGGAGCCCGCTCAGACCGCGCTCGCGCTGTCGTTCCGGGCGCACTCGCTGGAGCGCTCCTACCTCGGGATCGTGATGGGGACGCTCCCATTCGACGCGCGGGCGGTGGTGAGCGGCCACGCGCGAGACCCCAACGACCGGCGGCGCTTCGCCCCCGTCGCGCGCGGGGAGGGGGTGCGCGAGGCGAAGACGCATCTTCGAGTGGAGCGACGCTTGCGGGGGGCGACCCTCGTTCGCTTCACGCTGCACACGGGGCGCACGCACCAAATTCGGATGCACGCGCGGGCGCTGGGCCACCCGATCCTCGGTGATGAGCTCTATGGCTATCGCCCCCGGAACGATGAGATCGCGGGCGTGATCCGGAACATCGGCCGGCAGGCGTTGCACGCTCAGATGCTAGGCTTCGCCCATCCGGTGACCGGCGAGGCGCTCCGCTTCGAGGCTCCGTTGCCGGAGAGTTTCACCGAGGCCTTCGACACCCTGGCGCTGTGAGCCGAGGCGCGAAATCCCAGAGACGAGGGCGCCCAGGGGAGCGGAGCCTGCTAGGATGGAGGCATGCGCGCCCGCGCCCGCCAGTTCTCCTCCGCTGTGTGCCACGGTTTCTCGGATCGGCGGGGCGGGGTCAGCCAGGGGCGCTACGGGTCTTTGAACCTCGGCGCGAAGTGGGGTGATGATCCCGCGCACGTGCGAGAGAATCTCCGGCGGCTCGGAGGCGAGGCGAGCTTCGATCCATCGTCGCTGCGCACCGCGCGACAAGTGCACGGCGTCGCGGTCGTCGACGCCAGCGCCGTCGACGACACGACGGAGGCCGACGCGGTCGTCGCGACGCGCGCCTCGGGGCTCGTGGCCGGCGTCCGCACCGCAGACTGCGTGCCCCTCCTCTTGGTCGACGAGGTAGCAGGAATCTGCGCGGCCGCGCACTCCGGATGGCGAGGCACCGCGGCGGATATCGCAGGGGAGACGGTGAAGGTGCTCATCTCCCGAGGGGCATCGGCGCCGCGTCTGTTCGCCGCGATCGGCCCGTGCATCAGCGCCGAAGCGTTCGAGGTGGGACCCGACGTCGCGGAGCAGTTTCCCAGCGAGTTCGTGTGGCCGACGAACGCGACCCGACCTCGGCCTCACGTGGATCTGCGGGCGTGCGTGCGGCGCCAGCTCGTGGCCGCCGGGCTCTCGTCGGATCACATCGAAGACGTGGGCGGGTGCACCTGCCTCCAGCCAGACGAGTATTTTTCGTACCGACGCGACGGCGCCGGCATCGGCCAGCACCTCTCGTTTATCGGGTTCGCGCTGCCGTCCTCGTCAAAGGTCACGACCGCTCGCGAAGACACCTCACCCTAGGGGGTCGCTTCGGCCGGAGCCGCTTCGGCGGGGGCCGCCGCAGGGGCCGTTCCACCGCCGAGCTTCTCTTGATATTGCTCTTCGAGGCCGCCGTGCTGCTTGGGACCCACGATGCCGTAGACCGAGCCCGCGATGATCACCAGGAAAATCGTACCGAAGGTGGCGAGGGCAAGCATGCCGACGATCCCTTCACCGGATGTGAGCGGCTTGGTCGTCGCTTCGAGTTCCCACTTGTTCAAACTGGTATTGGCCGAATCCATGCTCACGTGCCTTGTCTCCCCTCGGAACGTACTTCCCAAGGTGGGCGGACGCTACCACGGAGACACGCGCAGGAACAATCTGCGCTAACCCCGCGAACGCGCCCCGTGGTGCCGGGAATTGTGGACCGATCGCAGCGACCAAGAAATCCTGGCGGCTGCCGCCCAAGGGTATGTGAGCGGCGCAGGCGCACCCTTCTTAGGGGCCCGTATACCGCGGTGGTGCTCAGCCCTCGGAGGCGCCGGCGTGCGCGAGCCCGATGCCGTAGGCCGGGAGGATCTCACCGTTGAGGGTCTGGATCTCCAAGAGTCCGCGAACGTAGTCGAGCCGCGCATTGAGCGCATCTTGGCGCGCGCGGTTGAGTTCGTCGATGCGAGAGAGGACGTCGTAGTTCGTGGCCGTCCCAGCGCTGAATCGTGCGCGCTCCGCTTCGAGGTTGCTTTGGGATAGCTCGACTGACAGGTCGGAAACCTCGATGCGCTTGAGCGCGCTGCGCATGCTCCGGGCCGCTTGGATCACCTGAGACGCCAGCGCCTGCTGCGTCTTTTGGAGGTTGAGTTCGGCGAGGGCGATCTGGGCGCGCGCGCGCTGATGGTTGGCCTTCGCTGTGCGGTTTCGAATGTCCCACTGCAGGTCGAGCTGCCCGCGAATGGTGAAGTCTGCGAACAGACCGTCGGCGCCGATGTCTTCGTTGACGAAGTTTCCGAACGCCTCTGACCACGATCCTTGCGCGGCCGGGGTGCCGGTCTCGGGGACCGCCGCTGTGTCCACGCTGCGGCCTCGCGCGTTGAACGAACCGCTGAAGTCGAGTTGCGGCAGCCGTTGATTCGCCGCCTCGAGTTCGTCGATGCGGTTGCTCGCCAACGCGAGCTCGAGCTGGCGGGCCTGGGGATTGTTCGCCAGGGCGCGCTCGATCTCCTCGTCCACGTCGATGGCGCGGGGTTCGAAATAGTCGGGGGCCGTGGTGGGGTTGATGCCCAGGGTCGATCCCCCAGACAACGATTCGCCCATGAGCGTGCGCAAGCTGATCGAGGCCGTCAGCAGCGTGTCTTCGGCGATGATCACCTCGTTCTCCCGTACGGCCAAGGACTGCTCGATAGCCTTGGCTTCCACGGCGGACAGGCGGCCCGCAGCCACCTGGGCGCGCGTCAACTCGAGCTGCTGCTCCGCGAGTTCGACGGCCTTGTGGCGATTCTCGAGGTCGCGGATGGCGTAGAGCACGTCCCAATAGGCGCGGACGACGTCGCGGACGGCCTGTTGGGCGATGAGATGTTCGTTGGCGCGGGCCTGGCTCGCCGAGAGGCGGGCGCGGTTGATGTTGGCGCGGTTGACCTTGAGTCCGAGCCCGCGCAGCAGGGGGTGACTGATCGTGAGGGTCGGCGCGACCACATACTCGGCCAGCTCGACGGTCCCCGACGAGGCAGCGGCGGCGCCGAAGAAATTCCGCGGCTGCGCTGTGAGGGTGCGGTTAAAATCGAACTGCAGCGCGATGTTGCCGCCGGTCTCCAGCGCCCGCGAGAGCCCGACGTAGGCGCCGAGGTTTTCGCTTCCGGTGGAGAAGACGAAGGCAGAGCCTCGGGGGGTGGTCTTGCCGAGCGATCCGCTGACGCCAGCGGTCATGATGAGATCGTAGGCGCCGAGTCCTGCGAGCACTTGGGTCTCGGAGATCTCCACATCGACCACGCGCGAGCGCAGGTCGATGTTCGTGTCGATGGCGGTGGAGAGCGCCTCGCTGAGCATGAGCGGCTCCATCGCGAACGGCTCGCGAAACGACCCGCGGAATCCGGCGGGAGACTCCGCGCTGTTTGTGGGTGCGTCGACCCCATCCGCACCGGGCGCCGAGAGACTCAGCGAGAGCGCGAGGGGCAGTTGGATGAGGCGCAGCATGGAGCGTAGCGAGGACTTTCGTTCGTAGACCGCTCTCGGTCAAGCCTCCGGAGGGTAGTGCATTCGCGACGATTGGCCGTACCGACTGCGGCGAAAAAATGTTCCCGCGACGTCGCGAAGTCGCGCGATTCGCGGCCTGCGGAGGCGGGGTGGCGCCGCGGGGCGCGTTCATCCCCCGGAGACTCCTCGCGTCAGGGGAGCACCCGAACCCCGGTCGGCGGTTCGAGCCATCCTTCGCTCAAGACGACGCCCGACGGGGACCAGGTCATGCGTCCGAATCGGCGGTGATTTTGATGCCCGGTGTAGGCGAAGACCAGCAGACCCGAGGCGCTGTCAATCGGCGACACCTCCCCGAGGAGATCGAGCTCACCGCGGCGTCGCTCGACGGCGGACCACAGCGCGGTCTTGAGCGCGCTCGCTTGCGCGGGACCTTCAGCCCGTAGATTCCAGTCGTATGCGAGGAATTCGGCGCCGCCGCGGCGCCGCGTCCACACCTGAACAGAATCACCGCCCCAGCTTTGGGCCGCGCGTTTCGCCGCGCGCTCGTTGGCGCCGCCGTTCATGAGCACGATGCGCAGGCCCAGCTCGCCCACTTGGTCGCGAGGGTCCACGCGCCACCCCTTGGTCGCGAAGGGGTGCTCCGCCGACTTCCACAGCTGAGGCGCAGGGTAGCGGACACCTTTGATGAGCTTGGCGGGATGCAGCACCTCGGCCGTGGTCGCGGGCATCCGCTCAAACAGTCGATCGATCCCGCTCCACTTCCAGCCCTTCGACTCCAGCACCTTGTACATGGAGAAGCTGCCGAAGGTGTAGGGCGGGACCATCGTGTAGTAGGCAAAGTTGGGCAGGGTGTCGAGCTTTCGCATGCTCTCCGCGACGCTCGGGCTCAACGCCTGGGTCAGCAAGCGCTCGAGCAGCCCGGGATTTTGGACCGCCGCGCGCGTCTGGCCAGCGATGTCGATGGTCATGTCTCGCAGCGAGGACCAGAACATCGCGCGGTCGGTGCTCGCCGTCGGGCCCTCTGTGCATGGTGACGGCATGACGTCTCCGAGCATGGGGAGGCCGGCGGCGGTGAGGAGCATCCACGCGTTCCCGACGAGGGAGGCCTCCCCCTCCACGACGAACCGCGCCGCGAGCCCCGCGTCGAGCGTGTCGAACGCGCCCTTGGTGTACGCGTCGAGGGCCTGCGAGTGCTGGTCTTGCAGGGCGTGTTGCAGCTCGTGGGCCATGGTGGCGCGCAGCATGATGTCCGGCATCGCCTTCACGATGTAGAACGTGTTCTCGCGCGGATCGTAATAGGCAGCGGCCTGCTCCAAGGTGGCCCGCTCGATCATCGCGATCAAGTCTTCATCGAAGTTGATCAGGCCAACGGCCTTGAGGAGCCGCTGCTCCCTGCGACCCTTGGGTGACTTTTGCTCGCGCGACAGCTCGCCTTGAATGAACGACCGAAAGTCATCCATGGATTGAAACTCCACCGCGACATCTTCGCGGAAGGGGCGACCTCGGAGGCAACTCACCTGGTCTTGAATCTCCTTGGCCATCGCGCGCTGCGCCGCCGTCGCCGGACCGGAGCGCAGCGTCTCGGTCGCCGGTGTGCCAGCGCTTGTGATCGACGCAGCGGCGGAGCCCCGCGGGGCATCCTGTCCCGCCGGTGGGCGGTCGAGAGCGTTCATCGCGACCGCGGGCGTCAGCGCGTCGGACGCTGTCGCGGTGGCGCTCGGCGGCGGCTCAGCCTCGGGGCGGGCGGGCTCGGGGGCCTCGGGTTCGACGAGGCGGGTCTGAGGGAGTCGCCCCATGACCACCGGGGGCGCCGTCTCGAGCGGGAGCGCGTCGGGGTCGGCGCGCTGCGTGGCGTCGCATCCGAAGGCGACCACCCAGAGCAGGCTGAGTCGCCGGAGGTTCACGGGAGGGGTTGCGCCTCCACGCTCCAGGTCCTCCAGTCCACGCCGTTGCGGCCGTCGCGGAGCACGAAGACGAACTCGATGGTGTCCGCCTCCGGCGTCTCCGATTCGTCTTGGCTCCCCGCGGTGAGCGCGAAGTCATTGAAGCTGACGGCGTCATTGCTCGAGCTGCTTTGGAGCTTGCCCCAGGTGCGGTACCAAGCGCCCCGGAAGGCCTCGGACTCCTCGCGGATCTCCCCGTTGCCGCTCTGGACGGTGAAGACCTGCAGCTCGGAGTTGGGGCTCAGCGCGTTGAATCGCAGCACCCCTCCGTAGTCCGCTGCGAAGGTCCCACCGTCTGGGATGTCGACCATCGGTCCGGTTGTTTCGCCGCCCTCTTCGTCCACTGGTTGCACGCCGACGCTTGAGATCCGGGGGTGTCGATCAAAGTCGGGGATGTCCTCGAGATCGGTGATCGCAAATTCTTCTGGGAGCACAATCCCGAAGTCTTGGGCCAACGCGAACAACCGCTCAAGTGGACCCACGGTGATCCGCTGCAGCAAGATCACGCAATCATCGGGGACCTCGATGCTCCCCGACAACAGGACCTCTGCGCAGGTCTGCGTGGAGGTCCCGCCGGGCGGGCCGGCGATCATCGTGAGCTCGACGCCACCTCCTGAGAGGATGTTGAAGTCGAACGGGATGGTGAGGGAGGGGGCGCCTACGGAGTCGAGCTGGCACAGCCCTTGGGGCTCGGGGATCTCTGAGAAGTCGACGTCGAAGCCTGAGCCCGGCTCCTCGCAGGTCGGGATGAGGGCGACGGTGGTCGGGAACTCGGCCGAGATGCAGCCGTACAGGCTCTGCGTCGGACTCAGCGGGCACGCGAACCACAGCGGCGCGAGGTCGTCGGGATCGACGACCCCTTGCGGCCCCGCGATCAGCGGCGTGACGGTCACGGTCTCAAACGGCAAGGCCTGGGCTCGAGGTGCGGCGTCGGGATCTTCGTCTGGAACGAGGGGCTCTGTGACCTCGACGCGGGCGGCGAGCGGTCGCACCGTGGTGAGCAGCGCCTCGTCTGGCAGCGAGTCCCCGCAGCCGACGACCATGACGAGCGCCGTTGTTCTCACGAGGGAGGAGATGAGGTGCGACCTGGACATTCTTAGAACTCGATCCGCGTGCCGATGGAGGGGATGATGGGGAGGCCAGTGATGGGCGCGAAGCTCTGACAGTTGAACGCGTAGTTTCGAAACTCCACGTTGCGTCGATTGTACGCGTTTTGAATGTCAAGGTAGAGTGAGATCTCCGCGCGCTTGCTGTACCAGCGCTTGTCCACGCGCAGGTCGAGTTGGTGGAAGGTCTTGATGCGGTCAGAGTTGCGCGCGCCCTCGATGCAGCGGTAACCGCCCGATTCAGCGTCGAACACTCCGTTGACGATGGGCGTGGTCGGGTTGCCCGAGACCAGCCGGAACCGCGCGCCAAGCTGCCAGTTTCGAGGGAATTTATAGCTGCCGATGAGCGTGAGGATATGTGTCTGGTCGAAATCGACGACGCTGAATTCCCCCCCCGGCGCGTCGCGGAGCTCCCCCCGAGAGAGGGTGTATGACAGCCAGGCGTAGAAGTTCCGGGTCAGCGATTTCCTCAGCAAGACCTCGGCACCGTAGGTGCGCCCGATCCCGGCGTTCGAGAGCACCCGTGGACCGAGCTGGCCGCCCTGTGGCAGCACCAACGCTTGGGTCGCCACGATCGAGTCCCAAATTTGCTTGTAGAACCCGGTGACCTCGAGGTTCCAGTCGCCCTCGAAGCCCTGGGCCACGCCCACGCTCGCTTGCATCGAGGTCTCTGGCAGCAGATCAGGGTTCCCGAAGGTCTCGTTCGTCTCTTGGGGGGTGGGCGCCTGGCTATACAAGCCGACGCCGCCCTTGAGCGTGGTCCGATCCGCGAGGTTCCAGATGAAGCGCATGCGCGGATCTACGGTGGCTTTGTTGATCGGCGCGCTGTAGTAGGTGAAGCGCACCCCGGGGAAGAGGGTGAAGCGGTCCGAGGCCTGGATGGTGACCGTGCTGTACAGCGCGGGCGTGAAGCGCCAGCCCTTGGCGGTGGTGAACAAGGAGCCGGTGTCGCTCACGCCGCCGGTGCTCTCTCCGGGGACGGTCACGTCGATATTAAACTGGGTGGCGATGCTCTCGGTGCCGACTCGCACCTTCAGACGTCGGCTGAAGCGCCTGGCGATCTCTGCGCGCGTGCTGATCGTGTTGAAGGTGAGATTGAACTTGAAGGCGTCGATGGCCGCGACGTCAAACTTTGAGTGCAGATAGGAGGGGGTGAGCAAGAACTCCCACGGGCCGCTGCGTTTCTCATAGGAGAGGTCCGCGCGGTGGAAGTAGATCGCCTGCTCAAATCGATCCCTGGAGTCCGCCTCCTCGTCGTTCGCGCCCGCGAACAGCAGCACTGTGCGGTCGTCGGATCCAAACGCGCGGGCCGTGAAGTCGCCGCCAGTCACCGGATAATCGAGCAGCGCTTGATAGTCCCAGTAGCGCGGCGCGAGCGTAAAATTAACGCCCGCGTCGTCGGGTATCGCGAGCGGCAAGATCGCGTCGATATAGCTCCGACGGCCCGAGAGGATGAACGAGCCTTTCTTGATAGGACCCTCCAGCAGGACGCCGGTGTCGAAGATGTCGCTGTCGACGTAGCCGTGGAATCCGTCTCGGCGACCCTTGCGCGGGACGACGTTCACCACGCCACCGAGCGCGTCCCCGTAGCGACTGTCAAAGTTGCCCGGGATGAAATCGATCTGCTTGAGGATGTCGGAATTGAAGACCGAGGTGATCCCGCCGAAGTGAAACAGCAGCGGGATCTCGTGGTAGGCCAGGAAGGTCGCCGAGTCCTCCGGTGCCGAGCCGCGAATGACGAGGAAGGCGGAACCGAACGGCGCGCGCGCGATGCCCGGGAAGTTCTGGATCGCCTTGAGCGCGTCGCCTTGGGTGCCGGGGATGGTGTTGATCTCCTCCACCGAGATGGTGCGTCGCGTGACCTCGGGCTCGTCGTCACGGGAGTCTTCAACCACCGTGCGGTACGGGTTCGTGCTCAGCGGGCGCATGAAGTACTTGCCCTCCATAAGCTCCCCTTCCACGAGCCGCGCGATGTACTCCAGGCGTTCGTATCCGACGGCGACGAAGACGAGCCGGATCGAGCCATCCGGGACCCCCGCGAGCTCGAAGCTGCCATCGTCGCCGGTGGTGGTGCTGACCTCCCACGCGAACGCCTCGTCGTCTTGGATCGGGGCGCCGCGCACCTTGCCAGGTTTCGCGTCCTCGCGCGCAGGGATCGCGAGGACGGTCGCGCCTTTGATCGGCGTGCGCTGCCCTGCGCGGACGACCTCGCCTTGAATTCGGACCGGGCCTGACTCCGGAGGTCGTTCTTGGTCATCATTGTCGGCGACCTCCTCACCCGCGTCGGCGTCGGGCGCAGCGTCGCCTGGAGGGAGCGCAGCGTCGGGGCGCGCGGGCTCGGGCGGGGCGGGCGCGACGATGTCGAGCCCGATGGCGATCACGACCTCCACGGGCTGCCCCTTGTAGGTCGCGGGGGTGTAGCGCAGCGACGCGACCGCTTCGAGCGCGCGCTCGTCGAGCTCGGGATGGACGGGTTGCGCGATCTCAAGCTCTTTCGGTGTCCCGTCGACGCCGACCACGAAGCGAACGACGACCTTCCCTTCTGGCGGTGGATCCAACTCAAGCAAGGCCTCCGGATACTCGAGGCTGGCTTCATTTTGCAGCACGGGCTGCACGAGGTCTTCGGGCGTCCCCGGCTGTTCGAGCGTGGATCGATCCGAAACCACCGTCTCACCGTTTACGCCCGCGTCGCTCGCGGACACCACCGAGGGGGCGCTCATGGCCGCGAGCACCGCCGCGAAGCGGAGCGTGCGGCGAAGGGGCTGGGGCGGTACGTGCATCATCGAGGAGGCGGAGCAGCGAGCGAGAGGAAGGAGACGGCGTGACCGATCAGCGCTTTCGTTGGATCAGTCGCGGAGGATGAATTCGTATTCGTAGCGCAGTTCGTGGTCGACGGGCTTCCCGTTGGTGCCGATGGCCGGCTTGAAGCGCGCGAGGCGGAGGGCCTTCGCCGCGACCTTGTCGCAGTCGACGCCGATACCTTTCACCACCCGCACCCGTCGCACCCGCCCGTCTTTCTTGACCTGAACCTTCAACACGACGACGCCCTCGAGGCCCTGTGATTTCGACGCAGGACAGTTGATCTTTGGGATCTTGATGGGGTCGGGGAGCTTGCGCACGTTGATCGCGCTCGTGGGACGCCACCCCTCGCCGGGCTCCGTGGCAGGGCTCGGGGCGGCGGGGAGGCGCGCGCTCGGCTTGCCCTTGCCCCCGGGCACGCCGTCGGGGACGCCCCCCGGCGCGCCGATGGCCACCGTCACGCCGCTCGTGCCGCCGGCGGAGGTGTTGCTGAGATCGAAGCGCATGGGTGGTGGAGGCTCCGGCGGCGGCTCGGTGCGTTTGCGCGGCTTCTTGGTGACCGGCTTGGGGGCGACGGGCTCGGGCTCGGGCTCGGGCTCGGGCTCGGGCTCGGGCTCGGGCTCAGGCTCGGGCTCAGGCTCGGGCTCGGGCTCGGTTTGCGCGACCTCAAAGACGATGCGCTCCGAGTCGCTGTCGTTCGTGGGCGCGCAGCCGTAGGGCGCGAGGTCGGCGGCCATGAGCGCGAATAAGCCCACGTGCAGCAGGGTCGCGAGCGCGGTGGCGAGCGTCGCCCGGAATCGACCGTCGCGGAAGAACTGGGCCACCATGAACCCCGCCATCGCCATCAACAGCAATATGGCCCACCACGCCAACGGGTCGGGGGTCGCCGTCGCGAGCGAAGAGCCAAGTTCGCTGGTGGTGGACATCGGAGGTGTTCAGCCCTTCGGCGCGTTCGTGTCGGGCGACGGTTTCTCCGTCGCGATCGCGTACTTTTTGACCCCGTTGGCGCGCAGGAGGTCGATGAGGTGGACCATGCTCCCAACCTTCGCACCTTCGTCGCACTGCACGATGCCTTGCAGATCCGGGTTGTCTTTCGCCTTCGAACGGATGGATTTCTCGATCGCGGCGTCGTCGGTCATGACGACGCCGTCCACGACGTATCGACCGTCCGTATGACAGACCAGCAGGATGCTCTTGGGGAGGTCCTCGACGGCTTGGCCGGTGGCGGCGTCGGGCTTGTCGACCTCCATCCCTTCGACTTGCTGGATGGTGGTCGTGGTGACCATAAAGATGACCAAGAGCACCAAGATGATGTCGACGAGCGGTGTGACGTTAATGCCGTTGATGCCTTCGCCGTCGTCGAGTTCGCCCATCGCCATTAGGACGCCTCCTTGGGCCGCGACGTCGCCGCGAGCGCGTCGTTGTCGGTGAGCGTGGCGAGCATGACGTTGACGAGCCCCTCCGCTTCACTCATGAAGCGCTTCACCTTGCGCTGCAGCGCGTTGTAGGCGATGACCGCGGGGATCGCGACGAGGAGGCCGATCGCGGTGGCGACGAGGGCCTCCGAGATTCCCGTCATGATCTCCGCAGCCTCGCCCCCGGAGGTGACCCCTCGGGCACCGAGCAGGTTGAAGACCCGCAGGATCTCGATGACCGTCCCGAACAGGCCGATGAAGGGGGCGTTGGATCCCACCGTGCCGAGGAACGCCAAGAACCGGCTCAACCGAACCTGCGCGTCCGGGCGCGTCGCGTCGACGAGCGCGCGCGCCGAGCTGGTGGAGCGGGCCCCGCCATCGAGGATCGCCGCGACCATCCGCGCGCCGGGACTCTCGGCGTCTTTCAGCGTGACGCGCGCGGCCTCAAGATCCCGGTCTTCGAGCGCGGAGAGCAGGGGCTGGGCGAGGGCCTTGTCCTTGCCAGCGATGCTCTTGAAGTAGATCATCCGTTCTACGATGACGGCGACGCTCGCGACGCTCAAAAGGACGAGGACCCATAAGACCCAGTTGGCGCCGAGCAACGCGAATTGGAGGAAGTTTTCGGTGAGGTTCATGATGTCGGGAGAGGCTGGTGTTGGGGAGGTGAACAATCGCGCCAAAGGACGCGCCGCCGGCCGCGCGGTTTTTGGCAGGTCGCTCGCAAGGTAGCTGAAACATTGTTGCTCGGCCACATTTAGCGGCGTCGAGGACGCGCACAACAATCGCCTCGGTCCTGCCGGGGTCGATGCCCCATTGGACGATGTTCTCGCCGCTGATGTTCGCCGCTGTCTCGCTAGGGCTGCGCGAAGTCCGGTAACCGCGCGCAGTGTCCCCCGTTGCGGGCTCGGGCCACGACGGCGCGGCGCCCGTGCGAGCGCGATCTCCCCGGGTCGTCGCCACGGCCCGGTCTGGGGGTCACCGAGGTGCGTTCATCGCGACTGGCGCGGGGTCGTCGACGGCGGAGGTTCGCGCTTGCGGCTTGGATTGGGCGCCGCGGGGGAGCTCGTTCGGATTGGGCTCCGTCGGTCGCCGAGGTGTCGGCAGGCTGCGATCCGGCCGCTTGCGGCTCGGATCTGCGGGGCCGTATCGGTCATAGATATGCTGCAAATAGACCTTCGCCTGCGCGCCGTAGCTGTGTTCCGGGTGTCGCATCTGAAGCTCCGCGAAGGTGTCGCGCGCGAGCTCAACCTCCTCGACCCGCAGGTAGGTGACGCCGAGCAAAAACATGACGTTCGCGTCGAAGCCGAGCCCTGGGTAGCGGCGGCTGGCGGCTTCGAGTCGCCCGATGGCCGACTCTGCGAGGTTCCGGTTCAAGTAGTACTCCGCGACGTACAGCTCGTGCTCGAGCAGTCGACGCTGGATATTGTCGCGCAGGGCCTTCGCCTCTTTGACGCGCGGGGAGGTCGGGTAGCGGTCGAAGAAGATCTGCAAGGCAGCGAGCGCCTCTTCGAGCACAGACTGATCGCGTTGGTAGTGCTTGGGGAGCAGAATATTTGTGGTCTCTGGCGCCGCCATATAGGCAGACGCGGCCACCATGTAGGCGATCCAACCGTTCTTCACGTGCTCGTGCGTGGGGTGCAGCCGGGCGAATTGGCGGAACGAGTCTTGCGCCGACAGATACTCTCGATTGCCGAACCGGCTGCGCGCGATGACCAACTCGGCCTCCACGGCGTAGCGTGAGAAAGGGAACCGCACCCTGACGAACTCGGCGTAGCGGATGGCCTCTTCAAAATCATCGTCGCGAAATTCTGTCTTCGCGAGCTCGTAGTTGTCCTTCGCCGTGGAGGCGTAGTTCAACGAGAGCGAGGGGCCGTCGCTGCAACCGGCGAGCGACATCCACGCGCACAACAGCGCGACGCTCACGCCCTGCGCGGACGCGAGGGGAGACAGTGAACGGCTGAGCCTGAGGAGCATGCGCGCCGACGCTAGGCCGCCCGCTCGCAGGCTGTCAATGCGCGGCCAACCGGGCGCCGGGGAGGGCGGTCCCACGACAACCGGAGCGCTCGGGTGAGGTGGTCTTCCCGGAGGTCAGTCGCGCGAGGCTGGGCCGGGTGGTGGTGGTGGTCCCCACGGTGACCATCGAGGGCCTCGCGAGGACACGCGTGTTATGCGCAGCCTCCGAGCCGGGCGGTCGACAGGAATTGTTTAGCGTCGCGCATTCGTTTGCTCGAGGCCCGGATGATTCCGCAGGTGGCTCCACGACATCAATCCCACCGGCCGGAACTGCGATGCGGGCTCACTCGGATCTCCGAAAAATTCTGGTTGGCTGCGAGCCAACGTTGTTGCACACGCTGTTCGGCGCGATCTCGCATTGGCGGCGGCGAGCGGCCCGATTGAAGCCCTGTGGGCTCCTCGCGTCGCGCGTTTGCAGAGGGGAAAGAAATTGTGCCGACCGCGGCTTCGCCCTGCGTGGATAGATTCCGCGTCGATTTCGACCTGGAGAGGCTTTGTGGCCTACACTTTCCTTCGCCCCGCGGCCTTCGTAGGACATGTCTTCGATACTGGATGACGATTCGTTACCTGATGAGGGGGGTCAACCCTCCGGCGCGCCGCGGGCGAGCGCTGGAGCGGCCGCGATTTGCCGTGTGGGCTCGGGCGGGGTGGCCGACGCGATCGATGCGAAGCTTGCGACCGCGCTGGAGAGCTCCGACGCGGCGTGGATCGACGCCATGTCGGAGTCCGATTGGCGGACCCGCGCGCCGGCGAATGAGCGGCGCGCGCCGATCGGAGACAGCGGGGCCTTCGTCTTTGACCTCACGAATGACCGCCTGCATCTCACCCAGGAACTCTCCACGCTGATCGGGGCGCCTGCTGGTGCGCTGTCTCGAATCGCATTTTTGGCGCTGCTGGAGCCTGAGAGCCGGGTTCGCGCCGCGGAGGCCTTCGAGGCGGCCAGCGTGGATCTGGTCATCCCGCGCATGGAGCTGGGGCTTCATCGACACACAGCGTCGAGCTCGCGAGTTGTCCTCAAGGCCGACCACTTCGTGGGTGTGGATGGCGCGCCTCAATTGCTCGGCACGCTGACCCTTTGTGAAGTCGCGAGGTTGTCCGGTGTGAGCTCGCCTGCTTCGGCCTCCGACTCGGCGTGGAGCATGCACGAGATCGATCGGCTCGCGGGGGTTGGCTGCTGGCGGTGGGAGCCGAAGCGCGACGCCCTGGAGTGGTCCGAGGTGCTGTGCGAGATCGCGGGGGTCGAACCGGCGACATGCGCCACCCCCACGCTTCACCTCTCGCTGATTCATGTGGAGGATCGGGAGCGAGTGGAGGAGGAGACTCTGCGGGTCTTGCGAGGGGGGAGCCCCGAGCCCATCGACTATCGAATTGTCCGTCCCATCGACGGTGAAACTCGCCGCGTGCGAGTGACCTCGCGCGTCTTTCGTGATGAGGAGGGGCGCGTCAACACCTGGCTCGGGACCGCGCGAGATGTCACCTCCGAGCGTGACATTGAGCAGCGCCTGCATCACTCGCAGAAGATGGAGGCGATCGGGCGGCTCGCTGGCGGCGTCGCCCACGATTTTAACAACTATCTGGCCGTGATGTTGGGGAACGCGGAGCTGCTCGCGCGTGAGATGTCAGATCGTGACCCTCGCCGTCGCTACGTGGAGGAGATCACGCGAGCGGGGAATCGCTCTCGAATTCTCGTGCGACAGCTGCTCGCGTTTAGCCGCCGACAGACCACAGAGCCTCGCCTCATCGACGTCAACGACGTCTTGTCGAGCGTGCACCGGATGCTCGAGTTGATGCTCGGCGAGCAGGTAGGGCTTGAGACGGTGCTCCACGACGATCTCTACCCCGTCGTCATCGATCCGTCGCAGTTTGAGCAGGTGATCGTGAACCTCGTCGTCAACGCGCGCGACGCCATTCAAGACCAAGGGATGGTCCTCATCGAGACCGTCAACGAGCGCATTCTGGAGCCGGAGTGCAACGAGCTTTGCGAGATCCCTCGTGGCGAGTATATCAAGATCGTGGTCGCAGATGACGGCGCTGGAATCTCGAAAGAGGTGATGGAGAACATCTTTGAGCCGTTCTTCACGACCAAGCAAGAAGGCTATGGGACCGGGCTGGGGCTCTCCACCGCGTACGGGATCATCCAGCGTTACGGAGGCTACGTGCGGGTTCGCTCGGAGTTCGGAACGGGCACCTGCTTCGAGGTGCTGTTCCCACGCGCGAGTGAGGAAGAGGACGCGCTCGTGCGCCGAGTCTTTGGCGATTCCGATCGGCTCCCCGTGCCCCGCGAGGGGACGGTGCTGTTTACGGAGGACGAATCGCAGGTGCGCGCGCTCACCCGCTTGCAGCTTGAGCGCGGCGGATATCGGGTGTTGTCGGCGGGCAGCGCCGATGAGGCGCTCCGCATCGCCAGAGACTATGACGGCCCCATCGACGCGCTCGTGACCGACATCGTGATGCCCGGGATCAACGGTATCGAGCTGGCGTCGCGGCTCTCGGCGGAGATCCCGTCGCTGCGGGTCTTGTTTGTGTCAGGCTACGCGGAGGTCGAGATCCCTAAAGAGGGCATCATGAGTACAGCCCGCCTGTTGCCCAAACCGTTCACGATGAAAGAGCTCTTGACGACCCTTGAGGAGATCATGGAAGAGGGCGTGAGGCCACGGGCTAATTTTCCGACTCGCTGATGCCCGCCGCCGGATGGTGTTCGGCGCGGGCTACAGCCACTTGCCGAGCTTTGTGTGCGCGTCCTTGGTGAGCGCGAAGGTCTTCAAGCTCGTGTGGCACGTCTTGCAGTTGACGTCCCCGCCGGCGGCCTTTGCTTTTTTGACGACGCCCTTCATCAACTTCTTCGCCGCGCTCCGTCCACCCTCTGTACACGCGGCCTTAACCTTGTCGAACTTGAAGGACTTCGCCGCGCACGGTGTGACGGCCGGGGGCTCCTCCGTCGCGCGTGCGGGGAGCGGGGAGGCCAGGCCTGCGAAGGCCGCGACGGAGAGGACAACGAGGAGCGAGCGTGATTGCAAAGGGTGAGTCATCGGGATTCTTGCGCTGCTGCTACGACGGGCACCGCGCGCGTCGCATTCAGGCACGCGGAGCATAACCCTGAATCCACGCGCGATTCGCGCGTTCGTTGTTCTGCCGCGGTTGAACCCGAGATAGCCCGCATTTGGGCGGCGAGGCAGCCGCGCAAAAACACCTCCAGCGGAGTTTGGCTGAGTCGCGGGCAGGACGCCACCCTCTCGCGATAGACTCCACGAGATGTCCGCACAAGGCGAAAGGGAGTTCCCCGAACTGCCGCGCTTTGAAATTCGGAGGAAGCTCGGCGCCGGCGGGATGGGCGAGGTGTACGAGGCGTTCGACAAGGAGCAAAACGCCGTCGTCGCGCTCAAGGTCCTCCGCAAGCTCAGCCCGCGAGCGCTCGGACGCCTCAAGTCAGAATTTCGCAGCGTGGTGAACGTGCGAGACCGGAACTTGGTGCGTCTGAGGGAGCTCGGGTTGCAGGACGGAGAGTGGTTCATCACGATGGAGTTCGTGGACGGCGTGGATTTCCTTGAGTGGGTGCGGCCCCGTGGCTCGGGGACTCCAGGGGGCGAGGGGTAGCGGCGCGCATGGGCAGGGATGACGCTCAGGTGGGGGGGTGGGACGGCGATTCGATCGGCGAGACCCGACCAGACATTGCCACGGGCGGAGCGGCGCGGCGTCCGAATCGGTCTCCCAGCGTTCGCGTCAGGGTGAGAGACGACCGCGTCCTCGATCTGCGGCGGTTGCGGGCCGGGATCAGGCAGCTCATCCGCGCGGTGAACGTGCTCCACCAACGCGGTCTCTTGCACCTCGACATCAAGCCCTCGAACATCATCGTTGGCCCCGGCGGTCGGGTGGTGTTGTTGGATTTTGGGCTCGTCCGCTCGTTTCGGTCCGACCAATCAGAGACCAGGCTGACGCTTGGAACACCCGCGTACATGGCCCCAGAGCAGGCTGCCGGGGGGCCGGTCGGCCGCGCTGCAGATTGGTATGCGGTGGGCGGGGTGCTCTACCGAGCGTTGACGGGCGAGCTCCCGTTCATCGGTGGAGCTGCGGATGTGATGCTCGCGAAGCAGCTGGATCCCGCGCCGCCTCCGCAGACCTTGGTGCCCAATATCCCCGAGGACTTGGCGAACCTCGCCACCGATTTGCTCAACCTCGATCCCTCGAAGCGGCCGAGCGGTCGCGAGGTGTGGGCCCGGATCGGCGGAGACGCGGACGAGATTTTTTTCGAGCCCGAGGATGCCGGCGTCTTCGTCGGGCGGACCCGTGAAGTCGAGGCGCTGTCCCATGCGCTGGAGACAGCGTCGAAGGGCAACAAGGTGGTCGTTCGCCTCGCGGGCGCCGCGGCGATCGGCAAGACGACCCTGATTCGCCGTGTTCTCGCCGCACACCGAGAGGAGATTTTTTTGCTCACTGGGGAGACCTTCGAGCGGGAGTCGGTGCCGTTTGTGTCCTTCGACCGTCCGGTGGACAGCCTCGCGCTTATCCTCCAGCGGTTGGGGGCGGCAAGGATGCCCGCGGAGATCGAGGACGACATCCGGGTGCTCAGTCGTATGTTTCCCGTGCTTGGAACGCTGGTCTCGGAGGCGACCGGCGAGGCGGCGAAGGCGGGTGATTCTCGATCGCGCGGCGCGCAGGCGTTTTGCAGCGTGATCGCGTGGCTGTCCAAGCAGGGGCGATTGCCTGTGTTGTGGATCGACAGCGCCCATTGGAGTGATCGAGACAGCGCGCTGCTCATGCGGGAGTTCTTGTCGAGCAACCTCATCGAGCGCGTCTTCGTGGTCCTGTCCTACCGACGAGGAGAGGGGGTGGACAGCCCGCTGCTCAGCGATCTTGAGCGACTCGAGCGCGTGGAGCTGCAGATAGGGTGGCGCCAGCTCGATCTGTCGCCGCTCCCTGACGGAGATGTCAAAGCGCTCGCGCGGTCGCTGCTCGCTGAAGATGCGGACGAGCAGGTTGTCGACGCGATCGCGCTCGAGTCGGCTGGGAACCCGCTCTTCGTCGAGGCCATGTGTCGTTACGGTCGCCACCTCAAAGGAGGTGCGATCTCCGCGACCGAACTCTCGTTGCATCACGTGGTCGCCAAGACCTTTGAGGCGCTCGACCCGACGGCGCGGAGGCTGCTCGAGACGCTCGCGGTCTTTGGTCGCCCGATGAGCGTAGACATGTTGTTTCCAGCGGCGCTCTTGACCGACGAAGATCGGGTGGAGAGCGTCGAAGCGCTGGTGAATGAACAGATCGTCGCGACGCACCAGGGAAAGCGCGCGTTAATGCTGAGCGTCGCCCACGACAAGACCCGCGAGCTGATCGTGGCCTGGATCGAGCCGGAGGTGCTCACCTCCTCGCACAGATCGATCGCGGAGGCGCTCGCGCAAGACGAAGACTACGACCCTGAGCGTCTCATGCACCACTTCGCGGAGGGAGGGAGCTTGACTCGCGCGGCGACCTTCGCGGTGATGGCGGCCGGTCGGGCCCTCGACTCGCTCGCGTTCGACAGCGCGTCTCGGCTGTACGAGCGAGCCATCGGATATCTGAGCGACGCAGAGCCCGCGCACCAGATCCCCATCCGGCTCGCGCTCGCGGACGCCTTGCGCCGCGCGGGGCATCGCAGGAGGGCCGCCACGGAGTGCCTCTACGCCGCGGATCTCAGCGAGCACGGCGAGCGCGCCAACCTCCGCGTGGTCGCAGGTGAGATCTTGTTGAGCAGCGGTCGTCTGGCGGAGGGGCTCGAGGTCCTGCGGGACTCGCTCGGTGGCGTGGACCTTCGTCATGGACGTCGCCGGTCTGAGAAATTGGATGAGGAGCTTGAGTTAACGCGGAGATTTTCGGAGGTGCTCGAGGGCGTTCGGGAGGGCGTCACCCCGCGGGACGCGCGTCAACGCGACTCCCTCCGACTCGACAGCTGCGGCGCGTTGGCGCGGGGTTTGAGCTTGATGCTCCCCGGTCAGTGCGCGCCGTTTTGGGCGAAGGGGGTGCTCGAGGCGTACGAGGCCGGCGCCGAGGTGTTTCTTGTTCGCGCGCTCGGTTTTATCTGCGTCGGTCGAGCCCTCAGTGGGACCCCGGAGGGGCTCGAAGAGAGCCAGCGATTGATGGTCACGTTTGACGCGGGTGTGGAGCGGTTGGGGCGGCCGGAGCTCGACGCCGGGCGCTATTTGTACGACGCCATCACCGGGATGGTGACCGGCGACCACCAGCGCGTGAAAGTGTCGGTGTCCAAGGTGCGCGCCCTGGCGGAGCGCTATGGAGACGTCGCCGACGAGGTCGTGTCGATGAGCCACGCGATCGCGCTCGAGCGCCGCTGGATGATGGGGGGCCTGCGGACGCTGTTCGACGACACTCGTCGGATTCGGCGCTTCGCGTCGCGGGGTGGAAACCGGTTCTTGGACGTGCTCACGGACGTCTACCTCGCGCTCGAGGATCTGGCTTCGAACGCCCCCGTCCAGGCGCGGCAGCGCGTACGCGCCGCCCAAGACCTCCTCGACGAGGGCTACTTTACTCCGCTCCACTACCTCACGCTGCGAGCGATGGTGTGGTGCGACCTGTACGAGGGTGAGATCTCCGCGGCCTATTGGCGGCTTGAAGGGGCCTGGCCCCAAATCAGCGGCTCGGGGTTGTTGGAGTTTCGCACGTGGTCCACGGAGCTGCACCTCACCCGGGGGCTCTTGATGCTGTCGGCGGCGCGCGACGGGACGGCGTCATCGCGCCGGGCTCGGTCCTACGCGGAGAAGGCCCTGGAGGTGGTGTCGAGCGATTTGAGCGCCCTCGGTCGAGGGGGAGCGCGGATGCTGGTGGAGGCGCTCCGCGATGCCGGCTCTACGGTGGTGCCCGACACCCAAAGGGGGGGGGGCTCGCTCGACGCCTACGAAGCCTTCGCGAGTGGCGAGTTGTGGCTCCGCGCGATGGGCTGCCGATGGTTCTGCGATCGACACGACGCGCCGGCGTTAAATTCGGCGCGCAAATCGGTCACCGAGGCGCTGGCGCGCGAGGGCGTGCGTCGTCCCGAAGCGTTCTTGCGGATCGTGAGTTTCTACGACTTTTGCGGGCACTAGGCGCGTCGAGCGGAGTGTCTTCATCGAGGCGTTGGAGCGGGTCCGAGGCCGTGAACAAGCGTTGTTCGGGGTCTTTGCCCCGGCGTTACGGTCGGTTCGACAGCGAGAGCCACATGCGTCAAGATGCGGCCATGAACCGTCGAAGGCGATCATCACATGTTCTCGCTGTCGGAGCGCTGATTCTCGTGGGGGGCGTGGGGCTGTTGGGTTGCAAGGGGAGCAGCGGGGGAAACGACGACGCTTCGGGCTCCGGTGAAACCGGGGTCAGCGGGACATCGGTGACGGCGACAGAGAGCATCGGCTCGAGCGCGGACGAGGGGGAGATCTTTGACGTCGCGGAGATGGAAGGCGGTGGCACCCGAGGAGGCGACGGCGACGGCGATTGCGAATCTCCCGGTGGCGACGCGACGTTGACGGGGACGGTGTATGCGCCCAACGGCGAGATTCCGGTGAGCGGCGCGCTGGTCTACTTGACCGACGCGCCCCCCGATCCGATCCCCGCCACCGTCTACTGTTCCGAGTGCGTGGATTTGCCGTGCGAGACCTCGTTCACGCTCACCGAAGCGGACGGGTCGTTTGATCTCTCGGCGCCGAGCGGCGCCGGGCAATACCTCGTGGTCGAGAAGGGGCAGTTTCGTCGGGTGACCGCGTTGGACGTCAGCGCAGGGTCGAGCCCCGTCAACATTGGGCTCACGACGCTTCCGAGGGACTACCTGCCCTCCGACGGGCAGTTTATCCCGAAGATCGCGGTGGCGGTCGGGAGCTACGACCGACTCGAAGACGGGCTCGCGAAGCTCGGTCTCGGGAACGTACAGGACTCTGGACTTGGCGAGCAGCTCGTGGGCGGCACGCAGACGTTTGATGCGTGGGACCACGGGGGTCCCGCCGTCGCGGGTTCGATGGGGGACTTCGCGCAGCTGATCTCGACACCAGCCCTCATGGACCAGTACCACATCATCTTCGTCCCCTGCGCGGCAGACCTCGCCTTGGGGACCTTGAGCAACGCGACCGTGACGCAAAATGTACGGGACTGGGTCGCCAAGGGCGGCAAGTGGTACGTCTCAGATTGGTCGAACGAGTTCATCGATGTGCCGTTCAGCCAGTACCAGACGTTTTATACCGAAGGCGGCAGCGGCGACTTGCTGGGCGTGTATGACAGCACCGGGACGGTGCTCGACCCTGAGATGGAGTCGTGGCTTGGGAGCCTCCCCGCCGGGCTCAAAGACATCAACCCCATCAACGGTGGCGGCGGGCATCCAACGGTGACCGCGCTCCCGAGCATTGAGCTCGTAGAGAATTGGTCCGGGATCGAGTCGGTGCCATCGGTGCTTGTCAGTGACGGGATGGGCGGCGAGATCGATGTTGGGCACGAGGTGTGGGTTGAGGGGCCAGGGAACGGCTCGTCCGTCCCGAGCAACGTGAGCAATCCCATGGCGGTCACGGGTCAGTATGGCTGCGGGAAGATCATGTTCACCACCTATCACACGGCGGAGAACACGAGCTACTACGGCCTCACGCCTCAAGAATTGGTGCTCATGTATCTCATCTTGGACCTCGGCGTGTGCCAGACGCCCACCGAGCCGCCACCGCCGGCGGGGTAGCGCGGCTCCGTACGCGGGCCGCGGCGGCGTCCACAGGATCGCTGCGCTCGCCGCGATCTGTGGCGCGGGCTCACTCGCCCCGGGTGGCGGCCTGCCGGAGTCGCAAGCCCTGACCGGGAGCGACGGTCAGCGTCTGAGATGTCGTCACGTCCTCGCAGGTGAAGGTGGCGACATACTCCCCAGGGACAACACGATCGATCTCCAACAGCCCCTCGCCGATGGGGAGCGCCACAGTCGCGCGCGGGGTCTTCAGCTCAACGCTCGTGCACGATCCGGCGGGGCGGGTCGGGCTGGCTTCGACCGTGAGATGTCCGTAGGTCTGTAGACGAATCTCCGGCGAGACTTCATCCGCGAGCGGGCCGAGCAGCGCTCCTTGGAGGTGGTCTTGACTCTCCGCGATGATGGAGAAGATGGCGCCTTGGGGAACGCGCGCCGAGAACCGCCCGTTCTCGTCCGCGCGCACGCGGACGCCGGAGCCGCGGGCGGGCTCGACCGGGAAGGCGTGGTCTGTCGAGGGGTTCGCTCGGGCGGGGATCAGCGTGATCGATGCGTGGGCCGCCGGGAGGTCGCGCTCGTCGGTGATGGCGCCGGTGAGCCCGCGCAGGCGGTAGGAGGTCATAATTTGTTGGGGCGGGGCCGCCAGCTCACCCTCGCGAACTTGGAGCGCCTGCGACGAGGTGGGGATCGGGAACCCCTGGGCGTCCCGCGCGTCGATCACATAGGTCCCAGGGACGGTCCTGGCGACCCGAAACACGCCGGTCGCGTCGGAGTAGGTGGCGCGGGGGCGGAGGGCGGCGAGCGTGTCGGCGTAGGGGCCGGCAGGGGCGTCCGCGGTCTCGTCGATGCTCGGAGCGATGAAGACAGTGGCGTCCGCGATCGGTCGCCCCGCGTCGTCGAGTATCACGCCGGCCAACGGAACCGTCGGGACCATCTCAATTGTAGGGGGCAGCCGGTCGTCTGCGACACCCTCGAGGCGCACGCTCCCGCGCCTGCCCTGGTCATCGACCGCGTCGATCGTCCCCCTCTCAACACCGCTGAGGTCGAGGTCGAAAAAACCCTCGTCGTCGCCGAAGTAGAGCCGCCGCCGCTGCGCTTGGCGCTCCGTGGAATCGCCGTAGATCGAGAGGACCCCGCCGAGCTGGGAGCCCAGCCGGGTCCGGAGCACCTCGGCGGGCTTGAGTTGGATCAGCCGCGGATCGGGGCTCGTCGCCCCGGGAGGCACGCTCGCTACGTGGGTGGCGTATCCGTGGGCTTCTACGCGGAGTTCGGCGACGGCGTGGCCGACCCGCGGGAGAACGAAGGATCCGTCGCTGAGCGTCGCCACTCGGCGGGAGGTGAGCCCTTCGATGAGGATGACCTTGGCCCGAGGAATGGCGGCGTCGGTGGCTGCGTCCACGACCGCGCCACGGAGCGTGGGGTGCGCGGACGCGGTGAGCGACACCTCGGTCCGGTTCTCTCCGTGCCCAACGCGGAGCCAGCGAGTGTCCGCGACGGCGCGATCTCCCGCGTAGGCGTCCAGCCCCACGCGTGATCCGCCCGGGAGCGACGGGAGCACGAAGGCGCCATCCGGAGTCGCGGCGACCTCTCCTGAACTCGAAGGTGCCAGCACGAGCCCCCCGTCGGGTGTGCCGCTCCAGCTGAGCGCGGACCAATGGACCGTGAGCGCTTCGCTGGTGTCGCGCGCCTCGTCGTCGGAGACGACGCCTTCGATGACAGCGGAGCGCTCGAGGGCGACGGCCGGGAGCGCATCAGCGGCTGTCACGGTGTAGGTGTGGAGCTGCGGCTCAAAACCGTCGCGGTCGATGCGGAGCGTGATCGGGCCTGGGGACAGCGCGATTCGGTAGCGCCCGCGGGCGTCGGTCTTCGAGACCGCCAACCGCATGGGGATGGATTTGATCTCGGCGGAGTCGAAGGCGTGGACCCACGCGCCCGCGATGGGGCGCCCCGCTTCGTCGACGACGGACCCGCTGATCGGCACACCTCCGGCCGAGAGGGGGAGCGAGAGGTCGTCGCTCGTAGGCGCGGTGATCGAGGCGGTGACGCGCGGGAGATATCCGGGAGCGAACGCGGTGATCGCGTAGCGTCCTGGCGCCGTGAACGCTCGAAATCCACCGTCGCGCTGGCTTCGCACACCTGCCCACGGCGCGACGCGGTCGAGTCTCGTGACGGAGATGACGGCGTCGTCGATGGGTCTGTTGTTCTCCTGGGAGGTCGCCTGCCCGCGGACGTATACGCTCGTGGCTCCGGGGCTGTTGCGGTCGCGGATGATGTTCGCCGTTGCGCGCGAGTTCGCAGTAGATCTGCGCAGCTCCTCACCGCCGAGGTTCATACCGCTCCGGGTCCAGATGAAACCTCCAAGACCAAACGCGAACAGCGCGGTCGCGGACAGGAGCAGACGGTTCGGCAGCATCGCTGGCTTGAGATCCTAGCAGAACTCGACCGGAGAGGGAGGAATAGGGGTGGGCGTGGGCGGATCGCCGCAGTCAGCGCGTGCTCCCGTTGGGAATATGAAGGTGTGGGATAGCGGTTATAGGAGGACCGTGCCATCTCGCACCCTCGAATTCCGATGACAAACGCTGAAGTCCAGAACACCCGAAGAGTCGTACATGCTTGCTTGCGCCGGCTCATCCGCACGTGCCATTCCGCGCAGCGCAGGTCGATTTCCGCGGAGCGGGTGCACGCGGCGGTCGCTTGGACGCGCGCGGCGCTGTCGGCGAGCTCGCATCCCGTCGCGCTCGAGTTGGGACACGCATCGACGCCGGGGTGGCAGCTTTGTACGCTCGCGATGGCCCTGTCGCACGAGGCCACCCACGGGGCGGACGCAGACGGCGCGGGGCGTGGACTCCCGGTAGCTGAGGTGGAGGCGACGCTGGAGCGGCTGGGCTACGCGGGAGTGTCTATCGACCGACGGGCGAGGATCGTCCGTGGGCGCTTCGTGACCATCGATCGCACGCTCTCAGCCGGGGAGGTGTGCTTGGGCGGCGTGCTGCGCGGGAGCGCGAGCCATCGAGGATCTCGGCTGCGCGGGATGGGGGGGGCGCGCGCTTCGGGCACTGGCCCGAGGATTTCGCCGGGTCGCGCGCGGCGGACTCATGAAGACCCCAGCGACGGCGCGGAAGAGCCGCGGGAGGCCCAGGCGCGAGTCCGCAAGCCGGCGTTGCGTACCACGGAAGATTTTTTTACCGCGGCGACGGCGCTCGCGCGCACGGTCATGGGGATCGAAGACGGACCCCACGAGGGCTGGGGCGGCGGCGGACGCAGGGGGCGCAACGCGAAGTCGAGGAGACGTCTCGCGCAGATGTTTGAAGGTGGCGAGGACGAATCGGTCGAGGATCTGCGGCGACGGCTCGGTCGCATCTCGCGCTACGAGCGTCGTCACCCGTCCGCACCCACCGCGAAGTTGGGCCGAGCGCTCGGTGTGTCCGCTCGCCAGCGGTTCGTGATGTGGATTTTGTTGGTGGATCGCGTCCATTGCTCCGACGAGCTGTTGGGCTACTCGATCGGGCAGCTCGCCAACTTGCTCGGCTACGAACGCCCCGCCGAAGTCTCCAAGCTGTGCGAGCTGCTCGCGCGAGACGGCCCATTCGTACGCGGCGGATACGCTCGCCACCTTGAGGATGATTGCCGGCTGATCGACTCGCGGATCGCCATCACAGACGACTTCGCCCAGGCGATGCTCGGCGAGAAGGTCTCGCTGGAGCCGTTTGTCGGGCCGCAGTCTGAGCGGGCGCGGTCGAACATGCCGTCATGGATGGGGCGCCGCTCAGAGCCTCGGTCGCAGGGCCCCGCGCCCGTGTCTCCTCCGCAACGGCCGCTCGTGCTCCCCGAAGCCGCCGAGACCTCATTCCACCGGGCGCTCGCCCAGGTGCCGTTGCGCAAGAAAATCGCGGAGGAGATGGGATACGACGCGCTGATCGGCTACGGGCTCGGATCGGTGTTCTTGTTCGAGGGGGCGCCCGGTACGGGGAAGACCTTGGCCGCGAGCGTCGTCGCCCACGAGCTAGGGAGGCCGCTGCTCAAGGTGGGCGCCGCGCAGCTGCTCAACGCGTACGTCGGCGGCACGGAGTCCAAGATTCAAGAGGTGTTTCGCGAGGCAAAAGAGTCTGGCTCGGTGCTGTTGATCGACGAGGCTGACAGCCTCCTAGGCGCTCGCGAGCAGGCCGTGAGGAGCTGGGAGGTGTCGCAGGTGAATACGCTGCTGCACTGTATTGAGCACTTCGAAGGCGTGGTGGTCCTCACCACGAATTTCATCGGGAGGCTCGACAAGGCGCTGGAGCGGAGGCTGTCGCTGCGGCTCCGGTTTGAGCGTCCCGGCCCCCGCGAGCGTCACCAGATCTGGAGCGCGCTGGTCGGAGACCGATTCCACGTGGCAGCCCACGAGCTTGAGGAGGTGGCGAAGACGGAGTCGCTGACCGGTTCTCAGATCAAGACGGCGGTGTTGGAGTTGGCGATGATGGCCATTGAGCGGCCAGATCGGTCGGTGACGCGCTCGGATATCCTGCTCGCCGTGCAGCGGGCGACCCAGGCGACCTCGTCCATGTCGCGGGAGGTTGTCGCGGGGTTTTAGGGGGCGGGCGCGTCCTGTGCTGGGGGGTAGGCGATGAAGGCCAGCGAGGCTCGGTGTACACTCCGAGGATGACCGCCGACGCGCCCACCGCGGAAGAATTTCGGACCGTGTTCGCTCGGTATCCAGAGCTGACCAGCCTCGGCGACGGGGTGTTTGAGGCGCTCGCGAGCGGCGCCCACAAGATCGACGTGCCGCGGCGTCGGGCCCTGTTCACCCGTGACGGTGGAGGGCCGGGGCTCTTGTTGGTGGTGTCGGGCTCGGTGAAGGTGTCGCTCATTTCTCCGGAGGGACGCGAGCAGCTGCTGTATCTGGCCGAGCCGGGTATGATGGTGGCGGAGGGGCTCGGCCTCTCGGGTCGCCGCTGTCGCGCCTCCGCCTTCGCGCTCGAGGAGAGCGCGGCGTGGTGCGTCCCTGCGTCCCACCTGGCGGAGGTGGCGGCTGGCTCTGGGGAGCTCTCGTTCGCGCTCGCGCGGTTGATCTCCAAACGCGCAGATCGCTGGATCGATCGGTGCTTTGACCTCTCGCTGCGCACGGTGGATCAACGCCTCGCCCGCTTCCTCCTCGAGCTCGCGCCTCAAGACGAGAGCGTCAAGGGCTACGTGGTGCCGCGGGAACGGGATGTGGCGACCATCGCCGCGATGTTGGGCTCCGTGCGGGAAGAGGTGACGCGGGCGCAGCGGCGATTGCAAGAGGCGGGGATTTTGGAGGTCGATCGGAGACAGGTTCGCGTCGTTGATCGGGACGCGCTCGCCGATGTCCTCCTGGACTAATGGTCCGGGTGACGCGGAGGGGAGGGACGGCGTACACTGAGGCCGTGCTCGACCCCGCTCCGCTGCAGCTGCTCAAGAACGCCGACCTCTTCGATCCGGCGCCCCGCGGCGTCGTGGACATATTGGTCGGTGGTGGAGGAGTCCTCGCGGTGGCGGCTGGACTCGATGTGGGACCCGCGGCTGGACTCTTGGAGGCGCACGACCTCCAAGGCGCGCGCGTCATCCCGGGGCTCGTGGATTCACACGTGCACGTGACCGGAGGAGGCGGTGAGGCGGGGTTCTCGAGCCGTGTGCCCCCCCGCATGGTGTCCGAGCTGGTGCTGGCGGGGGTCACGACCGTCGTGGGCGTGCTCGGGACCGACGGTCGAACACGGACCATGCGCGAGCTCATCGCCCGCACCTACGGCCTGCGCGAGGAGGGGCTCTCGGCGTGGTGCTGGACCGGCAGCTACGAGGTTCCAGTTCGTACGCTCACGGGCTCGGTGCGCGACGACATCGTGTTTGTAGACCCTGTGATCGGCGTGGGGGAGCTGGCGATCAGCGATCACCGCAGCTCGCAGCCGACGCTCGATGAGCTGCTGCGGGTGGCCTCCGATGTGCATGTGGCGGGGCTCATGACGAACAAGGCGGGGGTGTTGCACCTCCACCTCGGCGACGGCGCGCGGGGGTTGGAGCTTGTGCAGCAGGCGTGTGAGCGGACCGAGTTGCCACCTCGGGTATTTCACCCGACGCACCTCAACCGCAACGGCGCGCTGTTGGATTCTGCGGTGTCGATGATGGCGGGCGAGGCGCGCGCGCGGGGGATGCACTTCGATTTGACGGCGTTCCCCGCGGGAGACATCGGCGAGGGCTCGTCCGCCGCCGACGCTCTCGCGACGATCCACGCCGCCCGCGGGGACTGCGAAGGGGTCACGGTGTCCTCGGATGGAGGAGGGTGTATGCCCAAGTTTGACCAGGAGGGGCGAATCGTCGCCTACGGCGTGGGGCAGTGCTCCACGCTCTTCGAGACCCTCCGAGCGAGCGAGGACGCGCACGGCTTGGCGCTCGAGGACACGCTCCCTTGCTTCACCAGCAACGTCGCGAGCCTGCTTCGCCTGCCACGCAAGGGCCGCGTGGTCGGGGGAGGGGACGCAGATCTCGTCGTGATGGGCGAGGGATGTGCGGTGCGACACGTGATGGCGCGGGGGCGGTGGATGGTGCGCGACGGGGTGTGCGTGGCGCCGGGTCCCTTCGAATCCTAGGTGCAGACGGCCTCTCGGATTCATGGAGACGTGATGTCGCCGCCGTACGGGGGGCGGAGCGCCGCGGGATGGTCGCGGTGTGAACCGAACAGCGCGCTCATGTGCAGGAATTGAGGTTGCTTCCTGCGTGGAAGTGGGCGACACATCCGCCGTCTGGACGAAGTCCACGCCACCACTTGAAAGAACTGCACGTGCCCCCAGCCAAGGTCTCCCAACATCAGCGTCGCGGCTACATCGTCCCTGTCGGCGGAGCCGAGGACAAAGACAGCAACCCCACGATCTTGGAGCGGTTTGTGGAGCGCAGTGGCGGCGAGCACGCCCGGATCGCGGTGATCCCGACGGCGTCGCGCCTCGACGATACGGGGAGCCGCTACGAGCACATCTTCCAGCAGCTCGGGGCTTCACACGCGCGCTCGCTGGAGTATCACCGCCGCGAGGACGCCGACCGCGGAGAGTGGCTGTCGTACCTCAAAGAGGCCACAGGGATTTTCTTGACCGGGGGCAACCAACTCCGCATCTCCACCGTGCTCGGGGGCACCGATGTGGCGCGGGCCATTCGCACGGCGAACGCGAGCGGGACGACGGTGGGGGGGACCTCTGCGGGCGCCGCCATCTTGTCGGAGCACATGATCGCGTTCGGGGCCTCTGGCAGCACACCGAGGGCGGGGATGGCCTCGCTCGCGCCAGGTTTCGGCCTGACCAACAAGGTGATCATCGATCAGCATTTTCGCCAAAGAGACCGCATTGGGCGCCTCCTGGCGGCCCTGGCGTTCAACCCCTTCGCCATCGGCATCGGCCTCGACGAGGACACGGGGGCCTTCATCGACGCCGAGGACGTCCTCGAGGTCGTGGGGAGCGGCTGCATCACTGTGGTGGACCTCGGTGGCCTTGAGCACTCCAGCATGGACATGGCCGACGAGGGCGACGCCATCTGCATGACGGGGATCAAGATGCACCTGCTCGACAACGGGAGCCGGTACGACTTGAAATCGCGCACGGCCCACCCCTCCGCGCATCGTTAGTCCGCAAGTGGGACACGATGGTCTGCGATTGCCGTCCTCGGTGACATCCAGATGCCAGCGCAGCTACGAAAGTGGCCGCGATCCGCGGTTTTGTACGACAGCCGCATTTTCGGATCACTCGCGGCACCTTCGGTGCTCGACCGGTGGGGGGGACTTATGTATGTAGCCGGCATCTCGACCTGGCCGGTCTGGCGACCGCGCCCCGAGTTTGAAAGTGGTGACCAACATGCAAGTACTCGAACGACGTGTCTACTCCGGCCCCAATCACTACGCCCACTTCCCAGTGATTCGCTTGACGCTCCAGCTCGGGGTATTGGAGCAGTGGCCCAGCGCCAAGATCCCAGGTTTCGCAGACAAGCTCGTCGAGGCGCTCCCGTCTCTGGAGGAGCACGGTTGTTCGTATGGAACCCACGGCGGGTTCTTGCGCCGCCTCCGTGAAGACGAAGGCACGTGGCTCGGCCATGTGCTCGAGCATATCGCCATCGAGGTTCAAAATCTCTCCGGCGCGGACGTCACCTTCGGGAAGACCCGCGGGACCGGCGTCGAGGGGGAGTACCACGTGGTCTACGAGTTCGAAGAGCGCAGGGTGGGAGAGGCCGCAGGTCGCCTCGGGCTTCGCTTGCTGAAGTGGCTCTTGCCGTCGGACCTGCGCGCGCAGCTTGGCGGCGAGGACGGTGAGGGCGAGGAGGACGAGGCCTTCAGCTTCGCGGAGGAGCTTGAGGAGCTCATCGGGTTCGCGCAACGGCGCCAGCTCGGACCCTCCACGGCGTCGCTCGTGAAGGCGGCGGAGGAGCGAGACATCCCGTGGATGCGACTGAACGACTACTCGTTGGTGCAGTTCGGACACGGGCGCCTTCAAAAGCGCATCCAGGCCACGGTGACCTCGGAGACCCGACACATCGCTGTGGAGATCGCATCCGACAAGGAAGAGACCAACCAGATTTTGGCGGACCTCGGGCTGCCGGTCCCCTCGCAGCACCTCGTGCGCTCGGCGTCGCGGGCCCAGCGCGCGGCGCGTCGCCTCGGATTCCCGGTGGTGGTCAAACCGCTCGACGCGAATCATGGCCGCGGCGTGTCGATCAATCTTCAAGACGAGGAGGCGGTGGCCTCCGCGTTTGAGAAGGCGCGAGAGCACGCGCGCACCATCATCGTCGAGAACTTCGTGGACGGCTTTGACCACCGCATGCTCGTGGTGAACGGCGAACTCGTGGCGGTCGCCAAGCGGGTGCCGGGGCACGTCGTGGGCGATGGGGAGCGGACGATCGCGCAGCTTGTGGATGTGGTGAACTCGGATCCGCGGCGCGGGATCGGTCACGAGAAGGTGCTCACCCGCATCGAGCTCGATCACCAGGCCCACCGCTTGATGGAGTTGGCGGGCAAGTCCCCAGAGAGTGTCTTGGCGGCGGGCGAGGTGTTTTACCTGCGCTCCACGGGGAACTTGTCCACCGGCGGCACCGCGGTCGACATGACCGACGTGGTCCACCCCGACAACCGCGAGATGGCCTCTCGCGCTGCCCAAGCCATCGGGCTCGACGTGGCCGGCATCGACTTCATCACCACCGACGTGTCGCGCAGCTACCGTGAGGTGGGCGGCGGGATCTGTGAGGTCAACGCGGCCCCCGGCTTCCGCATGCACGTCGCGCCGACAGAGGGGACCCCGCGGGATGTGGCCGGCCCCGTGATGGACATGCTGTTCCCAGAAGGGGCGGCGAATCGCATCCCCATCGCCTCGGTCACCGGCACCAACGGGAAGACCACTGTGAGCCGGATGCTCGCGCACATCATGAAGATGTCGGGCAAGAACGTGGGGCTCGCCACCACCGACGGCGTCTACATTGACGGTGAGCAGACGGTGGCAGGAGACATGACCGGGCCGGTGTCCGCGCAGATGATCTTGCGTGACCCCACGGTCGACGCGGCGGTGCTGGAGACCGCGCGAGGCGGGCTGCTCCGCGCGGGGCTCGGCTACCGCAGCAACGACGTCGGCGCCGTCGTGAACGTGAGCGGAGATCACCTCGGCCTCGGCGGGATCGACACGCTCGAACAGCTGGCCGCGCTCAAGCGGGTGGTGGTCGAGGTGAGCCGCGACTGCGCGGTGCTCAACGCCGACGACGAGCTGTGCTTGAAGATGGCGGACTACACGAAGGCGAAGCGCATCGCCTACGTGACCCTTGATTCGAGCCACGAGCTCGTCCGTGAGCACATCCGCGCCGGCGGGGCCGCGTGCGTGCTCGAGCAGGGCATCAACGGCGACATGATCACCATCTACGACCAGGGCAGCCACATCCCGCTGCTGTGGACGCACCTGATCCCCGCCACCCTCGATGGCAAGGCCCGCTTCAACGTGCAAAACGCCATGTTCGGCGCGCTGATGGCGTGGACCCTCGGGGTGAAGATCGAGAATATCCGCGTCGGACTTCGGACCTTCGACACCACGTTCTTCCAGGCGCCGGGGCGCCTCAACATCTTCGATGACCACCCGTTTCGTGTGATCCTGGACTACGGGCACAACCCCGTCGCGGTCTCCGCCATGGCGCAGACAGCGAAGCTGCTCGACGTGCTCGGCCGCCGCCTGTGTGTGCTCGCGGCGCCGGGGGACCGTCGCGATGAGGACGTCGTCGACATCGCGAAGGCCGCGGCCAATATTTTTGATCACTACGTGCTCCGCCGGGACAACACGCTCCGCGGGCGTGAAGCGGGGGAGATCACGGGGATCTTGCGGAACACCTTGCTCGGTGAGGGCGTCACTGAAGATCAGATCACGGTGATCGAAGACGAACGCCAAGCGCTCGGCGCGGCGCTGGAGATGGCGCAGCCGGGTGATTTGTTGCTCGCCTTCGGCGACGACATTCCCGCCTGCTGGAATCAAATCTCCACCTACGGGAACGCCCGCGAAACCTCTGGAGAGGCCTCTCAACACCCGCCCCGCGGAATCGGAGCCATGGCCTCCGGTGACCTCCAGATCGGCGGCGACACCGCGCCCGTGATGGACACAGCGGCGCCCTCGGGCGCGACGCCAGGGTTGATCGTCGACCAGCGCGGCGTGCGAATTGCCCGCGACGCCGAGGATTGATGGGCGCGACCGGACGACGAACAGTGGGACGACACCTGGACACGACGCGATGAAGCTGGTCGATTCTCGAAGACTCACGGGTCCAAACCTCTACGGGCCATGCACGGGGGCGGTCGCGCAGATCGAGCTGGCGCCGGGGGAATGTTGCGACACCATCGTGCAGCGATGGGGGGCGGGGCTCCACGAAGCGAGCCAGGCCATGGGGTGGGACGCCGCCCGGACGCATGTGCGCGTGTTCGAGTCCGATGACGGCGTCGGGGGGGCGGTGCTGATGCTGGAGGCGGGGCTCGATCAGCTGTTCGCGGCGACGGAGGCGAACGAATGGGCTTTGATGCAGGCGGGGCTCACCCAAGATCAATGCCCCGATCCTCTCCCAGTCTCGCTGGCGGCGGTGGTGGCCCGGGCGAGCGAAGAGGCCACGAAGTTTCGTTCGCTGATGGTCTTGGTGGAGGCGGCGCAGGCGCGGGGCTGCCCATGGATGGTCGACGATGAGCGCGTGACGCTCGGTCGCGGTCCCGGATCGTGTTCGTATGATCCGACGGGAGCCCCGGCTCCCGAGGCGGTGCGGTGGTCGCGATTTAGGAGCGTCCCTACGGTCGCGGTCACGGGCACCAACGGCAAGACCACCTGCGCGCGGCTCGTGGCGGCGATGCTTCGAGCCTCCGGCCATCGCGGCGTCGGCAACACCTCCACCGACGGGATTTTCGTGGACGGGACCTTGGTGGACGCGGGGGACTGGGCTGGCGCCGGCGGTGCGCGCGAGCTGCTTCGTCGTCCGGATGTTAATTTCGCGGTGCTCGAGACCGCGCGTGGGGGGCTGTTACGGCGCGGCATGGGCGTGTTTGAATGCGACGCGGCGCTGATCACGAACGTGGATCGGGATCACATGGGGGACTACGGCGTCTACGACGTTGAGGCGATGGCCGAGGCGAAGGGGGCCATCACCCACGCGGTCAGTGGCGACGGCGCTGTGGTGATGTGCGCAGACAGCGAGGCGCTCGTCGAGTGGGCGCAGCGGCGCCCGTTCGAACCACGGCTGATCTGGTACAGCGTCGATGGAGGCCACCCGCTGCTTCGGGACCATGCCGCGGCTGGTGGCGAGGTGTGGACCGTGGACGAGGGATGGGTGGTGCGACAGGTCGGGCGCGAAAAGACCCGGCTGGTGCGGCTGGATGAGATTCCGATCACCATCGCGGGCACCGCGACTTTTAACGTGGCGAACGCGCTCGGAGCCTCGGCCCTCGCGGCGACGATGGGGGTTAAGTCCGCGGCGGTTGCCGACGCGCTCCGGCGGTTCGGGCTCGATCCCAATGACAACCCTGCGCGCACGCAGCTTTGGGAGGTCCCTTTGGCCGCGCCGGGGGAAGAGGCGAACGCGGTGCCGCTGCTCGTCGATTTCGCGCACAACGTGGCGGGGGTCGAGGCGCTCGCGCCGGTGCTCCGCGCACATGAGGGACCGCGCGTTGTGTGCGTTGGGATGGCGGGGGATCGAAGTGACCGCGATCTCATCGCGCTGGGCCGCGCGTTGCGGAGCTTTGAGCCCGACACGGTGGTGCTTCGAGAGCAGCCCCAGTATCTGCGGGGGCGGAGGCTGGGTGAGATCCCGACGCTTCAGCCGAACTCGCCGGTTCCCCCCCGCGGCGCCATCGACGTCGATGCCGTGCTCGCGGCAGCGGGTTCACGAGAGTAGACGCGTTCCCCGCCGACCCAGGTCTCCCGCACCC
>JAAZXR010000160.1 GCA_014240065.1 Myxococcales bacterium
GGCACCAGTTCACCGGGGCTTTGTGCAGATAGGCGAGCCAGTGCGCGTCGCGATACTTCGCCACGGCCACCTCACCCTCCGCCTCGACGTCCGCGGGGATCGGCAGTTCCTCCATGGGGCGCGCCCTCTGAGCCTCGGGATCAAACCACGAGCCCCAGATCTGTAAGAAGATCCACTGGGTCCACTTGAAGTACTTGGGATCGGTGGTGTCGATCTCGCGATCCCAGTCGTAGGAGAAGCCCAAGCGCCCGAGCTGGCGCTTAAAGTTGGCGATGCACTCGGCGGTGCGGCGCGCGGGGTGGGTGCCAGTCTTGATGGCGTAGCGCTCGGCGGGCAGGCCGAAGGCGTCCCACCCCATCGGGTGCAACACGTTGTGACCGGTCATGCGCTTGTGGCGGGCCACGATGTCGGTGGCGGTGTAGCCCTCCGGGTGCCCCACGTGCAGTCCATCTCCCGACGGGTAGGGGAACATGTCGAGCACGTAGTACTTGGGCTTGCCCGGCACGATGTCCGCGCGGAAGGTCTTGTGCTCGTTCCAAAAGGACTGCCAGTGTCGCTCGAGGCGGTCGAAGTCGTAGGGCATGGCGGCGAGGACGCTACCACGGGAGCGCACGGCAAGGCACCGTCCGGCACACGTCCCCTGCGGGGTGCTCCCAGGCCCTCACGCCGGGCCCCATCCACTTCACGACTCCCGTCGTGCAGGCGCGGGCGGGGGCACCGCACGAGCCCCTCGGTGACCGCGCGGGCGGCCCTTGACGCCGCCGTCTCAGGACTCATGATGGGCCCGTGGCACGCACCCCCCTCGAACACCCCTACGACGCCTCCATGTCCGTGGTCGACGCCCTCGACGCCTACCTCGCCGAGAACGGATTTTCGCGGGAGGAGTACGACAAACCCGAGGTCACCGTGAACTTTTGGGGCATGCGCTTCACGGTGCCCAACCCGCCGTCGCGCAAGCTCGCCGTGCGCTTCCACGACCTGCACCACGTGATGACCGGCTATGGCACCGACCCCGCCGGCGAGTTCGAGATCTCCGCCTGGGAGCTGCGCCGGGGCATCGGCGTGTTCGGGGCCTACGTCCGGCTCATCATCACCACCGGCTGCATCTCCGGGCTGTTCGTCCACCCGCGGCGCACCATCGCCGCGTGGCGTCGCGCCTCGCGGACCCCTCGCCTGCCCGCGCCGAGCATGGAACTCTACGAGGAGCTGTCGACGCTGTCGGTGGGAGACTTGAGGACCCGCTACGGCGTCGCGCTGGCCGGGGTGACCGGCGTCCGAGCCCTCCACGCCGACGCCCCTACCTAGCGAAATCTCGGGATCTACGACGACAAAACCTGAGGTCCCGCGCTACCCCCGCCGAAACGACCCTCGGATCGGGTACGGGATCGGGTACGGCGCGCAAAAGGCACGGGAGACGCGGACGCAAACGAGGTTCGAACGGCGTCTATGTCGTCCACCGCAAACCGCGAAAACCGGCCACCTGGAATCCGAGCGGGGGGGGTACATCACCGCGCGTCGACGCAGTACACCTTGGTCTAGTTCCTGCGTTGTGTGGTGGTCTGTTTACCGTAATCGATTGTGAAAAATAATGTTTCGATCCCTCCCTTGCATCCCCGTCGTCCTCGCCTGCTCTCTGCTCGCAAGCCCCGCCTTTGCCAAGCCCGATGGCTATTACGTCGCGAAGGCCAAGCAAGAAATGGACGCGTGCGTCGCCGGCTACACCCCTGGGGGTGGCAACGCCGCCTTCAAGCTCACCTCCAGCGTGGAGCCGCTCAAGGCGTGCGTGGGGGGTGGCTCTCAGACCCGCGTCACCCTGTGGGCCGCGCCCAACTGTCAACCCAACAAGCCGTGCCTTTTGCTCTTGCCCAAGATTCTCGCACAGGTCGACTTTGACTGCGACGGTGAGATCATGAACGCCGTGTGCCAGGCGCTCGTGTGCAGCGACGATGCGGAGTGCACCCCCGATTCCTGGTGCCGCCCCACCCAATACGCGCACAACGAGTGCACACCCTACGTTCAGGAAGGGGACACCTGCGGCGGCTACACCGTCGCGTGGCTCTACGAGCGGTGCGACCCGTCCCTCACTTGCGTAACAGATCCCAAGATCCCGGACCTGCCCGGCGAGTGCGCCGTGTGCAACTTCAACGGCACGCCGGTTCCAGAGGGCATCTTCGATCCGGGCGACGACTGCAACACCTGCTGGTGCTCCCCAGACGGGTTCATCGCCTGCACCGACGCGCTGTGTGGCTAGAGGCGCCAGCTCCCTCCCGGCGCGCGCCCGCGCGAGCACCCGAGCACCCAAACCGAGGGAACTTTCGCGAGCACCAGAGCACCCATAGGAGCACCCGAACCGCAGCACCCGAACCGAGGGAACTTTCGGAGAGTAAGCCCGAGGACGCCACGCGCTCGC
>JAAZXR010000161.1 GCA_014240065.1 Myxococcales bacterium
GCTCAAAGGTGCCTTCGATGTCGGCCTGCTCACTCAAGAGGAGTACGACGCGAAAAAGGGCGAGATCCTCGCGAACTTCTGACGACAGAGGGACGTGTCAGTCCACCCACAATAGGCGCCACGCCACCGCGCCCTGAAGAATTTGGTGCGTACTGAAGGACGCCTTGGTAGAGTCCGTGCTCAGGGCTCGGCGTGAGTCGAACGCCAGCTCCACATGAACACCTCTAGTCGCCCACACTCGCCACCGACACCGTCCGGTGACTCGTCGGCGATCGTCGCAGAATTAGAGACCATGCCGGGACCGCTGTGGCGGCTCACGTGGACCTGTAGCAGCGACGGGATGCTTCTCTTCCTTGAGGATTGGACCATCTTGGGCGTCAACCCAAGAATTGAGGAGGTCCTCGGATACCCTCCTGGCACCCTCACCGAGAGGCATCTGCGGGACATCTTCGGGGAAGACCACCTCCAGCAAATCTCCCACGTCGTCGAGCAGGTTTTGTCCTCACCCGACGCCCCAGAGTCATCGAAGCGACTGCCGGTGCAGGCCCTCCACATCTCTGGAGAGCGACGCAGCCTCGAACTCAGCATCACCCATATGCCGCGAGATGGCGTCACCATCTTCGTCGGGCTCGCGCGCGACGTCACCGAGGTCGAGCGCACGCGGGCCGCGCTCGCTCAAGAGCAAGCCCGCTTTAACACTTTCTTCCAAAACTCCAACGACGCCCTCTTTGTTCACGATCGAGAGGGCCGCATCCTGGAGGCGAATCGGGTCGCGACGAACGTCTTCGGCTACTCACTCGAAGAGTTCCGCGCGCGTACTATCGGGAGCCTTCACCCGCCGGACTGCCCGACCGCCCCTCAAAATATGGACCTCAGCGTGGGGGAGACCATCGTCTTCGACTCGATGTTCGCCACGAAATCGGGAGAGGTCTTTCCGAGTCGCACCCGTGTGCAAAAGGTGCTCCTTGGTACGGAGCCCATGAACGTCTCCACCGTCACAGACGAACGACGCGCGCAGGTCATGCGAGAGCAGATGGTACGCGCAGAGAAACTCGAGGCTGTCAGCCGCATGGCGGGGGCTCTGGCCCACGACTTCAACAACCTCTTGATGGTCGCCCATGCAGCCTCCATTGAGCTCACTGAACTAGGCGGGTTGGACGAGGAACAGCGACAAATCGCGACGGATATTCACCACGCGACAGAACAAGCGTCGGCCCTCGCCTCTCGACTCACGGGGGTCGCTCGCTCCCATCAACCACTGGAAGGGACCACAGATCTCGCGCTTCATGTCCCCTCCATCTCACGGATGCTCAACAGCCTCACGCGCGAAGAGCATCAACTCACCGTGGACGCTGAGCCGACATCGCTGGTGGTCGCCCTCCATGAATCTCAGGTGACACAAATTCTCACAAATCTCGTCGCCAACGCCAGCCACGCGATCGACGGTCCTGGTCACATTCAAGTCACCGTGAAACGCGACGACCAAGGCGGTGAACTCTGCGCTGTCCTCACTGTGGCCGATGACGGGTGTGGGATGCCCCCCGAGGTCCTGGCACGCATCTTCGAACCTCTCTACACGACCAAGGGGGCGAGCGTCGGGACGGGGCTCGGACTCGCGAGCGTCCAGGCGATTCTCGAGGAGCGAGGGGGAGTCGTCGATGTCCAGTCAATCCCAGGCGAGGGCACGAGATTCGAGTTCATGTTTCCGACCGTTGGTACCTGCGAGTCTCCGCCGGCCCCATCACCGAGACAGTACGCCGGCCCTCGCTCGCGACGCGCCCTCGTGGTCGATGACATGCCCGCGGTGCGCGACGTTCTTCAACGGCTGCTCACCCGATGGGGTTTTGAGGTCACTGTCGCGGTGGACGGACAAGATGCCCTCGAGCGAGTGCAAGCGAATCACACTGGACACTTCCAGTTGATGATCACCGACATGATGATGCCGCGCCGCTCAGGCGCAGAGCTCACAGAAGCCGCGTGGCTCCACGACGACGCGATGCCGGTGATCGTCCTCACTGGATTCTCAACGGAGTTTTTACCGAAGGGCGCGCCCGGAAAACTCACCTGCATCTCCAAACCAGTGCAGCCACTGCGCCTCAAATCCGCCATCGACGCGTTCTTCCACTAGTCGAACGCCGCGCCGCACCCGCTCCAGCCCTCCGCCGTCGCCCTTAGCGGTCGCGACCTTCCGTGTGCTCACGCAGCCAGCGGATGAGGCCCTGGATGAACTCTCCATCGACCGGTCTTTGCCGACGATAACTCGCGGGCGTGGAGCGCTCTTTTTCCTCCAGCTTGAATCGGTGATCGAGGTCCTCGAATCGCGGCACCTTGACGGGGAGGTCGCCGTACAAGGTGGAGATTTACTTCATCAACCTGCGGCAGTACCTCGACCA
>JAAZXR010000162.1 GCA_014240065.1 Myxococcales bacterium
GTCACGGATGCCGACGAACGTCCCCGACTCGCCCCCAACATCCGCGGCACCGTGCTGCACCGCGTGATGGAGCTCTGGGGCTTTCGTGATGGCGACCGCCCAACACCGCGACACGTGGAGCAGGCGCTCCGCGAAGAGGACATCTCCCACGAGGGCACCGAGGGTGAGGCGCTCGTCAGTTCGCTGCTCGATGACGTGACACGGGCGCTGGACGCCAATCCCGAGTTGGTGGAGCGACTCCAGAGGGCCGCAGACGCGGGCCTGCTCTATCACGAGCTCGATCTGTCGTTCGTGCACGAAGACAAGTTCATCGTCGGCCAGGTGGACCTCGTCTGGCGAGACGACGACGGCTGGCACATCCTCGACTACAAGTGGGGTCTGGCCGACATCCCCGACGACGACAGCGCCGCGCGCAACCTCGATGGCACCTACCTCAAGCAGGTGTACACCTATGCGAGGGGGTTCCAGACAGCATGGCCGGATGAACGACTCGTCGACTACGGACTCTGGTTCTGCGCGCACGGTGTCGTGGACCGTTGGCAGGTGTGATTTTGTCTCCACGCGCCAAAACCGCCAGCGCAATCGTCGGTTTTCTCCCTCAAAGCCAAGGCCCGGGCACCACCGCGAGCGGATCGGTATCCTCGTCCTTCAGGTGTGCCGGCAAGGCCTCATACCATTCACGGCGCTCCGCTGGGATCGCGGGGGTATCCGCGAGATTCAAGGCCCATCGGTAACGATGGGCGACCCAGGCCAACGACGTTTCCCCTTCCGTCATACGGTCGAGGGCCGCGAGAAGCTTCGTCGGTCGCTTCTCGGGCTTCATCGCCAACAACGTGCCAGCAACAACCTGGGGATATGGAGCGTCCGAGAGCAGTCCTGCTCCGTCTGATTCACGATCACAAAGCACCTGACTAAGGTGTGTGATCCAAACCGGTGGGTCTTTGAGAAGCCGCGCGATCTTTAGACCCAACTGTACGGAGAACGCGTAAACACCCGCGGCAGCCTCTTTGGGAGCGAGGCGGGCCGGGTCGATGGTCTCCATGAACCTCCGCAGCTGCGCCTGCTCGTCATCCGTGAGTGAGCCTCCAAACCGCGCGGTATCCACCAACGCGCTCCAAGCGTACACCTGCGCACGGTACTGCCCCTCTGCATCCGAGAACCACGCACCCGAATCGTCAAACAACCGAATGCACGTCCGAGCTCGAGCAGGATCCCACGATGCATGGGCCACGTGCTGCTCGACCAGACCTGCCGTGCCCAGGATCTTGCCCGCGAGTCTCCCAGACACCAGCGTGGGCTGCCTGCCTCCCACCTGCGACACGCCGCCGTGCCCCGAGGTGTCTGCGGGGGGTTCTTGACCATCAAGCAGCTCAAGCAGTTCCAGCGTTCGTTGTTCCGCGTCGTCGAGCCGGCCGAGCTTCACCATTTGCAACGCGGCGCGATTTTGAATCTCCACGAGAATCTCCCGCGCGGTCCCCGAGCCCCGCGTTCGCACGGCCTTTCGAAGCTCCGCGGGCACAGCCCCCACTTCGAAACGCCCGTCGTTGTTGGCCAATCGCTGGCGCTGCGCGAGGCATCCAACCGCGAGTTCGAGGAACGTCCCTTCCGGACACCCGTGCTCGTTCTCCAGCGCCTGCACTCGCGGTTCCACCTCCTCAAGCCTCCGCGTGGCGCTCTTAAAGTCGCGATCCACGTTGATCAGTGACTCAATAAAGAGCAGCTCGCCCGTCAAGTGCGTGACCTCATCCGACACACCCGGGCGCGGTGGCACCTGAAACTTCACCACCTGCCCAAGCAACCGGTGGCCGAGCACGGTCACCCGTTCCAGCCCTCGGAGCGCCAGCAGCGACGCGTCGGTCATGCCCCCAAGGTGCGACGCATAGCCTCCCACGTGCACGACGTCGTTGGCCTGCTTTCGCACGGCCGTGAGTCCTTTCAGCGCCAGCCGCCGTGGAAGCGCCTCGACCTCCCCGAAGTCGTCGCTCCGCGCGCGCAGGTCCTCGATGCGTCGGTGCAGCGTTTCACGCTCGACCACGATGCCCGCGAGGTGCTCTTGCCACGCCACCAGGCTCTCGATGACCTGCCGCACCCGCCACACCGCCACCTCTGGGTCTTTGTGCAGCGCTTCCTCTGCGAGGCGGCCGTAGTTATCCACCTGGGGCGCGACATCGACAAAAGCTGTGAAATTTAAAGAAGGCATGGAAACTCGCACACCAGTATCGCACGAAGTACGCCTCCCCCCCTCCCATCACTCTTCCTCGCCCTCCGTGTCCCGTCGCGGGCGGGTGCGGGGAAAAACCAGTGGAATCTCCATGGTCTCGGCGCGGGTTGGGCGGCCTTTTAATCCGCGGGCCGTAGGTTCAAGTCCTACCGGGCTCACTAACCCCA
>JAAZXR010000163.1 GCA_014240065.1 Myxococcales bacterium
CGACACAGGTTTTTCGCAAACGAAGCACCTGGATCGCTGGGACGATGACGGTGTCCGGTTCATGTTCGGCTACGGCAGCCGCAAGAACATCCATCAGCGCGCCAACGAGCTCGAGTTCCAGGAGTTGGTGCGCCAGGCCCGCAAGACGCTGCCATCAGAGGCTCGCGCCAAGCAACCACGGGTCAAAGAGCAAGCCGTCCTCAACAAAGGCTACAAAAACATAAAGTTGCGCTCCGAAGATGTCGCCGAGTTCGACTACCAGCCCAGGGCATGCTCGCGTCCGTACCGCATGGTCGTCGTGCGCAAGAACCTCAGCATCGAGCGCGGCGAGCAAGTGCTCTTCGACGACGTCCGCTACCACTTCTACATCACGAACGACTGCAGCGTGTCGGCCGAGGAGGTCGTCCGCGAGAACAACCGTCGTTGCAACCAGGAGAACCTGATTGCGCAGCTCAAGGGCGGCGTTCGCGCGCTGCATGCCCCGGTCAACACGCTCACGGCGAACTGGGCCTACATGGTCATGGCGTCGCTCGCCTGGACGCTGAAGGCATGGATGGCCTTGTGGCCGCCCATCGTGCCCCGTTGGCGACACAAACACAGAGCCGAGCGGGATCGATGGCTCCGAATGGAGTTCCGGACTTTCTGCGACGCAGTCATTCGCTTGCCGACCCAGGTGGTGACCACAGGCCGGCGACTCGTGTTGCGAATACTCGCGTGGCGACCCGAGCTACCTGTCTTCTTCCGACTCCTCGATGCCCTCTGACCTTGGCCTCGCCCTCGGCATCTTGCCCTGGGGAGGCCCTCAAACCCACATGACCCGCTCGGAGACAAGCCCTGCCCCCTACACAACTCAGCCACTTCCAATCCGGCGCACCAGATCGCCTGCGGCCCGTCGCTCAGGCGATGCCGCACCCGGGCAATCCAGGTGCGCTTGATTGAGGACTAGTACTAGTACTAGTGTCGATGAATGCTCGGTGGGCGCACGTGAGCGAACACACCGCTCGAAGGGCTTGGTGGACGTATCGCGATCAATTCTCGGCCTGCTCATGGCGCTTGGCGGCACCTCGGGATGCTCATGGCGCTTGGCGGCACCTCGGGATGCTGCGACGTCAACGTCAACTCGGGCGGGTCTTCAGCTGACATTGACGGGGTCGTCGAGACACCGGACGACACAGGGGGCGAGACCACGCCCTGCACCGACACGAGCGATTGCGATGACGGCAACCCCTGCACCGAAGGCGTTTGCGGAGCAGACGGTTTCTGCGCCATCACCTTGAAGAGCGGGCCCACCTGTGATGACGGTGCGCCGTGCACCGCAACCAGCGCCTGCGTAGAGGGGGTGTGTACCGAAGGCGACCGCGTGACTTGCGACCCGCCATCGCCCGAATGCGTCGACGGCGACACGGTGTACCGCACCTATCCGGAGAGCGGCGATGCGGGGACATCGGGTCGCCGCCCCGCCGCCGCCGCTGAGCGTTCAACGCTTCTGCAGCTCGCGTTCCCCAACAGGCACGTGACCCGTGTGGATCGGGTGACTCCTCGGCTGGTAACGGAAGTCCGCCGACGCCCGAATGAGCCGGTCCGACGTGTTGGGCCAGGCGCGGTGGACGGTCAGGCAGTGGAAGAGGATCACGTCGCCGCAGCCCACATCGCCCGCAGCCCAGACCGCGTCGGCGGCGACGTCGGTGCCGGCGTATCCCTCGCCGTGGTGCCGGAAGCCGTCCCGGTGTGAACCGGGGAGCACCGCGAGGGGGCCGAGGGCGAGCGGGCAGTCCACGAGCGGCATCCAAGCGGTCCAGATGGCCGTCGACCCACCAACGTAGAAGTGATCCTGGTGGGGCCGGGTCGTCTGGACCGCCATCTGGGGCATCACGAGGCGGCAGATATCGCCGCGCCCCGCCATCACGGGCTCGCCGCAGACGCGCTCCAGGAGTGCCAGCAGAGCGGGCACCTCGCCGAGAGCGCGAAACTCGGGGTGGGGAAAGAGGTCTTGCTGGAGCTTCAGCCACCGGGGGTCCTCATAGCCACTCCCCTCGAAGCGAGCCCCAGGGACCGCCACGATGGCCTCGTCATCACCGGGGTCGACCGCGGCGAGGCCTTCCTCCGCGGCGTAGCGACGAACCAGACGCCGCACCGTCGCCACCAGCTCGCGGGGTACGAGCCCGGGCGCGTAGAGGTAGCCCAGCTCGTCCACGTGCCGCGCGAGGGCATCGCCATCTTCGAGCATGGGGCGGGCGTCCACGAGCGGCGCGTGGCGAAGCGTGACCGTCATCTCGTCACCCAAGCGTCCACGGCCCCCGGGACCACGTGCAGATCGGGCCCCTTCGCGTAAGTGGTGGCCAAGTGAACGCCCGCATAGGTCGCCAGGTCGGGGGCCTCGGG
>JAAZXR010000164.1 GCA_014240065.1 Myxococcales bacterium
GTACCAGCTGTTGGAGCTGTCCCAGCCGCACGAGTCCTGGCAGGCCACGTACTGGGTGACGCCGTCCTCGTCGCACCAGGCGGTCCCGCTCTCGGTGCAGCACCCGGTGCCGTCGTCACCCGCAGAGGGATCATCAAAATCTGGATTTTTTATGGCGCAGCCACCGACGAGGGCAGCGGCGATCGTGAGAGTTCCCGAGACCAACAAAATTCTATTCAAAGACGAGTGATTCATAATGCTAACGCCCCTAAGCTTTCAAGGTCTTACGGCGGATGGGCAGATCCGCGGCGGAGATGAACGAAGAGAGTATACCTCGCTGGCTGGCGCGTGCAGGTCCGAAATAGATCGCGCCGCCGGTGTGGCTCGGGCTGCGGAGGCGCGCGCGCATGGAAGGCGCGTGAGCGTCGCTGGTTGTGATGTCTCGTCTTCGGACAGGCCTAGGTCAAATTTACTCCGTTGGCTGAAGCGCATGCCAATAAGGTTGGCGGTGTGGCGAACGTGGTCGCCGTGTATTTCGTTGCGGCTGTTGTTGGCAAACCTCGTGCGTGCAGCGGTTCGAACACCGTCTCGCCGCGAGCGTGCTTCGACGAGAGCGGTCGGTGCGACGGGTGCGACGGGTGCGACCGCTGCGACTGTCTCAGGATGGGGCGTGATGGCGAGCGAGTGACCGAGCCTTTGATGCGAAGGGCGCGGGCGCGGCATCCAAAAATGTGCCGTTGAACAAGTCCTCCAGCCGTCACTGCGCGTGGTCAAATGCAGACACACAGCTCGGTCAGGTGGGGCGGTCAGGCGGGCGCGGTCAGGCGGGGCGGTCAGGCGGGGCGGTCACGCGGGGTGCTGGACTGACGGACTACGACGCGTCTTCTCGTCGGAGTGGACAGCTCCGGGATCTCACTGGCGATGCGCGTTCATGACGAGCGCCCAAGCGCGTTGGAAGAGGCTCCCACAGGCCTGCCACGGGCGAACTCGCCCTGCGAACACGCAAGGGACGGGCCGCTGTCGAGTCCGTTTTCGTGAGCGCTCAGGTTTTCGCTACTTTCGACGACGTGGAGAACATGCTCGCTGGTTCGTGGAGCCTCCCCTCGATGGTGAAGTGCGCGTCATCGCGCACGATGCTTCTTGTCACGGCGGGCGTTGGCATGGTCGGTAGCCCCGAGTCTTTGCACGCGGAGGTGCGCGGGGACGCAGCTGCCTTGGTGACGCATGCGAGGGTCACGCATGCGAGCGAAGGTGCGCCGAAGTCCGCACCGCTCGTGGAGGCGAAGGCGCTCTTCCAAGAGGGGGTGGTGGCCTACGGAATGTCGAACTACGAAGAGGCGCTCGCCAAGTTCAGCGAAGCGTTCGCGCTCTCCATGCGGCTCGCCGATGATGACCAGCGCGTGAAGGTGATCCACGCGTTGCATTTTAATCTCGCTCGCGCCCACGCCAAAACCTACGCCATTGACCAAGACCCGCGTCATCTTCGCACCGCGGTCGACCTGCTTGGAAAATATCTCTCGCTTGAGCCGGAGAGCGGCGACCGTGTAGAAGCGGAGACGCTCATCCTTGAGGCGGAGGCCGAGCTTGAGCAGATCGCGGCACGTCGGCAACGCGCCCGCAAGTTCCGGCGGGGCGCGAGGGGGAACGCGGGCGACGGCGTGGGAGAGGCTGTCCCCGACGCTCCCGCGGGCCGGGGACTGATGGTGGGCGGCATCGTGACCCTCGGTGTCGCAGGTGCCGGGATCGCCGTGATGAGCGCTGGTCTGGCGATGGCGCGATCCGCCCAAAACGATCTCGGGGTGCTCACGACTGACGTCGCCGCTGTGGACGCGAAAGGGCAGCGGGCCAACGGCCTCGCGATCGCGGGGCTGGTGAGCGCGGTGGTGTTTGGGGCGACGGGCTCGACGTTGCTGGTGCTCGGTCGCAAGCGCCAACGCATGGGGGACGCGGAGCCTCGCGTGAGCTTCACGCCTTGGCTCCAACGAGGACGCGGCGGTGTCGCTGTGGGGGGTCGATTCTAGTGGGCGGGCGCGTGAAGTTTGACGGGGCAGCGCGTGGCCGGACGTCGCGGGCGCGAACATGGGGGGCGTGTGGATTGCTCACCGCTTCGGTGGTGACCGGGTCTAGCCTTGGTTGCTTCTACGTCGCCGAGTCGCGGATCGGTCTGCCGTGCGCCGATGACTCCGCGTGTCGCGGCGGGGAGGTGTGCGACCTCGCCGTAGGCGTGTGCATCGAAGAAGAGGATGCGGTCGCCGAAGCCACTGGAGACGGAGACGGAGACGGAGACGGAGACGGAGACGGAGACGGAGACGGAGAC
>JAAZXR010000165.1 GCA_014240065.1 Myxococcales bacterium
ACAGCCGCCGGCGACGGCGATGGCGACGGCGATGGCGACGGCGACGGCGACGGCGACGGCGACGTCTGTGGCGACGGCGTCATCTCGGGCGCTGAAGAGTGCGACAACGGCGCGGATAACGGTCAAAATGGAGATGAGTGCACGGGCAGCTGCATGGACAACGAATGCGGCGACGGCTACCTCGCGGCCAGCGAGGAGTGCGACGACGGAGCCTCCAACGGCAACAATATCAGCGCATGCACGAGCGGCTGCCTCGTGACCTTTTGTGGTGACAACTACCAAGGTGGGTCCGAAGAGTGCGACGACGGCAACAACACCGACGGCGACGGATGCGACGCCAATTGCGAGTCGGAGACCCAAAACTGCGGCGAGGCCCAGGTCGTTGTGGAGCCCACGCCTCCCAACGTGATGCTGGTGCTCGACAAGTCGGGCTCCATGTTCACGAACAACACCTTGGACGCCATGAACAACTCGGTCACCCGATGGGAGGCCCTGTGGAACGTCGTCAACAATGTCACGAGCGCGTTCGATGGGTCCATGAACTTCGGCGCGCAGTTGTTCCCCTCGGTCGCTGCATCGGGCCTGTACAGCAACACCTCGGTCCCCAGCTGTCTCACCTCATCTCCGCCCGAGGAGCTTATCAACGTAACCAACGCCGCGGGCGTCATGGGGGCGATTCCAGTGGCGTCGACCGTTGGAGACAGTGACCCCACCGACAACATGTATGACGGCGACCCTGCCGGTGATGGAGGGACGCCCGCCTATCGTGGGCTCCTCTCGGCGTACAATCACCTCAACGATCCTGTTAACGATCAGACGCTTCCCAAGTATGCCATCTTGATCACCGACGGCGCCGCCAACTGCAACGAGGCGCTCATTGCCGATTTCGTCAGCGAGACGGATTTCATGCTGAAGCTGCCGAAATACGCCCTCGTATCAAATCGATTTGACACGGAGGTTGAGGGACTCGTAGGCAACGCGCTCTCGGGTGACAACATCACCACCTACGTGGTGGGTATCGGCATCGTGGATTACGATCCCGGCGCCAACAGCTGCACGATGGACTCACAATGCCAGAGCATCGAGCCGGCTTTGGAATGCTGCGAAGGCTTGACAGGCGTGTGTACAACCGACACCTGCGCGCCCGGAGAAGGCACCCCACAGGACGTGAACGCCTACGACGAGATGAACAACATCGCCATCGCCGGTGGTGCACCCCAAGGTGGTACCACCAAGTACTACGACGGCACCGACCAAGCCGCCCTCGACGCGGCCATCAACCAGATCACCGGGCAAATCTTCACCTGCACGTTGACGCTTAATCCAGAACCGCAGCCGATCCAAGTGAATCTCGTGACGATCTCGGTCAATGGCGTAGACTATGACACGCCGCTCGCGAGCGCGGCAGACTGCGCCACCCAAGACGGCTGGTACTGGTCGGTCCCCTACAGCGAGGTCACCTTGTGCGGCACCGCGTGCGACGGGCTCAAGTCCACTGGCATCCTCGACGCCGACTACGGCTGCCCGGGCGGCGGCGGCTGAGCCGTCGGTCATTCCCACAAAGCCCGAGGGGCGCTCAGTCAATCCGAGCGCCCCTTTCGCGTTGGTTCGGGAGCGACGCGTCCGCTGCGCACCGAGGCCCAACGCATCTTCACCCCCGAGCGGCCGGCATTTGCATCAGCAAATGAGCGTGTGATGACCGGCCGTCAAACCCTCAAAACCGGCCCATTCCCCGGACAATCACGGAGTGATGTCCTCGCCATGGCTCGGGGAAGGCCCCCTCAAAACGGAAAACATGGGTCAATATGATGCGGTTGGAAAATAAGGAGGCCAGTTCGCCGTTGCGATGCGCGAACAGGCTACTATCATCCCCGCCATGGCACGTATCATCGCGTCCCCTCTGCTCGCTACCCTCGGGCTCGTCTCCATGAGCACGCTCGGCTGTACGGTCGAAGGTGACTCGTCGACGACGACAGCAGGCATCTTCACGAGCACGGGCCTTGGAGTCAGCCTGAGCGCGGGCACCGACTCGACCACCGCCGGCGAAACCGGCACTGGCACCTCCGACACATCCACGACCGCCGGCGATGGTGACGGCGACGCC
>JAAZXR010000166.1 GCA_014240065.1 Myxococcales bacterium
CAATACCGGCACGGCGTGGACGGGTACCGATGCCGCGAGGACCGGGCACCACAACGACTGCTTCCTCGCGAGCGACGACGACTTCGGTACCTATCCCGTTGGTGAGATTGAGACCTGGAAGTCGTTTGTGGAGGAGGAGACTCGCTACACCCCCATGGGCGGCGAGACCTGCAATCCGAACCCCCCGCGCAGCGATTGCCCCACAGCGCTCGAAGAGCTGGAGCGCCTCCACTTCTCGTTCCTCAATTTGCAGTATCACCCCGACGTGATCCAAGGGTGGATCGACCAGGGCTGCTTTCCGGAGATCGAGCGGCGGCTCGGCTATCGGCTCGAGCTGAGCGAGGCGTGGCTGCCGGAGGAGGTGCGGCCGGGGGGACACTTTGATTTTTCCATGAGCCTCTCCAACGTCGGCTGGGCGGGGATGTACAACCCGCGCGCGGCGCTGTTGGTCCTCGAGGGGCCGGGGGGCTCGTTCGAGACCGTGGCGGTCGACGACGTGCGGGGATGGGCCGCGGGCGAAGCGTTCACGGTGAGCGGTCGACTTGACCTGCCCACAGCGCTCGCGGAAGGGACCTATCGCTTGGGGGTGTGGATGCCCGACATGAGCCCGTCTATTCGCAGTCGAAGCGAGTACGCCGTTCGCTTCGCCAACGACGGCGTGTGGGACCAAGCGTCGGGGATCAACGAGCTGGGCGCCTTCGTCGTCTCGGAGGCCGCACCGGGAACCTCCGACGAAGGGCAGTCGTTCTCCTTCACGCCGACGATGTGAGTCACGTGGGCGATGCGACATTTGGGTCATATTCGGTCGAGCCGGCCTGCGAATGGCCGACGGCCGCACACCACCCCATTCGGCGTCTTGAAGTCGTCGATTGCGCGGAAATCTACGATCTTCGTTGCACCGCGGGCCACGCCAGCTATACCGAGTCGCATGAGTTGGATAGCCTTGGTTTCTTGTTGTCGTCGATCCCTGGCGCGGGCACAGGGCGCGAGCCTTCGCGCGGGATTCGTGGTGGCGCTCGCGGGGTCCGGGTGTACCGTTGAACGCGCGGGGGTGCTCGATGTGGTCGCCTTACCGGGCACCCTCGGGAACTCGGTGAAGCACGTGCGTGGGAGCGACCTCGTGAACATCTTGGGGAGCAGTATCCTCCTCGACTTTAAGGAGAGCGAGGGGGTGAAACTGCTCGCCTACACCTCGTGTATTGATGACGCCGCCGAGGAGGTGGAGGCCTCGTGCCGGATCGCCATGCAAGGTGATCTCGTCACGATTCACACGAAGCTCATCTACACCTACGAGCGAGATGCTCGGCAGGGTGGGAGCTGCGGCGATGGGGTCGTCGTGGACTGCGGCAGCCTCGCGCCGGGAGCGGCGGCGTTCACCATTCAATACGAGGAGTCAGTCGTCGCGCTTCAAGTTCCGTCTGTTCGCAGCCCAGACGAGGTCACCCTCCCTGGGCATTGGGCCTGGTGATCTCCGGCTCGGAGGGCTCTTGCCCGTCCTGGAGAGGCGTCGCTGTGGGTTGTGTCACGGGCACTGGCGGCGTGGCCGCGCCGCGACGTGCTCGGTGGGGGCGAGCGGTGTGATGGGCTCTCGCGTAGGCAGCGAGACCAGCGGTCGTGCGTACGCAGCCCCCAAGATCGCGACCACGAGCCGATCCATGGGTCAGGACGGATCGGTTGAAATGGTCACGCAACTTCGTTTCCTCGGGTTGCGGGGTACCCCTGAGGTGCTCCCGGTTTGAAGATGACACCTCGCCTCCCGGGAGCGTAGACTTGGATCGACTCAGTCCTCGTCAACGGGTGATGAGGGCGTCACATGCTGAACACGAGACCAGGGCGAGACATGAATATTCTTCGGAGACGAACTGCAGTGGGGGCGATGATGTGGGCGTTGGGGCTCGCGGGGTGTAACTCCTCGGGGACCGATGGCGATGGCAGTCAAGACGGCGCGGCGACTGTGACCACCTCCGAGTCCGGCACGACGATGGTTGGAGACGGAGACGGAGACGGAGACGGAGACGGAGACGGAGACGGAGACGGAGAC
>JAAZXR010000167.1 GCA_014240065.1 Myxococcales bacterium
CGCTCCCTCGCCGCCGTACTCCTCCTCGCCGGCCTGGGCCTGCGACGCCGGTCCTCCCGGCGACGCCAGTCCTCACGAGCTGTCGCGATGACGCCCCCTCCCCCCCGTGCTTCTCCTCGCCGGCCTAAGCCTGCGACGCCGGGCACCACGCAGTCTGTCGCGCAGCAGCCCTGACTTCCAATGCCTCAATGATCCCGAAGGGGTCGCAGTTGCGTCTTGAAAAGTCCAGAATGTGATGACGCGTAGCAGTGCTACGACGGCGGTGGTGGTGCGTACACCACGTAGACTGCGCCAGCGTTGGCCGCTGCGCCATTCTCCTCTATCGCCCCCACGACCAGCTCGGACCTACCGTCTCCGTCCACGTCCGCCGTGAACTCCACGCTGTTTCCGAGCTCCGCCCCCACGCTGTTCCCCAACAACACCGCGCTCGCTTCCGCTAGCGACACCATCGTCCCTCGTGGATATTCTAGGAGTTCCGCGCCATCCATCACGTAGACGGCCCCCGCATTCGTTCCCCCCTCGTTGTTGAACGATGCCCCCACGAGCAACTCTCCTTGACCGTCTCCGTCGATATCGCCCCCTCCGGCCACACCGAGACCTGCAAAGTCCGAGCTGAGTTCGCCCGAGAGGACGTAGCTGCTGTCTTGCCCCAGCTCGAGCGTGCTCCCGAAGGGAAGCGCCAGCACGTCGGCTGCGAGCAGCAAATGTGCGGCGCCGGAGATCGGGCTGATCCCCGTCGCTTGCGGAGCGCCGATGAGGAGGTCGTCCCGTCCGTCCCCGTCCACATCCCCCGCGCTCGAGATATCGTAGCCAGTCTGCGGTCCAATATCCCACTCCTCATCCACGACGCCGACGAACGTGTAGGCAGCGGCCGTCGCCGCGTCAAGCTGGCTCGCTGGGCCTGCAGCAATGAGGCTGCTGCCGTACACAAGATGCGTAAGACCCAAGATCTGGCCCGCTTCTGCATAATTCCCATAGCTAAATATGAGGTCTCCCAGCCCATCGCCGTCCACATCTCCCGCGGCGCTGATGCTCTCGCAGCTACCGCCACCGACGCTTTTTTCAACGATCGAGGAGGAGAGCACATAGTCCACTTCAGAGGCACTCAACACACTGTCTGGACCACCCGGCATTCGCGTCACCAACGTACTCCCGAGCACGAGCAGCACGGGCCCTCCCTCCGACCCCTCCAGCCCTGGCGCGCCTAGCAGAAGATCGGGACGGCCATCCCCATCGACGTCACCAGCGGACGCGACCATCGCTCCCAACGCCCCCGAGCCCACCTCACCGATGATCGCGTAGCTCGCCTCGGCCGCGACGTCGAGGGTCGCCCCCCAGGGCATCGCGGCGAGTTGACTTCCCAGGAACACGTACGCCGCTCCCCCCCCCGGTTCGCTAGAGGAGCCAATGTTTGGAACCCCGAACACCACCTCGTCGAGCCCATCGCCATCAATATCGCCGAGCGAGCTCGCCTGCACGATCCCATAGGGAGCCGCGACCGCGTGGATGCGTGCGTCCGAGAGGCCCAGGACCTGGCCCGGTGTCGCCTTTCGCAGATCCTCGCCAAACCACAATGACGCGCGACTCACGGAGTCGAACCAGGTCGCGATGATCTCATCCGAGCCATCACCGTCCACATCCCCCGCCGTCGCCACAAAACGCCCCAGACGATGGTCCGCCTCATCGGAGCGGATGATATGGACCCGCGCGCCGTCTTGCCCGATCGCGTCGACCCGACATATCTCGCAGGTATCGCGCGGTCCCGGATCGCACCACTCCACACCTTCGACGAGACCGTCACCGCACAGATCTGCGTCGCTTCCCGTGGTTGCATCATCATTCCCGCCATCGGGATCCGAGGAACCCGACGAATCCTCGGTCTGGTTGCAGCCCACCAAGGTGGCCACCACAACGAGCGTGACCGTGCACCACCATCCTGTGCGGTGATCCTCGGGGCGCGCGATGTGGGCGTGGGAGATGGGACGCATCAGGGGTGATCCTCAA
>JAAZXR010000168.1 GCA_014240065.1 Myxococcales bacterium
CACATTCCCGTCCCAGGGTCCTTCAGGAATTCTCGATAGCTATCTCGCTACGTCGTTCTATCGCAAAAAACCAAAAGACCCTGGGTCGGGATCACAGGGGCGGGGTTCCCGGCTACTCCACCCCTTGTCAGGTCGCAGTCGCAACAACCGGTCAGTACCCCAACGACTGCTCCACCGTGCTCGAACCATCATCCTGGGCGAAGTCGATCTTCGCCGAGGACGCCGACGCGTCGAGGATGCGCGAGTGGGCCCGCTTCAGGCCGAGCGACGTCATCACCGGATCCTCCTGCTCCCAGGCCAACGGTGCCCCCGCAGACGCGTACACGGGGTACGCCCCCTTGAAGTGAGCGGCGTGGTAGGCCGTGGCCCCCTTCGTGACGATCTCGCAGACCTCCGCGTCGGTCTTTCCCTGAAGGGACGCCCCCTGCTCGGCCCGCACCGCAGGCACGGTGACCTCGCAGACCGACGCGCGCAGCTCCTCCGGCGCATCGAGCGTCGCCGTGATGAGGACGCGATCGCCCAGATCCCCCTCCACCACGCTCTGCGCCGCGATCACCGAGTAGGGACACGCGCCCACGAACAGCACGAGTCGGTCCTCCCGCGCCACCAGCGACTCGAACAGGGTCGACGCCGCGCGCTCCTCCTGCGGTGCACCGCCGCACCCCGCCACCGGCGCAGCCAGCAGCGCAGCCAGCAGCCCCGGCGCGCACGAAGACGCTGCCGCTCGGCCCAACCGCCCCCGCGGGTCGACACCCTCGGGCTCATCCAGGCGAGTTCGCATCCTCCTCCTCGTCCTGCGCCGCCTCGAGCTCGTCCAGCCACTTTTGAAGGTACGCCCTGGACTGCTCGAAATCCGAGAGGTGATGACGTACCCGGGGATCGTCGCCCTGCGCCAGCTGCTCACGCAATTCGTCGATCGTCTCGTCTTTCGATGCGATCCACTCTCGCACCGTGTCCGGGTCGCGCATGCTATCGGGCATGGGGCTGGCCGACAACTGATGTCGAAGGCCCACCCGATCCTCCGTGACCGAGTCGGGAATGGGCAGGGCGTGCCCCAACCGACCTCGCGCCACGCAGGCCGCGAAGCGAGCGCAGCCCAGCTCATCCTCCTGCCCCATCATGGAGGGGAGCGGCCGCCCCCGGGCGTAGCTGATGTGCCAGCCCTCGGATCCGTCGCGCGCCGCCACCATCTCCACCGCGTACTCACATGTCGTCCCGATCTCGCGTTGAAACTGCTCCCCACACGACCGCCTCGACTCCCACGCGAGCCACCGACCATCGAGCGCCACGGACGTGGCCGACCAGGCGTACGCGCCGCCCTTCACCAGGAATCTCGGCACCACCGCCTCCTCGGCGACGGACGCCAGCGTCTCCAGTTCCGCAGGGTCAAGCGCCCACGCCGCCTGCACCGCCGCCGCCTCCGGCGGTTCGCTTGGCCTCATCGCAGTCCCGGCAGGTCGGGCAGGAATGGTCTGGGCCGGCTGGACAGTCGCCGAGGACGGCCGTGACGCTGCCTCCGTTTCCGTCGTCTGAGACGGCGCTCCCTGACTCCAGGGGCTACCAGCCTGACATCCTCCAAGGACACTGCAGCCAAGCACGGAGCAGCCAAGCACGGCGCATGACATCCATGTGGAGACACAGAAATCACCGCGGCCACCTCGCCCATCTCTACCCATCGCATAGAGCGTAGAGCGTCGCGTTCGGGGCCGTCAACCTCATGTACATGAGATCCTCTCTGTATCCTCGGAGGGGCTGATTCGCGTCGTTGAGTTCACGGATTTGTTCCCCGATCCCTCGTTCACCTCATCCACATTCCCGTCCCAGGGTCCTTCTCACATTCCCGTCCCAGGGTCCTTCAGGCCACATTCCCGTCCCAGGGTCCTTCGCACATTCCCGTCCCAGGGTCCTTCAGTAATTCTCGATAGCTATCTCGCTACGTCG
>JAAZXR010000169.1 GCA_014240065.1 Myxococcales bacterium
TTCGAACACTGAGCCGCCTCCTGGCCCTTTTGAAGTCCTCTCGTGGGCAGACGAGAAATCGCTGGTCTGGACTGTCCCGGCGGAGGGATATGTCGCCGAGTACATCGGCCTCATGTTCGACGAGATCGACGAGGCGTTCGGAGATCAGACCGGCGCAGGTTTGATCGTGGACTTGCGAAATGCATCGCTGCCGACGCCCGCCGGTCGGACCAGGATTATCGGAGGTGTCAAGGCTCTCAGCGACAAGCTGTGCGGTGTGGCGATCATCGTCGGCAAATCAAAGGTTCACCTCCTCCTTGTGAACCTGACGCGATTCATGCTGGCGGGACTCGGCGTTCCGCTCCGTGCGTTCGAGTCGGTCGAGCAGGCCACGTCGTGGCTGAACACGCTGCGTCGTGGTGAATGAGTCCGACAGCTTTGTCGCGAGAGCTGCCGCTTCCAGGACGGCACGCCGTTCCCAAGCGTCCCGCGCGCCAAGTTACGCGTCGACAGCAGCACCCGATGCCTCGATGGGCACCTCGTCATGTCGATGCGAGCCGACGAGAACACTCGCGAGCGACCGGTGGAGCCTACGCGAGCAATCCCCCTAGGAAGACGCGCGGCGGGACCTACGACGTCGGGGCGACATCCTGCCGCGCGGCCGGGAAACTCGCGCGACTCACCATTCCGCGAGCGCTGCCGCTGACAGCCGGACACAGGCATCGCGGTTCATTCTCTTGCCGGACGACCGCTCGATGCAGAATACTCTGTGTCATGGAGGCGAGACGTTGATCGAACGGAGTCGAGCGGGCGAACGATCGCTCGCAGATGATATCAACTGGGTCGACGATCACTTGGTGACGTGGGCGGTTCCTACGGATGGATTCGTTGCCGAGTACATCCATGTCATGTTCGAGGAGATCGGGGAGGGCCTCGCGAGCCGCACAGACGTGGGTTTGCTCGTGGATGTCCGAGCCACCGATGTCCCCAACGCCGCCGGTCGTGCGGAGATCACCGCTGGAGTGAATGCGCTCAGCGACAAGCTGTCCTGCGTCGCGCTCGTCGTGGGTCAATCCGTCGCTCAAAAATTCATCGTTCAAGTCTCACGCTTCCTGATGACGGGAGCCCCAGTGCCATTCCGCATCTTCACCGACATGGACCAAGCGAAGACGTGGATAAAGACGCAACGCGATAGCGACTGAGTTCGGCACCCCTCCACCCTTGCTCCCATCGTCCACCGCGCGCCGGCGTTCACCGCAAAACTCTGCTTCGCCGCTCCACTCGAGAGTCCCAGCGCGCTCGCGGTGCCCACAAACCCGTCAACGATGATGTCTCCACGATCCAACCGGCGCGACCCCGCCCACCACGCCTGCCTGGTAATGAGCCTCTTCATGTGGCTCCCAGGTCTCGGCTGCTCCGCGGCGGAGAGGACCGACGCGACGGGAGCAGGCGACACCCAAACCACCTCGAGCACCGACGGCTACGGAGACGAGAGTGGCGCTGATTCCGGCGACGACGGCGCGCCCTCGCTCCCGCCGGTGCAGGTTTTCGTGATGGCCGGCCAATCCAATATGCAAGGCTACGGCCCCCTACTCGGCGCTGACACTGGTGACTGGGAAGAGGCGGAATCCCTGGAGAACCTGATCGCCACGGGCACGGAGTCCGCGACGCTGCTCGACCCGCGAGAGGACGTGTGGGTCGCGATCACCAGCGACGAGCCCAATCCCCACCCTCCGGGATTTCTGGAGCCAGGGTTTGGCGCGACCCCGCAATTCCTGGGTCCGGAGCTCGGCATGGGGGAGGTGCTGGGCGACGCGTGGGACACCCCCATCGTGATGTTCAAGGCGGCGTACGGG
>JAAZXR010000016.1:0-28128 GCA_014240065.1 Myxococcales bacterium
CCGTCTCCGTCTCCGTCTCCGTCTCCCGCTGTCGTCGTGGAATCGCTCGCGCTCGCGTCTCCGTCTCCGTCCCCTGCTGTCGTCGTGGAATCGCTCGCGCTCGCGTCTCCGTCGCCGTCCCCATCGCCATCCCCGTCTCCGGTGGTGAGAGCGCCGCTGTCCGAAGTCGCGCCGGCGGTCCCGCCTACCGTCGATCCCGCCTCTTCGGCGCCTTCATCCGTCATGGTCGCGGTGCTCCCGACCTCCTGTCCCCCGGCCTCCGCCTCCGCGCTGCCCCCCTGACCTGCGACGCCGCAACCGACGATCCCTGTCACCAGTGACAACGAACCAACGACGCCTCGCAGCCGCTCCGCGCGCCCCCCTCGTTTGCGCTCTCTTCGCACGCCTCGACGATATCACGAGCTGGGCGAGGAACCCCGCCCAGCTGCTCTCCGAGCGCGGCGCCTCGACACAGATATAGGGCCCGTTCGGCTCAGCCCGCTCACTCGGGCGTCACGGCGACCTCGCGCCCGCGCAACGGTTGGGTCGGCCGGTTGTTCCCCATGAGGATGGCGCGGAACTGATCAATCTGTGCCTGCGAGAGCCGGACCGGCTCCTTGAACACGACCCAATCCACGCCCTCCGTACACGGGGGCGTCGTGAACGACCCCTCGTAGGCATAGGCCGCCCGGTCTTGAGGCAGCATGGCGGCCGGATCGATGGTGAGTTCGGACGCCCGCGTGCGGTTGGAGTCGCTGGGCAGGTACTCCCACACCCCCGAGAACGCGGGGTTGTCAGCGTCGCTGGGCTCGATCAAGACGCCCACGACGGCGACCTCTTGGGCGGCGCTCTTGTGCACGAGATGCATCTCCATCGCGGCGTGGGCGCCATCCACCGTGTGCTCGCTCGGGCTGTGAAAATGGAACTGGGCGAGCTCGTAGCGCGTGTCTTGGAGCGTCAAAAAACTCCCCCCCTCCTCTTTCTCCTCCACCGTATGTCCGTTGTAGACGAGGTTGATCCGGGACGGGGTGTACTCAATGGCGAAGGCCGGCGCGGTCGCCGATGCCGTGGAGGGGATGTCAATGGGCGACTGCGACTGCCCTGAGTCCGCCAGCGCATAGCGAGGATCTAGCGTCCCCCAATGGGAGGGCCCCACGTCTCCCTCGTAGCCCCACTCGGCCGCATGCGGCTTCTCTTCGCGATGGAAATAGTGGTGCACACCGGCGGCCTTCGGTGCCGCGACGGCGGCGACTGGTTGTGAGGAGGCCGCCGAAACCTCGGGGGTCCCGGGGGTCGTCGTCGGAGAGGCGGTGCAGGCGGAGAGACAGAGTCCAGCGATAAAAAAGGCGACGACGTGTGATGCATGCATGAGAAATCACCCAGGGATGTGGCCGCCAACAATAGCACCGCCGCCGCCGTCGCCGCCACGGGCACGGGCGATCCCACAGTCCCCCGGGTCTGTGAGCCACGGGGGAGCGCGAGCCCGCTGCGGTCTCGCGACATTCTCCGCGGCCGGTCGCAGATGTGCTGTGGCCGCCGGGGACCACCGCCCGTGGTCCAAAATGCCACGGCGAGCGCCGCGCCTCTTCCCTAGGGGGTGTGGAACCTGGCGTTGCGAAAAATATCAACGGGAGCGCGCGATGCTGTTCCGACAAGCGGCGCCGAGCAGGAGCCGCTTCACCCGCCCATCCGAGAAACCGATTCGAAACGACCTGCCCCCCCCCCCGAACAACAACGTTCTAGACGAGTAGCTTCGACCTCCCCGGTTCAGACTCTATCATTGAGAACAAAATGATGGCTACACCAGATGCTCCGATTCGTCACCCTCGCAAGCCCAAGGTCCAACACCTCCGGCGCGTCTTCCTCTCCGCGATAGTTGGAATCGGTGTCGTCCTCCCGGCGGCCACGAGCTGCAGCATCGCGCTCGCCCCGCGGCCCCCAAACAACGGCTGTCCGACCCCGTCGACCCCCATCCCTCTCAAGGTCTACGCGCCAACATCCGTCTTAGTTAACAAGGCTCCCGTCTCGCAGACCCGCCTGCAACGGCTGCTCCACGCTGACAACGGGGTGCTCTTTGATCGTCAGCGCAGCGTCCACGTGGCGCTGCCGCACCCCTATGTCTACCGCAGCGACGGTCCAGACCCTTATGGACTCATTCGGCGGACCGGCCCTGTCTACGAGATGAGCGTTCGGGAGTTTGACGGGCCTGACTACCAGGTGTCCGTGACTCAGTGCGTCGACCCCATCGGGAGGGGAGCAGCCGCACCTCTCGACTACGCGGCGCTTGGCTTCTCGAATGTCGCGAGGAACACCGTGGGGGAGCCTTCCAAAGCTGGCATGTACTACAGCTTTCTCTTCGTGACCCGCTCGGGAGACGAAATAATGTACATCTCCAACAAAGAGCTGGTCCAGGGCGGGAGAAGTCAGATTGGGCACCCCCAGAATAGAGCACCCGGTAATCGAGGAGAGATCGGGCCGAACAGCACCGTGCCGGGCAGCGGATCAACCAGCGCTCGCACGCTCACCCGCTACCCATCTTTTGTCCGCTACTCACTGACGCCTCTCATCCAAGCGAGCGGAGGACCCGTGGCGGTGCGAGTAGATTTCGATAACGGCTGGGTCTGGCTTATTCCGCTACGGGACGGTGACGTAGATCCCTCTAGGCTCGCTATCGCCGTCCAGCACAACATCGCCAAAATCGGCCAACCTACCATCAAGGCATTTCGAGTCGCCTCATGAATCGCTGACCTGGTTGAGCGCGCTCCACCCCGGGGCTCTCTCGAGATCTTCAGTCGCGGTCCCGCTGCCATGGGACGGTCGCTGTCCAGCCGACCGCCACCGCGACCAAGGCGACAACCACGGGCCAGCTCGGTCGCTCGATGTTCGCCCATCTCGAACAGACGGACCCCCGCGCGAAAGACACCTTCGACGAGGCAGGAGGAGCGCGCAGCGCCTTTCTCGCCGTGACATGGGGAGGCGAGCACCCGACGGCGCCGGAGCCCAGCCTCGCCCACATCGCGGGTCACTGGGTGCTTATGGGCGAGTGAGTGTCCGTTCGAGGAATTCTGAGGTCCGTTGCATCGGGGGCGTCGGGGGCGTCGGGGGCGTCGGGGGCGTCGATCAAAAACACCCGTGACTGAGCGCCTCGGCGGACGGGGCCTCCCGCACACACGTCAACGCGTGCGCTGGGATCGCCCGGCCCTCGCACGCTGCCAGCTGCTCCTCGAATTGCTGCGCGAGCTCTCGCTGCCGCAGGGTGACGAGGGCTGGATCGCGGTAGCCCATCTCCTCGAGCTCGAGGACCACGAGCCGCGCAAAGATGAGCTCGCAATCCTCCGCGGACGCCGAGGTCGACGTATTCCACGAGACCGTGACCCCCACGGCCACGGCCACCGAGATCAGCCAGGCGACGGCCACGGTCCATCGCCGAAGGGTGTCGACCGTCGGTGGCTCGACCGAGGTCGTCGCACGTGGGCTCATCGTGTGAACCTCACGCGGATCGGCGGCGAGGTGGCCGCGACGGGGTCCCCCGCCCCGTCCAACGCCGGAGAAAAGCGGGTCTTCAGGGCGCACGCGCGGGCGGCGTCACCAAATCCGAGGCCGGGGTCGTCGAGTAATCGCACACGCCGAGCGCGGCCATCGACGCCCACCTCCACCCGAATCACCACCGCCTGCTCATAAATGTCGGCGTCGAGCGCGACGGTCGGCCACGGACATCGCCACGCGGTGCCCGCGAGTCGCACGGGACGCGCGCGGGCGGAGGGGGGCGGTGCCCTGTCAGGGGATGGAGTTTGCGCGGGCGCGGCGGTCCCTGGCACGGCACCGGTGCCGCTCGGCGTGGTCACCCCGCCGGCATAGGCCGTGGCCGTCCCCACCACGAACGCTTGATCGCTGAAGTCCGCCACAGCGTCCTTGGACGTGAGCACCTCCCCGGCAGCCGCAGGCGGTGCGACCCGAGGCGCCTCCGGCTTGGGGGAGATCGCTGGGGGGTCTTTCGATGGCTCGACCGCAGGCGCAGGTTCGAGCGCGGGTTCGGGTTCGGGTTCGGGTTCCGGTTCCGGTTCCGGTTCGGGCGCGGGAAGGGGCGGTGGCTCGAGCTCGAGGCGCGTCGGCGCACGTTCCGCCAACGCCCCGTGGATTTCAGCCGCCATCCGGGCGCTCCACGTCTCCAGCGAGGGCTGCGCCCGCAGGGCCATCACCAACATCACCAGATGCAGCGCGATCGCGAGGACCCACGGCGCGAGTCGACGCGCCATGGATCGACGCGGTGCGCGACGCTGAGGACCGGCGATGACCGCCTCGAACACCGCCGCCGCCTGCGTCTGCTCCGGCGCGCTCAGGGGGACTCCTCCCCTCGGGTCGACGCCTCGGGCGCGTCGCTCAAATTTTTTGCGAGGGCACCGAACGCGATCCGTTCGACCCCGGCCACTTTGAGAGCGTCGAGGGTCGCCATGACCTCGCGATGAGGCACGCTCCCGTCTGCTTGAATGACCGCCCGCAAATCAGGATCGGCAGCCAAGGCCTCGCTCGCCCGCGCGATCAAGGCGCGGTCGTCGGCCATGGGAGTGCCGTTGGCCGTGCGCGCGCCATCGGGCGCCAAGATCACGGAGAACACCACCTGAACCTCCTCGCTCTTGCTCGCCGGAGGCAGGTCGAGCGGCACCGCAGGTGTCACCACGATCTTCGCGGTGACGATAAAGATCACGAGCAGCACCAAGGTCACGTCCACCATGGGTGTCACGTTGATCCCCGTGATAATCCCTCGTGACGTTCCAGTCCCGGCCATGCTCAGTCCTCCTCCGCGCTGAGGTACGCCAGCACAAGATTGGACAGGGCCTCCGCACCAGCGAGCAGCTGCTCCACCCGCCGCTGTAAATAGTTGTAGGCCGCCACCGCAGGCAGCGCGACCGCGATCCCCACCGCCGTGGCCACGAGCGCCTCGGCGATGGCCGACATCACCGCCCCGGAAGCCACATGACCCGCCGCGCCGGCGCCGGCGTGACCGGCCGTGCCATGTCCAAGCTCCTCAAACGCCTCGATGACCCCGATGACCGTTCCAAACAGCCCAATAAAGGGCGCGTTGTTCCCGAGAGTTCCTAAAAACGCAAGCCGCCGCTCGAGCACCTCGCGGACGAGCACCGTGCGGCTCACCATCGCTTTCTCCACCGCCTTCACGCCCCGGTCCGCCACCGCGAGTCCCGCCGCGGCCACCTGTGCCCCCACGGCTGGGGAACCGAGCAGCCACTGGATCGTCTCCTCGCGAGAGCCCCCACCCAAACGCTCCGCGAGCGCTCGGGCGAGGGATTCCACATCGCCATCCATCCGACGGAAGGTCCGCCAGCGCTCCAGCGACACGGCGATACTCATAATGGACAGCGCGCCGAGCAGCCAGAGCACCCAACCGGTGCCGGCGTTCAAAAACAGGTGCTTAATGGCTTCGACTGTATTCATGGCGAATGGCGATGTGGAGCTTCGAGAGGCCTAGTGGGCCTCTCCGTCGAGGGCACACTCGCCCTCCCCTTGGAAGTGCCCCTGCGTCTTCATCTGTGCTCGGAGGTACTCGTACATGTTGTTCAATGGCGAGATGGGAGAACCACCTAGCTGATAGCGCTCATCGATCTCCGAAAGCTGCTCGGGCGCGATCGCCATGAGCTCTTCCGCGGTAACCGTACCATCAAGGTTGAGATCGCAGTCCGCGAGCCATTGCGCGAGACGGCTGATGCCGCCCTCATCACCCTCTGGGAACCCATTGAAGAACAAGTGATCCCCATGGATGGTGGCCGCCGCGGTTTTGGTGTCTCCGGCCACAACCACGACTCCGGGGACCTCGTCGATCTCGCATGGACCGAACTCGGTGGCGGCCGCCGCTCCAAACAAAAAGTTCACGGAGGGCGCCGCGTAGCAGTCATCGCCTCCAGCGTTGGTGTCGCCTGTTGGCGTCGCGCTCCCAGGCGTGGCGAGCGCTGACGGCGGGCATGAGACCCCATCCGAGCGCGTCATGGTTCCCTCGACGAGGTAGGTCCACCCCGCAGCGACCATCGCGTCGAAATCCTCTTGGGAGACCGAGTCGTCGCGGTTGGCGCTGGCGGTAGCCACCGGAGTCTCGTAGTTAAAATCCCAACGCCCCTCCTCAAGGTCGGCGATGCTCCACAGCGACACAGTGCCCGCGGTGAGCTGGGAGAGGTCGACCACGTGGGTCTCCGGTGCTTCGACCTCCGTGGAGGCGTCCCCCCCCTTGGTGAGGTGCACGGGGCCGACGGCCGCGATGTAGCGCGAGAAGCTGACGTCCCAACCGTCTTGGATATCTTCGCCCTCAGAGCCCGCGACGAGACCCTCAACGAGGACATCCTCCGATTCGAGGAGCACATCGAGATCTCCGGTCGCGGTGGATCCTGAACAGCCTGTGCCCGAGGCGGCCACAAGGGCCACGGTGAGCGCGCTCTTTCGGGTGGCGAACATTCGTGATTTTCGTGATTTGATGGTTGTCATGATTTGTCTCTTCGATTGATGAGTTGATGAGTTGATGAGTTGATGAGTTGATGAGTTGAGTCAGTTGATTGGCCTGACCACTCAGGGAGCAGGACTCCACGAAAATACAGGGCGCTCACCGGCGAGGAGCGCGAGGCGCAGCGCGTCGTATCCCGCGGTGCTCGAATCAAGAATCAGCGCGTCTACGCAGCCGCGACCCTGGACGCACACTTGGCCATCGACGCTGCAATCGACCGCGTCGACCACCGTGCCGTCTTCCGCACACTCTTGATTCAGCGGGCCATCGCAGACAGCGGCCGGACCATCCGGCGCGCAGCTTCCCGGATCAAGGAGCGGCCGTAGATCGAGCCGGGCGATCCAAGGCGAGGGGTCAAAGGTCACCCACAGCCCAGCCTCGTCCTCTTGAACATCTCGATCAAAGAACTCGGAGGCGCTCTTGCGGACCACCGGGACGCCAAGCTCCGTATCTTCCGTCTGCTGCACGACCACAACCGCGCGCACCGGCACCTCCTGCCCCGCCACAGTGGTCCGCGCCTCCAACACAAACGACGCGTCACCGAGGTCGTTGGCCGCCGGGAGGGGCACGGGAGACTCTTGTGTAAGTTGCGAGCTGATCCCGAGGTCGTACATCCAAGATCGCACCTGCCCGGTGACCCCCTCGAGCAGGCCCACCTGCCGCGGCGTGGAGTCGAGAGTGTCCACCACGACCGCATCGAGCCACTCGAGACGCGCGGTCTCGCAAAGCTCGCCGGCCGTGTTTCCAGGGCAAAGAACCAGGGGTCCGAACGCGAGGTCGGCCCGCTCCACGGTCAGCGGTACATCCCCCTTTGTGACCACGTCGCCGACAAGCGCCGTCCCCGCCACCGACAAGGGCACCTCAACTCGCGCCTGCCCTGTGTCAAGGCATCCGGCCAGCGTCAAACCGAACCAGACCAGCGAGGAGCCCTTCGCCACGCGGCGCAGGTCGTGATCGAGACGAGTCGTCCCAAGGGTGCACACACAACGACGACGAGAACTCATAATTTCACCTCCAACGAGAGCATCCACGAAAATGGGGCGCCGGCGGAGATGTGCCGGGCGGGCGTGCGAGGCCGGACGCCGTCCTCGGGGTCCCAGTCCGAGGCGAAGCTGTACTCCATGGCGGCGTAGGCAGTATCGAGCACGTTGAAGACCTCGAAGGCGAGGTCGATCGGACCCCAGGTCAGACCTGCTGAGGCGTCGAGCAGCGACACCGCTGGCGAGCGCTCATCGAATGGGAGCGGACGCTTCGACAGCAACGAGTACCCCACACCAAGCCGACCACTCAGCGGCTGGCCCCCAGCGTCGCGGAGAAACTGGTGACGTGCGCCGAGATCCACACGGACCACCAGCGGCGGGACAAAGGGGAGATCCTGGCCGGCCGTAAATGGTGGGAGAGGCTCGTCGGCGGTCGCGGGCGGCGGTTCGAGCAGCGTCGCCTTGACGTAGGTCATGGACGCCGACGCCACCAACCATTTCGTCGGTCGGCTGACCGCGTGGACTGTGGCGCCGAGGCGACGAGTGGCTCCGGTGCGCTCGAGACGTCCCTCGCCCGCGTCAAAGGCCACGTCGTCGGACAACCGCGTGTAATAGGCGCTGGCGTTGAGGCTCAAAGGCGCGCCCCAATCAAACTTGAGACCCCCATCAGCAGAGCGCACCTTGGTGTACGGAGCGCGTTCGCCGTCCTCGAGCACCCGCGCCTGCGGGGATCGGTAGCCCTCGCCGTAGGCCGCGAGCACCGACATCCATGGGAGCGCGTGGACCTCGAGACTCGTGCGAGGTCCGGCGACGATCCCCAGCGCGCTGCGCCTAAATCCGGGCAAGAAGCTGTCGTCGGGTCGCGAGAGCGGGGCAAAGTTCCCGAGCCGATCGTCGATCTCGTAGGACAACACGTCGGCCCGAACGCCCACGCGCGCGTCGACGTAGCGAGTCATCCGTGTCGCCACATCGAGCCACATACCCACGTCCACACCCCGAATATCCGCGTCGATCCGTTCATCCCAGGTCTGGTTGCGAACGGAGGCGTCGAGCAAATTCTGGCGCTGTCCGATGAGGTCGATGCGACCGTCGGTCCCAAGCTCGAGGGTGCTGCGAAACCACGGCGCCGGCCGAAATGGGGCCGTGCGGTAGCGCCCCGTGAGGCCCACCGAGGTGGTTTTGTTTTGCTGCTCGATGAGGTCGCCCCGTCCCGCCGTGCGCTCAAGGGTGCGGGACGCCTCGATAAAACCGGTGAAGTTTTGCTGAATGCGGAAAGTGTCGAGGCCCACCCACAGGCCGAACTGGCCGTTACTCCCGTTCTCCCCCTTGAAATCCGCAAACAAACCGCTCATGAAGCGTTGGGACAAGGCGACCTGGGCGCGCGCGGTGGCGTAGGGATACACGCAGGTGAAGCACACAGTGCCGTCGTCTACGTCGTCACGGCGCACCACGCCCGCCAGATCACCGCGAGCCGTGTGCAACAGCGCCACGGCGCGGTAGGTGGTGCGCCCCTCCCCGAAGCGATGCTGCAACAGGGCGCTCGCCGAATGCCCTGAGCGATTCTCACCGTAACCGTCGGTGCGCATGACCTGCACGGCGCCAAAGGTTTCTTCGCCCATCTCCCGCCCACCTATTTCGCGGGGAGCCCAGCGCGCGCTCTGGCGAAAGGTGTTGAACGCGCCGTAGCTGCTGCGAACGGCGACCCCGCGATCCGCTGCCGCCACACCCAAGTCGACGTCGATGGAGCCCGCGACCGCGAAATCACCTTGGCGAGGGTCGTAGACCCCCTCTCGCACGCGCAGGGTCTGCACCACGTCCGCGAGCAAAAAACTCAAGTCGGCGTAGCCTTGGCCGTGAATATGCGACGGTAGGTTGATGGGCAGGCCCGCCACCCGAAACTCAATGTCTTGACCGTGCTCGGCGTCGAAGCCCCGGAGGTTGTAGTTGTGCGCGACGGCGGGCCCCTCGGCCCGACCGATGTAGACGCCCGGTGCGGTGCGCAGCACCTCCGCGCCCTCTTGGCGTGGCGCCGCCGCCAGGATGTCGCGCGTCACTTCCACGTCGCCCGCACCGCGGAGATCGTCGCGAAGCGCCCGCTCCCCTTGCACCACCACCTCCAGCGGTGCAGCCTCGTCGCCGGTCGCGGACCCATCCGCGGTCGTTGAAGCCCCCGTCGGATCCGCCCGGTCCGGCGTCTCGCCCGGCGTCGCGGAGGACGGCGTGGTCCCCTCCCCCCCCTCCAATGCGGCGGGGACCTGAGCCGGCGTATCGGTGGGTGCCGGCACAGGCTGTGCCGGTGGGGCGAACAAAAAAGGCACCCGAATCTTGCTCGCGATGGCCTCGTCTCCCCGCCGCGCGGGGACAAATGTCCACCGCCGCACCGCCTCCATGGCCGCCGCGTCAAATTCGTCCCCCTCGGACCGCGCCACCTCCACCGGTCCGACCCGCCCGTCGGCCAACACCGTGACCAACAGCTCGACGGACGCCGAGCGACCCGTGGAGAGCGCCGCCGGGGGATACACCGCCGGCACCTGTGAACGCACGATGGGGGGACGAAGCGCCTCCTGCGAGCCACCCGAAGACGATGCGCTCGCGCCCGGCTCCGCAGGCGCCGCAGCAGCCGTGGAGAGCGACGCCACCGCAGCCGCGAATCCCACGACACACCACGCCGCGCGCGTCACCATGGAGCGGCCGCGACGGCTGTCCGACCGAGGGCTCGGTCGGACGAGATGGGGAGAGGGCTGAATCAACGGTGGGTGATTGGGGGAAACAGGAGAGACATCAGGATGCAGACAGCCCGCGGGCGTCGAGAACAAGAGGGTCGGCCGACGGAGGATCCCCCCGTCTCCCCCGGCGTCCGTTGGCACCCATCGTCTCGATGAAGGCGCGTACGAACCCCGAAGGCAGACCCATGGCCAGCGAGGACGGACCTCCTGCGCCCAACGAATCGGCGGTGACCGAACCGAACAAGGCGCCGCGCGTCACGTGGACGGCGGAGGGTGTCTGCCAGCTACGACAGGTGCCGCGGTGGTGATGTCTTGGGCGCGTTCGTCAGCGGCGTCGCGTGAGGCGACGTGCGCGTCGCGGCCCATTCAAATTCCGGCGCAGTTCGCCGTGGCTCCACGAGCGACGACGCGAGCGCAGAGATATCTAGGCTCTGCTCTCGGCTGGCCAGGCAGACCGTGCAGTGATGGTGACCGTGCAAGTGCACGTCTTGTGTCTGCACCCGGTCATGGGAGCGAGCGCGCTGGGTCGAAGACGCGTGCTGCGTCGCCGCCGCGAGCGTCTCCTCGGCAGCCGTCGCGCCCTCGTTCCCCTCCGTGTGGACCCACTCACCGTGCGCTGCACATTGGGTGTGCGACACGGCGTCTTTGTGGATGGCGTCGCCGAGCTGCGCAAACAGCATCAGACACACCCCCACGAACGCCAGCACGCGCGACACCTGCCGTGAGGCCGCGCGCGCCGCAGAGTTCCGCGGACGTGATGAGCGTGAGGACTCCATCCGTGGACGGGCGTACCACGCCCACTCACGGGCGGGCAAGTCTGCGCGGATGTGCGGCGCCAATTCCGTGCTCTGCGGCCTCTGATGCCGATGCGCCCTCGGCGGCGCCCGCGGTCCGCACGCTCGGGGCTACGCCGACTCCACCACGAGAGGCAGCGACTTTAACGTCCGCACGAACACACTCGGCCGGTGCTCCAGCATGCCGTCGAGCCGGATGGATCGGGTACGCCGCAGGAGCTGAGCCAGCGCCATGCGCGCCTCCATCCGCCCGAGCGCCGCCCCGATGCAGAGGTGAATTCCGTGGCCAAAGCTAAAGTGCGCGCGCGGCTTGACCCGGCCAAGATCGATCTCCTCGGCGCGCTCGTACTGCTGCTCGTCTCGATTCCCGGAGGCCCACGCGAGGAACAAGCGCGCCCCCGCCGGCAACGACACCCCACCAAGTTCACACGGCCGCGTGGTCTGGCGAAAGTGCCCTTGAAACGGCGCCTCGAGCCGAATCGCCTCTTCGACGAAGGCGGGGATTTGCGTGGGGTCCGCCCGCAGCCGGTCTTGCAAGGCCGGATCTTGGGCCAGCATCGCCACCGCGCTCCCCATCAAGCTCGCCGAAGAATCACTGCCCGCGATGAGGATCTGCAACACGATGCTCGACGCCTCTTTCTTTGTCAGCGCACCCTCCTCCGCAGCGCGCACGAGCGCCCCCATCAGCCCCTCGGGGGGGGCTCGGCGCGCGCGGGCGAAGGCCCGCACACACCATCGATACAAGCGAAACGCGCCGACCATGTCCTTGGTCATCCGCCACGTAGAGGTGGTGCCGGCGAGCAAGTCGATGGCGTCATCGCTCAACCGCTTCACGAGGTCGTGGTCCCGAACGTCGAGGGACAGCAGGTGCAAGGCCACCTGCATGGGTAAACGAAAGGCCACCGCGTCCATCCAATCAAAGCGCCCCGAAGGGATGGCGCGGTCGAGGGACTCGGCTACCTTCTCCTCCATCCAGGGTTCAAGACTCTTGGGGAAGCTCTTGCCCAGTCCGAGGGTGGAGAGTTTGCGGTGCGTCCCGTGCACCGGTGGATCTGCGATGGCCAGCACATCCACGGGGAACATCGGTATCTCGGGTACCCGGAGCAGGCGCCCGCTCCCGCCGCGTACCAAGATGGCGACGATCTTGGACGAGAAGGTCTCCGTGTCCCGCGCGACCGCCTTGATGTCGTCGTAACGGGTCACGTACCACCAGTCAGATCCCTCGGGACGAAAGACCGGGGCGTGGTCCCTCATGGCCCGGTAAAAAGGGTATGGGTCCTCAATCGTCTCGCGGGAGAAAGCGTCGAAGGTCTCGGGGTGTAGGGAGCCCGGCTGCACCCGGTGACCCTAACGCGCCCGCACGCGCCGGCTCAAGTCGCGACCTGGCGCGCTCCATGGAATCCTCCTCCCCCCCGCACCCCGACCGAGAGGCCTATCCAGGACGCCCTGCCGCAGAGAACTACAGCGTTCTGGAGCGGCAGCTTGCACTTCACTGGATCAAAAAAGAGCATCGAAAACGACGCATGGCCACACCACAAGATCCGATTCGGCACCCTCAAGAGCCCAGCGCCCAGCAGCTTCGACGGGTGTTCCTCTGCACGATAGTTGGAATCGGTGGCCTCCTCCCGGCGACCACCAGTTGCGGCATCCCGCTCGCCGCCCCCCTCCCAGACAACGGCGATTCAGCCGCCTCACCCTCCGTCGCGCTCTAAATCGACACGCCAGGATCCGTCTCGATGCACAAGCCCCGCAGCTCGGAGTCCCGCCTGCAACGGCGCTCGGACGAGGGCTCCCTCAGGAGGGAGTACTCATGACGACAGTTCTCGTCGTTGGAGGGTTCGGCTTTTACGGCAGCATGGCAGTCGAGGCGCTGGAACGATTCGGTTTCGATGTCAGCGCCGGCACGCGTACTCCCCGGGGACGACCACGCGCGGTGGCTATCGACCTCGATACGCCCGCCACGTGGGAAGGACTCTCGGGATTCGACTTCATCGTCAACTGCAGCGACACCGTGAATTGCCCGCCCGACGGCGCAATTCGCTACGTCCTAGAAACCGGGGGGGTGTGGCTCGAACTCGGGGCCGACGCGCCCACCATCGACCGCCTCCTTGCCATCGAGGTCCCGGAGGTCAAGGGCAGCGTCGTCCTTGGCGTGGGGGTGTTTCCCGGCCTGAGCACCGCGCTCGCCCGCGCCGTCGCCGAATCGGGTCCGCCCCCATCGCGCCTAGACCTCGGGATCCGGCTGTCGCCCCTTTCGGGCGCCGGGCCTGGTAACTGCGCGCTGATGGCCAAGAGCCTCTTTGTCCCGGCGACGCGCATCGAAGGCGGGGAGCGCCGCGAGTCGACGACGGCGGTCGGCCCGACGCGCCCATTGCCCTACGGCGGCACCGACCACACCTCCGTCACCTACGCGCTCCCCGACACCGAGCTCGTCTGGCGCGCCACCAGAGTCCCCGATCTGTCCGCCCACCTCTCGCTGATTCCGGGGTTCTTGCGCTTCAACTTCACATTGCTGGCATGGGTCTGCGCGCTGCTTCGACCGGCGCGACCGGTGCTGTTGTGGCTACTCACCTGGCAGCTGCGCCTCGTGCGAGCGCTCCTTCTTCGCGGCGTCAAGAGCCCACTGGTGCTGGTCGCCGTGGCAGATCGGGGCTCCGCGAATGAGCGCAGCCGCGAGCTGAGATTCGAGGATGGGCAAACCGCGACTGCCGAGGGGGCGGCCGCCGCGGTTCGGGCGCTCGCGGGGCGCGACGTCCCGCACGGGGTGCGCGGCCTCGCAGAAGTCGTCAGCCTCGACGAGCTCGGGTACTAGCGCAGCGAGAATCCCAACCGAGGAGCCACCCCGTCTTTGCCACCGCCAAGTCAACCCTCGGTTCACGCTTGCGGCACGTGATGCTCCGTCGTCTCTCACACGCCTCCTCGCCGACCGCGGCGCCGTCTCGGTGGCCGACGTCGCCGGTCCCGACACGTCCGCGCCAGGATCCACTCAAGACTCGCGGGAGCCTCCGCCGGAGGACCCTGCGCCGCGGCAGCGTCAGGTCAGCTGCGCCAACAAGGTGGCCACGGGCACGGCCCCGTCCACCGTCGTGGCATCCATGGGCGCCTGCACAGATGGGCCGAGGTCGTGGGGGTTCATCGAGGCTGAGGGAACGAAGATCTTCGAAGTACGCCGGCTGGTCGACGCAACCACCGGCGGCGAACCCCGCGAACACGGCGAGTAGCGTCACTCCAGTCCAGGCTCTCCGCGCTCCATCCTTACGCGATGAGGCGACAAGCTAAAGGACCATCGTCGGCGAACCATCGCCGACACAAGCAGCCGGCGCATGCGTGAATCGAGACTGCACAACACCCGCCTGCACCCGGAACGTCCAGGAGAGACGGGTCATCATCCGACGCACGGTCTCAGTTGTAGTCGAACTGAGAGATGTCCAGATATTCGTTGGTCATGCCGTCGATTTCGAACGAGAGGTTCATCGACTGCAGCTGCACCTGGATGGGGAAGGTGGCCGTCGCGGGGTCGGGCAGGTTAATTTTCTCCACCATCCACGACTGGTATCCCTGCATGCGATGCACCAGGATCGTGCGGTTGTAGCTGCGGTAGGGGCTCGTGAGGTCCATGGGGTCACTCGCATCAAAGAACGGCGTGGGGAGGTTCGGATCCACGTCGGCGACGTAGCTCACGTAGGTGGGGCGGCCGTAGCTGTCTTCCACCGCGAACACCATCGCGCCGTTGGAGGCGTCAAACGCCGACGGTGTGACCGGCTCGACCCCCGGGGCGCTCGCGGCGTGCAACGCGGTCAACGTGAACTGCGGCAGATACACGCTAGCAGAGTCCGGGATCTGCCACTTCCACGGCCATGATGCCGCCGCTCCGAGCGTACCGTCGGCGAACACGCCGAGATGATCCGAGTGGGCCGCGTTGTACAAGCCGAAGTTGTAGCCCATGGACGCAGATAAGTCGCCGTAATACAGCCACGCGATATTGCCCGACCAGGGAATTGGGTTGTAAGTAGAGCTCACGCCGGCGTGACCCAGGCCGAGCGTGTGTCCAAGCTCGTGGGTGAACACCGCGCGGGGTTGATATCCCCCTACGCCAGTCTTGGCCTTGCGCAGCAACATGTAGGTCGCGCGACGTTGGCTGTCTTCAAAGCCAGGGCCATACATGGCGACCCCTTGAAACGCGAAGCCGGAGCAGGCGATTCCATACGGGGTCATGCCCGCGATATGGTCGAAGAACACGCACTCATCAGGATTGCTCGTGGCGTTGGGGTGGTCGGGGCCGTAGGGACAAAACTGCTTGCCGTTGCCCTGGCTGTCCACCCCAAGCGCGCCAGAGGCCTCGATCTGTGTCTTGGCATCTTGCACCCACGTGTACCACTGGCCGATGCACGACGCGCCGCTGTCTTGCACGACAATCGGACCAAAGACGTCGGTGTAGTCGTCGAGCCCGTCGTCGTTGCTGTCGAACGTAAAGTCCGCCATATGTCCGAAGATTCGGTCGAGATACACCAGACCCTGGTCGATAATATTTGTTTGGACGAATGACGCGGACCACGGGGCGCTGATCACGTTTCCATTACGTTCCACCTCAAGTTGAATCAACGCGATGCGGCGCGGTGAACTCGGCTCACACGCCACCGGGCCCTGCGGTGGGACTTGACCAGGCACGTTGCCCGGGTTGTTGGCCGGCACCTGCCCCGGGAACTCGCACGGGACTTGATTGGGCGCGTTCCCGGGGAACGGGGTCCCGGGTCCGCCTCCCTGCCCGCCCTGCCCGCCTTGGCCGCCTTGCCCGCCTTGGCCGCCCTGCCCGCCCTGCCCGCCACCGGACCCCGGGGACGATCCGCCTGATTCGCCCCCGTTGATGGTGATCGCGGTGGGTTCGTCCCCAGCCTGCGGTTGCCCTTGCAGCCCGTCCGGTGCCACCGCCTCGACACCGAGCGCGTGGACCGGATTTTCTCCCGCCGCCGGGTTCTCATGGGCATCGAGACGAACCCGAACGCGGGCGAACGCGGGGATTCGGCGCAACGCTTCCTGAGGGACTCGCGTGACGTCGACTTGTTGGCGGCCGCCTTGATCGTCCTCGACAAAATACCGCACCAGCTCATCTGGGTGACCTGAACCATGGTCAGACCCGTGGCCGATGGAGTCTTCGTCCTCCGCGGGCGCGAGGTCGATCACTTCGATCTGCCAGGTTCCAGTCAACGCGTCTGGCGCAGTTTCCGTCGCGGCGGTGGTCAGGGTGGAGAGAGCAAATAGTGTGGCGGGGATAAACATCGGCATGATTCAGTCGCTTTCGTCGCGGACTACGGAGGCGTTCGGTTCCCAGTGTGGAGCTGCAATTTCGCAGTCCAGCACAGCCGCCTTCCATGTCGCGCGTCTCTTCCTTCGCGACCCCCTCCCAGATTCTAACGCCGCCCCCCACGCCAACTTCTCATTTGCATCATCACCGGGCGCCGCGCCGTCGACGCGTCTTCTCCGCAGCGCACGCGGACAATCTTGAGAGTCACCAAGGTCGCGTCACGCTCCTTCGTCCTTGAGCGGCGCCAAGTAGATTCGCTCGTTGTTTTTGTGACATCACATTTTCCTGAAGTGCACGACGCTTTGAAAAAATACTCTGACGAAACAAGCAGTTTGCTGCAGGAGCACCTGTCAGAACCCCACTCTGTGTCGGAATGAAACACCATGACCCGTTCATCCCTTCACGTGTGTACCCTGCTCTCCTTCGCCACCTTGCTATTCACCCCCGCCTGCGGAGACCTCGACAGCGGTGTCCTTGAGCAAGCGACAGAACGCAAAGGCACCTCCAAGCAAACCACGGATGAAACCGAGGACCCGCTGAGTCCGAGCTCGCCCAAGCATCCGAAGCCCGGCCCCGGCGATGACCCCGATCCCGACCCCGATCCTCCGCCGGTGCCTGCCGAAAAACTCGAAGGCCTTCACATCAAACAGATCGCCGGTTTCACCCAGACGATCAGCTACGAAATGTCGCATCGCCCCTCCGCAAACCCAGGCGGCTACGCCGCGATGGAGATCAGAGCACCGTTCGAAGGTTGGCCCGCCCACGGGATGCAGTGGAAGGCCCTCCACGCCAGCGTAGTCGTCGACCTGGCCGCAGCGTCCACGTTGATCCAATCCGTTCCCTTTTTCTTCGGTCTCTCCGTGCGAACAGGCGACGCGGCTCATATGAACGATCTTCAACACAGCCCTGTGTTTCCCGTCGGCACCCCCACAGGAACCTGGATGGAGATCAGCATCCCTGGCGCGGCGCAAGCGTTCGCCTTCGCCGCCCTCACCATGCACTTTTGGGATACACCCGTGTACGTCGGCGCCCAGCACAACTATCTGAACTCCCCAGGCTACGCGGGGAACTTCTCTCACACGATTGCGCTCCAGGAGCTCTCCTTCGATGTTCCCACCAGCGCGGACCTGTTCTCCGTGTGTGGCATTCCGCAGACTGCAACACCGACTACAGCGCTCACGCAGGTTCTCAATTGCAACCAAGGCTTCGTCATCAACAGTGGCGAGACGACGCTTTGGAACGACTTTTTGAGCGGGAACTACGTCCCCTACGATCCCAATCGCGTGCTGAGCGGTCAAGAACTGGTGACGACATATTTAGGGACCAACGCCACCCAACACTTGGTCTTTGATCCTCCGGAGGAGGCGACTGAAGAGGACATCCTCGGCCTGCGCGTCATGTCGGAGGCCCTGGCCGACCAGATGCTCGTCGCCGACGAGGATGGCATTTTGATCACGGTGGAGAACTTCGTGGCCGACCTCGAATCCGACGACAAAAAGTAGCGCCCCAGCGACGCCCCCGGGGTTCATCCATGTCAACCCCGGGGGGACGTCTCTCCCCCTCGGACTGCCCACGTAGCCGAACAATCCGAAGGCGCCCGCTCGCGCGCATTCACAAATACCCGCCTCATTTCGAAAGAACCAACCATGCACAGTCTCATTTTTGCCAGTTCCCTCCTCCTGTCGGGCCCGGTCGAGGGCGAGTGGATCGTCGAGTTCGTCGATGTCGAACGCGAAGGTGACAAAGAAGCCTCTGCCGACGAGGACAGCAAAACCTCCAAATCGACGGACCCCGAAAAGGAAGACCCACCCGCGCCCGGGGAGACGCAGCCCGGCATGCCCGTGATCAACTACTACGTCCGCCCCCTCGGCAAGAAACCGATCCCCCTGGACGTGAGCGGGGTGCCGCAGCGGGAGCTCGATTCGATCCGCGGCTTTGAGTGGGTGCGCGTCACCACCGAAGAATCGGACGACCCCAAGAACGCTTCCCTCGGCGAATTCGTGAGCCACGTGGAGGTGCTGGGATTTCCAGCGCCCAAAAGCGCGGACTCCTCCTCCAAGGAGTCCTCCGCGTCTCCCGACAAAAGCAGCACCGAAGGCAGCACCGAGGAACCCGCGTCGTCCAAGGACTCCTCCGAGCCCGACTCCTCCGAGCCCGTCTCCTCCGAGCCCGTCTCCTCCGAGCCCGTCTCCTCCGAGCCCGCCTCCTCCGAAGAAGCGAGTGCGTCGTGGCCGGACCACAACCCCGACGATCTCCCCTCGTCGACAGAGCCCTGGAACGAGACCCAGTCGGTGCTCGGAGCCCCGACATCCACTTCGGGTACCACCAGCAGCACGAGCTCCGCGCCGAAGACCCGCAGGATCGCGATGATCGAATTCCAGGTGCAGCGCGCCTCGGGTCTGGTGTCCAATGCGTGGGGCACCTCCCATATCCAGAACTATTTCATCGACAGAACCAACCTCGCCTTCGATCAGATGGCGGGACATATCGTCGACATCGACTTCGACACCAACGGTGACGGTCTCGAGGATGTGGGCGACGTATTCGGCCCGGTGGTGGTTCAAGACAACGGCACCGACAGTTGCGCCAACAACTGGTCTGGCTGGATGCACCAGGCCAAGGCTGCGGTCGTGGCCCAGCACGGGCTAGGTACGGACATCAACGGTAATCCCATCCAGTTTTGCCCCTACGGCCCAGCACACCCCCTCGCGATCCACAATCCTCCGCAATGCGAGTTTTTCGACAGCGTCGCAGGATTGATGCCTCCGTCCATCCCATGCGCGGATGGATTTACTTTCGGAGGAATCGCCCAGGGGGGGCCTCTCGGGCTCGCCGAGCACGAACGAGTCAGCGTGAACTTTGCTGTTCGCAAGGACAGCGGCGGTCTCGGAGCCTGGCTGTCGCCGCCTCGCCACCACGTGTTCCTCCACGAGTTGGGTCACAACATGGGCCTAAGCCATTCAGGTGTGACTGAGCAATTTCATCCTGCACCATGGTTCGCAAATACACAATATTATTACCCATACTTGGTGTATGGCGATCTCTCATGCGCGATGGGGGATACGTTCGGCTTGTTCAATGCCTCACAAACGAACGCAATGGGGTTGTTCCCTGACGCCCTCACTTCGTCGGCCACATGGGGGCAATTCAAGCTCCGATTCGAAGCGCCGACAACTTTATTCGGCCAGTCTCCGTCGCTGTCCACTGCTCCCGGCCAGCTCGCCACCTTCCATGCACTTCACAAAAGCGTAGGATACTCGGGCACGTCGAATGACGAGTTCTCGTTGCTCGAGTTTATTGGTGCGGATGGATTCAGTTATACGCTCAGTTTTGTCACTGAGGTCGATCCGGCATTGCCACCGCCATTCGAGGACGTCGGTGACCCCGATGACCTGTCGTCGCCCTTTCGGAACTACAACCGATGGCTGGTCGTGCACCGCAAGCCCCTTGGCCCATGGGCCAGTCCGCTCGTCATCGACAAGGTACGCGCACCTGCACCGGGTTCGTACTTGAACGCGCCCGTACACTACGAAAACGACCTGTTAGGCGTTTCGTTTGACACATTGTACGCCGATCCCACCACGCTCGTAGTCACAAATCTCAACATCGGCTGCGTCCGGGGAACGCCAACGGTTACTGCATTTCCCGAGGTAGGTGTTTTTGGCGCCGAGTTCCACTACGAATGGGTAACCAACGGGACAACGAGCTATCCCGTGGCCGAGTCCTTGCACCATCCGGGTACACGGCAAGACCTCACTCTTACAAATAAAGATTCCATCCTCTGCCCATCTGATTTCTTCGAACTGCGCGCGGCCCAGACTGGGATGACGTTTGACACATTTATCTACCCCAACAACAACACAAACTTTAACCACAACCCATTCTGGGCAGCGCCAACTCCCGCGCTCTATCCCGGCGACCAGTACACGTATCGTGCCTACAACAACGCGGCGCATCCATGGATTGTTAACTCTGGAAACCTAGGGCCCTATTCCTGGAATCTGAGCTACCCCATCGAAACCCGCAGTTTGATTTCGGCGGCCACGGAGCACATCCTCGCCCCTGTCATGCCCGGAGGGTGGAGCAACCCGGACGCATGGATCGCAGCCTACTACGACGACATCTCGGGACCGACCACTACAATGTCGAGCACGAGTTCATCGTTGCTTTCGGACCGTCGGGTGCGAGTCACTTGGGATGCAGAAAACCCAGACCACTACGGTTCTCTTCCCGCTTTCTCCCCTTACGCCCCTCCCGATGTGGGATGTTCGAGCGTGCCTCCGTCTACCCCCTGCATCGGAAAGCACCCCAAGGACGAGCTCCACGGCTACGCCATCCAGCGCAGTCGCAACGGCGGCCCGTGGACGACCGTGGGCCATGTCTCGCACGTGGGCTACCCCCAGTCGATGACATGGGTTGACGAGCATATCCCGGACAGCGGCGGCACCATGAGGTACTGGATCGCGCTCGTGGACAAAGTTGGCAACGTCAGCACGCACGTGACCACCACCACCTCCCAATACCTCAAGCCGATCGTGGAGGACAGTCTCGACCCCGCGCCAGGACTCCCTGTCCCTTGACGTTGTGGAGCCTTGTTCACGAGGCTCCACACTCCCCGTCGCAGGCGATGCGGCCGGAGAGCCGGCGGCCGCCCCGCAGGCTTTGCTACAGGTTCACGGGTGATTTTGACGACTCGATTCTGGACCCATCCCGCTCCTCGATCGCAACGAACTGGGAGCTAGCGGCTGCTCTGATCTTTGCACCAACTTCACACTGGTCTTAACTCCAGCGGCTCGCTAAGGAGCGACGCATGGTGGAACATGACCACCAGCAAGGACGAAGCTCCAATGTTGACACTGCGACGCACACACGCTCGACACGCCCTCGCTGCCACGCTCACGCTTCTGCTCGGCACCACGATTGGATGCGACCTCGAAGAAGTCGCTGCCCACTTCGCAGAGGACTCGTTAGGGCCGAACTACTATCCGATCCCTAGGGTCGCGGCGTTCACGGACGAAGGCGGCGTGCTTTTTTCCGCTACCTATGATTCCGCGCTCGATCTGCCCGCGTTGATCGCCACCAATGGAGAGGCTGGAAACTACGCCCCGGTCTTCCGGTCGCTCCCACCGGGGATGACCCCGGTAGGCGCAGCGACCTACCGGGGTCCCACCTTGTGGCACAACGGAATGGATCAGCGAGAGAACGCCGTGTGGGTGCTTCACGGATCGGGACATATGATCCCCTGGTATTTCGAAAAGAGCTCGCTCACCTTCAGCCTCAACTCCATCATCCGGCCGAGTGAGCTACCCGCTGCGGTGGGCAGCCGAGTCTTTATGGACATCGATCAGGCCGCCGATGGCACGCTCTACGTCCTCACCCACGAACGCTACGAAGGCACCGGCGAGCCAGTTAGTCGCGTCTTCCGGCGCTCGACAGGGGGCGTATGGACTTCGATTTGGGGCGACGAGAAGGCAGTGGCGATCGCCTTCGATCAACATTCACTCGAGCTGACGCTCGCGTACGATCCTCCCTCCGGAGAGCCGGCGCGACTCCGGGTATACAATAGCTCCCTCGGATTTAGGCGCGAACGCCAACTCCCGGAAGCGTGCGACATCCACGACATTGAGGTGCTCGGCGGTTTCACGTTTTTGGGGATGAGCCAACGCGAGGGTGATGGCTGCCCCGGAACCAGGCATCTACAAATACGGACATGGGGCAACTCGGTCGATGATGACGAACCGATCGAGGTAAGCGCGCTCGCGCTCGACGTGCCGCAGCTCCCCCTCAACGCCGTGGACCCGATCGATCTATGGCGGGTGGGATTTGCCGCGCCCGGCGGCTACCAGGTCCAGTACAATATCTTCCCCTGAGGATTCAGGAGTTCCTCACTCCCGCAGCGCTGAGGCGCATTCAGGTCGATGCCCGCGCTACCCCGCCCGGAACCACCCTCGGTTCGGGTGCCGCTGGATTCCCTGGTTTCACTGTGATCAGCGGCCAAGCACCGTGGCTTCGACCCGATGCAGATGAATGATCCCCTCGGTGCGCAAGAGGACATTGAGCCCGGGCACGCTGGGCTGGTAGTCGAAGCGATCCGGGTCGAGCACGAAGCTGGTCCGCATCCATCGGGTGATCCCGTCTTGCGCGCGCGAGGCGGGAAGCGCGGCCAATGTCAGGTACTCGCTCCCATTCCACTGCCCGATCGCGCCGTCCGAATCTGCGGCGTAGGTGATGGAGACGACCACCGGCGAGGACTCGGCGTCCTCAAGGTCCACCAAAACGTTCGCGTTGAGTGCGGTCGCGAGGCGGGCCGCAAGCTCGAGGCCCGCCATGTCTTGAGCGTTCGGCGCCGACCAGTCGACCGTATAGAAACGCACGCCCCCTGGGGCTGCCGGGAGCGCGTCATCCCCGGGCTCTCCGGCGACGACCACGAACTCGCTGTCGTTCGAAAAATCGCCCGGCCGGTGTTCGAACATCCGCGCCAGCGCCAAGGCCTGCACGCTTGAGACTGTGGCCCCCGCCAAGGGGCGATCGAAGGGCGTCAGGTAGGAAGACAGCAACAAGGACCGCGCGTAGTCAAAAACCTCGGGCCGTCCACCTGGGGAATCGCCATGTGCTGCGTAGCCGATGACGGCCGCCATGGACCAGCTCCACTCCGCGTCCCCACCGCTGCCCCCATCGACAAAACCGTGCAGGCGGCCCGGGTGGTCGGACCACATCTGGGACAGTAAGGTCCGCGCGACACGGTCCATGGCCTCGTCCCCCCACCACCCAACATCGCGGCCAAACCGAAAGAACTGGGTGGTCACCAACGCATGGCTCACGTCCTCGGGAGAACGCAGGGCCTCCGGCCAACCGTCGTCCACATAGTTCCAGCTGTACCCCCCCGCCGCGGTGACCTCGGCGCGGGCCGAGAGGAGCGCCGCGTGCTGTGCTCCTCTCAGCGCGTAGGAAGGGTCGCCGAGCAGGTCGCCGAGCAGGGAGGCCGCCATGCACACCAAGGCTGAGGTGTTGTGCACCGCCTTGTCGTCGGCCGATTGATCTGAATACCAATAGTACCCCCCCAGCGCGCCGCCCCCAAGATCGATCTCCGTGTAGTAGGGCCACCAATAGTCGACCAGCTGGGTCAGCGACACCAGCGCCTCGTCGAGCGCAAGTTGCCGTGCGGCTCCGAGGTCGGGCGCCGTCTGGCTGGCCCGCAAAAACTCCGCGACGCCCAACGCGACCATGCCCGACTGCCACGTGTACGCGGTCATCTCCGGATTCACGGATCCGTCACCGAAGGCGTCCCACGCGTCCTCCAAGCCGAACGCCGGGCCGCCTCCCGCGACCACCCCCTTCGCCGCTTCGAGCTCCGCGATCTCCCCGAGCCCCAGGTCGATCAGCGCCAGGCGCTGCGCCTCTCCGCCCGGGAGCGCGTGGCCTTCAGCGGCCCTCAACGTCGCGGCGATGGCTTGAAGAAGATAGCCTTGAGCGGCCGCCTGCGCGTAGGTTTGCGACGTGTCGAGCGCCCCCGCGTTGCTCTCGAGACTGTCGAGCAAGATCGTCAACGCGCTGGCGTAGGGCCCGATGCTGAAATCCACCAACGGATCGAGTGGTCCGTCCCCGTCCCCGTCTCCGTCTCCGTCTCCGTCTCCGTCTCCCGCGGTCGGATCTCCGTCTCCGTCCCCGTCTCCGCTCCCGTCACCGTCTCCGTCTCCGTCTCCGCTCCCGTCCCCGTCACCATCGCCAGCGCTCTCCTCGGAGGTCCAGCCGCTCTCGGAGTCACTCGTCTGCGCGTCCTCTTCGCCACCTGTGGATCCCTCACCCGTTCCAGACGAAGAGGAGCACCCCGCGACGAACGTCACGCACAGCGTGGACAGCATGACCGCGGACAGCGAGAGCACAGATCGAGACATGGCGAGCAACGATACCCCGAGTCTACACGACCAAAAAACCGGCCTCGGGGTTCTCTCAACACCAGGCGTCCAGACACCCTCCTCAGGGCCCTTCCGGCAGGGGCTGGTCACCGACCCCGCCGACCTAGACCTCTGATCTCCTCACGCCTACCCAGACCGGCGCTCAGGGTCGTCTCTAAATTTTTGGGTACTGCGCCCACACGCGGCGCGCCAATCACCAGTCGTCAAAGTCGGACAGCGGCGGGATGCCGAGGCGCGCGCGCAAGTCCTTGAGCGGCGTGTCCATCTCAGGCCAAGGATCCCAGCCCTTGGTAGGGTCCACGTGGCATGCCTTGCCTCGGACGAGGGCCTTGAGCGCAAGATCGGGATCGAGCGCCCCAGTGAACCCCTCCGCGATAGGTGACAGACGCAGACCGAGCTGAAATTGTGCGAGGCCAAAGAGGATAAAGCCGAACGGGTCGTCCTCTTCACGCCGACATCCCGCGTGAAAGCTCAACACCTGCAGCTCTCCAGCGGGGTCGGTACCGTAGCCGCTGAGGACATGGGTGAGATCGTGCAGCGCGATAATCTCTGGAGGGCTGCCTCTCTCCCCGGGAAACGAGAAGCCGTTGTCACGGACGAAGTCGAAATACCCTCGGCCCAACGAGCCCGTGGGGCAGCCTTCGAGCCCACGATAACGGCTCGCGATGCCCGTGTCGGTGTGCAACCCCGCGAGCGTCGCCAGCGACGACACCAGCCAGCCGACGCCCTTCTCCCTCGCCATCTCAAGCGCCCTCTCGCGGGCCCAAAATCGCCGCGCCACGTCGAAGCGCACGTGCATCATGCGTCCATCGGAGAAATCTTGGAAGGTGCTGACCTCGTCGGCGTGCACATCGAGCGCCGCCGACAATCGGGCGAGCATCTGTGTCTCTTCTGGTCGGACCTCACCATCCATCGCGACCATCACAGTCATCCCGCGCACCAACTGACGGCGGAGCGCCGGCGAGACAACGCTCGCCGCGAGCTCGTCTGGCTCGATCGGTTCGAGCGCGTCCACATCCACTGGCGTGCGGAACATGTGCTGCACGGCCTCAAGAAACGACCGCTCGCTGTCGTCAAGCGCTCCGTCTGCGAGGGCGATGGTTTTCATGGCGCGCTGCCCCGCGAGGACGAGCTCCGGTGGCGGCAGATACAACTCCATGCCGGCATACTAACAAGAATGCATCTGCCTCGCGACGCTTCCCACCGTCCCTTGGAAATTGCGCAGGTCAGGTCGCGTTGGAGACAGCGAGACGGGCGCGCGCGACCGCCCTGCTCACCGCCGCCCAAAAAGCGACCTGAACAGCGGTCACCACCAAGATAATCGGGCGCTGTACAACACGGTCAACCTGCGTCATCTCACCGCTGCACACCTCGTCGAGCGCCTCGCGGATCGCATGATTCTTGGAGGCGAACCTCTTCACCTCGGTGATGGCCCAATCGACCACCGCGACCTCTCCGCACTCGCCGACCATCATGTAGTCGCGTTTGATGTCGCGATGCACCACACCTCGATCGCGCGCTTCGACGACGCGGCCCGTCCCCCCCCTGGGCGATCACACTGAGCGGCTCGTAACGCGCGTACCCATTTTGAGTTGTTCCCGGACCCTCCCCATGTTGTTCGAGCTCCGTCAACGCGCGACTCACCGTCTCGTCGAAGTCGTCGCGGCTCAAGGTCTCGTCAAGGCTGTCGAGACTCACTGTGTCATCATGCATCGCAGGCTCCCAACCGGGGGGACCTCTAGTTGCAGGGAGCCTTTTGCACCCTCCGCCCATGAACCTCTTCACTCAGCCATGCATCGGCGGAGCTTTCGCCGCGGGACCCTGGGAAGTCGGGGAGCGCCACCGCAGCCCACAGGTAGAGCATCGCGGCCATCTCCCAAGAGGTCATGGGGCTCGGGACTACGGGACTGCGGGACTACGGGGCTACGGGTCTATCCGCCACTGGTGTAGAGCCATCGCTCGGCCGCCGTCATGCAACACCAGCTTGCCGGTCGCTGGGTAGTGGTCCCATCCGGCTCCTTGAGCGAGCATCTGGGACAATGAGCCGATCGACAGGATCACGTTCGTCGGGGGGCTCGCACCGTAGTCGCTGATGATGATGTCCGCTGCGGGACTCGCGGTGTCGAGGGTTTGGTAGTCGACCAAAACAGGCCGCGGCGCGCTGCCCGACTGCGGACCTTGCAATCCGAGGTCGGCGAGGTTGAAGGCGATCGACGAGATATTGGAGGTCTCGGTGATCGACACCCGGTTATTTGCGAGCTCCGTGTCCCACGAAAAAGGCGTGATCTCCCCGACCGCATCCTGCTTGATCGTAAACCAGTACCAGCGGCCGTCTGCCAAGGCGATGGTCGTTTGCGGCGGCGCGGGATACTCGACTGTGGGTTGCCGCGCGAGAAAGTTGACCACCGCGGTCGCGTCGAATCCGCCCCAAGTCAAATGGCCTCCCTGCATGTTGAATATGGTCTGGTAGTACTGCTGCCCATTGGGATCGACCAAGGTGTCGTAGCCCATGGCCCCCATGAAATTGTCGAAAATGAGGTACTGATTCTTGATATCATCGGGATCGCCAGCGGCGCCCGAGAGGGTGACATGCCGCCCCGCGAGGTTGTGTGCCAGGCTTTGATCTGGATCCGCCGTCGGCAGCGGTTGGTGGACGCCGGGGCAATCGAAGTGGCCGTGACTCGCGTCGAAGTGGTGGATGCTTGACGCGCGAACGAAGGGATATGGGTCATCGTCTGGGTCTTCACCCGGCGCCGCCTCCAAAATATTCTCCGCAAATGTGGCCGCGTGGCCTGCCGGATAACACTCATATTTCATCGCCGCGCTCGTCACCGCGCTGCGCGCCCAAACCCCGGCGAGCATTCCACCGTCCGCGTCCGCGTCTAGATGGCGAGCCGCGAAGTTGAGCACGTCGCCCCCCATCGAGTAGCCAAACCCGTAGATCTTGGTCTTGTCGATTCCGTAGTTGGTGACCATATGCTCGATCACCTTGACCGCGTTCCTGTCCATTTCGGGGCTGCCGTAGGTCGCGTTATGTTGACCCGGAGCGCACTCATCACTGGTACAACCGTTAAATGTGACCGTCCACCAGCCTTGGGCCGCGGCCGCTGCGAACAGCTCGTTACGCTTCTGGGCGACTATCTGACCCTGGTTCAAGTCATTCTTCGCCCAGCATTGATCCTCATAGCTGCCATGGAACATGAGGATCATCCCCTCTTCGAGACTCTGGACGCTCGGTGGATGAACGACGATATTCTCCACGATCGGCGTCGAGCTGCCCGGCTCCGTCCATATGACCGCATCACAAAATGCCGCCGCTGGCAGCCGCGGGACACTCGTGGAGCAACACCCCGGCGCCACCTGCGGCCTCGAACTACCCGGAGGCACTGGTGCCGCCGCCGCCGCGAGCGCTACGGTCCCCACCGCCGAAATCAAGAGCGCACCTCCCAGAAAACCAAGTCGATTTTTCATTGCCAACTAAACTACCTTCCTCTGGGATCACGGTACCCGCTCTTCCACCGCCCGCGGCGCTGATCGTCCAATGGGCATATTCGCGCACGCTCACACGTTATTTGGAGGTGGCCGGCCAAGGATTCGGCCGGGGAGCCGGGCGCCGAGCCCCCCGTCGTTCGACGTCCACAAAACGAGCTCCAACATGGACACGATCCGCGAACGGAGACAGTAGCATGAAACGAATGAGTCAAACGGTCTCTCGGAATGCACGCCACGTCTGTTTAAGTACGACCCTCGGGGCGGTGGCGCTTCAAGTTGCCTGCACCCAAAACCCCATCGTCCTCGCCGCGTCTGAAGAAGATTCGACGAGCGAATGGCCGCCTGAAACGAGCGCTCAATTGGAAGACTCCACAGACAGTGGGGATGGCGACGGCGACGGCGACGGCGACGGCGACGGCGACCCCGGCACCTCC
>JAAZXR010000016.1:28228-76933 GCA_014240065.1 Myxococcales bacterium
GGGAGCAACAGCGGCGACGGCGACGGCGACGGCGACCCCGGCACCTCCGGGAGCAACAGCGGCGACGGCGACGGCGACGGCGACCCCGGCACCTCCGGGAGCACCAGCGGCGACGGCGATCCGTGCTCCACATTCCTTGGGTGCCCAGATCTGGGCTCAACCCCCGATCCCTGCAATTTTTGGGCGCAAGACTGCCCGGCCGGGGAAAAATGCACGCCGGTCGATCTCTACACGACGCCCGGGTACGAGGCCTACCTGTGTGTGGTGGCCGGAGATCAGGCACCTGGAGACTCTTGTGTCGAGGCGAGTCCGAACGGAACCGACACATGCGACGAAACCAGCATATGCCTCAACATCGATCCGAACACGAACCTCGGTACGTGTCATGAATTCTGTGTCGGCAGTCCCTCCAACGGGACATGTCCACAGACCTCCGCACACTGCATCGAGGAATTTGGCGGCATGCTCAACGTCTGTGTGGAGGAATGCTCTCCCCTGCTGCCGGGGTCGTGCGGCGCCGGGCTAGGGTGCTATCCGGAGTATGACGGGAACGATGTGGTGTCCTTCTTTTGCTTCATGGGCGCCACGCAAGGCCTCCAAGGCGACGAATGTGGCTGTACAAACTGCTGCGCCGACGGACTATTTTGCGCCGCCGACTCCGCCTACGGATCCGCCTGGTGCGCGGACGCTTATTGCTGCACGGTGCACTGCGACGTCTCCGATCCCTCAGACCCGTGCGTGGTTCCCGGGCAGCAGTGCGTGCCGCTCTTTAATCCTTCGGATCCGATCTACGGGGCCGTGGGAGCCTGCCTGACCGCGTGGCCGTAACGCTCGGTCCCCCCGCTATCCCCCCAGCGCTGCACCCTCTCCACAGCCCGCGGGATCTCACAGCATCCGAACCCCGGGGAGTCGCAGCATCCGAACCCCGGGGAGTCGCGCTGAATTCGGGGCGCGGTGCTCGACGGGGGATTTCGCGCGGACGCCCGCTCTTGTAGGCTCAGGTCGTGTCCGATGTCCACACCACCGCGGCGCTGTCCGCCGCGCTTGAAGCCGCGCTGCTGCGGCGGCTCGCCCTAGAGTGGGACAACCTCAACCTCGCGCTGTTTAAGGGGGCCATGCGGCGGCCCGTGCTGCGTCTCGGTGACACCGCCCGTCGCCTCGGTCAGTGGAACGGACCCGGCCGGACTCTTGAGCTCTCGCGTCGCTTGGTCCTCGACGAACCGTGGGGCCAGGTGATCGAGGTGCTCAAGCATGAGATGGCCCACCAGTTCGTGGACGAGTGTATCGACGTGAATGAGGCGCCCCACGGTCCGGCGTTTCGCGCTGTGTGCGAGCGGCTCGGCATCGACGGCAGCGCGATCGGGATGGCGCCGGCGCCCGCCACGACGCGACAAGAGCATCCGCCCGAGGATCCCGCCCACGGCCGGCTGGTGGCGCGAGTTCGCAAGCTGCTCGCGCTCGCCCAGAGCGCGAACCAGCACGAGGCGGAGAACGCCGCGAGCGCCGCTCAAAAGCTCATGCTCCGCTACAACCTCGAGCGAGACGCCCTCACCGAGCGCTCCAACTTTGGGTTTGTGCACCTTGGCCACCCCTCCGGCCGAACCTTCGAGCACCAGCGACGGGTGTCGGTGATTCTGGCAGAGCACTTTTTTGTGGAGGCCATCTGGGTGCCCGTCTACCGCCCGCGCGAGGGCAAGCGCGGGAGCGTGCTCGAGATCTGCGGCGGCCGCCCCAACCTCGCGATGGCAGCGCACGTTCACGACTTCTTGCACGCCGCCGGCGAGCGCCTGTGGATCGCGCACAAACGCGAGCGGAACATCCGGGCCAACAAGGACCGCCGTACGTTCTTGGCGGGAGTCATGGAGGGCTTCGAGGCCAAGCTCGACGCCCAACGCGTGCGGCTGCGCGAGGAGGGCCTGGTGTGGGTGCCCGGCGCCAACCTCCGCAGATACCTGCGCGCGCGTCATCCCCATGTGCGCCGCGTGTCGAACGCTGGCAACACGCGCAATGAGGCCTTCGCGGAGGGGCACCGCGTCGGGGGCAACCTCGTGCTCTCGCAGCCGCTCTCAAGTGGATCGACGAGCGGGTCGAGCGGCTCGAGCGGCTCGAGCGGGTCGCCGCCTCGACCGCTCAAGCCTTCATCCTGAGGCCCGTGGCCGTTCGGCTATCGACGGCGCGGTTCAGTGCCCGCCGTGGGGATTCGCTTCACCGACCCTTTGGGGATGATCGCAGCCCCCGGTGCGTTGACGGGGGTCACGGGCCGAGACGTCGCCGCGCCGTCGGGCGCATCCGAGACGCCACGGGGTGACGTGGCCTTGCGCTTCACTCTCCTCGACGTCGGGCGGGTCGCATTTTTCTGGGCCGCCTTGACCGCGCGGGACTGCTCGATCACCTGGTACAAAATGATGCCGCGAGAGCGACCGATCTCAAGAAGGTCGCCCCGACGCACACGTCGGTCATGACGGCGCCTCCCGCCCGTGCCGAGTTTATCGATCTCGATAAGCAGGTAATCCGACACTTTCTTGTGGCGCGCCAAATAGATGCCCTCCCGAGAAGACACATGCGGCGCGAGGCGCTTCGAGGCGGTGACGACCGCGCCCGGTGGTATCCGCGCGATCACCTGCTCGAATCGAGCGTAGCGCCGCGCCTTCCCTGAACCGTAGCGATGCGACACCTCTTGAAAGCCCGCTCGGAAGTTCTTGTTGTCCCACACCCCACCAAACTTCCAGCAGCACAGCACGCTCGCCAGCATCATCGCGCCGACTAGACCCCCCATCAGCGCGTCGCCGCGAGCGCCAGCGATGACCAACCCCCGACGCGCACGAAGTCGCAGCAGCCCCTCCGGGATCAGCGCGAACAAGATCGGATAGATCACGGTGGAGTACTGGAAGTAGAGCGAAAATACCGGGCGACGACTCGCCAACAAGAGGAACGCCGCCCCGTACAGCAGCGCGATCCTCCACGTGCCCCCGAACAACGGGACAAACAACAGCGGCACCAACAGCCCGAGCAAGTAGAGCGCCTTGGCCTCCTTGAACGCGATGCCCAGCGCGTGGCCGGGGTTGCTGATGAGTGAGGTCAACAACCCGGGGATGCCCGTGTCCTTGGGGATCAGGTGTCGGTAGTAGTAGGCGAACGAATACGCGTCATCACCGCTCATGACCATCTCCGAAGAGGACATGAACAGGGTCTTGACCATCACGAAATACGCCATGCTCACGAGGATGGTGACAATTCCGAGGCGGACATGAACGCCGCGGCATGAGAACAACGACGCGCCCCCAACAAAACACAGCAGCAGCGCCGCGTCTTCGCGCACGAGCAGACACACCAACAACGCGGCGAAGTAACGCCACACGGCCCCTCGCGCGAGGAAGAACAGCAACCACATGAGCGGCATCCCAAGCAGGCTGAGGGAATGAAATTCGTACATGTTCGCGCCCTGCATGGCGGGATAGAGCGCCGCGCAGCAGGCGAGCCCCACCCCGACCACGGCGCTCTTGCAGCGATGCCATGTCAGCAAATAGAGCGGTATGACGCACGCCCCGATCCAATAGGACTGCAGGATGAGAATCGTCTCGGCGCGCGGCCAGAGGCGGTGAATGGGCGAGAGCAGGATGATGATGGGATCGAAGTGCGCGGTGCCGTGATATTCGCCCTTGACCAGAGAGCACCCGAGCCAGTCGCCGTGCGAAGACCGAAAAAATAGGTTGTCGTAGATACCAAGATCGAAGGCGTGGGTCCTGAAGCTGCGGTGATGGTGGATCGCGAACTGTGAAAACCACGCCCCGTAGACCAGCCACACGGCGAGCACCGCGAGCAAGCCAAGCGCCCACGCGACCGCGCGTCGGTGGCGAGTGAAGACCAACGCGCGCCGTCCCGCTGCCCGCAGCGCGGAGACGAGGCTGCCGCACACGGGGACCACCATCGCGGCCGCGGTGAGGATTAGTCCGTAGGTGAAGATCGGCCGTTTGCTCTCGATCCCCCGCGTGCGCAGCGCGATCAGCAAGGGTCCGACAGCCAGCGGCAGCGTACACTTGTTGACGAGGCGGTTCACCGATACGAGTCGCCACTCCCCGCTACGAATCCGCACCCCGAGCTGCGCGATCAGGTGCACGCACCAGAGGGCGAGCACACCCCACCACGCGGCCGCCATCGCGTCCGCCCGCACCGTTGAACGCTTGAGCCGGGAGAGCGCCCCCGGAGGCACCCCATCGTGCACCAGCCCCCACACCGCGACCCCCACGAGCATGCCGATCACGGTGGGAACCAGCACGCCCTCGGCGCCGATTCTCACCAAGCCGCGCGCGAGGTGATCAAATCGACCGAACCGGCGGTCGCGACCCCGCGAGCCGATCCGCGTCGGCGGCTCGGTGTCTTCTTGCCCCTGAGGAACGCCTCGCGTGGGGTCGTCGCCTCGATCCGTCATCGTGGCTCCGTCCTCGCATCCCTCGAGACATCAACGCCGCGGGTCGGTGGTGGCCCTCCCGAGCGGCGCTCGTCATCTCGATCTCGCCTCGTCCTCGTCAGAGTCCTCATGCGCCGCCATCTTGCGGCATAATCCCCCTCACTCGCAAGTGCTCGATGAACGGTCGCGGCGGCGGACAATTGAACCGCTCCGTCCGGAGGGAGGCCTTCGCACGCCCCCTAGGGTGGTCCGCCTCCCTCATCGCACCGCAGCGGCGCGAACGCGCACGCGCGCCCCCACTGGGCAGCCTCGGTCTCTTCGTCGCCGAGCACACGGTAGACTCCGGCCGCTGTTTCGTGCAGCTCGAACGACCTCCACGCGCCAGCGAGCGCCTCCTCGATCCACACCCGCGCAGTGAGAGGAGCCCCCACGCGCAGGCACGCGAGCGCGAGGCGCCGCTTCGCCGCCGGGTTCGGGCGCAGCGCATGATCAACCACGGCGAGCTCGAGGGCCCGCGGCGCGGGGCCATACTCGAGAAAGTGCGCGATGGCGTGACCCAGGCCCGACTCGGGCGATGCCTCCATCGCCTCCTCATGCGCCGCTTCGGCGGCCTCGATCCAATCACGACGCGAGGCGTCGCCGTCCTCGGGATCGTACAGCCCCGCGATGGCGTCCATGAATTCGGGAGAGCCGGTGCGCGCGACCAGGTCGAGATAGACGCCGTATGCTTGGCCTCGCTTCCCCAGGAGCGCGAGCACCTCCGCGACATGCTCTTCGACCAGGAAGAACCCCGACAGGCGCCGGTTCGCCTCAAGATAGTGGGTGAGCGCGGCGTCGTACGCACCACGGTCTAGATCGAGCAACCCGCGCTGAAGCTCAAACCACGCGCGAGGATAGGCGTCGACGCCATGATACCGACTCGACGCGATCTCGTAGTGCGCATCCGCGCGCTCGAGGTCCCCGACGCGACGAAACCAGAGCGCGAGGCGAGCGGCCGAGTCACTCGTGGGATGCAAGGTCTCGGCGAGGACGAAGGCCGACCAAGCGTCGTCCATTTGTCCGCGCTGGAGGGCGATGTCTCCGCGCAGGCCCTCGATGTCCGCGCGGGTTGGGTCGTCGATCAAGATCGCGTGGGACGCGGTCTCAATGGCCACCTCCGCCTGCGCGAGCCGATGCAGGGTGAATTCTAGCCGCGCCAACGCGAGCCACGGGCCCGAGCCCTCGGGCGCCAACACGAAGGCCTCGCTGAGGCTCCGTTCCGCGGCGGCGTAGGCGTCTTGGCCGCCCACGAGCCGCGCCTTGCGAAGCTCATAGCCGGCTCGCTCCGCCAACGGTCTCCACGTCGTGGGGTTGCTCTCCGCGCGCTCCCTCGCGGCTTCGATCTGTGTCTGGACCCGATCGAGCGCCTCACCGAGCGTCACCTCGCCCTCCTCAAACTCGTAGGGAACGGAGGATAATGGCGCGTCAGCCCCGACCTCACACGCGACCGCTCCCACCGCCAGCGCGCCGACGATGAACACCAACACACACTCCAGTGACCAACGCAGACCGGTCTTTGTTCTTTGAATTGTCATGAGGCTCCTTCCTTCAGGGCAGTGGGCGACGACGAGGTGCCCCGTGAAGAGCCACCCCGTCGTCATCCTGCCCCTGGTCCTGGTCCCTTGTGCTGCCGTCCTTTGGTCGAGATTCAGCTCAGTTCGCTGCCACGAGATATGGGAACGAGTCCGAGAAAGCGACGTCATTGGCCGTCGGGTTAACGCCCACCAGCGTCGTGGCGTCTTGGCCGGCGACCGTCAGATCCAAAAGCACCACCGCGAGGGTGACGTCCATGACCGGGTCTGTCAGTTTGCGCCCGTTGGGGAACCCCGGGTCCATGGAGAGATCTAGCTTCAACGTGTCTGGGACCACGAGCGGAGCCGCCTGCGCCACACAATCGTCCACGGCGCAAGGCACGAGACCAAGCCCGGTCAGGTCGTCGTCGAGCGCCGAGTGAAGCGCGGTGAGGTTCTCCACGATCTCCGGGACGTAGGTCCCGGCTGCGTCACCGGCGGGGCTGTCGGCGTTGTAGGCGTCCTTGGAGGTGATCACGGCGGAGTTGATCGCGGGCATCCCGGTCCGATCAATCTGTGAATACTCCGACAGCGGGGCGTCATCAAAGATGAAATCTCCATCTCCATCCCCATCCCCATCTCCATCCCCATCTCCATCTCCGCTCGCGGAGCCGCTCGTATAACCGCTGTCGGTATCCATCATCGCGGCCTCGTCCCCTCCATCGCCATCACCATGACAGCCGGTGGGGGCCACGAAGCCGAAGAGAGCCAATACAAATAACTTGTTGTGGTTGCGCATTTATTTGTTCCTTCCTTAGTTCTTCCTCGAAGCGGTCGCCCAGATTTGAATGGCGTCCGGCCCGCCCGTCAGCTCCTCGGTGTCGAATTCCACGACGACGGACGTCACGTTTGTCCCCGCCACGCTGTCTCGCGTACCGTCAAAAGACAACGTCCCGGTCGCCAAGGTGTCGCCGAACCCCTCAAAGTCGAAGAAAAATGGATCCTCTCGGAGTCCCGCGAAGAGCATCCCTCCGGCGCTCCCTTCGAGGTTCGACCCGACGGCCCCTTCGATTGCTCCAGCCTCACCAGGGAGCCCCATGGCTTGAACCCCCCAGTCTCCTTGATCATTTTGACCGAATCGCACCCAGATGTCGTGGTCGGCCTCGTTGTCTCCGTCCGTGTCCACATGAACACCGTAGAGCGTCTGCGCGTCGTAGGTCGCGCCAACGCCCGCCTCTCCGAACGGCGCGTATGTGAGGATCAACGTCAGCCGACCTTCCGCTGACTGCCATGCGTAGAGATCCGCGATATCGGCGGCCGGGTCATCCGATGCTCCGGGAGAATCAGTGTGGTCGGCGGCGCTCGCCGCTAGATGGTGACCGGTCACAGCCAATACCGCTGCGCCGAGGATAATGCGAGTGTTTCTATACTTCATGGTGGCTCTCCCGACTCCTCCCGACGTGTCGACAGGAGGAGTCCTTGATGTCTACGCCGGCGACCTCTCGTTGGATCACTACGAAGCCCTCACGCGTCGACGTACACGTCGCAGACCCTGGGGCAAATCGCGCTGATACGTCCTCAGTTCCGCCTGCGCCACCCGCTCGCCGGGTCCGTGCCCCCTCGCGAAACTGCCCCCTAATGCTTCACGCGCCGGTCATTTCTCCACGAGAAACACGCGCAGCGAAGGCCGTCACGCGACGAACGTGGGCCTGGTAGCATCCCCGTGATGTCCGAAGACATGGAACCTTCAACGAGCGCCGGGGCGGGGCCGTCATCCGCCGCCTCGTCGAGCGAGCCCGCCAAGACATCTAGCATCGCAGGAGAATTTTCGGGCGGTCTCGCGGCGACGATCGTCGCGCTCCCGTCGTGCATCGCCTACGGGCTCATCGCGTTCGCGCCGCTCGGGGAGCATTTCACCGACAAGGGCATTCAAGCCGGGCTCTTCGGTTTAATCATCGCGGGTCTGCTCGCCGCGATTCTTGGAGCACCCGCGGTGATCACGGAGCCTCGCGCTCCGCTCGCCCTGGTCCTCGCCGCGGTCACCGCCCACCTCATGGGTGAGGAGCTGCCCCCCGATCAGATTCTTATCCTCGCCTTGCTGGTCGTGTTCATGGCGGGGGCGCTGCAGGTCATCTTCGCCATGCTCAGGCTTGGCACCCTGGTCAAATTCATCTCCTACCCGGTCATCGCGGGCTTCTTGAACGGCGCCGCGGTCCTCATCGTCGGCACTCAGGTCTGGAACCTCATGGGCGTGGCGCCCCACCCCGCCGACCTCTTCGGTGAATTACGTCCGCTCGCGACCGTCGTGGGGCTCACCACAGCCGTGGTGATGTGGAACGGGAAGAAAATCACCACCAAGCTTCACGGGAGCATCCTCGGGTTACTGGCGGGTTCGGCCGTGCACTACGCCCTGAGCTTCGGGCTCGGCGAGGCGTACGTGGGCGCCGTGGTCGGCGAGATCCCCTCTGGGCTCCCCACCCCACATTACGCCGCCGACATGCTGCGAGCCGAGGCCTTCTTCAGCTACGCCCCCTTCCTCTTCGTCGCTTCGTTCTCACTCGCGATCCTCGGATCTATCGAGTCGCTCATGACCTCGGTGGCGATGCAGAGCCAGACGGGAGCACGCGCCAACGCGAACCGCGAGCTCCTTGGCCAGGGCCTCGGCGGGATGGCGGCTTCGGCCTTCGGAGGCATGTCAGCCGCCGCGGCCATCGGTCCGAGCCAAGCCAACTACGGCGCTGGTGGGCGGGGGAAGCTCTCGGGGGTCTTCTCGAGCCTCATCATGCTCGCGGTCTACCTCGCGCTCGGCAGCTTCGTGGGATACCTCCCCAAGGCGGCGCTGTCTGGGATTCTGCTCGTCATCGCCGCCCACATGTTCGACGTCTGGTCGCTGCAGCTGTTCAAGCGGATGGCGACGCCGAGGAGCCTGCTGCAACAGCCCCAGCTTTGGCAGAGCGGCGTGGTGATCATCTTGGTCATGGTCGTCACCATCGTCAGCGGCCTGGTGGCCGCCGTCGCGGTCGGCGTGGGCGTCTCTATCCTCATGTTCGTCGTCACCATGAGCCGCTCCGTCATCCGGCGGCTCCATGACGCCACCCACGTGCACTCCAAGCGGCAGCGGAGCGAACGCCTCATGCAATTTCTGGAGGGCCACGGGGACAAAATCGCGATCCTCGAACTAGAGGGCGCGATGTTCTTTGGGAGCGCGGACCACCTCGCCAATGAGATCGGTCGGCTCGCCGACGGCGGGGCGCGCTACGTGATCTTGGATATGAAGCGGGTGAAAGACCTCGATATCACCACCGCCCGTCTGCTCAAACAGACATGCATCACCCTGCAAGCGAGCGGCCGCATGCTCGGACTCAGCTACCTCGAGGTCGATGGCCCGCTGGCCCTCGCGATGCGGGAGGCGGGGCTGTTCGAGATCATGGACGATCAGCTCCTGTTCCCCGACACCGACATGGCGCTAGAGTTCTTCGAGGAGCGCGTGATCTCCGAATTTGGCGGTGAAGGTGCGGAGCACAAACGGGTGGAGCTGCGTGACATTCCTATCTTACAGGGGCTGAGCGACGCGGAGCTCGCTGACTTCGAGGAGCGCGTGACACGGTCCGAGTTCGACCCCGGAGCGCCCCTGTTCGAAGAGGGCGACGACGACCGTGAGCTGTTCCTCATCACGGACGGATCGGCGGATGTGGTCATCACCCTTGAAGGCGGTCGCACCAAGCGCTTGATGACCTTCAGCGCAGGCACGGTGATCGGCGAGATGGCCTTGCTCGAAGGGCAGCCCCGTTCGGCGACAGTGCTCGCGCGAGACCGTGTGGAATGCTACCGGCTCTCGCTCGACGTGTTTGAGGCGCTTCAGACCAACCGACCTCGCATCGCGGTCGTGCTGCTGAGTAACCTCGCGCGGCTGCTGTCGGGTCGCGTTCGGACGGCGAACTCGATGATTCGCGAGCTCGAGGGGTAGGTGGCGCTCCCCGCTCGCGTCCCGTAGTGATCCAGGCGACGGCGGCGCGCGTACCTACTGCCGCCATGAGCGCCCGACCTCTCCCAATGTACCCCCACCGCCTCGCACATCCAAACGCAGGCGACCCGGAGAGGAATCAGCCGAGACCTCGAGCCCGGAGATTGCTCGCACCTCACCCCCCTCCCATCCGCTGCGGGTGTCGCTGGCTACCTCGAGGCTGCGCAGTGTCCGATCCCATCATGCGCAGGTCAGGTTGCGTTCGAGTGTTGATCTCGTAGGACACGGTCATGGAACGGAGAGTCCGAAGTCGGCGCGGACCAAGTCGATGGCAGGAGCGCTGTGGGTGCGCTCCGCGATCCTCGACGAGCCCCCACGGAGCCGGCGTTAGAAACTCACGGTCACCAAGAGCCAGTGCAATGATCGGGAGGGATCCGGGAGCGCGACACCCGAGCGGTAGCTCAAGCGCACCCCCGCCAGGCTCTTGAGGGGTCCCTTGCCCAGCGCCGCGATGTCCATCCCCAACATCACCATGCCGCCGTAGCGCTGCCAGTAGGTCGTCGACTGGTCGACCTTGATGTTACACGGCTGTCCGACGACGCACTCGGGATCGAGCGTGAGCGTGGTGCGCTTGGTACGATTGAGCTCGATGTCGAGGGCGCCCCCAGCCACCACCCCCACGCGCATCAGGCTCGCCCGCGGCCCGAACAGGTGGCCTACCGTCAAGGCCAGCGGGAACCTGCGGCGGCGATTGCGGGTCTCGAGGTACGTGGGGTCGTCTTTCAGGCTGGAGTCGCGGAAGGTCTGCCAAAACCCCTCGAGGGCGAGGTCCCAGCGACGATCGATGATGAGGTCGAGCCTCCCCGTGATCGGGGACAAAAACTCCAAATCGTTGTCCATGACGCGACCAAAGCCGACGCCAACGGACCATCGAACCTCTGGGCGGGCCTCCTCCTGTTCTTGGACGCGCACGGAGCTGATGATCGCCTCCGGTGACACCAGCCGGGCCGCCCCCGGCCCGGTCACGTTGATCACAAAGCCGAGACAGCGCCCGTCATCATCCACCGCCATGGCGCCCTCGAATCGGCGCGGGAGCGGCGTCGTCACCACCGCGCCCTTCTCGCTGCTCTGCACGAGGGACACCGGGATCTCCAAGATCTGGGTGCTGCCGAGGAAGCTGTCCACCCCCACCATCGTCGCTGAGGACATGGTCCCACCCTCCATCCCCTCGCAGGGGCGGTAGTCCTCGATGGGCTCGGCGAGGTCGATCACCGCGACCGAGGAATCGTCGGGGACCAGCACGAGCTTGCCGGTGTACGCCACTCCCGACGAGCTAAAGATCTTCCAACGCTGCTGAAGCGCCGAGGAGGTCAGCTTCTTCGCGAGCCTTGTCGGCGCGGTCACGTCGCCCGAGGTGACCGCCAGCGCGATAGACAGCCCCCGGGTAGAGACGACGACTCGCGTGGGCGAGATGGCCATCCCCGTCGCGATCTTGACCCCGTCCACGACCTCCGAGTGGCTCCCCTCCGACGTCAAGAGGACCATCGGGGAGCGAAAATCTCCCGACGACGCGAGCTCCGCCGCGGGGCCCTTCGGCTTCGCGTCGCCCCGAGCGACGGTGAGCGCGAGCAGAACGGCGGATACGAGCGACGGCATCACGGACAGCCTACCATCGAATGCATGCGCCCATGCATTCGATGGTAGGCTGATAGTGTCACTGTGACACGCGGTCCCCCTCGGCCTCTTCCGTTCGCCGGACTCAGGGCCGATAGGACCACGATGTCATGAGGGGGCCCGCGCGCAAATACTCCTGGACCGCGTCAACATATCGACGGAGTTCGACGCCCTGGGCCGCTTCTTCTGAACTGCGCTCCGGGTGTGCATAGTCTGTCATCACAACCACGTTGTCTCTTCGACTGTGCACAAACTTGGCGGTGGCATCGAAGGCCCCCACCAACTCCATAGCCAGACTCCCATCGTAGTTGTAGCGCCATGCATCGCTAAATAACATCCTCGCGTCGCCGAGGTCCGTCAGCAACGACCGGCCATCAAGATAGTCCGGCATCGGCGTCTGCGTCAGTGCTAAGACGGTCGGGACGATGTCCACGGTACTCACGGGTGCAGCAACCCGCGTCGCCGGTATTCCCTCGCCCCCCACGATAAGGGGGACATGGATCTCGTCGTCGCTGAGGCTAAATCCGTGCATGCGGTTGTTCGCAAACAAGCTCTCACCATGATCCGCGGTTACGATATAGGCAGCGCCGGGGGCTCGCGCCAACGCGCCCTCAAGCAGCCGGTCAATCTGTTCATCCACGAAGTGGATCTCGTGGTCGTACTCTGCCACCAGCCCCTCGCCGAAGCTTGGAGTGTTTGGGTGCTTCGTCGACGGGACATGGGGACCAAACAAATGAACCCACATGAACCACGGCGACCCCTGCGGAAGCTCCGACAACGTCGCTAGCGCGAGATCAACCACGGCATCGTCCGAGTCATCCGTCCCCTCGATCTGGTCGCCCTCCACGAACACATCAAAACCTGCGGCCACCCCCGTCGCACGGTCAAGAATTTCCGAGAAGTGGTCATCTACAACCGCCGCCGTGCTCATCCCCCTCCGTTGAAGCCACCACGAGATGGGAGGTGGATTGACTTTCGTTGGCAGCATGTGCACTTGGATGGCTCGCTCTCCTGCTTTTCGAGTCACTCGCCCAGTTGTACCAAGCTCTCGCCATTTCCCCTTCGGCGGACTGCGCCTTGACGTCGCGTTGGGAGTCATCGGTGCGAGACTGACCCCCTGATCGGTCGTCGTCTCCAAGTATCGCTCCCATCGCAAGCGGCGCGCGAAAACCCCTCGCAGGAGCGCCGGGATCGCGATGCTCGTCGAGCTCCCCGCCGTATAGGCGCGCTCAAACACCATGCCCTTCGAAGCTCTCTCGTCTAGCGCCGGGCTCGTCCGCTTCGAGTATCCGTAGAGGCTAAGGTGGTCGGCGCGCAACGTCTCCACCGTGATGAGCAACACGCTCCGCGGCGCCGGCACGCTGGCGAGAGGGACGCGCGCTGGGTCGACCACTCGGGGGATCAAATCCTCGCCCGTACAGTCCTGGTCAACACCATCACCCGGTATCTCCTTCGCGCCCGGAACACGCTCTCCATCCCACGGGGCGCAGTCACCTCCCCAGAGCGCACCTGAGACGCCATCTCCATCCACATCCGTCAGGCCACGCAACGAGGCCACTACCTGCGAGACCATCGGAGTGGCGAACAACGTCGGAGCCCAATGTGCAGGCGCGCCACGCATGATCCCGAAGGGCAGCAGTGAAGCGAGACCCACAACGACAAACGCGAGCGTGTCTAGGCGCGGACGTCGGCGTCCGGAGAACAACGAGGAGAAGAAGAACCCGCACGCCGACAGACTGTATGCACGACATGTCGCGTGCGCAGCAGCGTGCTCGCGCGGAAAAAATGACCGATCCACCAACACGGCCGCGACCGCACCCACCATCAGCACCCACCACACCCACCGCGCGTGAGGTTTTTCCTCAGACGCTGAAGGACCATCACCCGCTGCGGGACGCCGGCCAAAGGTCCACATGAGGCCGAAGAAACCCACTCCCGCGGCCATGCTCGCGGCGAGCCCGAGCAACGCGAGATCGTGATGTCGAGAGCCCAGTTTCGCGAAGACTCCCAGGTCGGAAGCCAACCATCCCGCGTATCCCAAGGACATGAAGAACCAACACCACCCCACGCGCCGTATCCTCATCAGCGACGGTCCCTGGAGCAGCGCGATCCACGTGACCGCCAGCAACACCCCACCAGCGCAACCCAGTCCGACGACTGCGGACCACGCCTGCCACGGCCCCCCTCCACTGAGCAGGAAGTCGGTTAAGCAACACACCAGTCCTGCTCCCCCAAACGCCGTCACGAACCCGGCTGCATCACGCTCCTGGCTCATGAGTTCTTCCGAGTTTCTAGTGCGGAGATCGCCACCTCGAGAGCCTACACGATATCATTGGGATCCGCATGTGATGCTATTGAGGGGAGGTGACATAGGGATCCTCTTGCAGCGCTCAAGAGGCTCGACTCTCATGTTCGAGTTCCGCTCGAGTACGGCTGCCGCCGTCATCGCCGACGCTACAGAAGGTTGAAGAGCGCGACACGGAGGGACAACACCACCACCGCCACCTGGGCTGCCCGCGCGAAGAAACGCTCCGCTCGTGGGCGTGGGATCACTCGACCTCGGATCACCGCCGCGATCACCGGCACCGGTAAGAACAGCTGAATGACGGAGGTGAAGGTGAGGAGCAGCACTCCCCAGCCCACGTCCATGACCTCGTACAAGCACCCGAGCATCACCGCCCAGTTCATGGCCACCGTGGCGAACAACGCCCACGACTTCAGTCTCAACAACCCCCGCACGCACACGACCATCCCTGCACACGCCGACAGCGGCAGCGCTATGTGTGTGAGCACATGACCTGCCGCCCGCCAAGAATACCGCCCGATCCAACTACCATCGATACGGCCGTGGTAGCTGACAGGGATGTGGTCCAGCGCCTCTATCGCGGAGACCCCAAGCACGAGCGCGTCACCCACCGCCATCATCATGCTCGCGAGCAGGACGTTTCGAAAGGCGTTCGGTCGAAATATACTGTGTGGCGAGGCTGCATCCCGCCCCTGGGCCCCGGGTCCGAGCCAGAGAATGCTCCCCCCGAGCACGAGCGCCATGAGTCCGAATATCATCCCCCCGGCCACGCCATTGGTGAATTCCGTGAGGTACCCGTTGATCGTCAGCATGGCAAGCATCACCCAGGCGACCGCCCGGGCGAAGAGCTGGTGTGCGAGGCTCCGTTTCCAGAGCGACCAAGCCGCGACGTAAAAACACAGTCCAAACACCATGACGAAACCGGCATAGAGGTCTACCGACGAAAAGGTATCGGACAAGAACGAGTCTAACCACCCTCCCTCGGAACGAGAACCAAACCCAAACGTTCGGCCGAAAAAACCGTCAGAGCCGAAGAGACGACATTGAAGTTCTCTGATCCACGACTCGTCGATTTTCTTACGAGTGCACCTACGCAAGCCCGACCAGACCCACATCGAGCCTCGCACCGAAGAGAGGGTGAGCATCCCCAGACACAACGTCCCGATCGCAGCGAACACCATCGACGTCACCATGGTCCGCGTGCGGTCGCGCCGGAGCTCCCTCCAGATCCTCGTGATCCCCGATCGTCGCTCGGCGGAGGTCTGCGCCTCGAGCCCATCAAGGTCCGCGCGCGCGTCGCTCATCCACTCTTCAAAGGCCACGTCGGCGTGAAATTCCCTGAGTTCCTGATCTGTCATGGTTTCTCTCCTCCTCGCACCGCGAGACGGAGCGTCGTCTCGGCCTTCTTCACTCTTGCGCTCGCGGTCGAAACGGCGACCCCTTGCAGCGCCGCGATCTCCGTGAACGAGTGGTCGTTGAACTTGTGCAGCACAAACGCTTGGTGGAGCTCTTCTGGGAGGTCCCGGAGCCGCTCGTGGAGCCGCTGAAATGCTTGACGTTGGACCTGCGATGACTCTGGATTCGTAGGTCCACCTTCTTGCGGCAACGCTCCATGCTGGGGATTCGCCCCCAGCAGCTGCTCACGACGCGAGAGCGTGCTGCGCCAGTTTCGTCCCAGGTTGTGGGCGATGCCGTGCAGCCACGTCGACTCGGTCGCGTCCCCTCGAAAACCGTCAAACGTCTTGATGGCGACCACGAAGGTGTCATGGAGCAGGTCGTCCACCGGCGCTCCGAGCCCAAACATCCCGATGAGGTAGCGGCGCAAACGCGGGGCGTAGTCGAGATAGAGCGCCTCCACAACGCGCTTGTCGACGCCACGCGCTGCACGCCAGCGCTTGTCCACGCGCTTGTGTGGCCGCGCGACCGCCTCTCCAGTCTTGTCCTCGGGCGAGTCGGCGGGGGCGAGAGCGACGCGCATCGCCACGGAGAAGCTGTCAGAGCTCATGGTGTCTGTAGGTGTGACGGCGCCCGGCGTTTTTGCGTCCTCACTCAAATAAAACTCCCCCGCCCGCGCGAACGCCGCCTGCCCTCCCGGCTCGCGTGCCCTCCGTGCGCTGAATCCAGCAGCGAACGTCGTCCCCGCTCCCGCGCTCCACCGCTCCCAACGCTCATGTCGAGGACGATGCGGGACTCGCCCACGCCGCCATGGCCAGGAGCCCGCTCGCGATGGCCAGATTCGCCTCGGGTGGGAGCCCAGGTCCCAAGAGCTGCGATTGACCCGCGCGACGCATGAGCCGGTCGTCGAACGACGCCTGGGGAGCCGCCGAGCGGAGCGTGTCGAGCAGCACCTTCATATTCAAGATCCGCGACTTTTCGAGCGCGTCGCCGAGGCCACGAAAGTCGAGGTTGAACTCCGAGAACAGCAGCGGCGGTCCCTTGGTTGCATACACGTGCACAAATCCCGACATGGAATCGGAGACGCTCTTGACCATCTTGCTCTTGTTGGTGCGCATCATGAGACCGCCGGTCGCCACCGCGAGGGCCGGGTTAAATTTCTTCGCGGTCACGGTCTTCTCCTGCACCTCCGTGGCGGTCTGGGTCCCTCTCAAGATGAGTCGAACCGTGTCGAAGGGCACCTGTACACCCGCGCCTTGTCGGGGCGACGCGCTCAAACGATCCTCGTGGAGCTCGAAGCTGCGGACCTGCAGTTGGCGTTTCACGAACGGAGATTCCACCGGGTCGAACGCCAGGGCGTGAAATCCCGCGGCCTTCAGTCGCCCCACGATCTCGGCGGCCCCCTCCGCTGTGGGCGCCCGCGCGACGATGGACGGCGTCGCCACCAGGCGCTGGCGCCCCTCCACGACCGAGCACGAGAGCGCGGCTGCGAGGGCCTGAGCGCGCTCGGGCAGCGGGCCCTCTCCATGAACGACTGCGACGAGGTGAACCACGAACTTGGTTGAGCGTACCACCTTCCCACGCATGAGCCCACGGGCCCCCGAGAGCCCCTACCCCGCGCGCCTCGTCGGACCCGAGAAAATGCTAGGATCTTCGCTGGCATTCATGGCCTCTGCTCTGGAACAACCGCGTCGATCCCCATCGCGCGCCCTGCGGGCGCTCCAAGTCGTGGTCGCAGTCGCCGCGCTCAGTTACCTCGCGCAGCTCCTGGAGTGGACCCAGGTTCGCGCGGCGGTGCAGCGCGCGGAGGGGAGCTGGCTGCTGCTGGCCTTCGCGCTGCAGTTCCCGCTGCTCGCCGCCCTCACCCTGCGCTGGTCGGTGATCCTGCGGGCGCTCGGTCACCGTCTCCCCCGCGCAACCTTGGCCCGCTGGTACCTCTCTTTTTTTCTCTACAGCTGCGTCTTGCCCGGCACCCTCGGTGGTGACGTCGTCCGTGGAGGTGCGTGCAGCCGACACACCGGGCCGATGCACGCGGCCACATCCATTCTCACAGAGCGAGTGTGCGGCATGATGAGCGTGTTGCTGTGGGGGCCCGTTGGTGTGCTCTTGCTGAGCATCGAGGACCGGCGCGTCTTCGGTGAGGAGCTGCTGATGGTGCTGTTGGCGGTGGGGGTGGCGACCCTCCTTGGTGGCCTCGGTGTCTTGTTCGTTCGAACCTTGCACCTGCCCCTCCCCACGATGCCAGCGCGATGGGGACGTCTTCGTCGGGTGTGGTCGGGGCTCGAGGAGGTCATGCGCCTGCAAACATCAACGCTCACGCGCGCCCTCGGCTGGAGCGCGGCCGCCCAGTTCGCCGATATGCTCGCCATGTACGCGCTCGCGATCGGACTCGGCGTGCCGCTTCATCTCGCGGTGCTGGTGGTGCTCGTCCCGGTCACCTACGTGGTCACCCTCGTCCCGATCTCCCTGGGTGGGCTCGGCATCCGAGAGGGCGTGACGGTCTTCTTCCTCGCAAACGCCGGTGTGTCGCCGTCCGACGCGACGCTGCTGGCGCTCTTGGTCTTCACCACCAAAGCCTTCTTGGGTATGCTCGGGGCGATGACACAGTTTGCGAGACCATCCACGCGCTCCGAGGACGCCTTCGACCCGCAGTGAGTAAGACTCCCCTTCATCGGGTTCCGAGTGTTGCATGGCTCCTCGTCATCCTCGCCGTGTACAGCGTTGTCTACGCCCCGGTTCGCGGCTTCGATCTCGTCTGGGACGATCTCGGCGCCCTGCGCGACAACCCGCTGTTCGCAGGAGGGTACTGGGACGGCATTTTCGCCTCCCAGCACGACCACCTCGACCCTCAATTTGGCGACCTGCGAGGCGCGACGCCAGCACACGACAGCTATCGTCCACTCCTGTATCTCTCGTTTCGAACGGACGTCGCTCTGTTCGGCATGTCCGCCGCCGCGTTGCATCTGCACAACCTGCTCTGGGGCGCCCTCGCCATCGTCGCCATGTTCGCGGCATCGCGAGCGCTGCTGAGGGACACCGCGGGAGCGACCGCCGCGACGGCGCTCTTCGCGTTGCATCCGATGCAGGTGGAGACTGTCGCCTATGTCTCGACCCGTGGAGACCTGATGGCGGGCACAATGGCGCTCGCCGCCTCCTGGCTCGTCCTCAAGGAACCCGGAGGACAACGCGCCACGACACACCCGCTCGAGGTCGTGGGAGCGACCGCGCTGTTTCTCGCGTCGCTGCTCTGTAAGGAGTCCTCGATCGCGCTCCCGTTGTGCCTCATGTTTCTGCTCCTCGCCCAGGGTCGGTGGAGCGAGCGAATCGCGGGCCCGATCGGGATGCTCTTGGTCCTGCCCCCCTACCTATTACTGCGCGCATCGATGGCCCAGATGACTGGGACCGAGCCGCTCTATGTCAGCGCGCTGCACATCCCTGGGGTCTTCACCCACTATCTAGGGTTATTCTTCGTCCCGAGCGAGTTGTCCATCGACCGCCCCTACTCGACGAAGCTGATCGCGGTGGGGTGGGTCCTGCTCTCTGCGTTCGCGCTCGCGGCGGTTCAACTCCTCCGTCGCGGCGCTGACAACTCCTCTGCGGCGCGCCGCCGCGAGCTTGCCCTCATCGCCCTCGCGGGGCTTGGCTGGTGCGCGCTGCTCCTCGCGCCCGCTTCCATCGTCGTTCGCATCCACAACACCTTGTCCGATCGTTACGCCTACGTCCCATTCGCAGGAATTGCCTGGTCATGTGGCGCCCTCGTTGTCTTGGCACGACGCGCCCTCGCTCATCATTCCGCGCTCCTCGCCTCGCTGGCGGCCGCATGGATCGCGACGTTGGCCATCGTGAGCGCCCGCCAAGTCTATGCGTGGGAAAACCCCCTCTCGTTGTACACGCACGCGGTGCTCACCACACCACAGGTGGCGAACGCCCATTTCCGCCTCGGGACCTACGCGCTCAAGACTGGCCATTACGCCGCCGCAGTCTCCATTCTCTCCAAGGCGATGGAGCTCGATTCCTCCCATGTGAAAGCGCGCGCGAACTACGGGGCCTGCTTGCTGCGCTTGGGCCGTTTTGACGAGGCGAGGACCTCTCTAGAGACGCTCGTCCGCGATTTCCCGCGTCATCGCACCGGTTGGTACAATCTCGGGGTGGCCTACCGGCAACTCGGACGAACCGCCGACGCGTGCGGCGCATTCGGACGCGCCCTCGAGCTCGACCACCGATACCTCAAGGCAGCGCTGGCCCTCCAACAAGGCTGCGGCGAGGGCTCCCGAGACGATGGGTCTGTCCAATGAGCGGCTCGACTCCCGAACTGAGCGTGGTGCTGCCGTCGTTTCGTGGCGCGATGTCTGCCAAGGCGGAACTCCCCGTGTTAATCGATTTTTTGCGGTCGCTGCGACGCTCCTATGAGGTGATCGTCGTCGACGACGGCAGCCTCGACGACGGGGCCACCGCGCGGGTGGCCGCGGAGTTCGGATGCCGATTCTTGGAGAACCCGACCAACCTGGGGAAAGGCGCTTCCGTACGGCGGGGGATGCTGGCGGCCAAGGGGCGGCTGCGGATGTTCACCGACATCGACGTCCCCTACGAGGCCGAATCCATGGCCCGCACCCTCTATTATCTCGACGCGCGGGGGTTTCATATGGTCGCTGGCGATCGCCGACTGCCGAGCTCAAGTTACTTCACGCGAGTCTCTGCGCTTCGTCGGTTCTCTAGCATCGTCTACTCCAATATCGTCGGCCGGCTCGTCGCCGGCGGATGGTACGACACGCAATGCGGGCTAAAAGGCTTTCGCGGCGATGTCGCGGACGACCTCTTCTCGGTGGGGATCGTGGATCGTTTTGCGTTCGACGTGGAGCTGTTTTACGTGGCGCTCAAGCGCAACTACGACATCAAGCGGATCCCGGTGCGACTGAGAAAGAACGACTCCTCCACCGTCCATGTCCTGCGAGACGGGATCGCGATGGTTCGCGATCTCGGGCGAGTGCTCGCCCACCAAGCCCTTGGCAGGTACAAGGGTCCACACCAGCAGATCCTTGAAGACCACGACGGCGCCGCTGTCCAAGCCTGGCGAGTGAGGAACGAGGAGACCCATGACGACGGATGACTCGCGGAGGACCGGCGACACTGTTCAGGTGCCCGGCGACTACCAATACCGCGTGAGCCGCGAGGGCCTCGCCCCGCAGCGATTTTGGCACAAAAAGCGCTTCGCAGCCTGTGAGGCCATGCTCGCCCCCGATCCTGGTGATCGCATCCTGGATATCGGGTGTGGGAGCGGTGTGTTCGCCGACCTGATCGCAAGCCAACCGGAGGTCCGCGTCGTGGGAGTCGATGGGAACCTGGAGGCCATCGCTTTTGCGCGATCGCAGTACGGCCGGCCAGACCTCCAATTCGAGCACGGGTTGCTCGACGAACTTGAATTCGAGGACGAGAGTTTTCACCGCATCTCTCTGCTCGAAGTCATCGAGCACATCTACCCCGCCCAAGCCCGCCTGCTCTTGGGCTCGTGCCTCGCGCTGCTTAAGCCCGGCGGACGTCTCGTCATCTCCACCCCAAATCGACGATCGCTGTGGCCCCTGCTCGAGTGGACGGTCGACCGTTTGCGATTGGTGCCTACCATGGACGGCGAACAGCACGTCGCCGACTACGACGCCGCCATGCTGCGAGACCTGGGCGAGAGCGCCGGGCTCACCCTGGTCGAAACCCGACGCCTGTTTACGGCGTCTCCGTGGCTGACACCGTTGAGTTGGAGACTGGGCGAGCGCGTCCACTCCCTTGAACAACGCCTCGGAGGGCCGCTCGGGGCCCTGCTGGTGCAGTCGTTTGACAAGCCAATGGGCGGCCCTCGTCCCGGCCCATGACCGACGGATCGCGGCGACGCGTTGACTTCATGCGCGCCCTCGCGCGGGGAGCGACGGCCGCACGAATTCAGGGCGTCGGACCGGGGTCGACGAGGCCCGCTGGTGAGACTGGCGCCACGGGGCCCGCGCGCTGCGCCTCGTCTTCGCTCGCCTCCCGCTGACGCGTGGCGCTGCGGAGCACGATGGTGGTCCCTCGGCCCCGCTCACTCTCTCGCAGGAACCGCCAATTCCAACCTGCGGGGACCTCGGGGGTCGTCCACGCGAACAGGCGAGCGGCGTCCTTGAGCGACATGTTCACGCACCCGTGGCTCCCCTTCTTCCCGAACTTGTTGTGCCAGTATGTCGAGTGCAGCGCGAACCCCTCGTGGAAGAACTGAATCCACGGCACGTCTCCAACAAAGTACGGTCGTCGTACTCCCTGCCTGCTCTTCATGTCCCCGATCCCTTTCTTTCGGCCGATCTCATACGTCCCGACCGGCGTCCTCGACTCTCCGCCTCTCCCCGTCGTGACCAACGTGACGAAGACAGGATCCGCCCCTTCGTACATGGTGAGGATCTGTTCATCGAGGTCGACGTCGATCCACTTTTGAGAGGCGGTCATCCCCTCCGGTGGAGACACCCGCTCCCAGCGCCGCACTTCGTCCGCCCGAATCCAACCATCTTCAAGGCGGAGCCACGACCGCCCCGCGACGACCTCAGGTGGCCCCGCCGGGACTAAAATCGAGGCGTGTTTCCTCAGCTCCCGCAACTTCCGGGCCCAACGCCCGTTGTCGCGATAGACAAAGGTCTCGGGCTCGAAGGTCCACGCCAAGGTCTGCCCGTCAGGGACGCCTGCCGCCGTGACCTGCGCAGGCACCACCCCCTCGAAATTGGATGGAGAGAAGCGCCGAAAGTCCTGGTTACGCACTGTGCGCCCCTCGATATCGGTAAACACTCCGCGCTTGAGCCTAACAAAACCATACGTCCCGTACCCCGCGAGATAGTCCTCGACCTCGTCGCGCTCCATCCTCCAGCGCGAGTGATAGCGAGGAAATACGGGCTCCTCCTCCCCGTCTCTTGTGCGCCGGGCCCGAACGAAGAAAAGCGGGGAGAACTTATTTTTTCGCATACTCGGGAATGTCTTCGGCCGCTGCGTTGCGGATCGCGATCCCCGAAGACAGGTGTACCCGCCAAGCTCTACCTGATGCCACATGCCCCCTCGGCAGCCCTCGCCTTCGAACGGCGCGCCGATCACCGCGAACGAGACATCCTCGGGGATCACGCCAAATATGGTCGCGTCCGCGCTCGGCCGCTCGCGGACATACGCCCGCGATGAGGCCCGAAGGAAGGAGATCACCCCCCCCGCCGAATCAGCATCTCGACTTCCGGGGAACGCGACGACGTCAACGGACACCACGTAGGGTGTGGGGATCTGGCTCGCGCCTACATGAAATATGTACGGGGATCCCATGGGCACGCGCCCTTCTTTGTGGAGCTCCTCGCCCGGCACCAGCGAATCCGCGTCCGCTGGAGGTGGACTCGTCACAGTCGTCGGTTCCTTCGTGGAGGCGGGGCGCCGGCTCTCCCCCTGCTCGATCTCGGTCGTATTGCCGGCCTCACGCGCCGACGGTTCCTCATCGCCACCCTCGCTGGGGTCGAGGCGCGCCCCCTCACTGAAGGCCTGTGACGCCCCCGCGGTGAGCATGACAACCACCGCCAGCACACTCAGCACGCCGAGCATGCCGGGGCCGCGACCCCGCAAGGCGACGCCCCCCTCCCGGCTGCGTGACGAACCCCGCCACCGCGCCCCGACCGCCGGCTTCCGCGGAACCCCGGCCGCGACAGCGCACGCTCCTCCGCGCCCGCGGTCTCCCCCGCAACGACTCCCATCAACGAACACCGCCAGAGTCTACCAGCGATGCGCTCACCACCGAACGTTTTTACGCGCGCTCACCTATCGCCATTCAGTCGTGGAGTGGGTCCATCACGATCGAGGAGCTCTCGCGCAGCCGCGGCGCCGATGGCCGCCAATAACGGGCGCCCCTCCTCATCGTAGGCGTACTCGTCATCATTGATGACCCCGTTGGGGTTGACGTACATCCCGACGGTGAGCGCGACGGCGTCTCCCGTCTGGTCATCTCGTAGGAAGGTGTTGTCGATGAGGAACCCGTACGCGTTCCCCGCCTTGTTCGCACACGAGATCCGTTCCCCTCCCTCCATCAGTGACACCCCACGACATGTGGGCTTGAACCGCCCCCACGACTCCCGATGACGTGTGTAGCGCGGATTGGGAGACAGATGCGGGAGCGTCGTCATGGCGTCTGTCAAGAACGCGAGCAGGTCCGACTCCAATCGCAGCTTCTCGTTGGGCCGCGACGCCGGCGCATGAATCGCGAGGATGAGCCGATGCAGGTCTCCAATCGATACAAAGTTCTTGTGCGCAAAGTCCATCGGCGTATCGATCCACCGGCCCCCCCTCGAACGATGGGCGTTCCCCACGAGGAGTCCGCTCGCGGGGGTCGCCGGGAGAGCGAGCACGCTCTCACGTCGTGGGATCTCCACGATGACTCCGGTCCGAGTGCGCAATTCAAAGCGCGGCGTCGTCCTCTGCGCGGCGGCATCTCCCCTCGAGAACATCCGATGATGCACGCGCAGGGAGGAGTAACCGAGCGCCCAGAATCGCTCGTGAATCTCTCTGTGTCCCACGAGATCGTAGAGGGTATTAAACGCCTTGTTGTCCGAGACGAGGTGCATCTTGCGAACCACGTGACCGAGCGTCAACGTCTCGCCTTGGCGATTGGACGCCTCCGCAATTACCTCGCATGGGCCCGCTCGATCTGGACACGCCAAGATCTCGGAGTCGAGTCCTAGAGAGGGCACCTCCCTCCGCTGCTCTTGAAGCCAAAGCAACATCCCGACGGACGCGAAGATCTTGATGGCGCTCGCTGGATACAGATACTCCGCGTCACCTCGGAAGCTGCTCGTGACAGCCGCCCCCGTCGCGGGGAGGTGCGTGAAGGCGGCTTGGAGCCGATACGAGGTCGGCGCGAGGACCATCTCTCGCTGGTGACCTCGCAGCGCCCCAAACGTCCGCGCGATGATGTCCTGGGCGAGCGCGTCAGCCTCGCGGGGGCGCTCGGCCTCCTGCGGCACGACCGGCGCCGGTGAGGCCGGCGCCCCCCTCAAAGGAGGCGGCTCCAGCTCCGCCTGGGCGACCCTCTGCGCGCGCGACTCGACCGCGGTCGACGGGCAGCCAGTGGTCGCGGTCGCCAGCAGGGAGAATGAAAACGTGAGGGGCCAGCGACTCGCCCTCACTTCAGCGACTCCAATTGCACATCACCGAGGGTCGATAATCCCGGGATGTCGGTGCCCCGCTTCTCCCTCAGCATGCGCGACGAGGACGTGAGCTTGCCGGCCTCAAGGTATCTGACCAGGCTCGACCCTGTCTGCACGTTGTAGTGATACTGCTCTCCGTCCGCGAATCCATGACGCAGGTGAGACAGGGTGCGAAGCACCCGTGATTCGTCGTCAAGCCCCAAGGCGGCGATGTTCTGTTTGAACGCCTCCGTGTACTTGAAGTACTGCTCCGCGTTGGACAAATAGACCACACGCGGGCTCATGCCGAACTCGCGGAGCACCTCCCCGATCCCTTGGACCGCGGTCGGGCCGACGAGGTTCGCCCGGACCAAGAACACGCGGTTTGATCGGTACAGCGCTCTGATGCGGGCGAATTGTTCCGGATCGGTCACGAAGCTCCCCATCCCATCTCCACCGTACTGCCGCTTCAACCGTGAGAGCCGAAGCCGAACAAGCTTCGCAGATTTGTTGAACGCCTCCAGCGTGAGGTCGCGGAGCGCCTCGTCTTCAACAGACTCCTTGAGCAACACCATCGCGTCATCCTGATTCTCCGGATGCCACCACGCCACAAACTCCTCAGGATCCTTCGACGCCAAAAAGAACGCGCGGTAGGCTCGATGGAGGGCGACCACGTAACGATCAAAATCCATTAAGACCAGCGACTCGGCCCCCTGCCAACCGGCCAACAGATAGCATTGATCCGTCCCCACTCCCATGAACAGACCACCTGCCTTTGCGATGAACGGATGAAAGAGCCCCTGTGAGAGTTCGTTCGAGACCCAGTAGTGCGTCCCGCGGATGATCTTGTCGGGGATCGGGTCTCCCGGGATGCGCTCAAGCCGACCATGAAGCCTCGCGAGCTTCGCGTCCATCGCGGCCGCAGCGCTCTCACCCTGCGAGCTGCCCACGTCTTGGCCCAGGCCGCCGGGTTCACTGGCGCTCCCCTCGGTCGCCGACTCCGCCTGCCTGCCTTCCTCTGCGGCCCCCGAGTTCGGCGTCGCGCAGGCCACCGACGCCATCAGCGGTAGCCACAATCCGCATCGCGCTACCACCGAGAGTGAACGCCAGCCCGTCGCCGCCGCAGAAGCTCGATCTTGCCAACCTAGATTCGCCATCGGTGCGCCCTTAGTTTCTCACAGCGCGCGCTAGATCCCAACTTACGACGACACCAGCGCCGCCCCGGTTTTCTTCGCGCGCTGCCATATGGAACGCTGTGATATGGCGCGCTGCGCTCCGCGCCCACGAAAGAGCGACGCCGCGCGACCGGGCCTGGTGCGGCGAAACTGCGTCTCGCCCGCACGCCCACACAGCGGCGGCCAGCCGCGTTCCCGCGGCCGTCGCGAGCCGAAGAACAATGTGGCGCGCGGCGGGTGCCTGCGCCGGGCGCGGGGTCCAGGCGATCTGTGCTACAAGCGCTGCCTGATCCGAGAAAGACCGCGCGGGGTTATGTGCTCTAGGCGCGCGAGCCGGCCACCGCGCTGACGGCGTACCCGTCACCACCGCGCGGCCAGGCCGCAGTTGACGAGAGCGTCCCACGCGCCGCGGCACGCCCTCGCATTTGTCCAGTACGATGACGGCGCGCGATTTTCGAGGCTTATTTCGATTCACACAAGCACCACCCCTACAATCGCCGACACGCTCGAGTGACGACAATACGCGACCTGCGACCAGCCTTGAGCGCTCGCGATGCGCACGAGCGACGACCCCTGCTTCCATGACCCCGCCCAGCTCCAGCGCATGCGCCGCCGAACTCCCCACCGCCGGAGATCTTGAGACTCACACCGCGCAACGGCGAGTCCTCGGCCCGATCGTGTGCACCGCCATCGTCGTCGGCAACGTGGTCGGGATCGGTGTGTTTTTGACGCCCGCGGAGGTCGCACGAGCCTCGGCCACCAACGCGCAGTTCTTCGGGTACTGGATCCTCGGCGCCCTCGTGGCGCTCGCTGGCGCGCTCGTGACCGCTGAACTTGGGACCCTGTTTCCACGGGCAGGAGGCGACTACGTGTTCTTGCGGAAGGCCTACGGCCGCTCCATCGCTGGAGCATGGGGAACGCTGTCTTGGTTCGCTACGTTCTCCGGATCGGCGGCCGCGCTGGCCGTGGGTGCCATGGAGGTCATCGCGGAGACTGGCGCCGTGAGTCCCATGCGGCAGGTCGTGTTCGACGCGGCCCTACCGCACACGTCCCTCGGATTCCAAGTGACCTACGCGAGCCTCGGCGCGCTCTCGCTCATCTTCATCGCGACGCTCGCGAATATTCTCAGCGTCTCCTTCGCCGGTCGGGCGCAGCTCGTCTTGACCTGGCTGCCGATCTCATTTTTGTTCGGCTTGAGCATCTATTCGCTCGCCACCTCGGACCTCCTCGTCGCGGCGGGCGGACCCCAAGGGGCCACACCCGCGATCCCGCTCACGCTTGAGGAGGCGACGTTCTCATCCGCCTTCGCGAGCGTGTTCTTCACCTACACCGGCTGGAACGTCCTCACCTATATGGGCGGGGATATCCGCAGCCCCAAGAACTCTCTGCCGCGCGCGATCCTCTGGGGCCTGGGGATTACGCTGCTGCTCTATATGCTGTTGAACGTCAGCTTCTTGCGCGCGTTGACGCTCGAGGGGCTGGCCACCGAGCGCAGCCCGGGAACGTTCATCGCCCGCTCCCTGCTCGGCGACGCGGGCGCGACAGTCTTCGCGATGCTCATGCTGCTGCTGATCATCGGCGGCTTGAACGTGACCATTATGGCGGGGTCCCGCGTCGGCCTCGCCATGGGGCGCCAAGGGCTCATCTCGAAGCGGTTCGGCGACGAGAGCGAGTCGCGTGGCACGCCGGTCGTTGTGCTCGTCGTGCAGGGGATCTGGTGCTCCATGCTCGTCCTCACGAACAGCTTCAGCTTCCTGGTCATGTCGACGGGGTCGGTCATGCTGTTGCTGAGCATGTTCACCGTAGGGAGCATCTTCATCTTCCGGCGGCGGGGGCTCCGCGCCCCGTACCGCACCCCAGGCTATCCGTGGGTGCCATTATTTTATGTGGTCGTGGGAGGCGTGATCCTCATGCTCGGGATCATGGACGGCGCGGCATCCCTGATCTCAGGGATGATCGTGTTCGGCGTCATCGCGCTGCGTCTGCACCTCGGAGCCCGCCGCGCTGAACGTGTCGCCATGGCAGAGTGAGCGGTGTGACTCCAGACTGTGCGTCGCGATCGCCGGACACGCCCCCCCACCGCTACGGTGGATAGTCGAGGTTCAACAGCTCTACGGTCGCTGTGAGGTCACCGTGGTCATAGAAATCTACGACCAGGAAATTGGGGAGCCGGTCCCACATATCTCGGCACGCGAGGACCCGCTGAAGCAGCACCTCTTGGGTGTTCGCGGCCATCGCTCCATCCTCGGACGGGAGCCCGAGAGAGGTGCCAACCCAGTGGTTGATCTGAAACAGATCATTGTCTGTGCTGCCTCGATTCAGCACGCAGCTAAACTCGTCAACGCTCGCGAACGAGTACGGGGTGTCCCACGCGTGCTCCCACACGTAGTGATGCCAGGCGGGCGGAGGGCCGGAGCTCTCCGCGGTCACCAGCAGGCGCGTCCCGTCCGCGATCATCTGTCCCAGCGTCGGCCACGGCGCCGAGGGATCGCGCGTAAACACCATGTCGATGGCGCCTGTCGCCTCAAAGTCCACCGCCAGATCCTCGGGACTCACCCCGTCTTGGTAGACGATGGAGATGACCTCCGTGGGGTGCAGTTCCATAAAGTCAACGAGCTCTTCGAGGACGGTCGCGTGGGGGATGCTCCCGAGGGTGCACGGCCCGTGGCAGAGCACGACCCCCTCATCTCCGTAGTACGTGTCCATCAGCAAGACCCGCATGCCATCCAACAGCTGCGTCGTGACGGTCTCGTTCTGGTTCGCGTTGAAGGCGGAGAACCCGTACGCGAAGGAGGCGTGGGCGTTGTGGGTCCCTGGGAAGACGACCTCGTCGAACGGGCGGTCGCAAAGCTCCTCCAGGCCATTGCAAAGCTCGCCGTCCCCGTCCCCGTCTCCGTCGCCATCCCCGTCTCCGTCTCCATCCCCGCTCTCCTCGTTCCCGGAGTCAGCACCACCGGAGGTCTGAACGTCGTCAGCTCCGTCGCCTCCTGGTTCGCCACCACAAGCCGCGAGGCCCACAGCCGCGACCACGCACCAACGTAGCGCCCTCGCGCCAGCTCGATCCCTGCGCCTCATGAGACTCACCACCATACCGCTACGCTACCACACGCGCTTGGTGAAACCGCTGCACCACCCGGGCGGGCGCTCAAACGGGGAGCGTCTCCACCTCCACGATGCGGACCCCAAACGCCGCGAGTCCGGCGCCGCGAAGCGCGTCGGGATCGCCGCTGGTCAAGAATCGTTCGGTGGGTTGGAGGTCATCATCAGCGATCTCCGAGTCTCTCACCGACACTCGACCCGCCGTAATCAAGGCGGTTGTCGCGAGCTCCGCCGGCTCCACCCAGTCACGAAGATCAGGGAGCATCGCCTCGATTTGAGGGCGGATGGCGGCGTAGTGGGTGCACGCGCTGACGAGCACGGATACATCGCTCAAGGGGGCGACAATGCCCATAATTTCGCGCTCCAATTCTGGCCCCTCAAGGACCCCCGCTTCGACGAGCGCGGACAGCGGCTGCGCCACGCGGGCGCGGACTTTTGTCGCGCACCCCAACGCAGCCAACGCCTGTTCGTACGCCTGGCTCTCCACGGTCCGCCGGCCCCCCAACAAGCCGACCTCCGCACACCCCTGCCTCGCCACGTAGTCGGCCGTACACGCGATCATCCCCACGATCGGGACGTCCCCAACGTCGAGGCGAGCGCGCACCGTGCTCGCTGCGTTGCAGGCGAGGATGACGAGCCCGCAGCCCTCCTCGACCATCCAGTCGCATACGCGTTGAACACGGTCGTTGAGCACCTCCGGGTCCATACGACCGTAGGGCGTCGCGCCGCTGTCCGACACGTAGACAACCGAGTCGCTCACGCCACGTCGGCGAAGACTCGCGACCACCCCCAACCCGCCGACGCCCCAATCGAGCACCCCGATCGTAGGCGCCGTGGACCTCCCTCGATTTGCGTTGGCGTGCGCGTGCTTCGACATAGGGTTCGGGGATTCCCGGGGTCTCCGGTTACCGGCGGGTCATGGATACTGCAGGGGCTGCAATGAAGCCCTCGACATCGCGCCACAATCATACGCCATGACGCGCGCGCGACGACCGAGCGAGAGGGTCTTCACCTTCACCTCTGGAAAACGACTCCGAAAGAACCACTCATACTCGTGCAAGGCCCGCATCGGGTTGTGGGCGACCAGACGTCGCCACGGGGAGGAGCGAACCATCTCACTCCTCGCGCGGCGAAAATCTCGGGCGCGAAACGCCGCGGCGGTCTCGCGGAGACGATCCCTCAACAGTCGCGGAAGCTCCCAGCTGCGCGCCGGTTTCTCCACCATGTCCACCACCCACAAGGTCCCTTCGGGGGTCAGCACCCGCGATATTTCCTCGAGCATCGGCCCCCAGTCTAGATAACGCCACGACAGCATGGACACCACGCAGTCAACGCTGCCGTCCGGCGCCGGCAGTGACGGCCCTTTGATCTGCGCCACGCGAAGGTGGGGATGGCGGGCCACCCGCCGCCGCGCGTATTCGATCATCGACGCCGAGGCGTCCACACCGATCCCGGCCGCTATCACGGGCGCGAGTCGATCGAGCAGCGCACCATTCCCGCACCCGATCTCCAAAATTCGCGGCGCCCTCTGCGTCTGCTTGATCCGCGCCTCGATCCACCCGACCTCCGCCGCGCGCACGCCGATGTCCGCGAACGTCTGGTCGTAGGCCGCCGCCACCGCGTCGTAGCTCTCCGCCCCCCCCGTGCTGTTTGGAGCGAAGGCGCACATGCGCTCCGGCGCGCCCCCAAACAGGTGCTTGTGCGCGCTGGCGAGCCAGCCGTGACTCGTCTTCCCCGGACAGCCGAACAAATACAGCGGCGCGTCGCTGGAGGCCCTCCACGGGTGCACGAAGCGGTCCGGCTGCGCCGAGAAGGTCGTGTACCAGTGGTTCCCCCAGCACGTCACGCCCCACGTTCGCGCGAGGAATGGCGCGAACCATCTCGCCGACCTGCACGTGTGAATGAAGACCTGCGCGTCCTCGGCGAGCCTCACTGGACCCAATCCAGATTCTGGGCTCAAGAGGCTTCGCCACTCGTGGGGACTCAGCTGCTCCGGCCACGAAGTGGTGCCCATCATCGGCCCGTACATTCCCGCGTGCCCGACGAAGTGCAGCTCACGCAGCGGCGACGTGCGGCTGTGGGAGACCATCGCGTTCATCCACTCACGCTTCGAGTCCACCCGCACGACGTTGAAATCCCCCGGGACAGTCCCCTCCATCGCGGCGAGTCGGAGACGTTCGTCGCCCAGCGCGCGCGCGACTCGCTCGAAGCTCGCGCCTCCCTCGCGGTACGCGGTCGTAAAGCAGATGAGAATCACGGTTCGGCCTCTCGACTATAGACGCATGTCGACGCCATCTCTATTCCATCTACCTCGGGGTCGCGCCCAGCGCCTGCCTGCGACGATGTTCGTCAGCGCCGAAATCACCTGTTGACCAACATTCGATGCCCAACGCGAGGTGCCCCCGCGTGCCAACCTGCCAGCATCCCCTCCGCGGGCCCTCTCGGGCGGCGGAAGACGTGGTACCGTGTCCGGGGAATCTGTGGGGATGGTGGACCAAGAAGACCGCGACGGTGAGAACGGCTCCTCGCCCGCGGGAGCGGAGCGCGCTAGGTCCGAGACCACGCTCGTGCTCGAGCGGACCCTCGAAGACAGCGGGCTCACATCGGGGCCGGTCGAGCCGCTCAAAGAAGCCCAGCAAATCGGCCGATTCATCATTCAACAGTTGATCGGCGCCGGCGCGACCGGGCACGTCTACAAAGCATGGGATCCCGAGCTCCACCGCAGCGTCGCGCTGAAGCTGCTCGTCTCCCAATTGTTCTCCCCGCTGGAGGGGACGAGCGAGCACACGACCCGCCTCCGTCTGGAGGCCCAGGCCCTCGCGCGCCTCAATCACCCGCACGTGGTGACGGTGCACGAGGTGGGCACGCACTCCGGCGCGGTATTTGTCGCCATGGAGTTCGTGGAGGGCGCCACCCTCCGCGAGTGGCTCCGTCAAACGAGACGCTCTGTGTCTGAGATCCTGTCCGTCATGCTCGACGCAGCGTCGGGCCTCGCCGCGGCGCACGACGCGGGCATCATCCACCGTGATTTTAAGCCCGACAACGTGATGGTCCCCGCCTCCGGAGGACTCAAGATCGTTGATTTTGGCTTGGCCAGACCGCACAGCGGCGAGGACGACCGAGTGGAGCGCGGCGCGCAAGTCATCACGCCTCCGGTCCGGGCGCGGGAGGCGCTGCGGCACGCGAAGGCGCGCCCGCAGGTCACGACGACAGGCGCGCTCGTAGGTACGCCGGCCTATATGGCGCCCGATGTTCTCGACGGCGCTGCCGCTTCGCCCGCCTCCGATCAGTACGCGTTCGCCGTCACGCTCTACGAGGCGCTGTTTGAGGAGCGCCCCTACCGAGGCATGAATATTGAGGTCCTGACCACTCCGGAAGGCTTCGCGAAGCTCAAGCCCGATGGTGCTCCCAGCGGCGCCTTGCGGTTCGTTCCCGCGCTAGGGCGCATGCTCTCCCCGGATCCGCGGCTTCGATTTCCGTCCGTCCGCGCGGCCCGAGACGCGCTCGTTCGCGAGGAGCGGCGCGCGGAGCGACGCCGGCGAGTCATCGGATGGAGCGCCGCAGCGATCATCGGCGGCGCCTTGATAGGAGGGCTCATCACCCTCCCTGATCGGGGTTCGACATTGTGCGAAGCGCGGATGAGCGACCTCGAGCGCAGCTGGAGCGGACACCGTGACGCGCTCGTCGCGAAGGGCCGCGATCTGACGGGATCGGAGCGAGCCGTATGGGATCGCACGGTGACCGCGCTGTCAGAGTACGCCGATCGACTCCGAGTCACGCGAGTCACTCTCTGTGATGACGACCGCGACCCCTCGTACTCCGAGGTTGAGCTCGTCCTGCGTCAGTCCTGCCTCGACCGCCGCACCGCCACCTTGAACGACCTCGCCGACGCGTTCACGACCCTCTCCCGCGAGCGACTCTTGCAGGCCGCCACCGCTTCGCTCGAAGTCCCCGCGCCCGAGAGCTGTCTTGGACGCGCCGGCATGGTCGAGGAGGCGAACGATGCGCCGTCGCGACAGCTTCGAGCGGAGGTTGAGCGTGGGCGCTCCATGATCCTCACTCGAGACACTGAGGGCGCGATCGAACACCTGGAGTCCATCCGGGACCGCGTCGAAGGGGCCCAATATCCCCACCTTCACGCTGAATATCTCACGACGCTCGGGCACGCCTACTACGCGAGAGGTGTGCGAGACCGGATCGTCGAATCGAACTCCCGCGCGTTCGAAGCGGCGCGTCAGCTGGAGCGTTCGGATCTGGCGTTCGAGGCCTCCGTTCGACTCGCGGCGTATATGGGCGAGCGGCGTGAATCGGCGCGCGCCCGCGACTGGATGCTCCACGCGTGGGTATCTGCGCGGCAAGAGGGCTCGGACGACGTTAAGGTTCGAGCCCTCCTCGCCGAGGGGATCCTCGACGTACGAGATGGCACACCAGACGCCGCCCATGAGAAATTGGACGAGGCCATCGCGATCCAGCGCGCGTCCACCGGAGGGGAGGCCGACCTCACAGTCGCCGAGGCGATCCGCCAAAAGGGCTACGCCTACAAGGAGCAGGCCCTGCTCTCCGAAGCCACCGAAGCCCACGAGCGAGCCCTGGAGATCTTTGAGCGCGTCCTCGGTCCAGAGCACCCGCTCCTCGCCCGGAGCCTCGAACAAATCGGTTCGCTGCTCGCGGAACGAGGGCTCCCCGAGCAAGGCGTGGTCTTCATCGAACGCTCCGTGCCGCTGCTGACCACCATGTACGGGCGCGACAGCACTCGGCTCATCCCCGCGCTCGGTAACCTCGGGCTGACCTACAACGAGCTCCACCGGCCAGAGGACGCTCGGGCGCGCTTTGAAGAGATCTTGCGGATCCTCGATCATAAATACGGCGACACCCCGTCGCCCCAGGAGCGCGCGAGCTACTTGCGGGTCTACATCGCGTTGGCGCAGACGGAGATTGAGCTGGAGCGACTCGAGGGCGCGCGGCAGACAATAGAAAAGGCCCTCGAGATCGAGCGCGACATCGGCGACGTGCAGATGGCCCCGTCGATCCACGGGGACATCTGGACCACCAAGGCCATGGTGGAGGAGGCCGACGGAAATCGTCCGCAGGCCGTCTTAGATCTGCAGCGCGCCGTCGACACCCACGTGAAGCGACTCGGCGAGGACCACCTCTACGCGGCGGTCACGCGGGCCAGACTCGCGAACCTCCGCATCGAGGCTGGGGCTGACCCCAAGACTCCGGAGATTCGGCGGCTCCTGCAGCGCGCCGCCGTCGTGGTCGACAACGACGACTTCCCCGCCTCCATGCGAGACCCGCTCCGAGCGAATCTGCAGGCCGCCGGAATCCCGTAGGCCGAGATCTCGACGGGTCGCGCCTCGCGGCCGCCGCTGCCCGACGCCAGCGCCCCGCGAGTCACGGCGCCGCGCCGCGGAATGGATCGGCGGCGCCGAGCGTCCTTCCATCATGCGCGCGCTTGTCTCGTCGTCGATGTTGTTTCTTTGGACCGGAGTGGCGGCGCCACATGCCGCACCGCCGGACACTCGCTCGCCTCCCCCACCCTCTCCGGGCGTCTCAGACGAGTCCACCTCGACGCGCGCGACCGGCGTCGAGGATGACGCCCGCGACCTGCTGCGGGCGCTCGGGGCCCGCTCCGTGGAGCCCACAAGCGCCGCGCGAACCTCCTGGGACGACTTCGAGATCGAGGCATTCTTGGCCCAGGACTTCGACATGGACGGTCGCCGCGACCTCGCGCTCATCCTGCTCCAGCGAGGTGACGGTGAGGAGGAACCGTCCTCGCGGGACCGGGTCGTGGTCATGGGGCTGCGCGACGCCGCCGGGTTTCACGCGGTCCAGCGGTCGGGCTGCTTAAGCCTCGCGACCGACGAGGGGGGAATGATGGGCGACCCAGGCGGACATATGACCGCGAACGGTCGAGGTGGTGTGGTGTTCGGGAATGACGGGGGCTCCGCGTGGCGGTGGAGTCTCGCCTACACCGTGGCGTGGCGTCACGCCGCGTTCCGAGTCGTCGGCGTAGACACCCACGCCTTCTACATCCATGAGCCGGGGAGCGAAGAGGATGTCTCCGTCAATCTCCTCACCGGTGAATATCTGCGGAACCGCCGCGGTCCGCCCCGGACCCACCGGCACACCGCCCCACTCATTGGCGACTGCGGCGCCCTCGAGGCCCTTCAATCCCGCACCTGGCCCTGAGGATTCCGCGCCGCGCCCCGCGACACGGCGCAGGTGCCCGCGATGGTTTGGGGGGGCGACTCAGCCCTCGGACTTGTACACCCGCATCAAGTAGACGACCCCAGGTCCGATCAGCACCGCGCCCGTACCCAAGGCCATGAGGAGCAGCCGGAGCGTCGTCGCCGGAGCGGCCGCGTCCACATAGGTGATCGACTCCCCCGCTTGAAAGGCCACGAGCACCGGCAGCTGCGCCACACCAAATCCAGCGACGATGGTCGCGACCTGTGCGGCCACAGCGAGTCGAAGCCAGAGCACAGCGCCGCGACCAAAGCTCCATGCCACCACAGGAATCAACGCCGTCGCGATCCCCATGCAGCCGAGGGCGACGGGCGAATCGAGAAAACGATGGGCGAAGGCCACGTGGGAATGCCACGCCACCGCGAACACGAGCCCGCCAAGTGAGATCGCGGCGAGGTGCGCTCCGCGAGCCACCCTCAGATACGGGAGCTGCCCCCCTGCTCGAGGGCCGCGCTCGGCGGCGAGCAGACTCGCCGCGAGGAACACACACAGCGCGCAGGTGAACAGGCCTACAGCCGCGGCCAGCGGGCTCAGCCACGGGCTCACAAACACCGAGAGGAACCCCTCCTCGAGGCGCTCGTGCATTCGCCCCTCCGCGATCCCTGCGAACACGACACCCAAAAAGAAAGGCGTCAAGACGCTGCTCGCCTTAAACACCCTCGTGTACCAACGGCGCGTCGAGGGCGGCGCGGGGTCGTAGTGGCGAAACGTGAACGCGACCCCTCGCGCCACGATCCCCAGCAACGCGAGCGACAGCGGTACGTGCAGATAGGTGCTCACGGCGACGTAGGCCGCGGGGAAGCCGACGAAGGTCAAAACGACCGCCAGGATCAGCCACACATGATTCGTCTCCCACACAGGCGACAACGCTCGATCTACATACGGTTGCGCCCTCGGTCCCACCACCAGCTCCAAAATTCCCGCGCCGAAGTCTGCGCCTCCAAAGAGGAGATAGAGCAGCAGCGACGCGCCGATTGCCGCGATCAGTGTTTCAGCCATGGTCGGGCTCTCCCTCCTCCACCGCGCGCACTTGCCGGCGAAAGACGGCGAGCGCCAACGCAGACAGGGTGACGTAGACGGTGAGGGAGATGGCGAGGGGGATCCACAGACCAGGCATGGGCGTGAGCGCCTCTTCGGTGCGCATGACCCCGTAGATAATCCACGGCTGCCGCCCGACCTCGGTGACCACCCAGCCCGCCTCTACGGCGATAAAGCCCATGGGCGTCGCCGCGACCACCACCGCGAGAAATCGCGGATGCTCAACCCAGCTCGGTTTTTTCCAGCGCAAGCCGAGAAACAGCACCCCGACGCCAGCCATCCCCACCCCCATCATCACCATCAGTTGAAAGGCCAGGTGGCAGACCAGCACCGGCGGCCATTCGTCCTCAGGGAAGTCCGCCAATCCACGAACCTCCGCGTGCGGGTCTGCGTAGGCGAGGAAGCTCAGCGCATAGGGAATCTGCACCCCGTAATTCACCGTGCGTTCTTTCATGTCGGGGATCCCTCCGACCCACAACCCCGCGCCAGACTCCGTGACGAAATGGGACTCCATGGCCGCGAGCTTGAGCGGCTGGCGCTCCGCGACCGACTTGGCCGACAAGTCGCCGCTCAAGGGCTGCAGCAAGGCCGCCACCACGCCAAACATCAGGGCGATGCGCATCCCCACGGCGTGCAGCCGCAGCTGGGGGCGCGCCCGCAGACGCATCGCGTGGACGCCGGCGGCCGCGAAGCCCGTGCTCGCCAGCGCGGCCAGCACCATGTGCAACGCCTCCACCCCCCACGCGTCGTTCAGCATCGCCGCCACAGGATCGATATCGGTGAACCCCTCGGGGCCGACCGTGAATCCCGACGGGCTGTTCATCCACCCGTTCGCCGCGATCACCAAAATTCCCGACGCCATCCCGGCGACCCCGACCATGACACCGCAGGCCAGATGGACCCGCGGCCGCAGGCGGTCTCGTCCGTACAAGAACAGACCGAGCGCGATGGCCTCGACGAAGAACGCGGTGCCCTCGAGGGAGAATGGCATCCCGATGACCGGCCCGGCGTGGAGCATGAACCCCGGCCAGAGCAGGCCCAGTTGAAACGACAAGACCGTCCCGGACACGGCGCCAACCGCGAAGAAAATGGCGACCCCCTTGGACCACGCCTCCGACAAGCGAGCGTAGATGGGATCGCCCGTGACCAGCTCTCGCCAGCGAGCGACGACCATGAACCACGGCAGGGACATGCCGACGCACGCGAACACAATATGAAACGCGAGCGTGCTCGCCATCATCGTCCGCGCCGCGAACAAGTCGTCCACATCGCCATCATGGCCCGTCGCCCGCGCCCCGGCAAGCCGGCAAGTCGGCAAGCCGTAAAACCTAGGGACTCCGCGCCGAGATCAAGCCCAGCGCCACCAAAAGCCGCTCGCCAGGGCGGTCGTCGCACCCGCCGCTTGGCCGCAGACAGCTACGGCGACAGCTGCGATCCCGCGGTCATTGAACCGGCAGTCTCGCGGCTTGTTCGAGCTTCATCGGGTTGAAGAGGTTGGCGCGCTTGTGATGATTGGCGTGGTAGTACAGGCCAAAGCAGACGCGGTTCCCCAACCAGAACAGCCCGGAGTCGAGGTTCACGGGCTTGAACTCTCCATCGGCGTTCTTCGCGTCATGCGTCGCCCAGTTGAAGTGCGCCACGTGCACGATCCCGGTGAGGGCAGAGGGCAAAAACACCGCGAAGAAGATAGGCCCTCCGAGCGCGGTGTACCAAGCGTAGAAAAGCACGACCATCGTCCCGAAGCTCACGACCGACCGCAGCTGCTCGCGGCGGACATTTTGTGGGGTCTTCCCACCCCACAGCTCAAAGAACTGCTGCTGAAGATTTCGCTCGAGATTGATGAGCATGGTCTCCATGAGGAACTTGAAGAAGCTCGGACCGACGTAGTGCGGATCGTTCTCCTGATCGTCCGGGTACTTGTGATGCCGGCGGTGCAGAATCTCCCAGCTCGCGTAGCGGGTCATCACGATGACCCCGCAGATCTCACCGACGAGGCGGTTGACGGCGCGGGGCCAGTTGCTGTGGGTGCAATTATGGATGAACACGCCCGACAGGACCTGGATGTAGCAAGCTCCGAGGAGAATCGGGACAAGGTGCCAACCCCAGCCCACGTCAAACCCTGACCACCCGACCGCGCGCATCAACGCGATGAGCCCCGCGAGCAGCACCAGCCACGCGCTGTCGTACATGAAGTAAAAGCTCCGATTCCGACGAAACATCACGGATGGCTGGGTCACCATCACGGCGTCGTAGATCTTCTTTGGCGCGGACCCCATCGCGAGACTTGTACCACCTCCTCTGGCCAGGTTCGAGATTCGAGGGGTAAATGACCGTGAGCGCGCGGCCGGGTGACGCGCGGAGGTCCAGCGACCCAGCATGCTGGAAAACTCACAGACATGAAGCGCCGTGATTCATGCGTTTTCCGGCCCGCAAAGGCCCCCTGCGCCCCGCCGATTGCCAACTTCGCGCGCGTCAGACACCATCGCGCGGCGAGCCCCCACGCGACCAATGTTCATCCAGTTTAGCCGCGATCCCGACCCCGGCCGCCTGCCAGAGGTGGTCTTGAGCCCCTTCGGCGCCGGCCGCCCACACCCGGTGGCCGAGCAGGCGGCGAAAGAGACGCAGGCGTGGCTGGAATGCCACGAGATCTTCGCGCCGGCCCGTTGGCAAGGGCCCCTCGGTGGCAAGATGATGGGCGTGCTGGTGGTTCGAGACGTCGAGGGTCGCGTCGGCTATCTCCGCGGATTCGCCGGCACTGTGGGACGTCGGTGGCTCGTGGATGGCTTCGTCCCTCCCGTGTTCGACACCCGTGCATTCCACGCCATCTGGGACGGCGGAGGGGAGGAGGTCACGCGCCTCGACGCCGCCACGCGCGCGCGACGTGAAGACGCGCGAGGTGGGTCCGACCGCGACCACAAAGACTCACTCGAACACGCAGCGAAGGCCGCTCGAGAACGCCAGCGCGAATTCTCTCGCGCGATTCACGGCCAGATCGAGGCGCTCTACCGCTTCCCCAACGCCCGAGGCGAATCCGCCGGGCTCCGCGAGCTGTTCGCCCCCCACTCTCCACCGGGGGGATCGGGTGACTGCGCCGCCCCCAAACTCTTGAGCTACGCCTTCCAACATGACCTCACGCCGCTCGCGCTCGCGGAGTTTTGGTGGGGAGGCATCCCGCGCGCGGGCGGTCGCCACCACGGCCTGTTTTATCCCTCATGCAGGGGTCGGTGCGGCACCATCCTCCCGTTCATGCTCGAAGGGCTGGTCTACGAGCCTGCGCCGGATGTCGGCCTGCGACCCATGGCAGCCCACGCGCCGGAGCGCATCTTTGAAGACGACGCCATGATCGTGGTGTGCAAGCCGAGCGGGATGTTGTCGGTGCCTGGGCGTGGACCCAGCCGCCAAGACTGCGTAGAGCGCCGCATGCAAGCGCGGTGCGGACTCGAAGACCCCACCTGGCCCCGCATGGTGCACAGGCTCGACCTGGCCACCTCGGGGCTCTTGATCGCGCCGAAACACCGCGAGGCCTACGTCCATATCCAACGGCAATTTGCCGCGCGGACCATTCAAAAACAGTATGTCGCGCTGGTCCACGGCGCGGTCCAAGGAGACCGTGGTGTGATCGACCTCCCCATCGGTCGCGACCTCGCGGATCGTCCGCGACAGCAGCACGATCCTCAGCGGGGAAAACCTTCGCTCACCCATTGGCAGGTGTTGGAGCGCGGCTCGGACCACACGCGCGTCGCCTTCACCCCAAAGACGGGCCGAACCCACCAGCTGCGGGTCCACGCGGCCCATCCCGACGGCCTGAACGCGCCGATCGTCGGCGACCGCCTGTACGGCCTCGGCGGGGACCGACTGATGCTGCACGCCGAGCGCCTCGGCTTTGTCCACCCCACCACCGGCGACGCGGTCGAGTTCATCGCGCCCGCGCCCTTTTGAGGCCCACGAACCGAGCGTGGCGTCCCTCGCCTAGCCTAGCCTCGGATCGTCACGGGCGTCGGACGCCCACGGCCGATCCCGTAGTACTCAAATCCCTCCGCCTCGCAGCGCTCGGGTGAGAGGACGTTGCGCCCGTCGAACAACAGACGCCCGCGCATGCGCGAGGTGACCTCGTCCCAGTCGAGCTGCCTGAACTGGCTCCACTCCGTCACGATGACCAAGGCGTCCGCGCCATCGAGCGCGTCGTATTGATATTCCACGAGCGCCACCGTGTCCTTGAGTTCACGGCGCGCGTTGGCCATGGCCTCCGGATCGAAGGCGCGCACTGTCGCGCCCGCGGCCAAGAACTTCTCGATCAAGGTGAGCGCCGGCGCCTCGCGGATGTCGTCGGTGTTGGGCTTAAAGGCGATGCCCCAGATCGCGATGGTCTTCCCGGTGAGGTCGTCTCCCAAGCGGTCCGTGAGCTTGTGAAACATCACCTCTTTTTGCTTGCGATTCACCGCGTTGGTCGCGGCGAGCAACTGAAGATCCATGCCTAGTTTCTTGGCGGTGTACGCGAGCCCGTCCACGTCCTTCGGGAAACATGAGCCGCCGTACCCCACCCCGGGGAACAAAAACGAGGGGCCGATGCGGGTGTCGCATCCCATCCCCAGCCTCACTTGGGCGATGTCGGCGCCGGCGCGGTCTGCGAAATTTGCCAGCTCGTTCATGAAGCTAATTCGCGTCGCTAAGAGCGCGTTCGAGCCGTATTTCGTGAGTTCTGCGCTCGTATTGTCCATGACCAAAATCCGGTCACGTTTGCGCATGAACGGGCTGTACAGCTCCCGGATGGAGGCCGCGGCCTCCTCGCTGCGCGCCCCGATCACCACCCGGTCAGGCTTTTGAAAATCTTGAACGGCGGCGCCCTCCTTGAGGAACTCGGGGTTGGAGATCACCTCGAAGGGCACGGAGGTCAGCGCCTCCATCCTCGCCCGCACCTCACTCGCCGTCCCCACCGGCACGGTCGACTTCATCACGACCGTCTTCGGGGTCTGCATCGTCTGCGCGATGTCCTCCACGGCCTTCAACACGTAGCTCATGTCCGGTCCACCATCGGCGGCCGGTGGTGTCCCCACGCAGACAAAGATCGCCTCCGCGTCGGCGATCGCGGCCGCCGCGTCGAGCGTGAATGTCAAGCGACCAGCGCGAACCCCCCGGCGAACCAGCTCCTCCAAGCCAGGCTCGTAAATCGGGATCTGCCCGTCGTTGAGTCGCTGGACCTTGTCTTCATCGATGTCCACGCACGCGACGTGGTTGCCGCTGTCGGCGAAGCACGTGCCGGTCACGAGGCCGACATATCCGGTTCCGATCACTGCAATCTTCATTGGTCTCCTCTTTTCGCTGGCCCACGGAGCTGGACGTCATCCGCTCGTCGATGCACGTGGGCGCGCCGGACACGACCGGGCCCCCTATGCCTGGCTTATGCCTCGGATCGTCCCTGGACGCCACCGATGGGGCTCGGCGTTCCGCGGCTATCGACCGCGCCGGAATGCCGTATCTGACGCGAAGCCCGCCAAACGCCGGGCTCTTCACAACCCGCGCTCAGACGCCTCCGCGTCGGGAAGCCATGCCAACCGCGCCGATGACGCGCTCCACGGGTCCTCAGTCCAAGTCCCCAAGGCGGTCCTCCAGTCTGGGCGCGGGCGCCCCGCCGAGCCTCGCTCCTCCGTGTTGGGATTCCAACTCCCGCCCACGCCAACCGCCAAAATATAGACTTCAATTCACCGCGCAGGAGTCGTTTCGTACCTCCTGATGCCCCATTGAGGACACCTCGACGCAGCTCCGGGACTAAATCCAACAAATTCGGCCGTTGTGGACGCAGTGGTACGATCTTTGCTGTTCTTTAGACGGCACGGCTGCGCCTATGTCTTCTGACTTCACCCAGGTGGTTTCCGACCTCCGCTCCCTGTTCCCGAGCGCGAGCGCGGGGGTCATTCCCTTGCACGCGCCCGCCTTTCGCGGCAACGAGCGCGAGTACCTCATGGCGTGCGTGGACAGCACCTTCGTGTCGAGCGTCGGCGCGTTCGTGGACCGAGCGGAGCAGCTCCTCGCGGCCCAGACGGGCGCCGGGTACGCCGTGGCGTGTGTCAACGGCACCAGCGCCCTGCACCTCTCGTTGGTCGCCGCCGGGGTCACGCGCGGCGACCTCGTCTTGACCCAGGCGTTCTCGTTTGTGGCCACCGCCAACGCCATCGCATACACCGGCGCGACCCCAGCGTTCTTGGACATCGACCGAGTGACGCTCGGGCTCTCGCCAACCGCCGTCGAGGAATTCATGACAACGGAGTGCGAGCGCGACGCGAACGGCGACTGGATCCACCGCGCGTCCAAGCGGCGCGTCTCCGCCTGCGTGCCCATGCACAGCTTCGGGTTTGTCGCGGAGATCGATAGACTCGCCGAGGTCTGTCGTGAGTTCGACCTGGCGCTCATCGAAGACGCCGCCGAGTCGCTCGGTTCCACCTACAAGGACGTCCACAGCGGCACGGTGGGCGTGATGGGGGCGCTGAGCTTCAACGGCAACAAGATCGTCACGGCGGGTGGTGGCGGGATGATCCTGACGAGTGATGAGGCCCTGGCCAAGCGGCTCAAGCATCTGAGCACCCAAGCCAAAATGCCCCACAAGTGGGAATATCGGCACGACAGCGTCGGCTACAACTACCGGATGCCCAACCTCAACGCCGCGCTCCTCTGCGCCCAGATGGAGCAGCTGCCCGGCTACCTCGCGAGGAAGCGAGCGCTCGCGAGCCAGTACGGCGCGCTCCTCAAAGACACCCCCCTCTCCTTCCTCGACGCGCCGCCCGGACAATCGCCGAATTTTTGGTTGTGCTGCGCGCTGCTCGAAAATCGAGAAATCCGAGACTCATTCCTGGCCGCCGCGAACGCCGCGAAGCTCATTTGTCGCCCCGCGTGGGAGCTGTTGAGCGACCTGCCAATCTTCGACCACGCGATCCAGCATGGAGCGCTCCCGATCTCCCGCGACATTCAATCTCGCATCGTCAACCTCCCGTCGAGCCCGCACCACTTTGATGACTGAGCCCACCACCCTGTCCTCTGCTGAGGACCTGTCCGAATCCATCGTGCTCGTGGGCGGTGGCGGACACGCCTGCGCCCTCCTCGACGTCCTCCGGAGGCTCGACCGCTGGGAGGTTATCGGGCTCCTCGACCCGGCGCTCGAGCCCGCCACTGACCGATACGGTGTCCCCGTCCTCGGAGGGGACGACGCCCTCCGACCACTCGTCGAGCGCGGATGCAGCGTCGCAATTGGCGTCGGCCAGACGACGACAACAAGCCCCCGGCACGCGCTGTTTCAACGCCTGCGCGAGATGGGGGCGAGCCTCCCCGCCATCGTCTCCACGCGCGCCTACGTCAGCCCTCGAGCCCGCCTGGGCCCCGCGGCCCAGGTCCTTCACGGCGCCATCGTCAACGCCGACGCCTCGATCGGCGCCAACACCATCATCAATTCCAGGGCGCTCGTGGAACACGAGGCGGTCATCGGCGCCGACTGCCATATCGCCACGGGCGCCATCGTCAATGGCCGATCGTCCGTGGGCCCCCGAAGCTTCATCGGGAGCGGCGCCGTCGTGCTGCACTCCCTCCAGCTCTCGAGCGACGTCGCCGTCGGCGCTGGCGCTGTCGTCACCGCTTCCCTCCCTGCTCCGGGCACCTACGTAGGTGTGCCGGCGAAAGCCCTCCCATGACCGCGCAGACCCCTCACCCCAAAACCCCCGCGCGGCCGCACACCTTCGTGATCGCCGAGGCGGGCGTGAACCACAACGGCGATCTCTCGCTCGCCGAAAAGCTCGTGGACGCGGCGGCCGACGCTGGGGCCGACGCCGTGAAATTCCAGACCTTCAAGGCCGCGAAGCTCGTGACCGCCGCGGCGAAGAAGGCCGAATACCAGGTCACCAACACCAAGGTCGCCGGGACCCAGTACGAGATGTTGAAGGCGCTCGAACTGAGCGCGGAACATCATCATCACCTGCGGCGATATGCGACCGAGCGAGGCATCATGTTCTTGAGCTCGCCGTTCGATCTCGACAGCATGGCGCTGTTGCGGTCGTTGGACGTGAAGATCGGCAAGATTCCGTCGGGCGAGCTGACCAACCTCCGCTTCCTCCAGGCGATGACACGCCACTTCCCGGAGCTGATCATGAGCACAGGCATGGCCTCGCTGACGGAGGTCCTCGCCGCACTTCGGGTCCTCACCGACGCCGGCGCGAGCCGTGACAGCATCACCGTTTTGCACTGCAACACGGAGTATCCGACCCCCATGAGAGACGTGAACCTGCGGGCGATGCAGACCCTCCGGGACGCCACCGGATGTCGCGTGGGGTACAGCGACCACTCGCTCGGCATCGAGGTCCCCATCGCCGCGACGGCGCTCGGGGCCGTCGTCGTCGAGAAACACATCACCCTCGACCGGGAGCTCCCTGGCCCCGACCACCGCTGCTCTCTCGAACCCGACGAGCTCGTGCGTATGGTGCGCGGCATCCGGAATATCGAAGAGGCGATGGGGAGCCGCCTCAAGGAGCCCAGCCCCTCCGAGGCCAAAAATATTGAAATCGCGCGACGGAGTCTTCACGCCGCGACCGCGCTCCCTGCGGGCCACCTCCTCCGCGAGGAAGACCTCATCGCGCGCCGACCCGCGACCGGGCTCTCTCCCATGGCCCTCGATCAGATCATCGGACGACCACTGAAGCGAGCACTCGAGGAACACCAACCCCTCACCGACGAGCACGTCAGCGTCGACACGAGCGAGGCCACATGACCCGACGCATCGGTGTCCTCACGAGCTCGCGCGCCGACTTTGGGATCTACACTCCCCTGCTGCGCGCGCTGCAAGAGACGCCCGCGTGGGACACAGAGCTCATCGTGTTTGGCACGCACCTCTCCCGAGAGCACGGCGCTACCGTAGCGCACATTGAACGTGAGGGGTTTGAGGCGGCACACAAACTCCCCGAGTGTTTCGCCACCGATGACTCGCCCCAAGGCGTGAGCGAGGCCATGGCGAGGACACAAAGCGCCTTCGCTCAATTCTACGCCGAGAACAGCTTTGACCTGTTCTTCTGTCTCGGCGATCGGTACGAGATGTTCGCGGCCGTCGCCGCCGCGAAACCATTCGCGTTGAACTTCGCGCACCTGTATGGCGGCGAACAAACCCTCGGCGCCATCGACGACGCCTTCCGGCACGGGATCACGCACCTTTGCGATTGGCACTTCGCCGGCAGCGCCCGCTACGCCGAGCGCGTCAGAGAGCTCACCAGGGCACCGGAGAGGGTCTTCGATGTGGGCTACCTCAGCCTCGACACGCTCTCGACGATGACGTTCATGACGCCAGAGGAGCTCCTCCCGCGTTGTGGCCTGGACCTCTCGCGACCCACGCTCCTGTGTACGTTTCACCCGGAGACCGTCGCGCACCAACGGAACCAGGCGTACGCAGACGAGCTCCACTACGCTTTCTCGGCCCTCTCCAACTGGCAGATCCTCATCACCATGCCCAACGCGGACACGCGAAGCCGACCCCTCCGGTCGATGTGCTCTCGCCTCGCAGCCGCCCACCCGAACATCTCTGCGGTCGAGAGCCTCGGTACGCGCGGCTATCTCTCCGCCATGAAACACTGCGCCGCGATGGTCGGGAACACCTCGAGCGGCTACGTGGAAGCGTCCTACTTCCCCAAACGCGTCATCGATCTTGGCGACCGTCAACGCGGTCGCATTCGCACATCGAATATCACCCATATCCCGGTCGAGCGCGCCCAAATCATCGACGCGGTCGGGCGAGTCGCCCCCATCGACAGCCCCAGCGAATGCCACGTCTATGGGGATGGGAACGCGGCCGCGAAAATCTGCGACATCCTTCATCACCGAGTATTGACCCCTCCAACGGAGACGACGACATGGTCTTGAGCGACGAAATACAGCGAAACATAGTGTTCGAAACGGACTCCATCGCTACCGCCCTCCGGAAAATCGGAGCGCCAAATCACTGGAGGACCTTGTTCGTCCTCGACGCCCAACAACGCGTCGTCGGGAGCATCTCCGACGGCGATATCCGGCGCGGACTGCTTCGGGGACTCAGCCCCGAGAATGACTGCGGCGCCTTCGCCCACCGCGACTTCACCGCGCTCCGACGCCCCAAGGTATCCATGCAGGAAATTAATCAACTCCGACAACGTCAACTGTATATTTTCCCGCTGCTCGACGCCGAAGATCATATCGAGCGCATCATCAATCTTCATCAACTCAAGAGCCTCCTCCCCGTCACCGCCGTCGTGATGGCTGGCGGCAAGGGTCGGCGGCTGCGGCCGCTCACGAAGGAGACGCCGAAGCCGATGCTGCCCGTGGGCGACGCGCCGATCCTCGAAATCAACATCCGTCGGCTCGTGTCCTACGGCGTTGAGGACGTCTACATCTGCGTCAACTACCTCAAAGACCAAATCGTTGACCACTTCGGGGATGGGTCGCGGTTCGGGTGTCGCATCCAATACATCACCGAAGACCGTCCGCTCGGGACGATGGGCGCCCTCTCCAAGCTCCCCCAGGTGCTTGAGCATCCAGACATTCTGTTGTTCAACGCAGACCTCCTCAGCGACATCGATCTGGAGGCGTTCTTTATGGAGCACGACGAATCGAAGCGCGCGCTCACAGTGGCGAGCATCCCCCACAAGGTCAATATTCCCTACGCGATCTTGGAGCAGTCAGAGGGGCGTATCGAGAACTTCAACGAGAAGCCGACCTACACCTACTGGGCGAACGCGGGCTTCTATCTGTTCAAGTCATCCTTGCTCGAGCTCGTCCCCCCGCAGACATTTTATGACGCGACCGACTTCATGGACGCGGTCCTTGAGAAAGACTATGACGTCGGGTCTTTCCCCATCCATGGCTATTGGAATGACGTCGGGTCCCTCAACGACTACCGAAAAGCACAAGAGGACATCCTCACGCTACGGCTCTAGTATGTGCGCTCAACCACTCGCCATTATCACGGCACGGCGGGGCTCCAAGGGGATCCCCGGTAAGAACTGGCGCCACCTCGGCGGCGAACCGCTCGTGTCCCATAGCATCCGCCAAGCGCTCTCTGTCGCGAGTCCGGAGCATATCTGCGTGACAACTGACTCGCCCCAAGTCCTGGAGATCGCGGCGCAGCACGGCGTCAGCCCGGGGTTCGTGCGGCCTCCAAATTTGAGCGACGACAAGGCGGATTCTCGCGCCGTCATGCTGCACGCCCTGGAGCAGATGCAAACCCTCCGCGGGAACAGCTACGACCGGGTGTTGCTGCTGCAGCCGACGTCGCCGTTCCGCTCACGCGAAGACATGCTCATGGCCCTCGAGATGTACGACGACAGCGTCGACATGGTGGTCTCGGCGGTGGAGACGCACGCGAACCCCTACTTCGCGGTCTTCCTCTCAGATTCCATGGGTATGTTGCGGAAAGCGATCGCATCGGACATGACCCGGAGGCAGGACTGTCCGAAGGCCTTCATGCTGAACGGCGCGGTCTACGTCTTCAACGTCCAGTCGCTCCGCGAGGGCCCCGTAAGTCGGTTTGAGCGCATTCGATGTTATCAGATGCCGGCCAGCAGCAACGTTGACCTCGACACGGAGCTCGACTGGAAGTGGGCGGAATTCCTCCTCGCCGAGGGCGTCGTGAGCCTCCCTTCGCGAGGATGATCGCTCGCCCCGCGCTAGGGACCCTCGCAGCGATAGACGCGAAACCCGAGGTCAAGCGATGGAGGATCATCTCCCCCGGCGTAGACGTCCTCGAGCGCGCCGCAAGCGGCCGCCAGCCGAGCGCAGGTGAGGTCGGCGATATTTCGCTGCTCGGCAGCGGCGCCGTCCTCGTTTTGAATCAACACGAAGCTCCGCGTGGCGCCTTGCTCCGCGTTCAACTGTAGCAGCGCCTCTCCTGTGGTCCCCGACCCCGCGAACAGGTCTGCGATACGCGCGTCGGGCGGACTCAACGCGCACAGGCGCCGCATCAACGCGAGCGGCTTCGGGGTGTCAAACTCTCCGACCCCCCGCGCCTTCAGCTCTCGCGCCGCCGCGTCCGTCGACCCGATGTCTCTCGACAACCACACGGACGTCAGTTTCTTCGTGCGCCCCGCGTGGTTGTAGTCTCTTTGAAACACATCCCACCGGCGCCCGGTCTTCCCTCGAACCTCTCGACCGAAGAGGCGTTCGCGCTCCTGCTCCACCTTGCCGCGGCTCCATCGCCAGACCGCAGGCGCCCCGGTACCGAACACGGGCGTGACCTTGATGCACCCCGCACCCCCGACGACATCGACCGCCCCATTTTCGCGGTCGATAAAGAGTGGATAGGCCAGGTTGGGGCGAGTCTCGGGGTTGAACTTCTTGTTGGTGTTCCGCAGGGGCAACAGACGGTAGCGGCCGCCGCCGTCTTCCAATGGGAAGTCGTCGGGGTTCACCGCCTCTGGAAGCCCCGACCGAATCACGCAGCGGTCAAGGTCTCGGGCGTAGATCAACACGTACTCGTGGGCGGAGGCGAAGTGTGGCGCGAGCTGCCTGCCCTTCGCGTTCATGGAGACGACAATGGTCGCGATACGATTGGACGCTCCAAAGATCTCGTCCAGCATCGTTCGCACGGTGTGAACCTCGTTGTCGTCGATACTCACACATAAAAAACCGCTCTGTTTCAAGAGCTCGCGGGTCACGAGATGAACGATGACGAGCTCAACAGGGACGATGAGACAGCGC
>JAAZXR010000170.1 GCA_014240065.1 Myxococcales bacterium
CCGCGAAGGAGGTGCTGTTGATGGCGTCCATCGGTGACCACCAGGTGACCACCCTGGGCGCCCACGTCATGGCGCGCGAGATCGGCGTGCCACAGATCGCGCCGGAGAACCGCGAGATTTTTGGGGTCGAGACGGCCACGCAGCCCCACACCGGCTCCGCGCTCATCGAATACGAGTGGGGCCTGCCGCCCGAGCCCATCGACAACGTGCCCATGACCGAGGGCTAAGATCCCCACGGAAAACTCGCCGGCTCCGCCGAGGCCACCATGACCGTCGAACAGTTCCTGCGCACCGGCGTGGTGGAGACCTTCTGCGACGGCCCCTGCGATCCGGGATAGGGGGCGGTGCGGCGGGGGGCGCTCACGAGGCCACGCTCGCAGGGGGCTCAAGCTGAGGGCGCTTCTACCCGCGTCTGAGGAGGGTCGAAGCCCCTCGTTTTTTTTCGTCCTAGGACATTGTTTGGGGGGAGCTGTCGAGAATTTTGAAGAGACTCTGGGACGAGAGTTTGGGGGCGGGAGCTTGGACGGGAGTTTGGAGTTCCTAGAGACATCCTCGCGTGGGGGTTGTGCAACTAGGCTTGAGTCGCTCCCCCGGGTCGGCAGGGTTTTTGTCTTCTTCTAGAGACGTCGCGGGCCTCGGACTCTCGGCTCTCCATGTGGACCAGCGTCACTTTCTTGGGTCGGGGTTCTTGCGGTCGGCGTGGTACGGTCCCGGCCGTGAAACGACTCCGCCCCATCTATCGTCGGTCTTCCAAACTCGCGTTCTGCCTATTGTTGGGAGCCATGACGCTGACCGGTTGTGCATCCAAAATCGAACGCGCCCTTCGGCACCAGCGAGACACGGAGGTCTGGAACACGTCGAGCGACGCGTTCAAAGAGATCATGCGCCGCTATGTCCACGGCGATAACCACACCTACACGGACGCGGAGCTTGACGAACAGTTCGAAAAGTTTGTGACCCTCGACGCGAAGGACGTCAAGGCTTTCATCCGTTCGCAGTCATGCTTGCCGGCGACGGGCAGCGGGCCGGCGCGCTATTACACCGTGAACGCGGCCCATCAGCGTCACGATAAATTTTATGAGGAGAGCCCGGCGAAGCCACTCACGGGAGAGGGGCGTGGCAAGACCCTGAAGGCGACGTTCAGCGCGAACATGCTCCTCGAGCGCCATGAGATCTCGGCGGCGACGACGTTTCCGGAGCGGGCGCGGGACCCGTATAAGAAGGGGAGTGAGAAGCGGAATAAGAACCCCTTCACCAGCTGGGAGGCGCTCGCTACGATCATGAGCGACGAGCAGTCATTTTTGTACGAGGAGTCCGTTTCCGCGGGCGCGTCCGTTTCCGCGGGAGCGTCCGTTGCCGAGGGGGAGTCCGTCGCCGAGGAGGCAGACGCTCCGAACGCGCCGCCCTTCTACTTCCGTAACTCCGAGCAGGCACGAGCGGTCCTAGAAGCGAGCGAGGGCTTCGACTGGTCGACGGCCTCCGGCGAGCTCTATATCGCGCCGCAATTGAGCGACGATAAAGACAGCGTCTTTTCGCCCGCGCTGTTCATGATCATCTTGTTGCGCGAGTCGAACGAGGAGCCCTTCTCGATGTACGTGACCGTGTCGGCCAACGCATCGGGACACCCCGAGATCTCCTACGCGGGGCTGATCCGTGACACCACGCGAGGGCAGGAAGAACAACGAGACCCTGCCGGACAGGCCGAACCGCAGGGACAGGCCGAACCGAAGGGACAGGCCGAACCGCAGGGACAGGCCGAACCGCAGGGACAGGCCGAACCGCAGGGA
>JAAZXR010000171.1 GCA_014240065.1 Myxococcales bacterium
TCTCCGTCGCCGTCTCCGTCTCCCGTGGTCGGGTCGCCGTCTCCGTCGCCCGTGGTCGGGTCGCCGTCTCCGTCTCCGTCGCCGTCTCCCGTGGTCGGGTCGCCATCTCCGTCGCCATCTCCGTCTCCGTCGCCCCCGCTCATGGTCCCCGACCCCGATTCGGCGGTCATGGTCGCGTCACCGGTCATGGTTTCGCTGCCCGAGGCGTCGTCGCCGGCGCTCACCGCATCTTCGGGCACGCACACTCCGAGCACCGGATCGCACACGCTGCCGTCGTCGCAGATCTCATCGCTGTCGCAGGGCGCGCCTTCGCGCGAGACTTGAGAGAACAGACAACCGCTCGCTTGCAACGAGGCCAGCACCGCGACGACCGAGAGGGGTCTATGGAATCGATTCTTGTTACGTGTCATCACTAAAACGCTCCCTTAAGCCACACGCCCCCGCCGTCGCGACCCATCTGCGGCCCGAGGCGTAGTCGAGCCGCACGGCTGGCGCGGCTCGGTTTTTTCTTCTTCTCCACCACCAACAACACCGCCCCCGCGGAGAGAAAAACTCCCGCCGCCACCGCGCCGGTCAAGGCCAAGGCGTTCCCGGTGGTGCCGCGGGAGAGCGCGCTGTCGTAGGTGGCTTGGGTCCCGGCATCCTCGTAGTCGCCCTTGGCCTTGGCGGCCATGGCCATCCCACCACCCATCAACCCCAAGCTCGCAGCGCCGAGCCCCAAGGCCACGTACCCGCTGATGCGGAGGGCCTTCCCGGAGGCCGTCGAAGGTCGATTCCTGTCGTCGAGGGGTTCTGGTGCCGCGTCCTCCGCGACCGCACCGCGGTCCTCTTTCGGGTCCGCCTCCTCCGCCGGTTTCGAGGTGCCCTCGTCGTCGCCATCGACGGGGCGGGATTGTCCCGCGGGACGCGCGAGCTCGGCCTGCGCGTAGGTCAACAAATCTTCGGCCTCCGCATCCACGCCATACTCGGCGCTGGAGGCCGCGTGTTTTTCGAGCAGATCCACCGCGACCCGAAGGTGTTGGATATCGCGGTCGATCCCGTAGGTCTTCACGTGCGCGCGCGCCAAATTGAACTCGAGCGCGTGCAGCACCCGCGCTCGTACCTCTTCGTCTTCAATCTTCATGGAGAACTTGAACGCTTGCTTGAACTGCTCGAGCGCGGCCTGATACTCCGACATCTTGTAAAGGGTGACCCCCTCTTTGTAGAGCGCCTGGGCCTGCGCCTTGGCGTCGGTCGAGCCCGGCGCCTGTCCCTGCGTCACCGCGGCGAAGGACGGTGTCGCGCCGCCGAACGCGAGCAGCCCGCCAAGGAGCACGCTCGCCAGCCCGCGAAGCGTACCGATCGAAGAAACGAACCCGCGATGTTGAGATCTCATCGGCCCTACTATATCGCAATTCCCACCCGGCCACGCGCGGAACCGAGAAGAGCGTCACATTCTCGCCGCCGCGCTCTCTGCCATCGCGCCCGTGAGAGTCCGCCGCGCCGCAATTGATGGCCCGGCGGCGCCGTGTGCTGCGAATTGCATCAGTTCTCGCCGAATCGAACGCCGCAATTCCTGCGGAGATCAGCGAGCGGCGGGATTTGGGCGAGCGCTCAAGGGCGAGCGCGCGTCCGCGTCCGCGGGAGGGCGAGCGCGCGTCCGCGTCCGCCGGCGCGAGCGGCTACCTCCACGAGGCGGGCCACAACAACAGCCTACGCACAAACCGAGGCGGGGAACGTGCAGTCGTTCGACTGACAATCACTGTTAA
>JAAZXR010000172.1 GCA_014240065.1 Myxococcales bacterium
AGGCGCGAAGCTCAAGCCGGACCGCGGTGTCGGTGGCGGGGAGGTCCACCCGCAGATTCGTCACGTGGGAGCACCTCACGAAGGACATGCGGACACTATCTGCGAGTTGGTAGAATGCCGCCATGAAAAGCCCGTGTGTGACGACGACCCACATTGGACTGGCGACCCTGTTGCTCATGGCCGGCTGCTCGAAGGGGGACGGCGCCGAGGCGGGAGGCCTCAGTGGGTCGTCGGGGATCGGCTCCGCGGGCGACGCCGAATCGGACGGTGGGACCGACGCAGGGGACAGCATCGGGGACAGCGGGGATGGACCCCTCCTCGACGTGAGCGGAGCAGAGGGGGACGACGGGTCGATGTCGGAAGAGGGCTGCCGCGGGGTCGACTTTTTGTTCGTCATCGACAACTCGGGCTCCATGGAGGACGAACAGTCCAACCTGCTCGCGAGCTTCCCTGGGTTCGTGCAGTCCATGCAAAACGCCCTCGAAGACTCGGCGCAGAGCTTTCGGATCATGGTGGTGGACACGGATGGGATCGGCGCGGCGTGCATTCCGATCTGCGACATGTTTGGTGACACGGGCTACTGCAACGGGATCTCCTGTGCCGGTGACGTGTGCGACGTCCGCGTGGGGGGAGGCAACAACGTCAACCGCACCACCGACATGAATTGCGGGCTCCCCGACGGCAAGCGCTACGCCGATTCGGAGGAGGTGAATATCGCCGAGGCGTTCAATTGTATTGGGCGCGTGGGCACCTCAGGGAGCGCGATCGAGCTGGTGGCCGACAGCCTGCTGACGGCGGTGTCGGAGGACTACGTGGGCGCTGGGGGCTGCAACGCGGGCTTTTTGCGGGACGACGCGGTCTTGGTGGTGGTGCTTATCACCGACGAAGACGACGCCGGGGACGACCCTTACTTCACGAGCCCCGGAGATCCGTCGAGTTGGTACAACGAGCTCGCGGCCATCAAAAACTTTGAGCCTGCGGCGATCGTGACGCTGGGGTTGCTCGGCGATACGGACGAGGAGGGCGTGTGTGAACCGTACGACGAAGGGACGGGAGACGGGGCGATGCAGGCGACGCGACTGCGCCAGTTCGTGGAGAACTTTGGCACCAAGGGTCTGCTGGGGAGCGTGTGCGCCCCGAGCTACAACGCCTTCTTCGACCAGGCCGTGGAGCTTATCGACACGACCTGCGACGAGTTCGTCCCCGAAGGGTAAGGGGCCCCAACCCCGACCCAGGGTCCCCCCGAGAACCTGAGGATCCTGGAAGAACAATGTAGGGGGACAGCTATCGAGATTTCCTAAAGGACCCTGGGACGGGAATCGGGAATCGGAATCGGGAATCGGGGAATCGGGGGAAGACGGGGATGGGGAATGCCCGACGGCTCCTGGGACGGGATTTGGAATTCCGGTGGTGCCGGCGGGGACGCGATGGCCTAGCCGCAGTTGCCGCTGCAGCTGCGGTCGACGCAGGTCCACTCAAAATCATCCCCGGGGAGGCACTCCGGTGTGTAGGGATCCGCGTACTGACATTGGGCGGCGTCGA
>JAAZXR010000173.1 GCA_014240065.1 Myxococcales bacterium
GGAGACGGAGACGGAGACGGGGACCCTGACCCGTTTTGTGGCGATGGCACGATCGACCAAGGAGAGGTGTGTGACGATGGGCCAGCCAATGGCACCAACACCTCTGATTGTACCGACCTATGTGCGGCGACGGTGTGCGGGGATGGACACGACGGACTCTCGGAGGCCTGTGATGACGGGGGGAACAATGGGCAGGCTGGCGTCACCGACTGCCTCAGCGACTGCACGCTCACCGTCTGCGGAGACGACTTCCTCGGCGCTTCGGAGGGGTGTGACGATGGGAACACCAACGATGGAGACGGCTGCTCCTCCATGTGCAATATCCCTTGTTTTGCGGAGCAGCCCACGGTCAACGCGGTGCCCCCCAACCTCGTGCTGGTCCTCGACAAGTCGGGCAGCATGACCGTCGACTTCGGCGGCGCGACACGGTGGGACACGCTCGTGCAGGTCGTGGCGGATGTGACGAGCACGTACGAGAACGTGGTCAAGTTTGGCGCGAAGTGGTACCCCACTGCCGATAAATGTGAGAACCAGACCCAGTTTGACTGCACCAATTTTCATCCGGTGTTTGGAACATGTCAGGCGTACATCGCCGACGGTGCCGCCTGCGACGTGGACGCCGGGTTCGACTCGAATCAACTCAAACCAGACCTGAATAATTCGGCGAGTATCGTGAACGCGCTTCCGGCCGCTTCGGACATCGACGGATACTGTTGGACGCCCTCGCAGCAGGGATTCGAGGAGAGCCTCGCGGCGTTGAAAGCCGAGGTGCCGGATCCCACCGAGGATCGCGCGATCATGCTCATCACGGACGGGCTCATCTCCGATGGGCTCCTCGGACCCCGCGCCTGCGTGGATGGAAACATCAACAATTACACGGCGACCGATGTGCACACAGAGCTGGTGGCCGCCATCGCCGACGCCTACAACACCGACGGTATCCCCACCTACGTCGTCGGCATTGATGCTGCCAGCGGGTTCGAGGCGGAGGTTGAAGAATATGCGGCTGCCGGAGGGGTGCCGAACCCCGCGCCCAACGTTGATTACTACCCTGGCGATGATCCGGCCGAGCTGTTGGATGCGATCGACGCCATCGCCGCGGCGGTGGTGACCTGTGAGATCCAACTGAGCGTGCCTCCCCTCGATCCCGCCCTCGTGGGCGTCACGGTTAACGGTGTCGCGTACACCCAAATCACGAGTGCAGACTGCACGAACAACGTCGATGGTTGGTACTACTCCACGCCCTACAGCGCCATTACGCTCTGCGGCACGGCGTGCGACGAGTTCAAGGCGCTGTCGATGCCGACGGCGAGCGTCGAGTACTTTTGCCCCGGCGGTGGCTGAGCGCGCTTCGTGGGCTCGCAGGCGGCGTTCGACAACCGGCGAATTTCGCACGGAAAAGCGTTTTGACTGAGAAGTGCTGGACGAAGCGAGCACATGTCGTACCATATGCCGGTGAAA
>JAAZXR010000174.1 GCA_014240065.1 Myxococcales bacterium
CGACCCTGGGACGGGGAGTCGGGAGCTTGTCTCGACAGAACCACGCAGGGCGAGCGCTATCTGCAGCTTCCCTCAGCTTCCCTGACCCAGGGTCTTTTGGTTTTTCGCGATAGAACAATGTAGGGAGACAACTATCGGGAATTCCTGAACGACCCTGGGACGGGATTTCGGCCTATCGAGAATTCCTGAACGACCCTGGGATGGGATTCCCCGGGGAGTCGGGGAGTCGCGACTCTACCAGGGTGAGAGCATATCATCCAACGGCGGTAATTCCTCGTCGTGGGGAGTCGCATCCCGCACCAGGAGTCCCACAAAAAGAATGTCCGGGTGCCTCACGAGGCGCGTCACCTGACCGCTCAAATCACAGTCTGCATAAATCGAAGTACCCAGCGTCATCACGCGGATCTTGGAACACCCCTGGCGCTCCAGGTGAGTCACCACTCCCTGATAGCGCGCCTCTTTCTGCGCCTGCAGGCGGCGTATTCCCTCCTTCCGCGCCGCCGGCCCAAGCGTCACCATGGACTCTATCTCAATGTTGTGCGGCTGAAGACTGAAATGGACGCGGTGCACCGCCTTACCGCTCTCTCGCACCAGCGTCTCCAACCCCCGCTGGATTCGGTCGGGCACCGCCAACTGGCGCTCGCGACGCGCCGGACGCGGCCGCGCTCTACGCTCTCGTGGGTTCACCAGCGCGTGAAATCGCGGGGCTGGCGACTCCTGCGAGGGCCCCTCGATGAGGTAGAACGAGTTGAGCTCAACTAGGCGCGTCTGGCCTGCGTTGCCTCGCTCGCCACGCTCGCCCGGTGGCGGCTCGCGCTGGGGAGACACGTCGTCGTCGAGGGCCATGGCGAGGCTCGGAGTGTCGTTCACGGCGGTCACCGTGCCGCCGGTCTCCGTGGCGAGGCAGGCCAGGGAGTCGTGGCCCACCTCTGTTTTCGGTGTCCCGTCGAGCGCGGCGGACATGCTGCCGGAGGCGTCGAACATCAGACCCGTGGGGCGGCCCTCGATGACGACGGGGGCGGCGGCCTGCTCGGTCGGTTTGCATCCGCTGCATCCGCAGATGGTGAGCATCGTGAGCAGTGTGACGCGGCGTGGGTCGAGAGGGAGGGGGCGAACGCGCATCATGGCGCATTGGACCATGGGGCATGCGGTCTATTCAACACGCACACCTCAATGAATGGAGCAAAATTGCAAGCACGGTCTCATGGGTAGAAAACGCTGTTCGATGGATTATCGTTAGGGTCGTCCTCTTGGAAGAGTCCGAGGAGCTGATGGAGTGTATCGGGGGCCTCCTGGACGCCGAGTGCCTGCCCGGTCCCATCGTGTGCCCGTGAACCCGATACCCAGAGCGCTGCGATAAAGCCGGCGCAGGCGAGCCCGAGCGAGGTGATGGG
>JAAZXR010000175.1 GCA_014240065.1 Myxococcales bacterium
AGGGCGCCGACAACGGCCCGGGACAATTCTGCAACAGCGCCTGCGCCCTCAACCAGTGCGGCGACGGAGACAAGAGCCCCACCGAGGCCTGCGACGACGGCAACAACGTCGGCGGAGACGGCTGCTCCCTGTTTTGTACGCTGGAATCGTGTGGCGACGGCGTCGTCGACGTGAACGAGGACTGCGACGACGGCAAGAACGGCGACGACGACGACGGCTGCACCGACGCCTGCCGCGCGGCCCAGTGCGGCGACGGGATCTTCCAGCCCGTGTCCAACGGCGAGGCGTGTGACTTCGGGCTCGCCAACGACAACAACGCCGACTGCACCGACGCCTGCGCCCTCGCGACCTGCGGAGACAGCCTCGTCTGGAACACGGGGACCGGCCAAGAACAGTGTGACAACGGGATCAACAACGGCCCCGGACAAGCCTGCCTCGCAGGCTGCGTGTTAAATGTGTGCGGCGACGGAGACAAGGGCCCCAACGAGGCCTGCGACGACGGCAACATCGTCGGCGGCGACAACTGCTCGCCCACGTGTGAGCTTGAATCCTGTGGCAACAACACCGTCGACCAAGGCGAGGAGTGCGATGATGCCGCCAACGGCGACAACGACGACGGCTGCACCGATCTTTGCACCTTCCCGACCTGCGGCGATGGCTTCTCCCAGCCCAACGAGGGCGAAGAGTGCGACGAGGGGACGGCCAACGCAGACACCGGGACCTGCACCACGACGTGTCAAGATCCACTCTGCGGCGACGGCTTTGTCCAGCCCTCCAACGGAGAGAACTGCGACAACTTGGGGAACAACGGACCCAACCAAGCCTGCCTCGCCGACTGTCAACTCAACGTGTGCGGGGACGACGACAAGGGCCCCACCGAGGAGTGCGACGACGGAAACAACACGTCGGGAGACGGATGCAGCAGCACCTGCAACAACGAGGTGTGCGGCAACACCTCCGTCGATCAAGGCGAAGAGTGCGACGACGGGAAAAACGGCGACGATGACGACGGCTGCACCGACTCGTGCACCTTCCCCGTGTGCGGAGACGGCATCCCGCAGCCCAACTCCACCACCCCCGCCGAGGTTGTGGATGAGCCCGTCGCCGCAGACGGCGGCTTGACAGGTCGAGGTGCAGCCCGCGTTGTCGTTGTTGTTGGCGAGCCCATTGTCGCAGGTCTCGTTGCCGGTGCCGGCGCTCCAGATCAGGCCGTCTCCGCAGGTGGCGAGCTCGCAGGTCAAGGTGCAGTCAGCGTTGTTGCCGTTGTTGTTGCCGGTGTCACACTCTTCGG
>JAAZXR010000176.1 GCA_014240065.1 Myxococcales bacterium
GGGAGTTTTGTGACGTGGGGCCCACGGGGCGCTGTGATGTGTGCCGGGTGGGGCAGACGGGGCCGGAGGGGAGCCTTCGATTCATCGGGACGGAGGAGGACGAAGAGAGCGGATGGAGCGTGGCGTCGGCGGGGGACGTGGACGGGGACGGGGTGCCCGACGTGATCATCGGCGCGCCGGGGACCCAGTTCGCGTACGTCATGCTGTCGACAGACCTGGCGCGGCGTCCGGCCGGTGCCACGGTGAGCCTGGCAGACGCGTCCTATGGGCTGGATTTGTCATCGTTCGACGGCGCGGCGAAGACCGTGGCGTCGGCGGGGGACGTGGACGGGGACGGCCTCGACGACGTGCTGGTGGGTGCACCGTACGGGAGTTCGAGGGGGGAGACGGTGCTGATGCTGGCCGCGGACCTGCTGTCGCTGCCGAGGGGCGCCGTGGACCTGGACCTCACTCCGCCGTCGTACGTGTTTCAGGCAGAGGACACCGGGGATGAAAACGGCTGGAGCGTGGCGTCGGCGGGAGACGTGGATGGCGACGGCCTCGACGACGTGCTCATCGGTGCCATCTACGCTCGAGACTCGGGGTTCTCAACGGGCAAGACGTATCTGATGCTCGGCTCCGATGTGGTGGCGATGCCGTCCGGGAGCGTGCGGTCGGTGGCGGACGCGAGCTACACCTTTGTGGGAGAGCCGGCGATCCTCGAGCTGGCGGGGTGGAGCGTGGCGTCGGCAGGGGACGTGGACGGCGACGGGCGGCCGGACGTGCTCATCGGCGCGCCTGGCAATAAAGACAAGGGGTGCTGCCGCACGGGGAAAGTGTATGTGATGTTGGCCTCCACCATCGCCGCGGCGCCGACGGGCACATCGTTCGCGCTGGCGGAGGCGTCGTACTCGTTTGTGGGGGAGACCAGCACGGATGAGGCGGGCTACAGCGTGGCGTCGGCGGGGGACGTGGACGGGGATGGGCGCGATGACATCATCATCGGGGCGCCGGAGAACAACGAGGCGGGGCAGTGGCGGGGCAAGGCCTACGTGATGCTGGCGTCGGAGTTCACGGCGGCGACGCCGGGGTCCCCGGAGTCCACGTTTGAGCTGGCGGAAGCGTCGTACTCCTTTTTGCCGCTGGGGAGCCCAGACCTGTCGTACACGGGGACGAGCGTGGCGTCGGCGGGGGATGTGGACGGGGACGGGCTGGCGGACGTGCTCATCGGAGGGCCGCTGGACTGGGATGGGGGTGGCAACGCGGGGAAGACGTCGTTGA
>JAAZXR010000177.1 GCA_014240065.1 Myxococcales bacterium
GGCCGCCGCAGGTGGGACAGGCGAGGACGTCGACGGCGAAGACGCGCCGCAGCAGCTGCGCCCAGCGGCGACGTGCGGGGGGGCGCGGGGCGGGGGGGCCGCCGTCGGCCGGTGGGAGGAGCGCGAGCTGTTCGCCGTGCACCGGGGCGCGGCCGGGGACGACCTGGGCGCGCAACGTGGCGTTGCCCGCGAGCACGCCGTGGTACCGGACGGCGTGACGGCCCGGGCGACCGATGAGGGCACACAGGCGGGCGATGAAGTCGAGCGGGTCGAGCAAGATGGCGCAGGTGCCGTCCCTCCAGGTGGTCTTGAAGCGATAACGCACCCTGCCGTCGCCGTGCAGGTCGAGGCGGTCCTGGGCGAGCAGGGGGCGCGCCGTATATCGGCACAGGCGCTCGAGCGCCTCGGGCCCCTCGACGCAGACCTTCGCGTGGATGTTCACCCCGCCCACCTCGGCGAGCGGGCCGCGAGGGCCGGGCGCGCAGAGCGCGCGCAGGGGGCGGACGAGCTTGTCGGTGCGCGAGCCGGGGGCGTCACCCAGGAGCTGGACGTCGGCGGCGGATGCGCCGTAGCAGCTCGCGAGCACGGGCTCGTCCGCGCGCATCGCGTCGGGTGCGTGCTCGATGCCCTCGAGGCTGCGTCCGTGCCGCGCGAGCACGCGCAAGAGGCCGGCGTGGGTCCACGCGGCGACTCGTTCGACGTCGGCGCGCGTCGGTTCGCCGAGGCGGTGGAAGTCGAGCGGGCCCGCCTCGCTGCGCACGTAGACGCCGTCGAGCGCGAGGGTGTGGAAGTGAACGTTGAGCCGCAGCGCGCTGTCGCTGCGCTGCACGAAGGTGACGGCGCCGACGTGTGCGTCGTCGACGGAGCGCAGCCCGAGCTGGCGCTTGGCGCGCCAGCGCAGCGAGCGCTTCAGCGCGCCGACGAACACGCGCAGGACGTCGGTGCACAGACGCGGGTCGTAGCCCATCGGGTAGCGCAGTCGCCAAGGGAGCGAGCAAACCCACTGGCGGACGGGGACGTCGGGGAACACCGCGTCGACGAGGTGCGCGGCGAGGTCCGACATCCGGCGACCAGCGCACGAGGGGGCACAACATGACCGCCCCAACCCCTCAAACGCAGGGCCCAGAGCAGCCGAGGGACGAGCTGCGAGAGGGGCTGCGATATACTCGCGCACCTC
>JAAZXR010000178.1 GCA_014240065.1 Myxococcales bacterium
CCTTGCTCGCCGAGCAGGCCACCCTCGGCGACCGCATCGAGCAGCTTGGTGGGTGGAACCGTGAACACGACGCGGCGGCGTTTTTGGCCCACGTGGGGATTCGCGACGCGAGCGCCCACGTCGACGCCATGAGCGGCGGCGAACGGCGGCGGGTGGCCCTGGCGCGGCTGCTCGTCTCCGCCCCGGACCTCGCCATCTTGGATGAGCCCACCAACCACCTCGACATCGCGACCATCGAGTGGCTTGAGCGTCACCTCGTCTCCACATTCAAGGGCGCACTGCTCCTCGTCACCCACGACCGCTACCTGCTCGACCGCGTGGTCTCCCGCACCCTCGAGGTGACCGAAGGCCAGATCCACAGCTACGAGGGTGGCTGGGGCGCCTACCTCGAGGCGAAGGCCCTGCGCATGGCCCATGCCGAGCGCACCGAGGCCAACCGGCGCAACTTTTTGAGGCGCGAGCTCGAGTGGCTGCGCCGGACGCCACAAGCGCGCACCACCAAGCAAAAGGCGCGGGTGGATCGGGCCCATGAGGCCCTCGACGCGCCCCGCGCTCGCCTGGAGAAAACCGCCACGGTGTCGCTCGGACACACCCGCTCCGGCCGCACGATTCTCGAGGCCCTCGATCTTGAGGTGGCCATCGGGGGCCGCAGCCTCGCCTCCGACCTCACGCTGCGCCTGTCCAAGGGAGAGATCATCGGCATCGTCGGACCCAACGGATGCGGCAAGACCACGCTGCTTCGCACCCTCACCGGCGACCTGCCCCCGGCGAGCGGCACGATCACGCGGGGCAAGAACACGCGCGTGGCCTACCTCGACCAAGAGCGCGGCGACCTCGACGACGACGACTCCGTGTTCGACAACGTGGCCCACGGCCGCGCCGAGATCGATCGGGACGGCAGCCCCACCGACGTCTACACCTACCTCGAGCGGTTCTTGTTCACCCGCCACGAGCAACGCAAGCGGGTGGGCGACCTGTCGGGCGGCGAGCGAGCGCGCGTCGCCCTCGCCAAGATCCTCATCGAAGACGCCAACGTGGTCATCCTCGACGAGCCCACCAACGACCTCGACGTCAGCACCCTCGCGGCGCTCGAGGAGGCGCTGCTCGACTTCCCGGGCACGGTGCTCGTGGTCACCCACGACCGGTGGTTCCTCGACCGCGTCGCCA
>JAAZXR010000179.1:0-443 GCA_014240065.1 Myxococcales bacterium
GCCGGAATCGGAGTTGTTTTGGCCGAGGTCACACTCCTCGACAGGATCTGTGCTGCTGGGCTGATACAGCCCGTCTCCACAGACGGGGAGGGTGCATTGATCGGTGCAGCCGTCGTCGTCGTCGCCGTTCTTCCCGTCGTCGCACTCCTCATCGGCGTCGATGGCCTCGTTGCCGCAGATCTCGTTTTGGCAGTTGCTGTTGCAGCCGTCGCCGTTGACGTCATTGCCGTCGTCGCAGTCTTCTGTGGGGCTCTTGTCGCCGTCCCCGCACACGTTCTCGAGGCACTCCGAGAGGCACGGTTGGCCGGGTCCGTTGTTGATCCCGTCGTCACACTCCTCGCCCTTGATCGGCTGGGTAAATCCGTCTCCACACGACGCGGGCTCGCACGCCAGTGTGCAGGCCGCGGTGTCGGCGTTGGCGGTGCCGTCATCGCAGCCCTCAC
>JAAZXR010000179.1:453-1130 GCA_014240065.1 Myxococcales bacterium
GGAGGAATCCGTCGCCGCATGCGGGGAGCATGCACAGGTCGGTGCATCCGTCGTCGTTGTCGCCGTTTTGGCCGTCGTCACACTCCTCGTTGGGGTCGAGGATCGAGTTACCGCAGGCCTCAAGCTCGCACACGGGGGAGCAGCCGTCGCCTGGATCGGTGTTGGCGTCGTCGCAGGCCTCCGTGGGGCCCTTGTCACCGTCGCCGCAGACGTTCTCTGTGCAGTCCGCCTTGCAGGCCTGTCCCGGTCCGTTGCTGTTGAGGTTGTCGCACTCTTCTTGTCCGACGCCGGTGTTCCAGATCTTTCCATCACCGCACACCGCGTCGAGGCAGACGGCGGTGCACGCCCCGTTGTCGTTGTTGGCGGCGCCCTGGTCACACTGCTCGCTGTTGCTCACGGGCTGGGCGATGCCGTCGCCACATTCAGGGAGGTCGCAGGTGTCGGTGCAGCCGTCGTCGTCGTCTCCATTTTGCCCGTCGTCGCAGGCCTCTCCGATGTCCTGGGTCCCGTTGCCGCAGGTCTCGAGCATGCAACCGATGGAGCAGCCGTCGCCGCCGATCTGGTTGCCGTCGTCGCAGTCCTCTCCCGGGCCGTGGTCGCCGTCGCCACAGACGTTAAGCGTGCAGGTGCTCAAGCACGCCTGTCCAGGGCCGTTGTCGACGCCGTCATCGCAGGCC
>JAAZXR010000017.1 GCA_014240065.1 Myxococcales bacterium
GACGGAGACGGAGACGGAGACGGAGACGGCGACGCGACCGCGGACGCGGACGCTTCCGCGTCCGGCGATGGAGACGGAGACGGCGACGCGGACGCGACCGCCCCCGCGACCGCGGACGCCAGCGGATCCGCGGACGCCGACGGAAGCGGCACCGCCGAGGGTGGAGACGCCAGCGCCAGCGGTGGAGACGCCAGCGCCGGCGACGATGGGACCGGTGGCAGCGCGGACGGATCCGCGTCGGGCACCGATTCTGATGGGGCGGCCATCGATGACGCGGACGGGTGCGCCTGTGCGACGGACGCTGGAGAACAGGGAAAAACAGGCGCCCTCGCGTCCCTCATGTTCCTCGGGCTCGCGGGGCTCGGTCGGCGTCGGCGACGGCTGAAGCGCTAGTCGTTCACACGCAGGCGCGCGAAGCGACGCCACCGTTCGGAAGCAAGGAACCGAGCGGTGGGCGGTCGTGTGTCTCCTAGCAGAGGCAGCGAGCGGCGGAGAGGCCGTAACACGGCGGTCAGGGTGGGGGAGACGACTGCTCTTGGCTGTTGCTACCCCAGCACTCGATAGTGCCGGACGGGCGAACTCCGCAGCTGTGTCGACCGCCCGCAGAGATCCGCGCGAACGCTCCCGAAGGAGCGAGGGCTTGCCCCGCATAGTTCGAACCCCAACACACCACGGCCCCGCTGCTCCGGTGGGCGCACGCGTGTGTACCACCCGCGGTCAGCCCGACAAAATCGTTCCCGAGCGGCGGCGAGGATTGTCCCCAGTCGTCGTTGCCCCAACATACGAGGTTGCCGTTCTCTCCGATCCCGCACGAGAAGTCGTCACCCGCCGCGATGCTCTTGAAGATGACGCCGGCGGGAGGCGTCGCGAAGCCATCTGCACCGTTGGCCCCCCAGCACTCGGCGGTTCCAGTGTCCCGGACGCCACAGGTGTGAACTCTGCCGGCAGACACGTCCCGGAAGCCGCCGGCGGGTGCGTCTGCCTGTCCTTGGCCACTTGCACCCCAACAGAGGACATCGCCGTCGCCACGGATCGTGCAGCCGTGGCCACCGCCTTCAGTGACGACGACGAAGACGCCGTTGACCGGGGTGGTCGCGCCGCCTCGCCCCCAGCAACGCACGCCGCCCGAGGCAGGCACCACGCAGGTCCTCGTGCTGCCGGCGTCCACGAGGGCGGCGTCGATTCCGTCTGGAACATACAGTTGGCCGTTGTCGTTGGCGCCCCAGCACTCGACACCGCCCGATTCCCTGAGGCCACATGTGTGGCGACCACCGGCGGCCACATCGACCCACGCCGAAGTGTCAGGGGGGTCGGGGGGAACGCCGCCTCCATCGTCGCTCGTGGTGGTGATCGGACCGCCGTCTTCGCTGTAGGTGTAGCCGTCGTCGACCTCGCTGTTGTAGCCCTCGTCGTAGCCCTCGTCGTAGCCCTCGTCGTCTCCGCTGTAGGACCCGTCGTCGTAGACACCGCCGTCCGTGCCGGCGGACGGGCCCTCGTCAGTGCCGCCGGTCGAGGTCCCGTCGGGGGGCGCCTCCGGAGCATCCTCGGGGCTCCAGCAGAGGTAACCGACACACACGAGCCCAGGATCGCAGACCGAATCGAGCAAGCAGGAGCAGCCCTCAGCGCCATAGATACAAGGCTCACCGCACCCGGCCGACCAGCCCAACGCCCCGGCGAGCGCGGCTGAGGAGAGGAAGGCCGCGATGGTGAACGATCGCATGAGGGTCCAACGGTACCGGGGATCCGCACGCGAGGCTAGTCGCGGTCGGTCGAAGGCAGCTCTGAGCGCACCGCCGATGAGCGGCGGTGCGCGGCGCTCGCTGCAGGGATCGAACCTGCGGCCTACGGTTTAGGAAACCGTCGCTCTATCCGACTGAGCTAAGCGAGCGTGACGGGGAGTGTCGCGAGGTCGCATCCGCATTGCAAGGGCCCAGGGCAGGCGCTCGGGAGGAGGCGGCGCGCAGTACGACGGCAGAGGCAACGTTGGACAGACTCCCTGTATATTACCGATAATATATATTATGTAAAGTCAAAGAGAGGAGATCGGCCCTGCGAGCGCCCCCGAGCGCGGTTGCTCCGCTGGCACCGCCGCGACCCGCGCCTCGTGGTGAGCAGCAGCCCGTGCCTGCCGCTCAGTCGACGGGCACCCAAAACCGGTGGGTCGGCCACCAGACGACGTCGGCGCGGCCCTTGACGTTGCCGCGGGGCACGAACGGTCGTGGTCGGCGCGCGGAAGGATCTACGAAGTTGGTGATGTCTTGGACCTTGTCGAACGCGCGCTGGGCCAGCGCGCGCGTGACCTCCACGCTCGGGCACACGCCGGGGCCGCAGTCGAGGTCGACGACGGTGTCGGTGACGGGCGTCGCGAACACGATGCGCTGGCCGGTCGCATCTCTCCACGCTTCAACGCCGAGGCTGTCTTCCCGGGCGGCGCCGCTCAAGGTCGCCTGGAGCTCGGCGAGGCGCGCCTTGATTCCGATTTCCGGTGCCCGCTCTACACGAATCCGGACGACGTGCTCGGTGCCACGCGCTGACGCGCGATACGTGGCGCTGTCCCACGGCATCTTCGGCGGGATGGACACCGCCCCCGGCGTCCAGGACGGCGCGTCGGCGGGACGTAACATCTCGGACATTCGGCGTCGGTCCCTCGCCGCGTCCGCCGCCCGCGTCTTGACGGCGGCGGCGATCTTGAGGGCGTCCGTGCGGGTCGCGCAGCGTTGTCGACCGCACTCGAGCACCGTGACGATGGAGCTGTCTGACAGCGCTTGAACGACGGTGACCGCGCCCTCGCCTTCGCTGATCCACGCGTCGTCTCCGAGATCTGGGAGGCTCTCGGCGGTCGCCCGTGAGCGACCCGCCGCCAGCAGCGCCGCGTCTCTCAGCAGCTCTTTGCCCTGGCCGAGTCCGCGCCCCCGCCAGGTTGAGAGTCGGACGATGTCACTGCCGTCGTCGGCGCCAGTGTAGGTGGGGGATCGAAGCTCGGACACGTGGTAGCGGGACTCCACAGAGTCGCGCTCGATCCAGTCGGCCTGGTAGGTCGCCCTCCTGTCGAGGCTCACCAGCTCCTTGGCGCTCTGGTCGTGATCTTGGTTGAACTCGCGGACCGTATACGCGATTCGCTCGGCGAGCTGAGCGCTCGTCTGGCAGCTTCGACGCCCGCAGGTGAGCTTGAAGACCGTGTCGGCCGGTTGCAGATAGAACGCCGCATACCAGCTGACGGCGTCGCTCCCCACGAGCAGCCGGTCGACCTCGGCGCCGGTCTCGAGGGTCGCGGCTCGCTCGGGTCCGACGAGGTTGGTCCCCGCGCGCACGAGCTCGCCCACAGTGACCTCCTGCGCTCCCGAGATGAGCCCTCGGTGCGCCTCAAGGATGGCGCCGCTGCCCAAGGGAGACGCGCGCCACACGTCGAGACGAAGATCAAAGCCTGGCTCCCTGGTCCTGCCGTGGTAGGTCACCTCATCGACGCTCGTGTCGCGTTCAGCGTCGACGCGAGAGGTGGCGAACACCGCGTCATCGGCGGCGATATCCCGGAGGTCCTTGAGCCCAATCACCCGCTCCGCCGCGACCGCCTCGGTGGGATAACTCCAGAGGCGCGAATCTTTGGACTGGTCGCGGTTGTCGCCCATGACAAACAGATGGCCGTCTGGGACCTGGTAGGTCTTCGGCTTCGGGGCGATCGGGGTGCTGCCAAACCCCCCAAAGTTCATGTACCGGACGACGTATTCGTGGTCCCCGAGCGTCTCGTACAGCCGATCGCAAGCGGAGACCTCTGTCTCCCCATCCTCATCGAGGCAGGCGCCTTCGCCGGGGCGCTGGGGCACGGGGTTGAAGGTGTCGCTGCCCTTGGGCTTGATCCAGATCTCTCGGCCCTGAACGCGCACGTGGTCCCCCGAGAGCCCTATGACTCTCTTGATGTAGTCCCCTTCGCTCGGATCGAGGGGGTAACGGAACACGACGACGTCCCCTCGCTTAATGGGCGACACGAGGTCCTCGCCAACGATCGTGTTCGTCGTGGGAACCTGGACGCCATATACGAACTTGTTGACGAAGATGTGATCGCCGATCTGCAGCGTGGGGATCATGGAACCGCTCGGAATCCGGAACGGCTCGTAGACACAGGCTCGGATAGACAGGGCGAGGAGCAGCGCGATAGAGAGGTTCTCTACGATCTCACGCAGGGCTGACTTGCGGGCGAAGGCCGCGTGATCCTGGAGCAGCGAGTCGAGCCGCTCGGCCTCCGCATCCATCGCCGCGAACGCCGCCTGACGCCGCGCGTTGTCGATGGCGGCGATGGAGGCCTGGAGCTCAGAGACGATCGGACCGGGGAGCCTCTCCGCGTGTTTTTTGACGATCTTCCGCGCCTCCTTTTGGAGGTAGAGGGCGTCGCTTTTAATCCGCCTCACAGAACGACTTGGAGTCTGGGGAGGCGCGCTCGGCTCGTCCGTGTTGAGGTCGTGTTGCATGGTGGTCGTTCAAGCTTTGGGCGTGGGAGCGCCCCGGCGCTAATCGATCGTCAAGATCGCATGAAAGGCGCCCTGGGGGATCTCCACGTTGCCCACGGCCTTCAAGCGGCGCTTGCCCTTCTTTTGCTTCTCGATGAGTTTGCGTTTGCGACTCGCGTCGCCGCCGTAGCACTTGGCGAGCACGTTCTTCCGGAGCGCCTTCACCGTGGTGCGTGCGATGACCTTGGCGCCGATGGCCGCTTGGATCGCGACCTCAAATTGCTGCCGCGGGATCTCCTCCTTCATCTTCGAACACAGGTCCCTCCCCCGATGGAAGGACGCGTCCCTGTGGGCGATCAAGGACAGCGCGTCCACGCGTTCCCCGTTCACCATCAAGTCGAGCCTCACCAGGTTCGCGCGCTGATATCCACCCGGTTCGTAGTCCAGGCTCGCGTAGCCCCGCGAGACGCTCTTGAGCCGATCATAGAACCCGAACACGACCTCCGCGAGCGGCAGGGCGTAGACCACCTGGACCCGCGTCGCGGTCAGGTAGGCCAGGTCTTTTTGCACGCCACGCCGCTCTTGACACAGCTTGATGACCGAGCCGAGGTGCCCCTCTGGGACTTGGACGCGCGCGAGGATGAGGGGCTCCTCGATAAACTCGATCTTCCCCACCTCCGGCATCCTCGCAGGGTTCTCCACCACGAGGACCGACTCATCCTTGCACGTCACCCGATACTTCACGCTCGGCGCGGTGGTGATGATGTCGAGGTCGTATTCCCGTTCAAGACGCTCTTGGATAATCTCCATGTGGAGCAGGCCCAAGAAACCAAGTCGGAAGCCGAATCCAAGCGCGTCGGAGGTCTCGGGTTCGTAGGTAAAAGACGCGTCGTTAAGCGAGAGCTTGCCGAGCGCGTCGCGGAGGTCGTCGTAGTCGGCCGAGTCGGAGGGGAACACGCCGGCGAAAACCATCTGCTGGACATCTTGAAAACCGGGGAGGGCCTTCGCCTCGTCGTCGTGGCCGTGGACCAGCGTGTCGCCCACCTTGGAGTCCGCCACCTGCTTAATATTGCAGATAAAGAACCCCACCTCCCCCGCCTCTAGACACGGGAGATCCTTCGCGACAGGCGCGAACACCCCCACATTCGTCACCTCGTATTCCTTGCCGGTCGCCATGAGGCGCACCTTGTCCTTGGGTTTCAGCGTGCCGGAGAACAGGCGGATCACGGAGATGACCCCACGGTACGAGTCCCACCAAGAGTCGACGATGAGGGCCTGAAGCTTCGCTTGAGGATCGGCTCTCGGTGGGGGGATGAGGGTCACGATGGCCTCCAGCAATTGCTCAATGCCCACCCCTGTCTTCGCGCTCACGAGGATCGCGGAGTCGGCGTCGAGCCCTACCATCTCCTCGATCTCCTCCTTCACGCGTTCGACGTCGGCGCTGGGGAGGTCGATTTTATTGATCACGGGGATGATCTCGAGGTCGTGGTCCAACGCGAGGTAGACGTTGGCCAGCGTCTGCGCCTCGACGCCCTGCGCGGCGTCCACCACCAGCAACGCCCCCTCGCATGCGGCGAGCGACCGCGACACCTCGTAATTGAAGTCAACGTGGCCGGGGGTGTCGATCAGGTTGAGCTGGTACGAAGCCCCCTCCCCGTCCGTGTAGGACATGCGGACCGTCTGCGCCTTGATCGTGATTCCCCGCTCTCGCTCGATGTCCATGCGGTCGAGATATTGGGCGGCTTTGTCGCGGTCCGTGAGCAGCCCAGTGGCCTCCATCAGGCGATCCGCGAGCGTACTCTTCCCATGATCGATATGCGCGATGATGCTGAAGCTTCGGATGTGCTCGCGCTCAGCGGGCGTGGGGGGGCTGTTTTCCATGGTCAGAGAGTCGCTGAGTACCACAGGCGCCCCGAACTTGCCGACGCCTACAGTTCGGCCTAGCATGACACGGTGAGCGTTGAATCACGACAAGGCGGCGCCCCTCTCCTTTCGAGGTTTCGCAGCGGGACCGCCGGCGTCGTCGCCGTCTCGCTCATGATGCTCGGCGGTTGCGCCAGCACCTCGCCCAACGCGCAAAACGAGGGCTCGCGCTCGCCGGCGGATGAGGCGCGGCCGGCGCGCGCGGCGAGCAATTTGCAGGCCCTCGTGATCGACGACGCGCGGTGCCAATCCAGCGGAAATCGCGTCTCTCAAGTAGATCTCAACCACGACGACTTCGCTGATCTGATCACCGTGTACCAGAACGGAGAGAACGGAGAGACGGTCGGGTGCAAACAGGCCGACCTCAACTTCGACGGACGCCTCGACGCGTTCTACTACTACGGCCCGGAGGGGGAGATCGACCGCGAGCAATTTGATCTCGACTTCGACGGGCGGATCGATCTAGGCCGCTATTTTGACGGCGAGGTAGTGACGAAGGACGAGCAAGATCTCGATCTCGACGGCGCTGTGGACACCTGGCGCTTCTACGACAAAGGCCGAATCGTCCGCATGGAGACGGACCGCGACGCAGACGGGCGCGCGGACATGTTCACCTACTACGTGCGCGAGCAAATCGACCGGATCGGCTACGACGTCAATGGCGATGGAAAGGCAGATCAGTGGGATCACGACGCGGCGCGACGCGCCCGAATCGCGATCGAGAAGCGCAAGGAGGCGCGAGCCCCACCGGCGGAGGAGCCCGAAGACGAGGAGACCGTCGCGGAGCCAGGAGACGCTGATGGCGAGGCCGGTGACGACAACAGCGCGGGCGAAAAGTCCGTCGACGCGCAGGCCAGCGAGACCAAGGCTGCGGGCGAGAAGGCCGGCGGCGAGAAAACGCCAGACAAGTAATCCGCCGGAGGCGCTCCACCGCGCGCCTGGAGGGGATCAGCCCTGATTCACACGGTGGCGCGGATTTGCGGTATCGTGGCCTGGTGAGCAGCAGTTCCTCTCAAGAACGCGACAACGCGCCGCCCCCGATGACGACCCTCGTCGGCGCTGGGGAGGTCGCTTCTCCAAAAGAGGACGCGGCTGCTGTCGTCGAGCCGGAGCTGCCGGCAGAGGAGACGCCCGCCGCTGACTCGGGCTCCGCCACGGATTCCTCTCCCGACGAGGTGATTGGCGAGGAGGTGGTCGCGACCGCGCCCTTGGTCGACGATGCGGCCGCTGAGTTCGGCCCCCCGTTTACGCCTCGGAGCTTCGGCGGCGAGCTCGTGTGGGCGAACAGCGAGGCGTTCACGAGCAAGGTGCTCCGGATTCGCGCCGGGGAGGTGGTGTTGATCTCCACAAAGGGCCGCAGCGACATGGTCGCGATGCTCACAGGTGGGCGCGCTGTGCTCGAGGTGGAGGACGACGGGGAAATCCTCCGTGAAGAGATCAGCCCGGGCACCCCCACATCGATTCGGCCCGAGAGCGCCCATCGAATCGTCGCGATGACCGACGTGGAGCTCTTCACGGTCTACGCGAACGATGGCGCGGCCTAGGGCCGCCGGCTGGGCGCGCCGCCGCCCAGACCACCGCCGAGGCCAAAACCGACGCAGTCGAGCTCCGGCGTCCCTGGTGCGTGACAGCGGAGGCACACTCGCCGGTTGAGGTTGGCGAGCTGACGACAGCGGAGGCTCCCGGCGTAACCTGCCCCGTGGGGGTTCGCGCCGAGCCCCTGCTGAGAGTGCTGGCTCGTCGCGTGGCAAGTCAGGCAGCTGTCTTCTTGATGGCAGGACACACAGGTCGAGATGTTGAGACGCGCGGCCTGGGCGTGGGCCTGTGGTTGGCCCGGCGCCCCAGACCATCCGCTGCCGTGGAACGTGCCCGCGCTCGGTGACGTGAACGGGCTCCCCGCGCCCGCCCCGACGCCGAGTCGTTCGTGGCAGCTGAGGCAGTCGGACTGTAACCGGTGGCAGGTTCCACAATCCGAGGTCCGGGTGCGGGCTTCGATGCCGTGGCTCCGGACGAAGTCGGGCCTGTGAATGGTGAGCGGGCGAGTCGCCCCTGCGTGACACGACTGACACTCATCCTCACCGTGACACTCGGCGCAGCGATCCCCCTCGACGCTCGCGACCGCGCCGTGGCGCTCGACGAAATTGAGATCGTGCCCCATGCCCCACGAGTGCTCGTTGCCCGGCACGAGCTTCGCGGCCCCGCGTGTCGGCGCCATCGACCGTCGCAGGCGACCTGACCGGTCCGTAGGGTGGCAGGTGCGACAATCGTCAGCCGCCCGCTTGCCGTCGTGGCAGCTGATGCACGACGCCTCGGACGGAAGCGAGGCGCGCGCGCCGGCGCCGGCTTGAACACTGCGCATGCGATCGTGACAGCCCTCGCACGTGCCCCCGCCCCGCAGGTGCATGGCGTGGTTGAAAACCAGCAAGGGCGAGGCTGAATTCCGCTGCCGTCTGCTGCGCTTGGCGGAGGGGAGTTTGTCGTAGAGGTGGCAGGTTTCGCAGGTGGCGGCGCGCCGCTGCGCTCCCCGCTGCGGGGCCTGTGCCGTGGCGATCCACGGATGCTGCGTGTCGTGGCAGCCATCGCAACTCTCCACCGCCACCCCAAGATCATCGGAGGCGCGGGTGCTCGTGAGCGCTCGCGCATGGCACGGAGCACAGGTGAGGCCTAGATCGAGGTGCGCGCGATGATCGAAGACGACCGTGGCCCGGCGCTCGGGGTACACGGGGCTCCTCGCGGCGCCGCCCCACGCGGTCCCCCCTGTTCGCGCCGACGGGCCAGTCATCGTCGCCCGTGGCGCACCCGCGGTGTCAGGCGCCTGCGCGTGAGACGAGCGTGTGGGCGCCCAGCAAATCCCAGCCACCACGAGCGCGGCCGCGTAGGCGACGAGGAGGATTTGCAAGACCGTCGGACGATTCATCGCCGCGCGCCTCCTCGGACCTGCCAGTCCATGGACAACAGGAGCATGGTTCGAAACGACCAGCGCCAGCGTGAGCCAGTCCCGGGCTCCGCGAGCCAACTCAAGGAGATGCCGTCCCAGAGGTTCCCGCGAACGATCGCCTGCAGCGAGGTGTTCCAGCCTTCGCTCCACGGGGTCTCGGCGCGGTCCACGTAGTTCCCGTACAAGCGCCCCTCAAGCACCAATCGATCCCACAGGAGAGACGACGCGACGTCGGCGAAGCCAGACACCCGGGCCCCACCCTCACCCGCGATCGCGCGCGCGTCCATCATCCCGCGCAACCGCCCGCGGTAGGCGACGCTCAGGCCTCCCCCCTGGCTGGTCGCCGCCACCGGCGAGGACCAGCTGCTCCCGCCGGCGCCGGCGCCGTCGCGAAAGATTCGAACCAGGCCGTGCGACGAGAGCTGCCAACGCGGACCAAGAGTCACGTCCCACGTTAGCTGACCGAGCTCGACGACGGCGAGGTCGAAGACGTTGAAGATGGAATCCAGGCTGAAAATCGGCGTGGTGTGTTGGTACGACAGCGAGGCCGCGTGCAGCTTCGTGAGCCGGCTGCGCACCTCCACGCGACCATCCGTTATCGCGGCTTGGCCGAAATCATAGCGAATGGAACTGTCGACCGCGAGTCGACCGCGGGGGCCACGCCAAGCGAGGCGAGCGGCGAGGAGGGACTCGAGCACCGCGCTCGACTCCGGCAAGTTAAGGTCCGCGCGCTGCTCGCTGGACGGGGCCGTCTCAAACGTCTGTCGCCAACCAACGGAGGCGATCCAGCCGGGCACGTCGAGGAGCGACGCCTCCACGGCCACCATCGGCGCCACCGCGCGTCGATGCGCCGAGGTGTCCGTCCCGTCGAGCTCATAGTTCGGCGCGCCGAGGACGTCCGCTCCGCGCACCATCAGCCCAGACGCCACGGCGATCCCCAGGTGTGCGGGCGTGCGCGCGCGCAGCCATCCGCCATCGAAGGCGTAGAAGTCCAGTCCCGTCATGGAGAACTGTCGGCCTACGCGGGCGTCGAGCCAGCCACCCAGGCGCGTCCCTTCGACGAAGGCGTACATCACGTCCACCTGGCGCCCATCGATCGTGTCTACCAGACGCTGCGCGTCCTGCTCGGCTTCTCGGAGATAGGCGCCAAAGTCGTGCCGAAGACGCATGGAGGTCACGATTCGCAGCTGCCCGTCTTCGGGGTCACGGCGCAGCGTGCTCGCGTCCGTGGGCGGGAGGAGATCGTAGACGCCGAGGTTGACGTATTGAACGAGCCGCCGGCGAGGGACGGTGGCGCGGGCGAGCCCGGTGAGGCGGAGCGTATAGGCCTCGCCGTAGGTGCGGGTCTGGACGCGGACTTCAGACGCGCGGCACGGCGCCGGTGGCCATATGCCCCACACAACGACCAGAGCCAGCGCCGCGCTCCTCGCCGTTGTGTGCATGGTGTACGCCATCCCTACCGGGCCCATGCTAGCGTAGTTCACGGATGCTGGTTCGAAACATGCGGCGGCGGGGGACCTCGCGGACGAACCCTCGATCACTTCTCGCCCCGGTCGTTGGCTGCGCCCTCCTCGTGGCAGGCGCCTTCAGCGGCGCGGGATGTACACACGCCCGTCGCGCGCAGGAGACCGCGCCACCGTCGAGCTGGCTCTCCTCCGATTTGTTGTTGACGACCACGGGCCAGGCAGACGAAGAACTGCGGCTGTTGAGGCAGCTGGAAAGCCAGCAGACCGCGGCCAGTGAGATCGCGCGTCTCGGCCGGCTCTACGATCTGTTCGACTGCGCTCGATTTACGCGAAGCGCGCTCGTCCGTGACCTGTTCTGGGAGGCGTTGGGCGGCGCGCCCCCGAGCGGTCGTCGCGGACGCGCGGCGACGGCGGCGGCGCTTGAGATCATGCTCGAACGGGCGTGGAGCATCGAAGCGCAGCACCCCGACCTGTCCGAGGCGCAGCGCCTGTTCTTGGCGGATTTTGTCGCGCTCGTCTCGGTGGATATGTTTGGCCCAGAAAATGAGGAAGCGCTGGAGATCCAGTCCGATGCCTTCCGGCGCGTCGCGAGCTCCGGCGCGCCGAGTCTCCGGGACAACGCGCAGTGGCGGATCTACGATCACGTCCGCGCCGTCGTTCGCGGCGTCAACGCGGCGCCAGTGGAGCGCCGCCGCGCGATCGGTGTGCACACCTTGTACGTGACGGAGCTTGGCCCTGAGCGTTGGACCACGCCCACGCGAGACCACGAGCGACCGCCGTGGCCCGCCGCGGCGGCGCTCTTGGCCCCCCTCGTCCGCGCCACGGAGGCCCTCCGCGAGTCTCCCGCCTGGGGCGCGAGCGTGGCGGCGGTTGAGCGGGCGGATCGGTCCGCGCTGGAGGCGTTCGTGCGGGCGTACCCGCGGCCGCGGGATCCTTCGCTACCGCTGCCGGTCGTGCCCGTCGGCACTGGGCGCCCCGACGACGACAGCCCGTTGCTGTGGGTGTCGGATGACGCCCTTTGGTTCGAGGCTGCGGGCGAACAGGCGCGGCCATATCTCCCCCGCCAGGATGACGAGACGCTCGTGAGCACGCTGTCGGCCGAGCTCGCCAAAGATGGCCGGGGGATTCTCCTCGTCGGCAGCGAGGAGAAATCGCCCTCCTCGGGCCTGTTCACGGCGCTCGGGTTGGCGACACGCAGCGGCGCCTCCACGATTCGCTTCGCCGTCCGCGAGCCCCTGTCGGACGCATCGCGGCATGTCCTCACCGCGTTCCCTGTGCGGGTCTTGGATCCGACCGCGGTGACGCCGGGCACCGCGGCGTTCCATGAATCAGCGATCGAGCTCCGCCTCGGAGGCGACGGTCTGCGGGTTGTTGTGGACGGCGCCGAAGTCGCCGAGGGGCTCGCTCCTGGCGCGGGCTACCCGGACACACTCTCGGTGCTGCGTCGGGCCTTCCCCAGGACGGAGGCTGTGAGGCTCCGGCTGGCTCCCGACGTGATGTACCTCCAGGTCGTGGACCTCCTCCGGGCGCTGCTCGGCGGCGCCTCGCCGCGGTACCGGGGCGTCGGATTGATCCCCTCCACCTTTGCTGATGCCACGCCCACGACCGCGACGAGTGACCCGCGCGCGGCGAGGAAGATGCGCGCGGCGTGGGGCGCGGTGCGAGCGCGCGCGGCCCGTGGCCTCACCGCCCCGAGCGCCATCGCGCAGCCCTACCCGCTCCGGGAGGTGGACCAGCAGCGGATCGCGGTGCTCGGCGCGTCGCTGTCTACTTGCCTCCCGGACCTGCACGCGCTCCCGCGCGCGGCCTTGTCGGTCACCGTCGTCTTCGACGAGGGACACGTCCAACAGCTCGATTCCACGGGTGACTCGCGGGCGTTGAAACCCGCGGGGGAATTTCAACGATGTGTGAAAGATCGGACCATGGCCGCTCGATTGCGGGCGCATCGAGAGCGGGTCTCCGTCACCTTCACGTGGAGCCGCGCAGATTTTATTCGCGACCGTTGATGGTGAACTGAAGCTCTTGGCGTTCGAGATCGTCGACCGTCCGCGCGAACTCGAGGAACGCCGGGTACTCGTGGGCAGGGACCGCGCGGAGCTTGAGGTTCGTGCCCCACTCTTGGGTGACGAAATTCCGTCCTTCGCCGCCGTCCGTGACCGCGCGGCTGTAGCGCCCGAACTCACCGTCCAACGCCTGCTCCGCGGGCACGCTCACGACGGTCCCTCCCTCAACCTCAATTCGTACGCGCGCAGAGATCTGCGGCGCGTACTGGACCGCGAGCTCACTCCACCGCTCCGGCAGCCGCGCGTATTGGAGCGCGGGATTCATGGGGACCACCGCCGCTCGCAAGTCGAGCGCGCCCGACCGTTGACGACCCACACCGCGGGCGTCTGCGACGAAGTGAAACACCAGCGGGCTGTCGTTGTCTTCCTCACCCTCGATCTCCACCGACTCGAGGGACAACGTCGTGCCTGGCATGACCCGCTGGAGCTCCGCCTGCTGGAACACCTCGAGCAACCGGTCGCGGTCGAACATGGTGAGGGCCTGCCTCCACTGAATGGCCTCCGCGCCGCCGAGCTCGATGCTACCCGTGAGGTGCCCCTCCCCCGCCAGACTCACGCGCAGGTCCAGATCGTAGGCGCGTCGATCCGCGAGGGGTGCCGGCACCGCGGGCACGTCGCCGTACAGGTCGTCCGCGGCCAGCGGCGCGCCCGGTCGAAGCCGAATCGCCCGCGCCGCCAACGTCATCGAGTGGTACGCGAACGGCATGACCTTGGAGCCGGGGACCAGCGCCACCGGTGGCGCGTCGTCCTGCATCCACACGACGAGCAGCGGGACCGCGTAGTCTTCAACCGGGGGATACTCCCCCGCCTGTGTGGGGGTCGCGAATTGACTCTTCGCGAGCCACAGCTCCGTGCGGACGCCAGCCTCATCGAGCATCCCCATCATGAGCATCATCAGATTCCCAGACCGCTCCGCGAGGGTCTGGGTGATCGTGCCCGTCATGCTGCCACCGCGCTCAATATTCTCGGACACCCACGCCCAGATCACGCGGGTGATCGCCTCTTTGTCCGTCGTGTCGGCGACCAAGCTCCTGACCAGCCGCCGGAGCTCTTCATTGCGGCGCAAGGTCAGGCGAAGGTTCGCCTCGGTGATGCGGCGCCACTGGAGCAGGTCGAGGTCCGTGAACACGCGCACGGTGGGCATCTCGTCGGAGAGCGATCGGGCGTCCGGCTCGGGCGTCCGTCGCATCATCTCCTGCGCCAGGAAGAGGAGCTCCTTGCGATCACCGAGCGCGGTCTCGTCCGCGGCCGGAGGATCGTTCCGCGCGTCAACCCGATAGGGCAACGACGCGGGCATGTTCACGACCAACTCGCTGCGATGGAATGGGGTGGAGGTGCTCTGGAAACGAAACCCGCCGAGGTCAATATGGCCCGGGAGGAGCGAGCTCGGGGCGCGTGAGATGATGTACTCCAGCTCAACGAAATCGCCGATCTCGAGGTCGCGGAGGCTCACGCCAGACTTGCCGGAGATGACCTCGGGCTCTACGACGCGCCCGTCGGGCTTGATCGTTCGCAAGGTGAGGAGCTCGGCTCCCTCGGGCACGTCCATCTCGCCGAATTTGTCGAGTGATTCCTTGGAGTGAAGCGAGACGATTTGGTGAATGAGGTGCCGCTGCGAGAGGTCGTCGTGAATCCACACGACGTCCCGGTCGAGGACCAGCACGTCCGACGCGCCCTCGTATCGCGCAGCGATCGGGAGGTACGCGCGCACGCTCTCCTCTCCGTCTGCGCGACGCGAGAGCAGCGGATCGACGCCGAGCCCCGCGCGCTCCGCCAAGGTCAGGACGCCCGGTCGCGATGGGATCTGATGCAGGAGGTTTCGCACCACACGCGTCGCCGCTTGTGTGCGGCCCAATTCAAACGCGAGGTCGAGATAGGAGGTGGCGACTCCGAGATCCAGGGGGTTGAACTCAAGCTGCAGCTCGCGCACAGCGAGCGCCGCCTCGATCTCCCCGAGCGCCACGAGGTCGCGCGCCTTCCGGCTCAACAGGTCCGGGCTGTCGGGCCGCGCTTGAAGGCCGCGCTCAGTGATCGCGAGGGCCATGGCGTAGTCTCCGCGGCTGCGAGCCCACTCCGCGCGGCGGGCGTCGTCGCGGTCGCAAGGGGCGTAGGCCTCGATCAACGCGTCCTCACGATGGGACTGGGAGCGCCGACGCGCCAACGTGATTTCACCGCGTCGCACCCAACACGAATCTGGGGCGAGTTTCTTCGCGCGCGCCAACGCCTGCGCCGCCTGCACGTCACTGTCGCGTTGGAAATATAGACCGGTCAACAACACCTCTACCTCGTAGAGGCGCCGGACCTCCGCGGGCAGCGCGTCGACCATCGCGAGCAGCTCTTGGATTTCGTCGCGATCGAGGGTCATGCGCATCAGCTGCACGCGGGCGCTCGCCAGCTGTGGATCGATGTCGAGCGCCGCCTGCAGGTGGCCTTGCAGGCGCGTCGAAGACGCCGAGCCGCCGCGCGAGGGCTCGTTCTGCTCGAATCGCGCCTGCTGCAAGAACGCCTCCGCGAAGCTCGCGTTGCGGAGCTCGTGGGCGCTCCGCTCCGCGCGGTCGTAGTCTCCCTCGCCGAGCTCTCGCATCAGCCGCAGCATGGCGAGCCATGGTGAATAGAGTTCGGCGACGAAGCGGTGTCACGGCCGGTCCGACGCTGAACTGGACCGACGCCGGCACCGAAGCAAGACTGGCGAACGCCGACGCGGCCGTCCGCGCCGACGAGGCGACGTTGACGGGCATCCCGTCTCCGTCGAAGACGTTGAGCATCGCCGTCGAAGTCACCCCTGGCACCGCGAGGTGAAGGTCCAACGTGTGCGCACCTGCGGGCACACGGAGCCACCGGTGCATGTCGTTTTGAGGCCACCGCGTGGTCGTGTCGTTGCGCGCCACGAGCTGCCCGTCGACATAGAACCGGAACTCGTCGTCCGCGACCACCTCCACGTACAGGTCCGCGGCGGCGCTCTCGATGGTGGTCCGCAGTCTCCGAACGCCGCCGGTGACCGCGGCGTTCCACACGCGCACGCTGCAACGGTGCGCCGCCAGCACCCGGGCCGCGTCGACGGACTGGAACGGATCATCGGGGGACAGCGAACGGAGGTCGGCGGCGCCGAGGCGTCCCTCCAGCGCGCTCACCTGCCAGTCGCGGACACACCCCCTCGCGTCGAACGCTTCGCTCGGATCGGCCTTCGCGTTGATCATGATCCGAGCGGCCCCGATGGAGGCGATCACCCCCAGCGACGGCGCCCTCTTCGACATGCGGCGCGCGTCGAGCCGCGGCAGCAGGGTGGCGTCGAGCGACGGACGGATCCCAATTCGCGAGAGTAGATCACGAAGGGCGAAGGCAGTGATCGCCTCCCCGACCGCGCGCGGCGTGCCCGCCCACCCGTCCTCACGGAGCGCGGCCTCCACGATGCGGAGGCTGTTGCGCCGGGCGAGCGTGTGGTCGAGGTGAGCGCGACCGATCATCACGAGCGAGGCCTGGCTGACCAGGTCGCCCTCTTCGGCGGCCATGCGCAGGTGAGGCATGGCCGCCTCGCTGTCGCCTCCGTGGAGCCACAGCAAGTGACCGAGATCGCGACGCGCCTGGGCGTCGTTGGGGCGCCGCTGCACCCGCTCTCGCAGGCGCGCCACGCGGCGACCAAGCTCATCCTCGGGGATCGCAATCACCGCGCCGTTGGTCCGGGCTACGGTGGCGCAGCCACCCGCGATCCCGGTGAGGCTCACGAGGAGCGTCGCCGCGGTCGCCCCTCGCGTGAGCCGCCGGGCGAAGAGCCGCCGGGCGCGGCTCGGGCGAGTCGGTGTCCGCCTGGATGACTTCATCGGATGGCCTCCGTCTCGAACACTTGATTCAGGGCGTCGTCTACGGATTCCAAGAACGCGCGGAACTTCGGATACTCGTCGGCGCTCACCCGGGGCCGAAGGAACGCCATGTCGATCGTGAAGCGGGCCGTGTCCCCTTCGAAGCTCGCCGTCAACGCCATCCGGCCAAACGGGGATTCTACCGTCGCGTCCCCAGGCCCGCGCACGAACCGTTGTCCCTTGGGCGCGTGCAGGGTCACCGATCTGACGCTGCGGCCAGGGACACCGAGGACCATGGGATGACTGCGCTTCACTTGCGGGGCCAAGGCGCGGACCATGCTCTGGTCTGCTTCCCGCACCATGAGGCGGAGCCCGCCGGCCGTCTCGTCGGCCCACCGCGGCACACGCATGGATGTTTTGATGAGCACTGGCTCCAAAATATCTGAGATCATTGAGAATTCCGCGTCATCCACCTCGACGCCTGGGAATTCTCTTGAGAGCCGCTGGGTGACGCGCGCGATCCGTTGGTCGCCAGCCTCGTACATCGCCCGCAACGCCGCGGCGCCGGTTCCTCGCACCTCCTCCGAGGCCTGGACCTTGGCGCTACCGTCCGCCGAGAGGCGGACGTCAAAGTCTCGCGTGCGACGGTTGTTGTCCGGACCGCTCATGGGAATCCTTGAAAACTCCGCCCCCGCTCCGTCGTTGACGATAAGGACCGTGGCGCCCTGGTCGCCCGCGGGGAGCTCGTCGTCGCCAGCCCACTCCGCGGTGCCGTCGAGGAAGAGCTCAAATTCGGGGACGTAGACGATGGCGTGGTTGAAGCCGGCCAAGCTCGCGAGGCCCGCCGGGAGTGGGCCTTGATCACGGGTGCGCACCAACACCAGGTGGCTGTCGATGTCCGCCTCCTTGAGCATCACCTTCAACAGGCTGGCCTTGTCTTTGCAATCGCCAAAGCGTCTGTCGTAGACCTCGGTGGTGCGATAAGGCTTGTAGCCGTGGATTCCAAACTCGAGCCCCACGTAGCGGGTGTTCCGGACCACGTGGCGGTAAATCGCCGCCACCATGGCACGCCGCGACGCGTCCTTCGGGAGCGTCTTCAGCGCGGACGCGACCCCGGCGCGAATCTCTTCGTTGACCAACAACTGCCCCTTCACTAGATCCCAATACCAGTCGCCCACGGCGGTCCAGTCGGCGAATGTGCTCACGTGGACGAACTCCAGCACCTCGGACCAACCGGGCATGGACGCCTCCGATTTCAGGCCCGCCTGCGCCTCGCGCGTGACCCGATACGTCGCCGTGAGCCCGTCGTCACTCACGGCCCGCTCGACGGGGACGTTGAAGTACAAGGTGCGCTCCGCTGGCGCCTCGAGGACGTAGGAGAGGCGCTCCGTTGGTTCGCCGGCGCCCAGCACAGTGATGTCACCAAAATAGTCGTCGAAGATATTGCGGCGCGCCACGGCGCGCCGAGCGAAGACCACCTCCACCACGTCTCCTACGCGCAGGCTGGGGAAATATACCTGGAGCTGCCGCTTGTCGTAGAACATGCGGTAGCCCGCCTCAACCATGGAGGCCACGCGGGTTTCGCCGAGCTCTTCGATCCTGCCGTCGACCCGTCGGACCCGCGCCCGACGCACCTCCACGAAGCTCTCGCTCGGATCGTAGGTCGTCGCTTGCACGGCTTGGCTGCGCACACCACGGTCATCGAGCACCTTGATGATCCGGTGGTCCAACCCCTCCGAGAGTCCGTTGTCCAAGACGCGGGTCGCGTGGCCGCGGTACAGCACCGCGGCCTCCTTCCCCTCCCAGCGAGCTGGTTCGGAGGTCTGAGCCGCGATCACCTGCTCAAGATCCACGTCGTAGCGGCGCAGCAGGTCGTCCTCATCTTGGGGGTCCAACACGGCGATGAGGTCACGGACCGCAGGTTGCTGCGGCCGGAGATCAAGTGAACGGCGCAGCGCCTTTAGCCCCATGGTTCGTTCTCCGAGGTCCGACAAAATGACGCCCCGCATGCGGTGGAACTCAGGGTTGAGCGGGTTCAACACGAGGGCGCGATCCATGGAGTCCACCGCGTCCTTGTAGGCGGCCACGCCCACCTGGTACTGAGCGAGCCTCGTCCAGTGGCTCGGGATCGTCGGCTGTTGCGTCGCCTGTCGCGCCGCGATCACCAGCGCGCTCTCCACGTCACCGAGCGCCATCGTCAGGTCCAATACCGCCGAGCGGATTGACCCGTCCCCGGGATATTGGCGTTGGAGCTCACGGTAAATTTCGAGGACCTCCGGTGTCCGGCCCAAGTCCACGAGCACGTCTGCCCTGCTGCGCCGGAGCGTCAGCGAGTCGGGATAGCGGGCGACCATGTCATCGAACCATCGCAGCGCCCCAAGGGTGAAGCCCTCTCCGTAGAGCCGATACAGCCGCGCCAACTCGACCTCAACATCATCGGGAGAGAGCTGGCTCGCGCGCGCGAATCCATCTTGGGCGCGCCGACCGAGCCCGAGGCTGTCGTCTCGTCGCGCGAGCTCTGCGAGCATCGCCCCGCGCAGCCACGCCGGGGTCTGCGGGTCGGCCTCCCCGCGCCGCAGCCCCTCGCTGATCAGGGCGCGGGCCTCGTTGAAATCCTGCACCAAGAATGACGCCAACCACGCGCTCATCGGCGTCTGGACCGCCGCGTCCATGGCGCGGGCGAACTCGGCGCGGCTCGGATCCTCTGGCGCGTAGGGGTCCGCCCAGCGATAAAGCGCCGCCAAGGCGCGCTGTGAGGCGTCGGATGTCTTGGGGTCGTCGCGTGACGCCTCGAGCAGCGCCCGGAGAGTCCGGGCGGGCTGAGACCGCCGGCCCGTGGAGTCAGCGGCCTCGTCCGCGGCGACGACGGCGGCCAAGGCGGCGTCGGATGCCTCGGCCGGCAGTCCGTCGCTGTCCCAGGTCTCGAGTCCACGAATCGGCGCGCCCCGGCGATCGCTGATCCTCATATAGAACCCCCAGAGCCCCTCCTCGACCCCAAGCTTCACGAGCACGCGGTGCCAGCCCTTGTCGAGCACCACGTCGTATCCATCCTGGAGGTGGTTGGGGTTGCGGTACACGTCGCCGCCACCGACATACACGCCGTCGAGCCAAATCTTGTGCGCGCCGCCTGTCCCCACGTGGAGCGTGGCCTTGGTCCGCGCAGGCGCCCGCACCCAGGTCGTCGCGTACCCCGTCACATGAACGTTCGGAGACAACAGCTCGTCGAGCGAGACATATCCGCGGGCGCTGTCAGCCGCGGGACGATGCCGCCACCCGAGGGGCTCCAACGGCACCTTGCCTTCGAAGGTCTGATGCGCGCTGAACGGCTCCGTCTCGGGTCCGTAGACCTCGTCGTGACCGCTCTCGCCCGCGTTCTCGAACGGACCCGTCACGTGCCACCCCATGACCCAGCCCCCTCGCGTCAGCTTGTCTTGCGCGGCGGCCGACTCCCCGCTGAACGCGAGGAGGCGGGACAGCGAGTGGGACGCGACAGATCGGATCAGCGGATCGTGACGGCGGTCTGACTCGACCTGTTGAAGCTCCTCCATGAGCCGCGCGGTCGAGATCTCACCGTAGAGTGTGTCCACGAATCCAAGCAGCCCCTCCACGGCGCTGAGGTCACCGCGCCGGCCGGGACGCATGAGCGCGCGGCGGCGCTCAAACTCCCGCTCCCACGGACCGGGGAGGCCGCGCGCAGCGTCGCGAACTCCCAGGCGCGCCAGACCTTTTGGCGCGGATGTGACGAGCTCCGCGGAGCGCTCCAACGGCGCGGGAGTGGCCGGGGACGTCCTCGATGTCGCGGCCCCTGCCGACCCGACCGTGAGCAGCGTCGCGGCGAGCAGGGGGGCGCCGTAGGCCAAAGAGAAGCTGTCGGAAGGGTGTCGCATCATGCGCGTTCAGGAGGAACCCGTGTCCTCGCCCGGGCGATAATGGTACATCTGCGGCCATCGTGCCATCCTTTCTTCCCATGATTCACCCGCTCGTCAGCACGATGCGACCCAAGCAATGGGTGAAGAATCTGTTCGTCGTCGCGCCTCTCGTGTTCGCGCGTCGGGTCAGCGACCTCGACAGCGTGCTCTTGACCTTCGCCGCGGTCGCCGTCTTCTGTATGGTGTCGAGCAGCGTCTACGTCCTCAACGATCTCAAGGACGTGGAGAAGGACCGCGCGCACCCCAAAAAACGCGATCGGCCGATCCCCGCGGGCACGCTGCCGGTGAAGGTCGCGTGGCGAGCCTTCGCCGTCCTCGCGGTCGGGTCGGTGGGGGCTGGATTCGGGCTGTCCACGAGCTTCGGCCTCGCGACCGCGGCCTACCTGGCCATGAATATCGGCTACTCCTTCGGCCTCAAGCGGGTCGCGTATCTTGACGTGCTCTTCATCGCGCTCGGATTTCTCATCCGCGTGTGGGCTGGCGCGGCCGTCTTGAGCGTGTCGGCTTCGTGGTGGCTGTTGACCTGCACGGCCGTGCTCGCCATGTACCTCGGGTTCGGGAAGCGCGCGCACGAGCTCATCACGATGGACGCGGGCCATCGCCGATCCCGCGAGTCGTTGGCTGGCTACAACCCGGTCGCCCTCGAGTGGATCTTGCACGCCCTCGGGTCCATCACCGTGACGATCTACGTGCTGTATACCCAGTCCGAGCACGTCCGAGCAGTTTTTGGTGACGTGCACTTGCTGTACACGATCCCCTTCCCCATGTTTGGGATTTTGCGCTTCAGCTACCTCGTCACGAACCGCCCCGACTCCGAGTCTCCCACCGAGGAGATGCTCCGGGATCCGCTGTTCATCACGAACCTGCTGATGTGGGGCGTCTCGTGCGTGCTCGTCGTCTACATGTTCATCTAGAGCGCGGGCGCCACACGCTCACTGGAGCTGCCGGCGGCGAGAGATGACGTTGTCCTCACCTTCACGGCGGTAGCCAAACAACCCCAACACCCGGCGGTTCACGCCGCGCAGCGGCGAGTCGGTCACTTTAAAGGCGTCCTCGCCGTCCACGGTGTGCACCCCGGGCAGCAGCTTCAACGCCCGATCGACCCTAAGCTGTCGGAGGATGTGCAAGAAGCTGAGCTTCGCGGCGGTCATGTCGCTCGCGAGGAAGAAACCATCCTCGCCCTCTCCTTGGTAGAGCGGGAGCAGAATCCGGCCGTCCATGGGAGCGAGCACCGGCCCGCGGCGGTCGTGCGCGAGCACGGTGCCCTGCGTGACGCGTTGGAAGCTGGCGAAGCCCGACACCATTTTGAAGTCGTCCTGTTCGTGGACGGGGTGCCGATACACGATCTCGACCGCCTGCGGGCGCCCCTTGGTGGCGGCGGCCAGCGCCTGCGTCGCGCTCTTCACATGGGTCAGGCCGGGGTCGAGGATCCCGATGGACGCCAGCAGCACCCAGATCGCCGCCACTTGCCGCTCGATGGTCCGCGGATCCTCATGCTGACCGCCCTCGACCGCCAACCCAGGGACGCCAAGATCGTTGTAGTGCCCGAGCAACGTGCCGTCGGCGGTCTCCTCGAGCCCGAAGATCACCGGGAGGCCAAGGGCGAACGCCAGCCGGTGATTGCCCGGCGCATCCGCGAGACAGCAAAACGCGGGAGTTTTGCCGCTCGTGGAGTGGAGGTCCAGCAATACGACCCCCCCTGCCTCCTCCGTCGGGGACGCTCGCCGGGCATCCTCGAGGACCTCGACCAGCTCTCGTTGTTCCTCATCCTCGGCGCTCACAACCCCGAGCGCGGGGCTGGACGACGTTCGGCCCCACCGCCGATTGAGATCGCGGTCAATGAACCGCTGGTTGCAGGCGATGGCCTTGCGATTCCCTGAGACGGCGAGGATGCGCCCGCGCACCGCGATCTGATCGTGATCGATGGCGCGGTTCAAGCGCCGGACCGACTCCAAGCCGGAGCGCTCGTTCCCGTGGATCCCCGCGAACACGACGAGGGTCGGGCCTTCCATGGGATCCCCCACGTCCAACAGGACCCGCGGCGGCAACCCGGGCTGGGACACGTGCTCTGCCGCCCCGGGGAGTGGATAGTGGTTCTTCATCCGAAGTCTATTCTCCCTTAAGATACTTCTCGAGCAGCCGACTCGACACCCCGATGAGATCGCGCTCGGTCACGATACCGACGAGCCTCGCGTCTTCGTTGAGCACGGGGAGGCATCCCACCCGGCGTTCGCGCATGATCTGCATGGCGTTGAGCGTCGGTGTTTCTGGCGTGATTGTCACGGGGTCTTTTCGCATGATGTCGCGCACGGCTTTGGCCCCCTTTGGCGTCCCTCCGTGCGCGATCATCCGCAAGAGCGCGCGGTGCGAGACCAGCCCCACGAGGTGCCCGTCTTCGTCTTCGACCGGGACGTGGCGAATATGTTCCCAGTCCATGACGCTCGCGGCGAGGTCCACGAGGTCTTCCGGGTGCAGCGTAAACAAGTCTGTGGTCATGAACTGGCCGACCGTGAGGAAGTCGTGGCGAGACTCGTGGCGCCCGGGGGTGCCAGCGAGCGGCCATCGGTGGACGGGATTCCCCGTCTCCGCCCCCGCGATCATCGCGGAGGTCAGGGTCCTGGCCCGTTGCTGTGGTTGAACGTCTTCATCGAAGCGCGCGTAGGAGTCGAGCAGCCACTGGGCGCCCGTACGCTTGCGCGCCACCCGCTCATCGAGGACGCCGAGAAAACGGTCGATGTCGCCGTGGTGCAGGCCCGCGTCACGCAGACCTTGTCGGGCGAGCGGCAGCAGGTGCCGCCGGATTAATTCTGGGGCGGCGTGCTCTCTGCCGTCCACCCAGCGCAGGCGGCCCTCAAGTCCGTGCCGGGCCGCGGTCTGAAAGTTCGCCTTGGCGTCGTCGAAGGACATCGCCGTGCGGATGTCGGGGTAGACGCTGGCCATCCCCGACATCAGCCCGAAAAAGAACGCCGCGTTCGCCACCTCGTCCACGATCGACGGGCCCGACGGCAACAGCCGGTGCTCGATGCGCAGGTGGGGCTTGCCATCCCCCACGCCGTAGCACGCGCGGTTCCAGCGATAGACCGTACCGTTGTGCAGTTTGAGGGCGTCGAGATCCGGCGCGATGCCCTCGTCGACGAGCCTTAACGGATCAGGAATCTCGACATCCTTGGCGAGGATGCTCCGAAATCGTGAGATGTCCTCGCGGAAGATTTCGAGCACCGAGTTGTCCACCCACTTCTCGCCAAAGCTGACCCGGGCGCGTGTCTGCCTGGCCTTGTGAGACTTGGTCCGCGTGTCCACGGAATGCTGAAACAACGCGACGCGGGTCTCGTGCCACAGCCGGCTGCCGAACAGCACGGGCGAGTTGACGGAGGCGGCCAGCACAGGCCCGGTGATCGCCTGCGCGAGGTTGTACAGCGGGGCGAACTCTGCGGCGCTGACCTGAAAATGGATCTGGAAGCTCGTGTTGCAAGCCTCCAGCATCACGTTGTCGTGGGAGATATCAATCTCGTCTGTGCCCTTGATGACGATGTGGAAATCGTCACCGCGCATCCGCTTCATCACGCGGTTCAACTCCGCGTAGCGCGGAAGCTTCGTCATATTCTCCAACGAGAGGTCGGCGTGGCGGAGCGTCGGCAGGATCCCGCACAGCACGACGTGCGCGTCATTCTCGGCGGCGGCACGTCGCGTCAGGTCGACCACCTCCCGCATCTCCGCCTCCATCTCTGACAAGCAGGCGCCCCCGAACAGGCGCGGTGAGAGGTTGGCCTCGATGTTGAACTGCCCGAGCTCCGTCGTGAGGCGCTCGTCTTTCGCAGACGAGAGCACCCTGTCTGCGATCCCAGTGGGGCGCATGGCCTCGTCGACCAGAAACATCTCCTGCTCCGCGCCGATTCGACGGACGCCCGACTCGATCATCCCCGTATCGAGCATGCGTTCGAGGGCACGTACATCGTCGAGGAGCGCCTTTACAAAGTCACGCTGCTGGTCAGAATCTGCCGATGTGGAGACGTCGGGATCGCCCATCTTCCCATATACGGTACGTTGGTACGGGTGCCGAGCGCAAGGCCCCCTCGCCCGCCATGATCATCGTATTTCAACGAGTACAGCGCGCCTCCGTGACCATCGACGAGGAGATCACCGCCAGCATCGGCGATGGGGGCGTGGTGCTGCTCGGCGTGGAGCGGGGCGACACCGCCGCAGAGACGTCCGCCCTCGCGTCCAAAATCACCGCCCTGCGTGTCTTCCCCGGCGCCCGCCCCATGGACCGCAGCGTGGTCGACGTGGGCGGCTCGCTGCTCGTCGTGAGTCAATTCACCTTGGCGGCGCGCGTGGACAAGGGCCGCCGGCCCAGCATGGAGGGGGCGGCGGCCCCTGAGGACGCCGCCCCGATCTACGAGGATTTCATCGAGCGCGTTCGGTCGCAGGGGGTCGTCGTCGCGTCGGGCGTCTTTGGTGCAGACATGAAGGTGTCCTTGGTCAACGATGGACCCGTAACGCTGGTGCTGCGCGCGCGTGACGGGGTCGTGCGAGCGCTCTAAAATCCGATACGCCGCATGACAAATCGCGGGATATTTCGGATGACGAGCATCACCCAGCGCCAGATCGATGGTGCGAAGACGACGGGCGTCCCGCGGTCCATGCCCTTGATGGCCATGGCGGCGACCTGCTCGGCCTCGCCCGCGAACGGGGGCGGCTTCAGCCCGGCGGTCATGGAGGTGTGGACGAAGCCTGGTTTCACGCAGACCGTCCGTAGCCCGTCGCGACGGAACCTGTGGTCGAGCCCCTCGAGGTAGGCGGTGACCCCCGCTTTGCTCGCGCCGTAGATCACGACAGGCGTGCGTCCTCGCTCTCCCGCCACCGACGAGAACACACACAAAACCCCGCCCCCCGCGCGGGCGAGGGCCGCGCGGGCGTGCTCGCAGAAGGCGACGGTGTGCGAAAAATTGATCGCGCACAGCGCCAGCGCTCGATCCGGGGTGGCCTCCAGCTCCTCTTGCGTCGCGAAGTCTGCGGCCGTCACCACGACCCGGTCGATTCCACCCAGCACCTCCTCGGCGTGGGCGATGGCCCCCGCGAACGTAGAGGGGTCGGCGAGGTCACAGCGCGCGCTCAAGATCGCGGCGGCGCCGCTGCGCACCGCGAGGTCTGCCGCGGAGCGCTCAAGATCGTCCACGTCCCTGCCCAACAGCAAGACGCGGTCGCCACGCTGTGACAAGATCCTGGCCATGGCCCGGCCGATGCCCTTCGTGCCACCGAGCAGGACGACGCGCGCGCCGCTCATCGAGTTCCTCCCTGCGGTCCGTCGGGGGAGTCAACCCCTCGATGGTTCGACGAGTGGACGGTCGCAGGCGCGTCCGCGGGATCGAGGAGGCGCGCCGACTGGCGACTGCGGATGCGGAGGGCCGGGTCATACCGGCGCCGAACCGCGGAGAAACGTGACAGGCGTGGTTCCATGGCTTCAAAATCTGCGCGCTGGGTGAAGGCGTCTTTCGCGAGGTAGATGCGGCCGCCGAGCTCGACGACTTCGCGGTTGAGGGCGTCGACGATGGTCTGCGTTTGACCGTTGATCGCGATGTCCAGGGCGATGGAGATCCCCTCCATGGGGAAGGAGAGCAAGGACCGACTCTGCGGTCCGCAGTCTTTGATGACGCACAAAAACGACGCGCCGCCGAGCTGCGTGAGTCGCTCGAAGAACCGATGCACCCCCTGCGAACCGACCGCGCGCGGGAGGACGCACTGGTACTGCGTAAACCCTCGGCTCCCGTAGATTCGATTCCATCGCAGAATTTTGTCGAGCGGGTGAAAAAAATCGCTGGGATGGACGACGCCACGCTTCGCGCGAGGGACGTGCCCGCGATAGATCAACGCGTTAAACACCTTGATCGAGAGGCGATTCAACGCCCAGTTCGGGAACGAAAACGGCACCGAGACGCGCGCCTTCGGGCGCGGAGTCTTCCGTCGTCCAGCCTCTTCGGGGGTCGCCCACCGCCCCCGATAGAGCACCCCGCGTCCCATGGCGTCCCCTGTCGAGAGGCAATCGATCCACCCCATCGTATAGGGCCACGCCGCCGCCGCCGCGCGCAGGCCCTCCAAGAAGGCGGCGAGATTATCCACCCGCTCCGACTCTTGATAGATCCAGGGGCTCGGCACTCGCTGCATTCGAAACGTCACCGCATGGAGGTGACCGGTCAGGCCCATGCCTCCCACCGTCGCGTCGAACAGCTGCGCCTCCTTGTTGGGACCGCAGCGCACCATCCGTCCGTCCGCCGTGCGCAACAGCAAGTGCGTGACGTGGGCGCCGAAGCAGCCGTTCTTGTGATGTCCCTTCCCGTGAACGTCCGCGGCCACCATGCCTCCTACGGTGACATACGCCGTGCCCGGCGTGACCGGGACGAACCAACCCCGGCCCAAAAACGCCCAGATCACGTCGTGGAGGCGGGCGCCCGCCTCCACGGTGAGCTCGCCGGTTCGATCGTCGAACGACAAGAACCGATCCGCCTTGATCGTGGTGGCCACGTCGAGCACGCCGGGCGGAGGCAGCGCCGAATCACCGTAGCTGCGCCCGAGGCCGCGGCACAGCACGGCGCCGTCGGTGAGTCGCTCGATGCGCTCGTCGGTCACTTCGCGCCCCGGGTGCATCAAGTTACCCCAGCCCCCTAGCATCGGGGTTTGTTCGGAGTCGGCCACGGCGCGCCAAGACTAACAGACTCGAAGGTGCCCGGCGAGGGAGGAGGCCGCCTCGCGCGTCAGCCTCTCGGTGTCCCCAGGGGCGGCGGGCCACCCGACGGCATCGACTCGAGGTAGAGGCTCTGACTCGGGAACGCGAACGAGAGCCCGAGCGCCTGCAACCGCTCCATGATCTGGAGCAGCACGTCCTCGCGGGTCTCCATATACTCCGCCCACTGCGTCGTCGTGGTGAAGCAATAGACGAAGATGTCGAGGCTCGACGGGCCGAAATCCGTGAAGTTCACGAGCGAGAAGGTCTGGTCGATGCGCGCGTCCTTCGCGAGCAAGTCGCGAATCGCCGCCACGCCGGCGCGCAGCTGCTCCGCGTTCGCGTCATAGGTGACGCCGATCGTCAGCTTGATCCGCCGCTTCTTCATGCGCGACCAGTTGTTGATGGCGGACGTGGTGAGCGCGCTGTTTGGCACGGTGATCACGCTGTTGGCGAAGGTGCGGATCCGTGTCGTGCGGAGGCCGACCTCTTCCACCGTGCCCTCGTGGCCAGAGAGCTCCACCCAGTCTCCCACCTGGAACGGTCGGTCGACAAAGACGACGATAGAGCCGAAGAGGTTCGCGATGGTGTCCTTGGAGGCGAGCGCGATCGCGGCGCCGCCGATCCCCAAGCCGGTGAGCAGCGAGGTGATGTCCCAGCCGACCGCTTGGGAGCCGAGCAAGATCGCGGCGATCAGCAGCGTGGTCTTCCCGGCCTGGCGCACCAGCGGGACGAGCTGGTCGTCGAAGGTGTCCTCGGTGGACTGCGCGAGCACGACCCATCGGTCGCAGAACCCGTCGACCAGTCGGAGCGCCACCGTCGTCACGAACGGCAGCTCGGCGAGGAAGAAAAGGTTGGTCTCGTCTTCGCTCGCGCGGCTGAGGAAGCTGTTGATCCCATCGACGCCGCCGTCCCATGCGTGGTAGCCGACGATGCCCACATACGCGCCCAAGATCGCGACCATCCAGCGCACGGGTCCAACCCACGCCGCGAAGAACGCCCGCCGGAGCGCCCCCTCTTTGAGCGACGAGGTGAAGCGCGCCAAGATCAGGTTGACGACCAGGCCGAGGAACAGCCCGAGGCACCCGCCGATGCCCCCGAACGTCGCCTGCACGCGCAGCGCCTGCGGCACCAGCTCACCCGTCCCGATCAGCGGGTTCGTGAAAAGCGTGGAGCCCCACATCATCGCGCTGAGTAAACCTGTCGACTGCACGTCTACGGTTGTTGCGCAGGCCTGAAGACAATGCAAGCCGCGACCGCGACGCGCGCTCGGGGTTCCGATCGAGGGGATGCAAAATCCCTAGTTCGCGGCTATGGTCTGCCCGTGTCACCGCGGATCCTCGTCATCGTCGGCTCGCAGCGCCCGGAACCGCGCCTTCGCGCGCTCGCGGGCGTCGCGGCCCAGAGCGCGACGAACGCGGGGGGCGACGTCGAGCTCTTGGACCTCGCGACCCTCTCGCTCCCGGTCATGCTCGTGGGTGACGCGGGCCAGGACGAACTCCCGGCGATCCAGCGGGTGCGAAAAACCGCCCGCGAGGCCGACGGATTCATCATCACCACGCCGGAGTATCACGGGAGCATGTCGGGCGCCCTCAAGAACTGGTTTGACTTCCTCTACGAGGAGCTGGCGGGGAAGGTCGCGGGGGTGCTCGCAACCACGGGAGGCGGCAGCGGCGACATGTCGATCGCAGCGGTCAAGACCTCGTTCCAGTGGTGTCACGGGTTCGTGTTGCCGTTTCACGCGGCCGCGACCGACCCCTCCCTCGTCGAGGAGGCCTCCATGACGCCGCGGGTGCGAGCGCGGGTGGAGCGAATTGGGCACGACGTGGTCCGGTACGCGCGCGTGATCCGTCCGGCGTTCGAAGAGGCGCGCGCCCGGGCAGCCGAGGGATCGCTGTCGGGCTTCGCTGGAGAGCACGGGACGTGAGCGAGCCGGATGGCGCGTCGATCCGGCTGATCGTCTCTACGATCCCGGAGGCGTCCGCGGCCGCATTCGTCCGTGACCTCGTCGAGCGGCGACTGATCGCGTGCGGCAATATCGTGCCCGGCGTCACCTCGATCTACCGATGGGAGGGGAAGATCATCGAGGACGCGGAGGCCATGCTGTGGATGGAGACGACCGTCGAGAGGCTCCCGGCCTTGCGCGCGGTGTTCGACGCTGCGCACCCCTACGACGTCTCAAAATTCATCGAAATTGCCCCCTCGGAGTGGAGCCAGGCCTTCGCGGCGTGGGTCCAGTCCTCAACCGGCGGCGGAGGCTCGTGACGGCCCTTGCTGCCCTGCGCGCGCCGGCGCCGCGACGGCTACGCCAGGGCCGCCGCTGCTCCCTGGGTCTCGAGCATGTCGGCCCACGCTTCTAGATAGCGGACGAGATCGCCGCGGTCGTTGCGGCGCAGGGGCTCGGGCCCGCCAGGCAGGTACGTGAGGATCTCGCGGTTGCGCAGGTGTTCCAGATCTGCGAGCGCTCCCACGGAGAAGCCGAACCGGACCATCCGCGCGGCGACGTCCTCTAGATCGAGCCCGCTGACGGGGCACGAATTATTCAGGTGTTCCGTCCATTCACCGGCGACCATGCGATAGATCTCGCGGTCATCGAGCGCCGTGATCGTCTGGGCCAGGTGTCCGCAGTTGCACTGACCGGCGTGACCCCAGTGGTATTGGGCGCCGCCCCGCAGCCTCGCGGCCGTCTCCCGCAACGCTCGGATGATCCTCGGGCTCGGCTCTCTCACCCTCGAAGCCTAGTCGGAAGATCCAAAAACGACAAGCCGCCCGGCGGACGGCGGCGCCGCGCCGATTCCACCCGCGGGGCGCCCGCGCTAGCCGCCGAGGTTCGTACGCAAGAAACTCCAGAGATCCGCCCACTCCTCGATTCGCTTGCGCGTGGGCTTGCCGGCGCCGTGGCCGGCCTTGGTGTCGACGCGAATCATGACGGGCGCCGCGCCTTCGTGTCCGGCCTGCAGCGTGGCCGCGAACTTAAAGCTGTGCGAGGGCACGACGCGGTCGTCGTGATCGGCCGTGTAGATCAAGGTGGCGGGGTAGGCCGTCCCGGGTCTGACGTTGTGCACCGGGGAGTAGGCGTAGAGCGCCTCAAACTCCTCCTTGTTGTCCGAGGATCCGTAGTCGGAGACCCAGGCCCACCCGATCGTGAACAGGTGAAATCGCAGCATGTCCATCACCCCCACCCCCGCGAGCGCGGCGCCGAACAGGTCGGGGCGCTGGGTGATCGACGCCCCCACCAACAGCCCCCCGTTGCTTCGGCCGCCGATCCCGAGGGTCTTCGGCGTCGCGATCCCCTGCGCGACGAGCCATTCCCCGGCCGCGATGAAATCGTCGAACACGTTCTGCTTTTGAGTCTTCGTCCCTGCGAGGTGCCACGCCTCGCCGTACTCCCCTCCCCCGCGGAGGTTGGGCTGGGCGTAGATGCCCCCCTGCTCGACCCACACCGCGTCTGGCACGGAGAACCGCGGGGTCAAGGAGATGTTAAATCCGCCGTAGCCATACAGATAGGTCGGCTGCGTGCCGTCGGGCACCACGTCCGCGCGATGGACGATGAACATCGGGACTTTCGTTCCGTCTTTGCTCTCATAAAACACCTGCTTGGTGACGTAGGCGCTCGGATCGTAGTCAAGCTCGGGCGCCCGGTAGACCTCGCTGTCGCCGTCTTTCAAATCGAGCCTGTAGATCGTCGGCGGGCGGGTGAAGCTCTGGAATGAAAAGAACGTCTCGCTGTCCCCGGGATCTCCGCCAAAGCCTGAGGCCGAGCCGATGTCCGGCAACGCCAGATCCCGCAGCTTGTCGCCCTTCAGATCAAACATCGAGATTCGGCTGTGGGCGTCGTGGAGGTAGCTCGCGACGAAGCCGTCGCCCACGCGTGACACGCCGCGGAGGGTGTCTTCGTGCTCCGGGATGAGCTCTTTCCATCGCTCGACGTCGGCGGACTTCAGCCGCAGCTCGATCAATCGACCACGGGGCGCGCTGTGATCCGTACGAAACCAGAACCGCTCCTTGTCGTTACCCACGAACCCGTAGGAGGCGTCAAACTCAGGCAGCAGCGGTTTGACGTCGAGGCCCGCGACGCCGGACCTCCCAATCTTCGCGAAAAAGATCGCGTTCTTTTGTTCCGTGCCGACGTTGACGTCGATGACGACGTAGCGCCCGTCGTCGGTGACCGACGCGCCAAAACCCCACTCTGGCCGGTCGGGGCGCGCGTAGACGAGCGTGTCTTTGGACTGGTCCGTCCCGAGTCGGTGGTAATAGAGTTTTTGCTCACGGTTGACCCCCTCGTACTCGTTGCCCTCAGTCGGCGCGTCGTAGCGGCTGTAGAAGAACCCGGCGCCGTCGTGGGTCCACGAGGCCCCCGAGAACTTGCTCCACTCCACCACGTCCGCGAGGTCTCCTCCGGTCGCGATTTCGCGGATCCTCCAGGTCTTCCAGTCGGAGCCCGCGCTCGACAGGGCGTAGGCGAGGTGCTGCCCGTCATGAGAGATGGACAGCCCGTTCAACGCGACGGTCCCGTCGGCGGAGAGCTTGTTCGGGTCAAGGAGCACCCGGGGCTCCGCGTCGAGAGAATCCATCGTGTAGAGCACGCTTTGATTTTGGAGCCCGTCGTTCTTGAACACGAAGTAGCGCCCCCCCTCTTCGAAAGGGACCGAGTAGCGCTCGTAGTCCCACAGCGCCTCGAGTCGTCGCTGAAACGTCTCCCGATCCTTGAGGCGATTGAGATATCCCTTCGTGACCTCGTTTTGGGACGCGACCCACGCGGCGGTCTCCGCCGAGTCGAGGTCCTCAAGCCACCGGTAGGGATCGGCCACGGCCACCCCATGGTAATCCTCGACGGTGTCCCCTCTCCTGCTCTCCGGGTACACGAAGGCGCCCGCGGAGGCGGCGGCGGTTTGCGCCCCGGCTCCCTCCGGAGTCCGCGTCTCCTGGTCGGCGCTGCGGTCGCAGGCGCCCGCGAGACTGAGAGCACAAAACAACCACACGACGCGATGACGGCTCGACATGCGCGGGTTGTACCAAACTCTGATCCCCGGCGCAGGCGCCCCGTCACGGGCTGGGGGGCCGCGCCGGCGCGAATTCGCGGAACTCCTCCAGGAGCTCGGGATCCAACGCGCGGGGTGCTCGCGCCACGTCCTCAAGTCGGAACGTGGACACGAGGTCTTGGGGTCGGGCGCTGCGTACATCGTGCGTGAGCATTCCCATGCTGCGTGCGAGGAAGGCGACCACTCGGGTGGGGTCGGCGCCGCCCTCGCGCAGCGCGGTGAGGTCGGGGGCGCCGTGCCGCTTGCTGAGCTTTCGCCCGTCCGGCCCGTGAATGACCGGCACGTGCGCATACCGTGGCCGCGCCCCGTGGTCCGTCGAGGCCGGCGTCGACGGGGACAGGGCCTCCATGATCGCGAGCTGTCGCGCCGTGCTGTCGAGCAGATCGGCGCCCCGGAGGATATGGGTCATCTCCATTCGTAAGTCATCGACCGCGACCGCGAGCTGGTAGCTCCAGACCCCATCCGTCCGCCGCACGACGCAGGCGCCGACCGTCTCCTTCACGCGCTCTTCGACGACGCCCGCGCACGCGTCCTCGAAGCGCGTACAGGCCGGCCCCGGATCCCATCGCAGCGCCAGCGGACGGTGTGGCTGCGCGGGGCGCTCGGCGCAGGTCCCCGCGTACGGCCCGCCGCCGCTCGCTCGCAACTCTCGTCGCGTACACGAGCACGGGAATGTGCTCAGGCGCGCGGCTGCCTCCGCGTAGATCTCACCGCGCTCGGACTGTCGATACGGGCCGAACCTCCCGCCGAGATCCGGGCCCTCGTCCCAGTCGATCCCGAGCCACCGCAAGTCTTCAAGCTGGTCGCTCTCGAGCGCCGGACGACATCGCACGGGATCCACATCTTCCACCCGCAGCACGAAGACGCCACCCAAGCGCCGCACCTGGGTCCACGCGAGGAGCGCCGTGCGGGCGTTCCCGAGGTGGAGGCGCCCCGACGGCGTCGGCGCGAATCGTCCGCGGACCTTCATCGCCGTCGATGGTGCCTCCTTCTATCGTGGATGTCGAAATTGACGGGTGCGCCGCGCGGCCCCGCGAGAGCCGCCTCCCCACGTCTCACGGCAGGTATCGCTTCGGCAGTGGTTGCTCGGCCCTCTCGGGTGTCCACAGCAGCGACAGGATCCACCAGCGCTCGCCGTCGTGGCGCAGATGCAGGCTGTTGATCCCCCGCTCCTCATGACCGCCGCGCTCGCGCCTGTAGGTGCTGAACACCTGCGCGATCGGGCCGAATCGCTCGGTGCGTCTCGACAGCTCGCGCTCGCGCCGCGGGCCGCGCTCCTCCCGGAGGGCGAGGTAGGCCTCGACGCTCAACGGTCCGCGAAGTTCGTTGTCGTCGCCCGCGCCGACGATCGTGGCTTCGGGGGCGAACAGCGCCCGAAAGCGCGATGGTGGGCTCGACTCGGGGGAGGCGAGTTCGTAGAGATCCTGGACGACGTCGTCGATGGAGAAGCCGACCGTCTCCTCGGCCCGGCCGGACAAAATTTGATAGACACCGGAGCGCTGCGCCCCACCTCGAACAGGTTCTTCAGCCACTGAATCCTCAACGTATCACACGTGAGGGTCCGCACCATCGCCGTCGAGAGTTCGCGGTGACAATCCCCTCCGGAGCGCTGTTCTCCGTCATTGAACGTGCGTGGCGCGCACCAGGCCCCGCGTAAAAAGCTGGGGCCGGGAGGAGCTTTATGAGCGGAATCTTGCAGGTGCGGGTAAGCTCCGATCCCACGGCGCTCCTCGCCGCACGGAGGCTCCCAATGGCTGATCGTCTCGACATCTCCCAGCGAAAAAAGGACCACCTCGCGCTGTGCGCCGGCGACGACGTCGGCTTTCGAGGAAAGGGGACGCTGCTCGATCAGGTGGAGCTGATCCACAACGCGATGCCCGAGCTCCACCTCGACGAGGTGGACACGTCCATCGAGCTGTTCGGCAAGCGGCTGCGTGCGCCCGTGGTGATCTCGGCCATGACCGGAGGCACGCCGGAGGCCGCGGCGATCAACAAGGACCTCGCGCAGGTGGCGGAGGAGCTCGGGCTCGCCATCGGGCTCGGGAGTCAGCGCGCGATGTTCGAGCGACCCGACACCGCGTGGACGTTCCAGGTCCGTGACGTGGCGCCCGAGGTCCCGCTGTTCGCGAACCTCGGGCTGGTCCAAGCGCGACAGATGTCGACCGCGGACATTCGTAAGGTGTGCGCGGACGTCGGGGCAGACGCGCTCTGTGTGCATCTCAACCCCGCGATGGAGATCGTTCAACCCGGCGGCGACCGCGATTTCTCGGGTGGCTTCGCCGTGTTTGATCGGCTCATCAACGACCTCGGGATCCCAGTGATCGCGAAGGAGACGGGATGCGGCCTGTCAAGGGGGGTGGGTACGCTGCTGCGCCGGGCCGGTGTGACGCATGTGGACGTCAGCGGCGCCGGCGGGACCAGCTGGGTCGCGGTCGAGGCTCATCGCGCGCTCGACGATCAAAAGGCGCTGGCCGAAGAACTCTGGGACTGGGGGATCCCCACGGCGGCCTCGCTCGTCCAGCTCCGCGGACTCGGGCTGACGGCCATCGCCACGGGCGGCCTGCGCACGGGCACAGATGTCGCCCGCGCCATCGCCCTCGGTGCCCGCGCAGGCGGCTTGGCCGCGCCGGTGCTCAAGGCCTACAAGTCCGGCGGACGAGCGGGCGCGCGACAATTTTTAGAACGCGTCATCATCACGGTCCGCAGCGTCATGTTGTTGACCGGCGCGCGGACCGTGGATGAACTCACTCAAACCCCCCGCATTCTTGGGCCCGACCTGCAGCGCTGGATCCCGTGACCTTCGCGCTGCACCCTCACGCCACGGCGGCTGGCAAGGTCATCTTGCTCGGCGAACACGCCGTCGTATACGGGGAGCCCGCCCTCGCCGCGGGGCTCCCCGAGGGCCTCACGTTGCGGGCGACACCCCTCGGCGTGACGACCGAGGTGGCGACCCTGTCGATTCCCGCGTGGGAGATCGACGTGCAGCTCGACATCGAAAACGAGCACCCCGCCGCTCGCGCCGCCCTGGCCGTGCTTGGGCACTGCGACGCGCCGCTTCGCGGGTACCGGATCGTTGGAGACGCGCGCATCCCGGCGCGGGCCGGGCTCGGATCCTCCGCGACCCTCACGGTCGCGCTGGCGCGGCTCGGGCTCGGACCGCGCGCCGCGGCGAGCGCGATCCTGGAGGCCGCCACGGAGGGCGAGCGCGTGTTCCATGGCGCCCCCTCGGGCATCGACGCGCACGTCGCCTGCCACGGGGGGGTGGTGAAGTTCTCGCGCGACCTCGGGGCGAACAGACTCGCGCTCGAACGATCCTTTGATCTCGTCATCGTGCCCACCGGCGTGCCCCGCGACACAGCGGTTCAGGTGGCGGGCGTGCGTGAACGGCTGGCGGCGAGCCCGGAGGTCTACGAGCCCTTGATTCGCGCCCTCGGTTCGACGACGATGGCCGGCATCGACGCCGTGCTCCATCACGACCTCGCGCGCCTCTCAACGCTCATGAATTCCGCCCATGACATGCTGAACGCCCTCGGTGTCGGGCATCCACAGCTCGACGAAGCGCGTCGCGACGCGCTCGAGGCCGGCGCCCTCGCGGCGAAGCTCACCGGCGCCGGCGGCGGCGGATGCGTCGTCGCCCTCCCCGCGAGCGGAGCCGTCGACGCGGTCATGGGTGGGCTCACAGAACGGGGGCACGCTCCCCTCATCGCGAGGATCGGGCCGCCATGAGAGCGATGCGCGCCACGGCCCACACCAACATCGCGCTGGTGAAGTACTGGGGCAAGCGCCCGGACGGCGGCCGCGATCTCAACCTCCCCGCGGTCGGGTCGTTGTCCATGACCTTGGACGAATACCGCACCGTGACCGTCGTGCGACCCCGCGCCGCGGCGGACGCCTTCGCGCTGGACGGGGCGACGCTCACAGGCGCGGCCGCGGACCGCGTCGCCAAGCACCTCGACCGCGTGTGGCGCACGCGTGGAGCTGAGGCAGGCCCACGCCCCTCCTGCGAGGTGGACTCTGTCAATCACGTCCCTACCGCGGCGGGCCTCGCGTCTTCGGCGTCGGGCTTTGCGGCGCTGACCTTGGCGGCCGCGGCCGCGCTCTCCGAAGACATGGTCGAGGGCATGGCCGAGGGCGACGGCGCGGATCGTCGCCTCCTCAGCGCGCTGGCGCGGCGAGGTTCGGGCAGCGCCGCGCGATCACTTTGGGGCGGCTTCGTGCGTCTTGATCGCGGCGAAGAAGCCGACGGGCGCGATTGCATCGCGCGCCCGGTCGCGTCTCGTCACCACTGGGATCTCAAGATGCTCATCGTCCACACGACCACCGGCGCGAAGACGGTCGGATCCACCGGCGGAATGGAGCTGTGCAAGAACACCTCGCCCTACTACGGCGCGTGGGTAGCGTCCTCGCAGCGAGACCTTGATTCGGCGACCTCGCGGCTACAAAACCGGGATCTGCGCGGCCTGGGGGAGGTCATGGAGCACAGCTGTTTTAAGATGCACGCCTCCATGTGGGCGGCCCGGCCTCCCCTCATCTATTGGAACGGAGTGACCGTTGAGGTGATGCGCGAGGTCCAACGCGCCCGCGCCGACGGCCTGCAAGGATGGGCGACCTCGGACGCGGGGCCCCACGTCAAAGTGCTCTGCGAGGCGGCGACGGCGGACGCGCTCGTGGCCCGCCTGGAGTCCGTCGTCGGCGTGGTGGACGTGAAGGCCCTGGGCGTCGGTCCCGACCCAAAAGTGGAGGCGGCGACGTGACCATCATCAGCGCCCCCGGCAAGGCGTTCTTGTTCGGAGAGTACGCCGTCTTGGAGGGCCATCGAGGGGTCGTCGCGGCGGTCGATGTGCGGGCGTTCGCGTGGGATGTGGTCGCGCTCAATGACCCAGGGAGCGGCGAAGAGGATCCGCGCCACGGCTGGCCGGAGTGCGACCCGACCGCGGAGGTGCTGGCCGCGATCAGCGCCGCCAACCAGTGGCTCGCCGAACAAGGCGACGCGCCCGTCACGTCACGGCCGGCGCTTGACAGCCGGCGCTTCGCGCCCGGACTCCGCAAACTCGGCTTCGGTTCGAGCGCGGCGGTCACCGTGGCGACCGTCGCGTGGATGCTCGCCGCTCGCGGATATTCGGCCACCGACGACCTCACGCGCCGGCACGTACACCGCATCGCCCGGGAGGCCCACCGCCGCGCGCAAGGCGGCGGCAGCGGCGGGGACATCGCCGCATCGACCTTCGGGGGCCTGCTCTCCATCTCAGGCGCCGAGGTCCGCCCCCTCCCCAGCCCACCGTGGTTGCACATGGCGTTCTTTGACGCGGGCGCCCCCGCCAGCACCCGCTCGCTGCTCTCGGAGGTGCAGCGCGGCGCGGCGGCTCGCCCCGAGGCCTACGCCGCCGCGATCGAGGCCCTCGGCGCAGCGGCGAATCTCGGGCACCAGGGGCTCAACACGGCCGACGCGACGCGCGGTTTCACGGCGGTCCGCGACGCCTGTCGAACGCACGGTGACGGGCTCGCTCAGCTTGAGGCGCTCGCGAACCTCGAAATCTGCACGCCCAACATCCGCCGGGTCATGGAGCTCGCGTCCTCTTTGGGGCTGTGCGCCAAACCAAGCGGCGCAGGCGGCGGCGACATATTGGTGGCCTTCGCGACCAGCCGCGCCGCCCTCGACAAGCTGTCGCGGCGCGTGTGGAGCGAACTGATGGTCCGCCCGATCAGCGACACCGAGGGGCTCGCTGAGGGCGTCCGCGCAGAGGATAAATCGCCCGTATCCAGCCGCATCTCCGGGCTGTACCGCCGACCGGTGCGGTCACGCCAGCGCGCGGTCGCCCGGATGGCGGGGCTCGACGATGAGGCGCTCAGGCCCGAAGCCCACGAGCCCTTCGGCCTCGAGCAGGCGGAGCATATGATCGAGAACGTGATCGGGCTGATGCCGCTGCCCGTCGGCGTGGCCACCAACTTCACCATCAACGGCAAGGACGTGCTGGTGCCCATGTGCGTCGAGGAGGCCTCGGTGGTCGCCGCGGCTTCCAACGCCGCCAAGATGATCCGGGACGGGGGGGGCTTCATCGCGCACTCCGATCCCCCTTGGATGATCGCGCAGATCCAGCTGGTGTGCGGCCCGACCGCGACCGCGACGGCCGAGGAGGTGCAGGCGAAGGTCCTCGCTCACGAGGCGGAGCTGCTGAAGATCGCCGACGAGGCCCACCCGCGGCTCATCGCTCGGGGCGGCGGCGCCCGAGCGCTCCAGGTGCGGGTCCTGGCGTCGGACACCGTGGTGGTTCACCTCCTCGTCGACTGCCAAGACGCCATGGGGGCCAATTTGATCAACACGGTGGCGGAGGTGGCCGCGGCGCCCCTTGAGGCGCTCACTGGATGGACCCCCTGCCTCCGGATCCTGTCCAACCTCAGCGACGCTCGGGCGTCCCACGTCAGCGCCCGAATCCCCCCAAGCGCGCTCGCCTCGAGGGACTGGAGCGGCGAGATCGTGGTGGATCGCATCGTGGAAGCGTCGCGATTCGCGGAGCTCGATCCCTACCGGGCCACCACCCACAACAAGGGCATCATGAACGGCGTAGACGCTGTGGTGCTCGCCACCGGGAATGACTGGCGCGCCATGGAGGCCAGCGCCCACGCCTACGCTGTGCGCGGGGGTCGCTACCGACCCCTCGCGACGTGGACCCGCGACTCGCGCGGCTGGCTCTCGGGGACGATGAGTCTCCCCACGGCCATCGGCGTCGTCGGCGGCGCCACGCGAAGCCACCCGGCTGCCCGGGCGGCGCTCCAAGTGCTGGGCACCCCCCACGCGAAGCAGCTCGGGTTGGTGATCGCGTGCGTTGGCTTAGCTAGTAATCTCGCGGCGTTGCGCGCCTTAGCTACCGAAGGGATTCAACGTGGCCACATGGGGCTGCACGCGCGGTCCATCGCAGCAGCCGCCGGCGCGAGAGGCGACGAGGTCCCACGGCTCGCGCGCAAACTCATCGATTCAGGCGAAATCAAGCTTGAGCGCGCCCGCGCTCTGCTCGCGACGATTCGTGCGAGTTTGGCGCCATAGCATGCTACACACCGAGAGGGTTCTTCCTGCCATGCCAAGCACACCGACCGCGACTAGCACCCGCCTCTACGCCGTCCCAGAGCCGACCGTCACCCGTAAGGACGACGCGAAGGCCTTCCCAGATGGCGCTCCTCTTGGCCCGTGGACCACGGAGACCGCCTATCGTTATTGTGAGCGCATCGCCACCTCTCACTACGAGAACTTCCCGGTGGCATCCCGCTTCGTCCCTAGTCACCTGCGACCCCACGTCTGGGCGATCTATGCGTTCGCGCGCACAGCAGATGACTTCGCCGACGAGCCCCGCTTCGAAGGGCGCCGGCGCCCTTCACTCAAGGCGTGGGAGCGCCTGTTAGAAGACGCCTACCATCAAGAGGCGACGCATCCGGTTTTCATCGCTCTCCGAGACACGGTTCGGCGAAACAATATCCCGATCGCCCCGTTCTCAGCGCTGTTGAACGCCTTCCAGATCGACCTCACGAAGACGCGCTACGGGTCGTTCAATGAGCTCAAGTCCTACTGCGCCAACTCGGCGAACCCCGTCGGACAGCTCGTGCTGTACGTCCACGGACACCACGAGCCCGAGCTCCATCGTTTCTCCGACGAGATCTGCAGCGCGCTGCAAATCGCGAACTTCCTCCAAGATGTGAGCGTGGACATCCCCCGCGGGCGCTGCTACCTGCCCGAAGAGGATCTGCTGCACTTTGGGGTCGAGCACGAAGACCTCATGCGCGGCGACGCGACCGAGGCGTTCATCGAGCTGATGCGCTTCTCCGTGGCCCGCACCCGCACCATGTTCCATCGCGGCGAACCCTTGATCCGTCGGGTCTCCCCGGGGCTGTCCATGGAACTCGACGCCACCTGGCGCGGCGGCATGCGAATTCTCGACCGCATCGAGGCCATGGATTTCAACACCTTGACCGAGCGTCCCGTGCTCGAGCGGCGCGACTTCGCGGGGATCGCGATGCGCTCGCTCGTCGCGTTCGGCGGTCGGTTTTTACGGGGAGAGGCCTAACGCGTTGTGGGCAGCCTCCGACGATTCTCGTCCAGAGGCGCCACCTTGTGGAGGCGACTTCGCACCCGCAGCAGCTCGAACTTTCAGTTCGCGTTCATGTTCTTGACCCCGCACCAGCGTCAGGCGCTCGAGGCGGTCTACTCGTATTGCCGAGCCATCGACGACATCGTCGACGAGCGCGACGCTGGGCCGGCGGGGATCCGAGCGGCGCGTGAACAGCTCAACGAATGGCGCGCCAGGATCGAGGGCATCGTCCACGGGGAGGGTCGCGAGGCTCTCGGCGCACCGCTGGTAGGGCGCCTCGCCGACGCGATCCACCGCTACCAGCTCCGCGAGGCCCCCCTGCTCGAGATCATCGAGGGCTGCGAGATGGATCTAGAGCGATCGACCTACAGCACCCCTGAGGAGCTTGAGCGCTACTGCTACCGCGTAGCCTCTTGCGTCGGGCTTTTGTGCATCCCCATCTTCGGTGAAGACGGTCCAGAGGCTCGCGCGTACGCACAACACCTCGGACTCGCGCTCCAGTACACCAATATCCTGCGCGACGTCGGCGAGGACGCCCAGCGCGGCCGGGTCTACCTCCCCGCGACGATTCTGGCTCAACACGGATTAACCGCCGGCGAGATCTTCGGTGGCAAGTATGACGCTCGCTTCATCGGCGCGGCCGCTCAATTCGCCGCCCTCGCCGAGCGCGAATATCGCCTGGCTTGGGATCAGCTGCGGCTCGTGAAGGCCCCCCTCAAGCTCGTCCCCGCGGAGGTGATGGGCCGCACGTACTACGAGATCCTGCGTGAAATCCGACGCTTCAATTTCGACGTATTCTTGCGTCGGGCGTCACTTCGCCGCCGGGTCAAGCTCCGCGTCGCCGCCGTGACCATCGCTCGAAACGCGGTCCAGCAGAGCAACCTGCAATAGAGGATCTGTGGGAAGCGCTCGCACCATTGTCATCGGCGGAGGGCTCGCCGGACTCGCCGCCGCGACTCGACTCGTCGAGGCCGGACACGAGGTCACCGTCCTCGAGGCGGCGAAGTATGGTGGTGGGCGCTCCCGCTCGTTTCACGATCCAGTCCTCGACCGCGAAATCGACAATGGACAGCACCTGATGATGGGCTGCTATCACGAGACTCAGGCGTTCTTGCGGACGATCGGCTCGGAAGACGACGCGGTCTACTACCAGCGGAATCTCGCGGTCAAGATGGTCAAACCCGGCGGGGTGTTGGTGGAGTTCTCTTGCCCCGCGTTGCCCGCCCCCTTCCACCTGGCCGCGGGATTACTCGGGATGCGCGGGGTGGGCATCTGGGCGAAGGCCGCCGCGCTGCGGGCCGGGCTCATGCTTCGCAACGAGGTGGTGCGCCCCGACGACAATGAGACCTGCGACGCGTGGCTGCAACGGATGGGCCAGACCCTCGAGCTCCGCGGCGCCTTCTGGGAGCCGCTGATCTGGGCGGTGTTGAACGAAGACCCCTTGGTCGCGTCCGCGGCGATGTTGGTGGCGGTCCTCGACCGAGCGTTCATGAGCACCCGGGACGCCTCCCGACTCGGGGTCCCGAAACGCCCCCTGAGTCGGCTCTACGTCGACCACGCCTGCGACTATCTCACCGCGGGCGGGGCCGCGCTGCGCTTCGGCGCCGCGGTCCGCGAGATTCGGGTGGAGGGGGGTCGCGCGGTGGGTGTGCGGCTCAAGGACGGCAGCACGCTCGACGCCGCGAATCTGATCTCGGCGGTCCCCCCGCACGCGCTGCTGTCCATGTTGCCGGCCCAAGCGACGCAGCACTGGGCCTTCGTCGACGTCCAACGCCTCGACACCTCTCCGATCATCAACCTCTGGGCGCTCGTTGATCGTCCGTTGTTTGAAGGGCCCTTCGTCGGCCTCGTCGGCTCCCCGCTCCACTGGGTGTTCGACCGCGACCAAATCGACCCTCTCCCGGGCAGCGAGGGGAACCTCTTGTCGGTCACAATTTCGGGCGCCCGGAGCTACATCGACGACGACCCCGCGTCGCTGGAGGGCCTATTCGAATCGGAGCTTCGCAAGTACTTTCCACGCAGACCGTTCGAGCTGCGCAAGTTTCGCGTCGTCAAAGAGCGGCGGGCAACGATCAGCCACGCCGCTGGGACCTACCACCGGCGACCGGAGACGAAGAGCCCGGTGCCGGGGTTGCTGCTCGCTGGCGATTGGACGCGGACCGGCCTGCCTGCGACCATCGAATCGGCGGTCAAGAGCGGTCACGACGCGGCCGCGGTCGTGTTGGACCATCAGCCTCCGCGGCGCCCTTGAACCCCGTCGTCGTCGCCCAGAGGCCCGCTCCGGACGGTGGCCGAGCCGCCCCCCTCCATCACCAGCGGCACCCCGTCACAGGCGAACGCGCGCCGCACGATCGCGAGCCCGGGGCGCGTCGTCTCCCCAGGCCCCGCCGCCCCGAGCGTTGTCAGCCGGCCGGCGTCCGCGCGGCTCTCGTGTCGCAGCGCGGTCGGGGGCGGGGACTCGGGGGCGTCGTCGACTGGCACCTCTACGCGGACCATCACCCGGTTCACTTGGCCGCGCGCGTGGATTCGTGCGAGCGGCTCTTGCCCCATAAAACAGCCCTTGTCATAGGACACCGCGCCGACGAACCCGGCCTCGGGTGGAAAGACCCCCGCGACGATCTCTCGCGACCACGCGGGGCAGCCGGTCGCCACGCGATGTCGCGTCCAAGCCTCGTAGGACATCTCTTGGAGGCCCGCGAGCGCCGCCGAGACGGCGCTGGCTTCGCCTTGGATCCAGGCGCCCGCGGCAGGGTATTCGCAGGGGCGCACGACCACCTGGGCCGCCTCGTCGGTCGCGGGGGGCGTCCACGCCGGGTCGAGTACGAGCGCGGCCTCGATGTCGTCGCGGCGTTCGAACGAGACGTCGTCCATGATCACGTGACGATCGAGTCGAGCGTGGGCTTGGTCGAACTCCAGCGCGGGGATCCAGAGCCAGAGGTCGCCGGCTTCCCCCACCACGACGAGGTCATTGACCACCTTGCCTTTGACCGTCAGCATCGCCGCGGCGACGGCCCGCCGCGCCGCGTGCGTGACGTCGCCCGAGATCGTCCCTTGGATGAAACGCTCCACGTCGGGGCCAAAGGCCCGCAAGCCCCGCCGAGATTCCCCCGCGAGTCGACACATAGGGACGAAATAACCGCCGCGCATGCACCAACGATGCGGTTTTCGACGCGCGGACGCAACTCCCTGCTCACGAACTTGCAGCGCAGGCGATCCGAGGGTACCCATACGATTCCCGTGGTCGCATGGTCCCTACCCTCGCTGCGCTCCGCCGCGCGCCCCCTCGGCCGCGGGATCGCCTGCGTCGTCCTCGCGGCGTTCATGGCGCCCTCCATCGCGTCCGCGGGGCCTCCCGAGGAGGCCCGCCGCAGCTTCGAGCTCCCCGACGCGGCCCGCGCGGACCCCTACGGCCCGCGGCCCGCCGACGCGCCGCGGCTGACCTTGGAACAAATCCTCACGTTTAGCCTGCAAAACCCCCTCATCGAAGCGGCGCAGGCGAAGGTCGAGGCACAAAAGGCGGTGGTGGATCGCACGCGCTTCGCTTGGGTCCCGACCATCAAAACTAATTTTTGGTTGTCACCGGGGGTCAATATTCGCTGTGATGACGTCAGCCTCGCGCAGCTTGGTGACGACGGGGCGCCGCTCGTCGACCCGTCCACCGGCAACCCGCAGGCGTTCGACTTCCAGTATTGTCGTCCAGGATCCAGCGACGACCTCGACGTACAGACCATCAAGGGGTACCTGTCCCAGCTCTCGGAGGCCGGTGTGTTCATCCGGCTGCAGGCGGAGTTTTTTATCCCGGTGTACACCTTCGGTCGCTTGCTCGGCGCGAAGCGACTCGCCAAGCTCAGCGTGGTGGTCGCGGAGCTCGAGCGCGAACAGCGACGCATCGACACCGTCCGCCGGGTCCATCAAGCGCACGCGTCCTTGTTGCTCGCCCGCGAGACCCTCCGAATTCTGGAGGAGGCGTGGCGATTTTTGCAACGCGAGCGCGACGGGCTCGAGGCCGATCTCGCGCCCGAGTTTGACGCCGACCCGAACGACGTCGACGACTCGCGAGACCCGGCGGATCAGTTTGAGCTCGAGCTCGGAGAACTCGAACTCGCGTCGCGGGTTCGCGATGTGCGGGCCCTCGAAGCCAACGCGCTCGCCGCATTGTGGGCCCTCGCCGGAGACGCGGCGCCCTTCGGCTTCGACATTGAGGCCGATCGGCTCGAGGTGGTCGACCTCGAAGGGGGACTCAAGGAGCTCTCCGAGTATCAGCGCATGGCCGCGGTCCACCGCCCCGAGGCGCGGCTTGCGGAGGCGGGCGTGGAGGCGCTTCGCCAACGTGAGAAGCTCGCGCGCAGCGCCTTCCTTCCTTCGCTTGGTGTGTCGGTACGAGCCACCTACGGCTTCGGCAACCGCTCCGAGCAGGTGCCCGCCCTCTACTATTCGAAACGACTAAACTACGGATCGATCAACTTCGGTCTGGTGATGAACTGGGATCTCGACTTCCACACTTCGACGTTCGGGTTGCGCAAAGCGCGGGCGCTGCGGCGGAGCGCCCAGCTCCAGCAGGAGGCCGCGGGCCAGCTCATGGCGGCCGAGATCGACCGAGCACGCCGCGCGGTCGAGTCGGCGCTGCAGCAGCAGGCGCTCATCGCGGGGGCGCGTGACAGGTCGTGGTCGCTGGTCCTTGATCAGCGGGCGAAGCAGAGCATCGGTTCCGGTGACTTCACCAAGCTGCGCTCCTCGTTGCGGCAGTGGGCTGAGTACGAGTTCAAGCGGCTCGAGACCATCGCGAACCACAACATCGCGGTGGCCCGGCTGTCGCGCGCCGTGGGCGTCTCGTTGCAGCGCGCTGCGACCCCAGCGCAGAGCGAGGATCGCGCGCGGTCGTCCGAGGTTCCGGGCCCCGGCTCGTCCGGGGCGAGCGCCCCGCGGCCCGCGCGCCTACCTGGGGCGCCGCCGTCCGCGGATCCAGAGGGCGTCGATGGCGACGAAAGAGCGACCCCACCGCCGCCACAAATCGGCGCTGAATAGCGCGTGTGCGGCTCGCGTCTGGTGGACGTACACTGCCCGCGAGCAGCGAATATGCCTCAGCCTCTCAAGATCGCCCTCCTCGCCCGTGCGTCCATTCTCGGGTTCACGCTCCTCGCTCCAGGCGCCGCCGATGCGGCCGCGCCCGCGAGTCATGCGGCGTCCGCGTCGAAGTCACCGTCCGCGTTAGCGGAGCTCGAGCGTCACCACAAGGCGTTGTCCAAAATGCTCAAGGCGGGCGTGAAGCGCTCGGCCCTCCAAGCCACGGTGGATCCCATGCTCGACTATCACTGGCTCGCCGAGGCCACCTTGGGCGGGAGCGCCCGCGCGCCCGCCGTCTGCGCGACACGGTGTGCAGAATTCGAGGCCTTGCTGACGCGGCTCGTCCGCCGCAACTATCTGCGACTCATCGAGGACGCGGGTGATCGACCGGTGGTTTTTGAAGGCCAAGTCGCGGGGCGCAATCAGGTCTTCAAGGTCACCACCAAGGTGTCGACACGCAAAAATGGCCGGGTTCAAACCATGACGATCGCCTATGTGATGCACGCCTCCGGCGACGCCTTCACGGTGCGTGACATCATCACGGACGGCGTCTCCCTCGTTCGAACGTACCGCTACGAGTTTCGGACCATGGTCGACGAGGGGGGGATCGCCCTGGTGATCCGCAACCTCGAATCCAAACTCAAGCAATAGCGGGGCTCTCGCACGTTTCTGCGTTCACTGGATGCGCCGAGGCTGGTACGCTCTGGTCTGTGATCAGGCTGCGCCTATCGCTGGGATTCCTCTGCGCGACCACGTTGCTGTCGGCGTGTTCCGAGCGGGAGGCGATCCTCGAAGGACAGGCGGGGACGCCGTTTAGCATCGCGGCGGAGGATGGGCGCGACGTCCCTCGCGCCGCGGTGCGTCTCGCGGAGTGCGAGGGCACGCCCGGCGGATGCAGCAGCTATTGCACCGATACCCCGGACGCGTGCGCCGTGCTCAGCCCCGACGCGTGCCAGCTGGCGCTCGTCGACTCGGGATCGCCGTTCACGATGCTCGCCCAGGGAGACAGCTGGAGCGTCGAGCGTGCGTGCCTTGAGGTCCGCGCGTCTCCCGGGCTCGCGAGCTCAGAGGATTCCTCCGATCCCGACGCGGTCGCGCGCCTCCGGTTCAAAGACGCCCCCGTCCTGTACGCGCCGACCTCCGCCGACGAGTGGGGCTGGGAGGTCGGGGACGAGCGCGCGCAGATGCAGCACACCCCCGTCGTCATCGGGGGCAACCTCATGAGCGAGTTCGCCGTGAAGTTCCGAGACGAGGCCCCCGCCCCGGCGGGCACGGTCGACATCTCCTTCGCCAAGACCTTTCCCGGCACGGAGGACGAGCTCGCCTCCGCCGGGAGCGTCTACCTCAAGCTCCAGTACCCCTCTCGCTTGTCCGGCGGGCAGCTCGACGACCAATGCGGGTTCGATGGCACGAACTGCAACCTGCCGGAGTTGAGTTTGAGCACCGGCCAATTCGTGTCGCTGCTCAAGCCTCATCGCATGGCGATGGACGTCTGCGTCGCGCCGCCCCCATGCACGATGCACTACGACCACGTGGCGAGCGCCTTCGACGAAGCCCCGACCTGCCGCGCGTCGCCCAGCCGGGTGAGCAACGAGGCATGCGTCTCCGCCGACGACCCCGCTCGCGGTGGCAGGAACGCGACGATGGTCGTGGCGACCGGGATCCCGGGCGCGGCGCTCGTCGCGGACAGCGCCGCGTTGATCTTGGGTCCGCTCGACCTCCTCCCCGCCTGCGCGGACCTCACCGCGCCGATCCCTGATGATGTTCGCGCGTGTGTCGTCACCTCGGCCGGCGCCTTCGCGCTCCCCGGGTGGCCGCGTCACGAGGGCCTCACCGTGCTGCAGGTCCGCGCCTTCGGCGTCGTGGGGGGCAACTCCGACGCGAAGGGCCCCGGGGCCTGCGACCGGCTCCAGCAGCGACTGCGGGGGCTCCTGTCCCAATGCATCGAGACCCTCGTCAATGACAGCCCTTGGGCGCCGCCCGTGCTGCCCGAGCAGCGGGTGGACACCGGGGTGACAGTGGTCGGAGAGGTGGCCTACGCCCCCGGCGCCTCCTCACCAGATCCAGATCGCTGGATTCGCACGATCGTGCTGCCGCCCGACCTCCCGTTCGTCAACTTCTCCCGCCGCGACTCTGGCACTGACGCCGCGCAAGTCGACGGGTTCCTCGGCACCGCGCTGCTCGAGGAGACGGAGCTGGTCCTCGATTATACGGAGGACCTCCGCCCCCCAGGATTAAGGATCAAGTGCCTGCGACCCGGCGGCGGCAGCTGCCTCTCCGTCCCCGCGTGCGAGGCGTCCTCGTCGACGACCTCGGGGCAAAGCGCGGTGGGATCGGTGAGTTGTTGTCACGGGCTCCCGCAGCCGCTGCTCGCTTCCATCGTGCGGCCAGACGGTGACCAGCTCGAGCCATCCCCGCGAATCGAAGACCGCTGCTGCACCGCGCTCGGACCTGCCCTGCGTGACAGCCTCGTCGACGACTATGGCGCGTGCGCTGGCCAGCCCCGACTCTAACGTAGGCGCCCCCTCGTCGACCAACCTAGGAGTGAAACATCTGCTCAAGACGCTCGCGGTCGAACCCGACCATGAGGCTGCCCTTCACGTCGATCACCGGGACAGACCCGGTCGCGACCCCGGCCTTCTCGGCCTTCGCCTTCAACTCGGCGGCGGCCCCTACGTCCTTCTCAATATCCCGAGTCACATAGGGCACCCCCTTCTTGTCGAGGTAGGCGGTCAGCTGTTTGCACACGCCGCACCAGTCCGTCTTGTAGACCACCACATCCCTCGCCGGCGGTGGCGGCGGCGGCGCTGAGAGGTCTCCGGGGAGGGTGACCGCGCTCGACAGACCTCGACCAAGCGCGAGCTCTTCAAACATATCCAACCGAATGGTCTCGAGCGGATGCACCCCCGCGGCGCTCGGCCCGTCGAGATTCACGACGTAGCTCATCCCCGGCGGTGGGCGGCGGCCGTCCAGGAGGTTCACTCGGACGAGGCCGCGCGCCCGCGCCGGCACCACGGACGGATCCGTGCTGTCCTTGAACTCCCCGCGGTCGCCCGCGTAGGTGAGGGAGTAGGCGTCGGTGGCCAAGTTGAGGCCGACCGCGGCGACCTCCGTTCGAATCGCCTCCGGGGCGGCCCGCTGCTCTGGCGCGGGGGGGCGCTCTGGCCCGCACGAGACGAGCACCCCGACGAGGAGCGCCGACCTCGCTTTCTTGGGTCGGCCCAGCCGCGTCATCGCCTCGCGCGTCAGCCAGGATGACCCCGTTGATTCGTGATTTGCGCGGCGTTCTCGTGCGTTTCTCCGGTCCATACTCGCGAGGCAGTATAACGAGGTCCGCGACCTGAAACCATGGCCTCGAAATTCATCTTCACCGGCGCGCCAGAGCGCGGCATCCTCTCGTCTGCTGTGCGTGTTCTCGCCGGGTTGTTGGTGACGATCGCGCTGATGACCGCCCTGCTGTACTCCGGCTACATCGAATACACGAGCTTCGAGCCCGCGCAGCTGCGCGAGGCGAGCGGGCCTGCGGATCCGCCCACTGTGGACCTCTCGGGGCGGAAAATTGCATTTGAAAACTCGTCGATGACGAGGGAAGGCCACCTGTGGCGACGGTCTTTGCGGGGGACACCGGAGGAGATAGGCACGGCCTCAGGCGTGCTCACCGGGAGGCTCTATACCAAGATCGACCGGCGCCTCGCCGCGCTCGCCCGCAACCGCTATGGCGACGGGATTGAAGCCTGGGCGGAGCACATGCTCTTCCGCTGGGATTATCGCGGCACGACGAACGCCCTGCGGCCCGACGACCAGCGCGAGCTCGCGGCCATGATCGGCGCCTTCCCTCCCCTCCGGCAAAACGGCTTGAGCTTGTACGAGCGTCTCCATGTCATGCAGTGCATGGTCGACGTGACCCAGCGCCTCGACGACTTCCTCATCGAGGGGGTCACCTTCGCTGCGGTGCCCTCCAAATCCGCCACGTCCACCGACCGCAGCAACGTCATCGTGGGTCGCAGCATCTCCATCGATCTCGGGGAAGACTTCGACGCCGACCGCCTGGTCAGTTTCTTTCATCCCGACGGTAAATATCCCTTCGTCTCCGTCGGCTGGGCCGGGCTCGTGGGTGTCGTCACCGGGGTCAACGCTCGCGGGGTCTTCGTCGCGGTCAACCCCGCCCAGACCGACGACCCTCCAGAGAATGGCCGCGCGCTCACCATCGTCGCCCGCCAGCTGCTCGAAGAGGCGGACAATATCGAGGGCGCCCTCAAGATCCTCGACGGCATCACCGTCCGTAGCCCCGGCATCCTCACGATCGCGGACGGCTTCTCTCGCCGCGCCGTCATCGTAGAGATGAGCCCAGGGGGCAGCGATGATCGACGCGTCGTTCGTGGCGACAAGAGCGCCATGCTGTGGGCGACGGACCACATGATTCGAGACGTCTTTGAGCGTGACGCACACAACGAACGGCTCGCGCGCTCCACGAGCTCGGGGAGCCGCTACAAGCGCCTCGGGGAGTTGCTGCCGCGCAGCGGCGCGATGTCGGTCCCTGACGCGATCCAGGTGCTCCGGGACAGAAATGGCGCGGGGGGAGCGCTGCTTGGCCTGGCGAATAAGGCCGCGCTCGAGAACCTCCGAACGACGCACGCCGTCGTCGTCGACCTGAGCTCCATGGTGATGTGGGTCAGCGAAGGGCCCTCTGGCATCGGGAGGTTTCAGTCCTTCGATCTCCGGCGAGAGCTGGGACGCTCGGACCGTCCGCCAGCGCCACTCGACGATTATCCCCCTGATCCGCTGCTGTACTCGGAGATCTTCTACGACTTCCAGACCGCCCGGCAAGAAGTGCAGCACGCCACCCGCCTGCTACAGGCGGGCGAGCGCGAGCAGGCCCTCACCTCCGCTCGGATCGCCCTGGCGCTGGCTCCCGACCTCGGCGATCTGCATCGACTCCTCGGCGATATTGAGCGCGACCTCGGCCACTTTGAGGCCGCGGTGGAGCACTATCGTCGCTACCTTGAGCTGGTGCCGGGCAAGGAGCGCGACCAAGAGGTGGTGCGTGGAATCATGCAGGAGCTCGGCGGGTAATCTCCAGGTAGGCCTCGACCGTTTGGGCCAGCCCTCGAAAGATCGCGGTGCTGATGAGCGCGTGCCCGATCGACACTTCGTCCACCCCGGGGACGCCAGCCAAAAATGGCCCGAGGTTGTGAAGGTCGAGGTCGTGCCCGGCGTTGACGCCCAGCCCGAGCGCGGCGGCGTGTTCGCTCGCCGCTGCGTACCGCGCGACCTCCCTGTCTTGCTGGCCGGTGCCGAACGCCCGCGCGTAGGGCTCTGTGTAGAGCTCGACCCGGTCGGCCCCGACGCTCGCTGCCCACGCGATGGCCTCGCGTTCCGCCTCCACGAACAAGCTCACGCGGATCCCGCTGGCCTGGAGGCGACGGACCACCCCTCCGAGGTGGACGGGATCCGTGTCCGCGGCCCACCCTGCCTCGCTCGTGATCTCGCCTGGCCGCACCGGGACGAGGGTGCACTGCTGCGGCCGGACGCCCAGGACCCGGTCGACGAACGCAGGCCGCGGATCGCCCTCGATGTTGAACTCCACGGTCTCGCGGCGGTCCGCGAGGTGTGCCGCGATGGCGTCCACGTCGCTCGCCCTGATATGCCGCTCATCTTCACGCGGATGGACTGTGATGCCGGGGGCGCCGGCCGCCACGCACACCGACACCGCCTCAACGATACTGGGGACGTCACCGCCACGAGCGTTTCTTAACGTGGCAATTTTGTTCACGTTGACGCTGAGCTTCGTCACACGCCCCGTCTACCATCGCATTCGACCTACGCCAAACCAGTCGCGCTCGACCTCGCCCGGGAACCGAGAGGCCGCGGAACGGCGGTCTCGCTGGCATCAGTCACCGTCGGGTTCCGGGGCTGAGGCGACCGGGCCCGCGTGCTCGGAGCGCCCCGGGTCCCCGGAGTCGCCCTGCGCGCGTCGACGACGCGCCTCCAGCGCTGCCTTGGCGCTGGCCTCCCATCCTCGGCTGCCTGGGTCGGCGAGCCCTCTCCCCTCCGTCGCGAGCGCCGGGGGGAGACACTCCCCCCCGGACGGGTCCACGCCTTCGGGGTGGTCGTGTGGATACTCGTAACCTGCACCAGCGCCGTGCGCCCTCGACAGCGCGTCGACGGGGTTGCGAAGTTGATCGGGGACCGCGAGTGGCCCCCACCGCTGCACCAACCCTCGCGCGGTTTTGTAGGCTCTCAACGCGGAATTGCTCTTGGGCGCGAGCGCGAGATAGCAGACCGCCTGGGTCAGCGGGAGCACCGCCTCCGGCAGCCCGACGCGATGGGCTGCCTCCGCCGCCGCGTTGACCACGATGAGCGCCTGGGGGTCGGCGTTCCCGACGTCCTCGGAGGCGAAGATCACGAGGCGACGGGCGACGAACATGACGTCTTCCCCACCCTCGAGCAGCCGGGCGAGCCAGTAGGTCGCGGCGTCGCCGTCGCTCGCGCGCATGCTCTTGATGAGCGCCGAGGCGAGGTTGTAGTGGGACTCCCCGGTCTTGTCGTGCGCGAGGCGTCTGGCCCCGAGCGCGTGGGCGAGCAGCTCCTCGTGGAGCGACGTGTCGCCGTCCTCGAGCAAGTCTGCGGCGACCTCTAGGGTGTTGAGGGCCCTCCGCACGTCTCCGTGGCACGCCGCCGCGAGCCCGCACAAGGCCTCGTGGCTCGCTTCGAGGCCGCGTGTGCCAAGCCCGACGGTCTCATCGTCGAGCGCGCGGCGGAGCACGGGCACCATCTCCGCCGCGCCCACAGGCTTCAGCCGGACGACCCGCGCTCGACTCAGGAGCGCCGCGTTTAATTCGAAGCTGGGGTTCTCCGTAGTGGCGCCGATGAGCGCGCAGACGCCTCGCTCGACATCAGCGAGCAGCGCGTCTTGCTGGCCTTTATTGAAGCGATGAATCTCGTCGATGAACACGACGGTCGCGCGGCCCTCCCCCGTGCGGCGGTGACGCGCATCCTTGAGCACCTCCCGCACGCGCCGGACCCCATCCGAGGTCGCGCTGAGGGTCTCGAAGTGGGCGTGGGTGGCCTGCGCGAACAACCTCGCGATCGTGGTCTTGCCGGAGCCGGGCGGGCCCCACAAGATCATGCTCGGGATCCGGCCTTTGGCGCGGCTCATTCGCTCTAGAAATCTCCCGGGCGCCGTCACGTGATCTTGCCCAAGAACCTCCGAGAGCACCGTGGGCCGCATCCGCTCCGCGAGCGGCGTCAGCGTCGGGTCGAGCAAGCTCGCGCGCTCGAAGAGGTCATCGTCGCCTGTCGCGCCCACAGTGGTGGTACCGTAACAGCAGGTGCATGCATCCCGATCCAGAGCCCGCGAGGTTCTCGCGTGCCTCGCGCTTTGCGGCGTCGTCTCCGCGTGCGGCCCGCGCGAGTTTGAAGGTCGGGTGTCACAGGCGAAAGATGAGCAGCAGCGGCGCTACGACGGGCGCTTTCCGTACCGGCCTCCGACGGAGGTCGAGAAGATCGAGCGTCTCATCGAGTTCGTGCGCAAGAGCGACGGCGTGTACTACCGACGCGACAGAGAGCTCGCGCCGGGCCTCGCCGCCTCGTGGATGGAGCGTCGGTATTTTACGCGATGGGGACGCCAGATCCGCACAGCCTCGCGGTTCGTGGGGATCGTCTCGGAGCGGCCCTTCGGTTCGTCGCGACCGTTTATTTTCCGCTCCTCGGATGGCGACGAGACCCTCGTGCGCACCCTACTATTCGACGAGCTCCAGCGGCTCGAATCAACGCAGGGGCGGGTCGTCAACGCGATCATGGATCCGCGGGATCTCCCGCCGGCGCCGCTCCGGCAGAGCGGCAAGCCTCCAACACACCCCATCGAAAAGGCGATCGAGCTGGTCGAATCCGCGCCCGGCGACGTGCGGTTCGTGATCACGGATCGCAAAGGGGTGGAGCGCGCCGAGGCCGGTCCGGACTTCGCCTCCTACCTGCGCAGCAAGACAAAGTGGCTCGCCGCCGACATCGGCGACGTCGAACAGTGGATCGACGAGGTCGCGACCCGCGACTTCATCAGCTACGAACCCCTGTATGTGGACGCCGGCGCGGAGGCCCGGGTCTCACTGGACGTCTGGCTCCGCGACGCCCGCGCGACAGCGGCGGACCCGCAGCCCGAGGTGGCGCGCCCGTGAACGCCCGCCCTGCGCTCATGACCGCAGCGATCCTGGGGTTGCTCGCGGTCGCCGCCGGCGCGTTCGGAGCTCACGGCCTCGCCGCGCGAGTGGACGCCGACGCCCTCGGATGGTGGAAGACCGCGAGCGCGTACCAGCTCGCCCACGCCGTCGTCCTCGTGGCGCTCGCCACGAGCGGCGCGACCTCGCGGCCGATGGTCCGCCGAGCCTTCCTCTGCTTCGTCGCGGGCGTCGTGATTTTTTCCGGGACCTTGTACGCCATGACCCTCGGCGCGCCTCGATGGATGGGCATGGTCACGCCGGTCGGAGGGCTCGCCCTCATCGCCGGCTGGGCCTGCCTGGCCGTCGCGGGCTATCGGGGCGTGGAACCCCGCGGCGAATGAGCGGTCCTCAGTTGAGCCCGACGCTGCGGTTGAGTCCCACGAGGCGGACCGGGTCGATTCCCAGGCTCTCCAACGCGTCGGTCCACATGGTCGCGGAGGGTGTGTCGAGCACGAAGTCTTGGACCACCCCAGGCACATCCGCTGGGCCCTCCGGGTCACGCACGGGGACCACCACCCAGCTCCCGGCGGCGATCTCCTCCTCAATTTGCCCGGCGCCCCACCCTGAATAGCCGAGCAGAAACAAAAATCGCCCGCCGTCGTCACCAAAGCGCTCGTGCCCATCCCGCACCACGCCGTCGAGGGTGGTGGTGAGCGAGAGCGAGGTGAGGATATTCGTGGCGTGTGGATCCCAATCTGGACGGTCGTGGATCACCCAGCCGCGCGCGGGCTCCACCGGGCCTCCCACCCCCACCTCGGTCTCCGGATCCCCCTTCCATTCGAGCCCCACGCCGGAGGCCACATCGGAGAGGCGATGGTCCACCCGATGATTAAGCACCAGGCCGAGCGCGCCGTCCTGGTCGTGCTGCAGCATCAACACGACGGCGCGGTAGAAATTCGGATCCACGAGTTGAGGTACTGCGACCAATAAGTGGCCGTCCAGTCCATCCAACGCGCTCGCCATCCCCACCCACAAAGCGTAGCGCACCCGCGTGAACTCGTCATTCGATTGGGCCGACCTGCGACGGCATGAACCTCGAACCTGCGCCGACGCCGCTATAAAAAAACCGGGTCTCGCGAAAGACCCGGTTTCGTGCCAGAGGAGGGACTCGAACCCTCACGGGGGGTTACCCCGGCGGATTTTGAGTCCGCTGCGTCTACCGATTTCGCCACCCTGGCGGGAGCATGGAGGTAGCACGAGGCACCCACGGACATCAAGCGTCATCCGCCTCCGCCGTGAGATCTTTGAGAGAAGGGGCGCACAGGCCCCCTTGTGCCGATCCCGGCGTGCCGTGTTTCCAGCGAGCCCACGACATGTGCCGACACGCGTGGGCGACGAAGGGCTCGCCGTGTGCGGTGATCCCCACGACGCCGACCGCCGCTCCAGTGGCGGCCCGCAGCTCTTCGCAGTAGCGGCTGGCACAAACCTCCGGCGCTTCAAAAGAGCGCGCGATCCGCTCCAGAAGCCGCACGCAGGTCACCTCCCGGAGCATCGCCTCACCCATACCGGTGGCCACGCACGCGCCGAGTTCTTCCGTGGCGTAAAATCCAGCGCCGGGCACCGGGGTGTCGCCCACGCGCCCTGGCGTCTTCAACAACACGCCGCCCGTGGATCCCGCGGCGCAATAATCGCCGCGCGCATCGCGAACCACCGCCCCGACCGTGTCCGCGCGTCCGTCCTTGTCCATGCGACCCGCGGTGGCCGCGTCATAGCGGCGCTGGGCCTTTTGGGTCCACACCTGATCGCGCCCCCACACACCGACCCCTTGGGTCTGGATCCAGGCCGCCCCCGCCTCCCCACACAACAGATGATGTCGCGACTGTTCGAGCACCAGGGCCGCGGCCTCGACCGCGTTCGCGAGGGCGGGCATGGAGGCGACGGCGCCGATTCGTAGATCCCGCGATCTCATGATCCCCGCGTCCGCCTCAAAACTCCCGCTCGCGTTCATGCACGAGCCTCTCCCCGCGTTGAAGGCCGGTGTGTCCTCCATGTGCCGGACGGCCGCGACCGCCGCGGCCTGGCAATCACCGCCCGCCGCGAGCACCTTCGCCGCGACCTCAGCGGCGCGGCGAGTCCCGACCACGACAGACTCGTGCAACGAGGCGTGCACCACCCCGGCGCCCCCATGAACGACGATCTGTGCGCGGTCCGTGGAGACGGTCATCCGGTGAATCCATAGGATCTAGAAATGTCGGCCACGCGAATCCGCCGCAGCAGTCGTCGCTCCACCCGATGCATCCGCCGCCCCTGCCGGCGCGTGCGATGGTCGTGGCCAAGCAGGTGAACGAAGCCGTGCACGAGCAGCACGCTCGCCTCATCGAGCCACGTAGAGAGGCCGCCGACGCCGGCCTGACGGCGAATCTGCGCCCAATTCAGCGCGATATCTCCCCACCCCGAGGTGGTGGGATCCTCGTGGGGATCACCGGCCGGGAAGGAGAGGACATCCGTAGGCCCCTCGATCCCCATATGCTCCCAGTGCAGGCGACTCATCTCGAGATCCCCGACGATTCTCACGGTCAATGCCGCGCTCACGCCCCCAGGGAGCCCCGCCGCGCGCGCGATGCGAGCGAGCCTCCTCGCCAGGGTGCGCGGGACCTCCGGCGGGATCTCTCGCAGCTCGTCGGCGACGTAAATTGAGAACCGCTCCATCGCTGGAGTGTAACGAAAACGAGCGCCGAGGACCGACAAAAAACGCGCTCAGGCCCGCGCCGAACGCCTGCTGCGGTCGCCTTCAGCGCCCTCGTCGGCGCCGAGACTCGGAGGCGGTGCGGCAGGGAATGCCAGCGTCATGATCGTCATGTCAGCGGCAGAGCGCCCCGCGAGGGTCCCTCGCATACTCTCCGCCACCCGCGCGACGAAGGACAGCCCCGACTTTTTGTCCTCCGCATCGAGCGCCGGCACCTCGCGTTTGTCCGCGGCGCTCAACCATTCGCCCACCACCTCGGGCAGCGCCGCGCCGCGATTGTGGATCTCGATATGGACCCGACCCTCCCGTTGATACGCGCGCACATCGACGGTCCACGGCCCCGCGCCTGGCTCAAAGTCCGCCGCGGCCCGCACTCCGTTCTCGACGAGGCTCGACAGCGCACGCAGCACCTCGGGGCCGTTGCCCTCCACGTACAAATCAGCCTCGAAGTCCGTGGCGAGCAAGGCTGGCACCGCGCTCCGAGTCACGGTGAGGATTTCAAGGCGCCGCAGGATATCCCCCACGTCGAGGGTCGAGCTGCGCGGACGCGGGGCGGGTCCGTCCGCCTGGGACTGCAACGGATCACCCCGGCTCACCGTCGCACACGGGACCGGCTCATGTGGCTCGAAGGTCTGCTCATGGGTGCTCGACGCGAGGGCGCTGAGGTCGTTCACAAGCTGCCGAAGCTGGCGCGAGGACTCGCTCATCGCCTCCAGCGTCCCTTGGACCCTGCGCGCGTCTTCCTGTGAGAGCGCCTCGATGGCGTGGCGCAGCGGGCCGAGCACCATCTCCACCGCCATGGACAGCGAGCCGACGGGGTTGCGGAGCTCTTGGGCGAGCCGATGCATGCGCGCGACCTCGCCGGCGGCCGGGCGCGCCTCGCCGACGAAGTCTCTACCATCGAGCTCGTAGGAGGCATCATTCGCGCGGGTGTCGCCGTCTCCCATCTCCTCTATGTGCCGTCTGCTCGCAGCGGCGCAACTCAAAAACGGGACACCTGTAGCCCCCACACCGACCTTGGTGGCTCAGGAACGTCGTTTTCTGCGCCCTCGCGCCATCAGGCCTGCGGAGCGCCCGTGGCTCCCATCTTCGAACACCGGCGCCGGGAGGAGTGGCTCATGGAATCCGGTCGTGCTGCGCTGCTGGAGCTCGATCTCCGAAAACAGCATCATGGGAGCGAAGCCGCTCACCGGCACCGATCCGCTCTCCGCCCAACACCAGCCGTCGTCGCGGCCGGTAGGACCACCGAAGGAAACGATCCGCTGCAGCGCGGAGAGCGGCGTACCGATCAGCTCCACGTCCCGCACCCGTCGCCTCCGTCCGGTCTCCACGTCCACAAGATAGACCGCGGACGGCTCGCTCTTGAAGGCTTGGAAATCGTAGCTGCTCGTCTGTGTCTCGCCTTGGCGCACGCGCTCCACGACCAACGCCTCTCGTCGACCGGCGGCGCGCGTCAGCGAGAACAACTGCGCGCGCAAGGCCTCCTGCGTCGCGGGCGGCACCTCTTCAGACGGGGCGATGACCAGGTTCCCCATGCGGGCCATGGGGAAGCGCACCCCGTCGTGCCGCGCGTGCCCGTTGGAGGTCTTGCTGGAGGGGATCGGGGCGCGCGACTGTAAAAAACCCTCGAGCACCCCGTCGCGAACGAGCGTCACGCGCTCCGCGGGGACCCCCTCGTCGTCCACGGTGAAGCTGCCAAAATAGGGCGCGCCGGTCTGGGGGCACCGCATGGTCGGATCGTCGAACACGTCCAACCCGCGCGGGAGGATCAAATCACCTACGCGCGCGGCGAAGGTCCGCGTCTCGCCGCGCGCCACCAGGCGCTCGCCCTCAAGGCGATGTCCGAGCGCTTCGTGAAATAGACACGCCACCGGTTGGCCGTACAGCAGCGCCGGCCCTAGATACGATCCCGGGCTCACAGCGTGCTCGAGTTCCTCGAGCTCTGCGAGCACCGCGTCGAGCGCGGCCGTCAACTCTTCTTCGCTAGGGACGTCCTCAACGCGCCGCCGATACAGACTCCGATCACTCTCGACGTACACCCCGTCCGGGCTCAAGACCCACGCCGTCACGTTCGCTTCCACGTAGACGTCCTCGGTGATCACACGGGCGGCGTCTGTGTTGCACATGATCCGCACGGTGCGCTCCACTCGCAGGTTGACGCTCGGGTCGTAGACCTTTGGCTGCTCAAAAAAACGTCGGGACAAGCGTCGCACCACCTCGGTCCACCGCCCCGGCTCGAGCGCCCGCGGATCCACGAGGTCTGAGTGCTGCGCGCAACGACGCTTCGAAAAGCTGTCCACAGCGTCCCGTAAATATTCAGAAACGCGCGCTTTTTTGTGATCGAGATAGGCTTCTTGGGCCTCGTCGAATCGCAGCTGGGTCAGCTTCCAAAGCGCCATCTGAAGCGCCTCGGCGGAGAGTTCATCCGGCGCATCAATCCAATCGAAGCTCTCGAGCTCCTCGTCCTCGTCCCCGAGCCCGCCGTCCATCACGTTGTCGAAGCGGGGGCTCCCCACACGCACCTGCGCGAACACACGATTGCGGTGGGCGTGGCGGCGCCGCGTCATCGCGCCCCACGCCGCCGACAACTCCACCAGCTCGGCGCGGCGAAGGCTGTAGGTGATGTGATACGGCCGCGGGCTCCCGGGAATCCTCATATGCGAGGCGGAGCGCTCCATCTCCGCGACCATGGCGGCGAGCAGCGCCTCGGGGGCGAGCGCTGCCGGCGATGACTCGATGGATTCGGTGACCACGGCGCGGGGTTACCCCTCCGGTGGCGAGGATGGCAAGTCTTTCGTGAGCGCGTCGTGCGGCGCGGCCGGTGACGCCTCCGCCTGGACGCCCAGGGCCGCCCTCTTGGGGTCACGCGCGCGCGCGCGCTCGCCGCGTTGTTTGGCGGATTCATCGTAGGCCCGCACGATGTCTTGGACGAGCGCGTGCCGCATCACGTCATCGGCCGAGAAACGCTGCACCCCGACGGCCGACACGCCGCGGAGCACATCCAGCGCGTCCGCGAGGCCGCTTCGCTGTCCGCGCGGCAGGTCGATTTGCGAGGGGTCTCCGGTGACGACTGCCGTGGTCTGCTCGCCGAGACGGGTCAAGAACATCTTCATCTGCTGCGGGGTCGTGTTTTGTGCCTCGTCGAGGATGACGAACGCGTCGGCCAGGGTTCGGCCCCGCATGTACGCCAGCGGCGCGATCTCGATGACGCCCTGTTCGACCATGCGATGCACCTTGCCCGGCTCGATCACATCGAACAAGCTGTCGTAGATCGGTCGCATGTAGGGGCTGACCTTGTCTTCGAAGGTCCCCGGCAAGAACCCCAAGTTCTCCCCGGCTTCGATGGCCGGTCGCGTCAAGACGATTCTTCGGACCTCGCGGTCCAGCAGTCGCCGCGCCGCCATGCACACCGCCAAGTAGGTCTTTCCCGTCCCCGCCGGTCCGACACCAAAAGTGAGCGGGCGGCGCCGGATCAATTCGATGTAGCTCTTTTGCGCGAGGCTGCGCGGTGTCACCGGTCGCCCACCTCGCCGCGTGATCAGCACGTCCCCAAAGCAGGCCTCGATGCGTCCTTCTGGCGTCGCCTTGAGCACCGCGAGCGCGCGGCCGAGATCCTCGGGACGCACTGGCTGCCCCCGCGATCCCAGCTCGTAGGCTTGACGCAAGCCCGACTCGACGGTCGCGCACGCGCCCGCGTCTCCGCGCAGCGTCAATTCTCCTCCCCGGATGGAGAGCGAGACCCCCGTCGCCCGCTGAACCTCGGCGAGCGCTCGTCGTGTGGACTCCGGCGTCCCGAAGAGCGCCTGGAGCGCCCCCGGCGCGTCAAAGACCATTTTTCGCCCCGTGTTCAACAACCCCCTTTTGGCTGCGCCGTACCCGCGGAATGTGGTAGGCGTCTACACGTGAGCGTAGCACGACCCAAGGCCCCGAGGAGCCCCGTCGCCGAGGACCACCGTAAGCATGGACTGCGCGACGGACTTGAGGGACTCCGCGACCTCATGAGCCGCCTCCTCGATCCCGACGACGGATGCCCGTGGGATCGGGACCAGTCCCTCGATAGCCTCAAGCCCTATCTTCTTGAGGAGGCGTACGAGGTCCACGAGGCCATGGACGACCCCGAGGCGCACCGGAAAGAGCTGGGCGATCTATTGTTCCAGATCGTCTTTCAATCGGCGCTCCGCGAACAGCAAGGTGCGTTTGATCTCGATGGCGTCGTCGAGGCGATTCGGAGCAAAATGATCCGTCGACATCCGCATGTCTTCGACAGACAGCCGGGCGCGCCCACTCCGGACGCTGAGGCGCTGGCGCGCGAGTGGAACGAGATGAAAGCGCGGGAGCGTGCGCCGAGAGACGACGGCGTCAGCGCGGGACCGCACAATCCCTTGACCGGGGTCCCGCGGGGGCTCGGGAACCTGCAGCGAGCGTGGCGCCTGCAAGACAAGGCCGCCGCGGTGGGATTTGATTGGCCGAATCTCGACGGCGTCCGCGCGAAGCTCCGTGAGGAGCTCGAGGAATTTGAAGAGGCGGTCCGTGGCGGTGACGAGGAGCAGATTCGAGACGAGCTTGGCGACGTGCTGTTCGTGCTCGTTCGGTACGCACAAAAACTCGGGCTCGAGCCAGAGGACGCGCTGCGCCGCGCCAACAAGAAGTTTGTTCGTCGCTTCACCCACGTGGTCGAGCGCTGTCATGAAGCCCAGATCCCTCTCGAACGCGCGGGGCTCGAGACCATGGAGCGGTTCTGGTCCGAGGCGAAGGCCGGCGAGCGGGGCGATTCAGCGCACGAAGACGACCGCGCCGGCTGACGCCACCACGACGTCCAGGGGCACGCTGGACGCGGCGGCGCGGAAATAGGTGTGGCGCGCGCCGCCCCACAGCCCTACGTTAATAAGTAGGACGATGGCATTTGCGAAGCCCCACGCGCTCGACCGCTACCGGATAGGCCCCGGCGACAGCGGCGCGCGGCTGCAAATGGAACTCAGCCAGCATCATCTGCAGCGCGCGCGCGACGCCCTGACCTCTGGCCTCGGCCTGCTCGAGCGTGCCAGCGAACGAGGCGCGTGGGCGCGGAGCCGGCACGCCCAGGCGGCGCGCGGAATCCTCGCGGAGGCGGTGCTCTCGCTCGCCAGCGCCGCGGTCCATGTCCCTGGGCTGCGAACGTGCACGACCGACGTCATCTTCGCGGAGAACCCCGATGTCGAGCTTGAGCTCCGGCGCCTCCATCAAATCACCACCCAGCTGTGGTGGCACAACTCGCCCCGGTTCCCGACCGAGGTGTTGAACGAGGCGCGCGGGGATGAGCGCCTCGATGAGCTCATGGTGTCGTACGTGACCGCCGACGAGCTGGAGCGCGCGGCGACCGTCGCCAAGACCACCGCGAGCGTCACGCTGCTCGCGCTGGGCGCGGCGTTCTCACCCAAAATCCTTCTCCTCTGCTTCGCCGCGATCAGCGTGCGAACGATCCTGCGTTCGTGACGCCGCGTTCTATTGGACGTCGGGCGTCGTGAGTTCGGCGTCGGTGTCAGAAAACTCGAGGACCAACACCTTGTAGCCGTGTTCACCATCCACCATGGCGACGTTCGGCGACGCCTCTCGACGCAGGGTCAGCGAGATCACCATGTCGGGCCCCCTCCGTTGCATCATCACCGACGTCACCGGCGTGCGGAAGTAGCTGGTGTCGAGCCGCCGAATATTGTTCCGGACGCTCGCAGAGGTGTTCGGCAGCCGCACGCTGACGAGCATGCCTTGGGCGGTGAGTTCGTACTCAACGCCGGCGCTCAACTGGAAGAACACGCGCGAGCCAGATTCCGTGCGCTCGAACCCAGACCAGGTGAGCACCGCGGGCATCACCCCGAGCTCCTTGGCCACGTGGGGGGGGAGGTTCTCCCCCGTCACAGTGACACCTTGATAGAAACCAATCGGGTTGATGGAGAGCTCCGTCTCGCGCGCGGATTTTACAAACGCGGGCTCCGGAGCGTCCTCCGAGCTGTAACTCCACGCGCCCGACAGATCGGTCGACGGCGTCTCTTCCGCTGGCTCTGGATCCGCGCTGGACTGGCCGCGGCGCGAGGTCGGCTGCCGTGGCGGCGGACGAGGTGGGCGACGTTGTGAGGGCGGCGCGGCCCGGCGCTGAGACGCGGCCCCCTCGGACGGGACGGCGACGGCCCCTTCGCCGCTTGGCGCTGGCGGTGGCGCAGCCAACGCAGGGATCGACAACGAGAGCGTGCATGCCGCGATGCACGCGCCGTAGATGGGTGTGGCTGACTGGACCTTCGCCATGATGGGCACAGCGTAGCGAACCAAGCGCTGGGATTCCAAGAAGCCGACCAGAACGCGCGTCACCGGGTTGGATCTGTCAAGCCGCGGTCTTCCCCCGGTGGCCATCCCAGCCACGCTCCTCGCACCGGCCCAACCACCCGATGTGAGCCGCAGACCAGTCCAAAGCCCCCTTGGACCCCGAGCCACGGCAGGATCCCTGGGTCTTCCGGGCCGCTGAACACCTGATCCCAGGGAGCGTCGGGCACCTCTTGACCTGGCTCCGTCGGCACCCACCCCATCACCCGACCATCTGGGCACGCGTTCAGCATGTGGTGATTCGGTCGAGTCGGGGCCCACCCCACCAGCACCCGTTCCGGAAGCCCTAGGCGCGCGCGCACGGTGCTCGAGAGGGCGGCGAAGCCCGCGGGGTTGTGCGCGACGTCGAACACTGCGGTCGCGGCCCCTCTTCGTATCGCCTCGAACCGCCCCGCCAAGCGCAGCCCATCGAGCAGCGAAAGGTCCCCCTCCGCCGCGCCTCCCTCGCCGCTCCACGCGGCCATCGCGGCCATCGCGAGCCCCGCGTTGGTGCGCTGATGAACCCCCGAGAGTCCCGCGGGACAGCGGCGCGCCGGCGCGACAAACTCGAGCGGGCACCCCTCGCGCGTCGCCACCGCCTCCAATACAACCCTCACTTCCGGGGCCTGCGGCGCGGCGACGACCTTGGCCGCGGGGTGCATGACGGCGGCCTTCTCCTGCGCGATTTTTGCGAGTGTCTGCCCGAGGAACTCTTGGTGGTCGAGGTCGATCGACGTGACCGCGACCACCCGTGATCTGCGGACCCGGCTCGCGTCGAGGCGCCCTCCAAGACCGGCCTCAAGCACCATGGATCGCACGCCCGCCGCTTGAAACTCGAGCAAGGCGATCATGGTGAGCACCTCAAAGAAAGTCAGCGGAGCTCCACAGGCCCGCTCCGCGGCCGCCACCTCGCCGAGGCGCGCCTCGATCTGCTCGTCGTCGAGCGCTTGACCGTCCACGCGTACGCGCTCGCCCACCCGATGTAGATGCGGGCTGGTGAACAAGCCCACCGGCCCCGCGCCCGTCGACTGGAGCAGCCGCGCCACCATCGCGGCGGTGCTCCCCTTCCCGTTCGTCCCCACGACGTGCACCATCGGCACGGCCGCGCATGGTGAACCGAGGACCTCGTCGACCGCGGTGATCGCCCCCAGCCCCGGGCGCACCCCCATGGTCCGCCGGGCGAAGAGCTCCTCGCGCCAGCCACCCCTCGCCCCGCTCATTGGCCCGCGTGCTGGGCCGACTCGCTGCCGAGGAGCCGCAAAATCAACGCGAGGTGAACGCGCATATCGAGCCGAGAGACGATGCGATCGACCATGCCATGTTCGAGCAAGAACTCGCTGCGCTGGAACCCCTCCGGCAGCTCTTGGCCGATGGTCTGCTGGATGACCCGAGGACCCGCGAATCCGATCAGCGCCTTGGGCTCCGCGATGATCACGTCGCCGAGGAACGCGAAGCTCGCCGCGACGCCTCCGGTGGTCGGATGCAGCAGCACGGAGATGTACGGGAGCCCGGCGTCACGCAGCCGCGCGCGCGCCGCCGAGGTCTTGGCCATCTGCATCAGCGACAAGATCCCCTCTTGCATCCGCGCGCCGCCCGAAGCAGAGAACACCACCGCGGGGCAGCGCTGCTCGAGCGCGCGTTCGAACACGCGGGTGCAGCGCTCGCCGACCACTGATCCCATGGATCCACCCATGAATTCGAAGGCGAAGAAGCCGACGCTGACCGGGATCTTCCCCATCTGCCCGGTACCAGACACGAACGCGTCGGGCCGGCTGGTCTTTTGTACCGCCGCCTCGAGGCGCTTCGCGTAGGGCTTGTGATCCACGAACCCGAGCGGGTCCACGGACACGAGGTCCATGTCGCGCTCCTCCCAGCTGCCAGGATCGAGCATCGCCGCGATCCGCTCATGGGTCGGCATCGGCTGGTGAAAGCCGCAGACCGGGCACACACGCAGGTTCTCGATGAGCTCCTCCGTATAGGTGATTTCCCCGCACTCGTCGCACTTGCTCCAAAGGCCGGCGGGGACCGACACCTTGTGTTGCCCCATGGGTTTCTCGACCGATTCGTGCTTTCGACGCCACCAGGCCATGCGTGCCTTGCTCCTCGAGTTGTCTTCGCAGCGAAACTGCGACTCCGACCCGCATCTTTGCCCCAAAGCCACTCGTCTCGCAACCGTTGCCCTCGCTGGTCGCGTGCTGTTATTCACAGAGCGTGGCAGACGCGAAACAAGACGCGGAAAAGGCGCACTCTGGGCTTCGATACGCAGACGCCGGAGTCGACATCGACGCGGGCAACGACGCCGTCGCTCGGATAGGAGCCCTCGTCAAGACGACGCGGCGCCCGGAGCAGCTCGACGCCATCGGCGGCTTCGCGGGGATGTTCGCCCTGTCCAAGACGCTCGAAGATCCCGTGCTCGTGTCCTGCACGGATGGGGTCGGCACCAAGCTGCTCGTCGCCATCGCCGCCAACGAACACGCGACTGTCGGCATCGACCTCGTCGCGATGAGCGTCAATGATCTCGTCGTGACCGGGGCGGAGCCGCTGTTCGTCCTCGACTATATCGCGACCGGCGCGCTCGCGCCCTCCCACGTCGAGGCGATCGTCTCCGGCGTCTGCGAAGGCTGCCGACAGTCCGGGGCGGCGTTGCTCGGCGGTGAGACCGCGGAGCTCCCCGGCATGTACGCCGACGGTCACTACGACCTGGCCGCCACGGCGGTCGGCGTCGTGGAGCGCGCCAAGATCCTCGGCCCAGAGCGGGTCGCCGTGGGCGACGTGGTGCTCGGCCTCGCGTCGGATGGACTCCACAGCAACGGCTACAGCCTCGCTCGGAAGGCGCTCTTGGAACCCGCCTACGCGGGGCTCGACCTCGGCGCTTTGTTACCGGGCAGCGACTTGAGCGTGGGCGCCGCCCTGCTCCGCCCCACGCGAATCTATGTCAAGTCCATGCGCGCAGCCTTCGACCTCGACCGGGCGCCGATCCACGCGGCCGCGCACATCACCGGGGGCGGGCTGCTCGAGAATCCTCCGCGCGGACTCCGGGCCGACCAGGCGGTCTCGCTTGACCTCTCGCGGGTGCCCCGCGATCCGATCTTCACGGCGATCGCCGCCCAAGGGGTCTCGGAGCAGGAGATGCGGCGCACGTTTAACTGCGGGGTCGGGATGCTGTTGTACGTGGAGGCTGATCGCGCGGACGAGGTCGCGTCCACGCTGCGAGACCTCGGCGAGCGCGTATTTGTCCTGGGAGCTGTGCGAGCACGTGGTGACGCCGCGGCGCCGCAGGTCACGTTTCACGGGGAGTAGCGGCGCGACCGAGGAGACGATGTGGGAACGACCAATCACTTCGACCTGCTGGTCCTCGGGGGCGACATCGCCGGCCTCGCCGCGGCCGCCCTCGCCGCCGGGCGCGGCCTCCGAGTCTGCGTCCTCCCCGGAGACCATCCCGACGGCGCGGTGACGCTTGGCCGCCGCACATTTCCGCTCGAGACCGCCCCGTTCGCCGCCTTGTCCAGCCCCTTCGTTCGGGTGGTCTACGAGGAGCTCGGGCTGTGGCTGCAGATGCGCCGCGACGTGCGGCCGATTCCGGGCCTCCACCACTGGCGCTTGGACGACGCGACCCTCGACATTCGCAGCGGCGACGAAAACCTCGACAGCGAGATGTCGCGCTGCGCGGCTGGCGGCGCGCCCCTCTCGCCTGATCTTCGTCCGGTGGTCGCCGCGACCATGGCGACGGAGATGGAGCGCCTCTTCCACGCGGCGGGCCTCGAACCTCCCGTGCACCGCGCCGTCGCGACCGACGATGGCACCACGACAAAGGTCCCGAATCTCTCAGCGCCAAAGCGCCGGCGCACCGCCCAGCTCCTCGGCGTGGACGCGCTCGTCGGCTGGCTCTCTGACGCGGCGCCGACCACCACGCCGGAGGCGGTGCGACACCGTCTGCGCGCGCATTGGGGCGACGGTCCCGTGGACTTCGCGGAGGGGATGAGCGGGCTGCGAGGACAGCTGATCTCGCGAATTCACTCGCGTTCATCGGAGGTCAAGCCCCGCGTCCACGTGGACCGCATCGACGTCAAGCGTGGGCGCGTGAGCGGCGTCAAGCTCCGCGGAAAAAACGAGCACTATGGGTGTGACGCGTTGGTCCTCGCGTGCGATCCCATCGAGATCTTCGGCAAGGCGGCGGAGGCGAGCGGCCTGAGCCGGGAATTTGCGCGGCGACTCGCGAGCGTGGAACGCCCCGCGCGCAGGTTCGTGTTGCACGTCGCTGTGGCGGCCTGTGGCGTGTCCCCCGTGTTCTCGGAGACGCTCATCGCGACCTGTGAGCCCACCGACGCGTCACCGATCCAGAGTCTCTTCATTCGACGCCTCGACCCCGGCCGCCTCGACGTCCCCCCCGATACAATCTGCCTCGCCGTCACGGCGGTGGTGCCCGCGGAGGTCCCGAGGGCGCGGCTCCGCCACCTCACGCTCGCGGCGCTTCGCCGCCACGGCGGATTTCCCTTCCTCGAGGAGTACCTGCGCTGGTCCTACTCACCGAACGACGGCCTCGGACTCCGGCGCGCCGAGGATCCGCGCGCCGAGACCAGCCCGGCCGGAAATCGTCCGCACGGCATGCAGACGCTGTACGACTTTAAAGGCGGGGGCCTGGGCGGGGGCCTCCCGCTGGAGACCGGGGTGAAGCGGCTCTTGTACGCGGGCCGGATGTCCTATCCGCACCTGGGCCTCGAAGGGCAGTATATCGCCGGGCTCGCGGCAGCGGATGGTCTGTCGGTCAGCAAGCGAGGCGCCGCCTCCCCGCGCCTCGTCCGCCGATGACCCCTAGCTCCCGAGGGCTTTTTTTATCTTGCCGCTGAGGACGGCGAAATCGTAGGGCTTGGGAATATAAAATTTCGCCCCCACGTTGATCCCTTCGATCATGCTCCGCGCGTCGGCGCGCGCGGTCAAAAAGATGACCGGGATGGAGGCCGTCTCCTCGTGATTTTTCACAGCCCGCACGAGGCTCATCCCGTCGAGCCGAGGCGTCTCAAGCTCCGCGATCACGAGGTCCGGCGGGGCGGCGTCGATGGAGACGATCCCCTTGACACCGTCGTCACTCACCGAGACACGGTAGCCCTCCTGTTCGAGCGAAGTTCGCAGGCGCGCTGCTTCCTCAGCGGCGGGTTCGATCAATAGGATATGTGCGTCTGCCACCACGGGAGTCTAGGCTGCTGTCCCGTGGTTGTGAAGCCCCCCTCGGAGGGCGCTAGAGCCCCGCGAGGACACCAGAAACCTCGGGAGGCGGCGCGGGGCTGCCATCCTCGCGGAGCAGCTCCGGGATGTCGCGAGACTGCTCTACGCAGACGCTCCCATTGCGCCAGCGTCGCAGGTCCACGCGCGCGAGGCGGCCGTCCGAGTCGCGGTGTGCCGTGAGATGAAACCCGTCCAGCCAGCTCCCGGAATTTGCATAGAGCGCACCCCCTACCCCGACGAGCTCTCCATGGTGGGAGTGCCCCATGAGCACCAGCGGGACCTCGGTGACGCGCGCGACCTCCGACGCCACCTCGAGCATGTCGGCGCCCACGTTCCGCGCCCGCTTGTTCCGACTGACGGCCCAGATCCCCGCGGCGGCGAGCCCCACCCCGGCGACCAGGCCCCACCCCAGCGGGCGCCCCAACGCGAACGCGATCGCGACCCCTGAAATCAAACCACCGACGAAGGCGAGGACGTAGTCCATCGCGGTCACCGAGAGCACACCACCGATCCGAACCGCCGTCGGTGGCGGCGCCATCTGTTCGAGGGCGGCGAGCGTGCCCATCCTCAAGCCTGCGTTGGCCGCCATGCGGGTGAGCTTCGCCTCGTGGTTGTCACGCCCCTGCTTGTCCGGGCGACCGTAGCGGACCCACAGCGCGAGCATCCGGCCCACCATCCCCAGGTACAAATAGACCACCCGCACCACGAAGCGAAGGCCGCGCCCGGCGGCCCAGCGGATATAGTCCACGACCGTCCAACTGTCCGGCGCGTGATAGTCCATTTCGGGCATGAGGTTGGCGAAGTTGCGGGTCGCGACCTCCGCGACCGTTTGGACGAGCCGCCCGCCGCGCATGGGAGCGAGCGGCGCGTTGGTGGAGCACGCCGGGTCGAACAGGTGACCGTGCTCGATCCACACGCCTGACGGTTCGTGGATGAACCAAGGGACGAAGCGGACGCGGCCGGCCTCCATCCGCCGGAGGACCTGCACCCCCGTCCGCGTGATGCTCAGCTCCGAGGCCGACGATTCCGGCAAGATCCCCCCCTCAAGCCTCGACGCCAACGCCCGCCGGACCTTTGGATATAGGAATTCCGCGTCGTGATTCCCCGCCACGAAGACGACGCCGTTGCCGGCCTCGAGGAAGCGCGTGATGGCGTCCTCCACCGCGGGATGGTCGTCGAGGACCGCGTGCAATCGCGCCACCGCCAGCGCCTCGGCGTCGCCTTCAGTCGCGTCGATCTCCACGTTCCAAAAGTCGATAAAATCGCCGTTGATCACCAGCTGCCAGCGGCCGCGCTCCATATAGTGCGCGATGAACTGAGGGAAGCTGCGTTCGATCTCCGCAGCGAGGTGCACGTACTCCCCTCGTGTCCGGGGTTTGAGGTGCGATCCCAAGTGCAGATCGCTGATGAGCAGGAGGTCCCGGTGGTTCACGGCGGCGCTTGAACCGTAGCACCCTCGGCGTCCGTTCGATGAGCATGCTCATCGTTTCGTGTCAGCGCGAAGGCCGCCGCCTGCGGCGCCGCGACTGCGCGGCGCTCAGCGCCCCGCTGGTGACGTGAGGCCCGCACCCGAATATGGTATAGCACCCTCGCGCGAGACGCAGGATACGGACCATGGACGGGAAACAAATCGCCTTCACCCTCGTCGTCACCGGGGCCTTCGCCCTGTTTGGCTACAACCTTCGAAAGTTCGTGCGGATCGCGGCGCTAGGGAAGCCCGCCAACCTCCGCGAATCGTGGGGCATGCGGGTCACGAGCCTGATGAAGTTTTTCTTCGGGCAGCGGAAGGTGATGGAGGAGAAACGCTCGTGGCACCACCTGGCGATCTACTGGGGCTTCCTCGTGGTCTCCATCGCGACGACCGACATGCTGTTGTCTGGGCTCCTCGGAAAGGCGGCCCTTGAGCACCAGCTCCCCGCCTCGGCGGGCTCCGGCGACGCGCTGAGCCTGTTTGTCGGCGGCGTGGACAGCCCGCTGTGGGCCATGATCAAGACCGCCATCGACGTCGCCAACCTCGTCGTGTTGGCGGCCGTGCTCTACGCCTTGGCGCGCCGAGTGTTCATCCGGCCCGCGTTCGTGCCCGTGAGCCTCGACGCCATGCTGATCTTGGGCGCCATCTGCCTGCTCGTCATCACGCACTTCCTCCACCACGCCTTCCACATGGCCGCCACAGCGAGCTACGAGCCTGACGCGATCATCTCGTTTTATGTCGGGCAGACCTTCGGCATCCTCGAAGGCACCAAGGACGCCATCCAAAGCGGGATCTTGCCCGAGAAAGCTCACCGCGCCAGCGAGGGCAATTGGTGGGCGCACATGATCACCATTTTGGCGTTCATGAACTACCTGCCCTTCTCCAAGCACATCCACGTCCTCGGATCGGGCCCCAACATTTTGCTGCGCAAGCAGGGGCAACGCGGCGCGATGCCCAAGCTCAAGCTGTTTGACGGGGAGGCCGACGACCCCGACGCCGAGCCGCTGTTTGAGAATTGGGGCGTCGGTCGCATCGAAGACTTCGATTGGAAGAGCCTGATCGACAACTACTCGTGCACGGAGTGTTCCCGCTGTACGACCTACTGCCCCGCCTTCGCGACCGAAAAGCCGCTCTCTCCCATGCACCTCATTCACGACCTCAAGGACGAGATGAAGGCCCGTGGAGGAAAATTGTTGGAGCTCCAAGCCGCGGGCGGCCCCCTCCCGAAGGCCATGGACGACGAAGAGGAGGAGGAGCTCCCTGCGGGCGCCGACAAAGACAAAATCGAAGAGATCAAGGCGATGCTGGCCGACATGCCTCCTCTCGTGGGCGGGCGCATCAAGGACGAGACCTTGTGGGCCTGCACCACCTGCGGCGCGTGCCAAGAAGTCTGCCCGGTGTTTATCGACCACCCCCTCAAGATCCTGCAGATGCGCAGCCACATCGTCTTGAACGACGAGACCGGGCGAACCCCGGCGGAGGCGGTGCGGGTCGTCAGCAGCATCACAGACGGCCAAGGCAACCCTTGGAACGCCCCCGCCCAAGATCGGATGAAGTGGGCGGGCGACCTGGAGGTGCCCACCATCGAGTCCAACCCCGACGCGGAGTGGCTGTTCTTCGTGGGGTGCGCCGGGGCTTACGACGACGGCGCCGTCAAGACCACGCGCGCCCTCGTCCGGATCCTCGAGGCCGCCGGGGTGAGCTACGCCGTGCTCGGTGAGGAAGAGATGTGCACCGGCGACACGGTGCGACGCCTCGGCGACGAGATGAACTTCCAGCTCATGGCGCAAGCCCAGGTCGATCGCCTGAACGAACTCAAGGTCCGGAAAATAGTCACCACCTGCCCGCATTGTTTCCACGTCATCAAAAATGAGTACCCGCAGTTCGGCGGGGAATACGAGGTCGTGCACCACGCCCAGCTCATCTCGCGCCTGATGGCCGCAGGAAAACTCAAGGTTGAAAACCCGCTCGACAAGAACCTCACGTATCACGACAGCTGCTACCTCGGGCGCTGGAATGGCGTCTACGACGATCCCCGCGCTGGGGTCCGGAGCGCCGTGGCCGGCAAGGGGAGCTTCACCGAGCTGGACCGCAACCGCGAGCACGGATTCTGTTGCGGCGCAGGCGGCGGCCGGATGTGGATGGAGGAGGAGCCGGAGAAGCGCGTCAACATCAACCGCGCGAAGGAGATCGTGGACGCGAAGGTCGACGCGGTCGCCGTCGGGTGCCCGTTTTGCAAGACCATGCTCAGCGACGGCATGAAGCACCTCGACAAGGAGGAGGAGATCGAGGTCCTCGATTTGGCGCAGGTGATCGCGGCCACGCTCCCGTCCCCCGCGAGCGCCGGGCCGGCGCAGGAGCCTGCGGAGTGAGCGGGCCCGTCGAGTCGGAGCTTGCGCGGCGTCTTGGCGAGCGCTTCGCGCCGCACCATCTCGAGGTGCTCAACGAATCCCACCAGCACTCGGTGCCCGAGAACTCCGAGACCCACTTCAAGGTGGTGATCGTGAGCGACCTGTTCGAGCCCATGTCCCGCGTCGCCCGCCACCGGGCGGTCCACGAGGCGGTCGGCGCGCTCCTCGACGGGGGCGGCGTCCACGCGCTGTCGATCCAGGCGCACACGCCGGCGCAGTGGAGCAGCCGTGGGGGCGCCATCACCCCGTCCCCGCAGTGTCGTGGCGGGAGCAACAAAGCGTGAGCGGCGCGCCACCGAGGCGGCGACCGACACGCCGCCGCGCCTAGAACGCCACCGCGCCACCGCCGTCGCGGCTGGTGTCGGCCACGGCGCGGAATCCTCCCGTGGCCGGATCGACCTCGATGCAGTTGGCGTGCCCGATATTTCCAGCGCCCCACCGCACCTCTTCCACCGTGTGTCCGAGCCCTCGCAAGGACTCGCGCAGCGCCGCGGGCGTGCGACGCTCGACACGGACCTTGTCGGGGAGCCACTGATGGTGGATCCGCGCGGAGCTCACCGCCGCGGGCAGCGTCCGGTCGTAGTCGATGATCTGGAGGATGATCTGCGCGACGGTCGTCGTGATCGTAGGTCCGCCGGGCGACCCCACGATGGCCCGAAGGCGACCGTCTTTCTCCACGATGGTCGGCGTCATGCTGCTCAGCATGCGCTTGCCAGGCTCGATCGCGTTCTGCGGCCCCTGCACCAGCCCGAACATATTGGGCGTCCCTGGCTTCGCCGTGAAATCGTCCATCTCATTGTTGAGGATGACGCCGGTGCCTGGCACCACGAGCTTCGCGCCGAAACCTCCGTTCAGCGTATAGGTGTTGGACACCGCGTTGCCAGCGCCGTCGACCACGCTGAAGTGAGTGGTCTGCGGGCTCTCTGCAGGTAACGGCAGCCCGGCGCCCACCTCCGACGAAGGCGTCGCCCGGTTCGGGTCCACCGACGCGAGCCGATTCGCGACATAGGCCGTGCTCAAGAGCTCCTCCATCGGCACATCCACGAAGGCCGGATCACCGATAAGCTCGTTGCGGTCGGCGTAGGTGCGGCGCAAGGTCTCGACGTACAGGTGCACCATCGCTGAGGACTGCCACGCATGTGTCGACATCTCGAGGTGGTCGCTCCCCGCCAAGATTTGCCGCAGCACCACCCCGCCCGCGGAGGGCGGCGGCATCGTGATGATGCGATGCCCGTGGTACTCAAAATCGACAGGGTCGCGCTCGATCGCCGTATAGGCGCGCAGGTCGGCCTCGGTCCACAACCCGCCGAGCTGCCGCACGCCCGTCACGAGCGCGGTCGCGAGCGGCCCCTCGTAGAACGCTCGTGGCCCCCTCGTCGCGATCACCTGCAGGGTGTCCGCGAGATCGGGTTGCCGCCACACATCGCCGGGCTCGTAGGACGTGCCGTCGTCTTGTTCAAACACCTTCGCGGAGTCGTGGAACCCAAGCTTGTGCATACGCCCCGCCGCGCGCGCGAGATCATCCGCGTGAAATTGGTCGAGCGGCCAGCCCTCCCGCGCCAACCGGACGGAGGGCGCGACGAGCTCACTCCAAGCCATCGTGCCGTACTTGGTGTGGGCGAGGGCGAAGCCCGCGACGTCGCCAGGGATCCCCGCGGCGCGCGCGCCGACCCGACTGTCTTGCGTGGGCGTGCCTTCTTCGTCGAGGTACATGTCGCGGGTGGCTCCCGCTGGCGCGACCTCTCGATAGTCGATGGCGCGGGCGCGCCCGCTCGCCTCCCGCACGATCATGAATCCGCCTCCGCCGATGTTTCCGGCGGAGGGGTGTGTCACGCTCAACGCGAACCCCACCGCCACCGCAGCGTCCACCGCGTTCCCTCCCCGCTCGAGGACGGCGAGGCCGACGCGGCTCGCGTGCAGCTCGGCGCTGGATACCGCGCCGTTCACACCGACCGCGACCGAGCCCGGGGGCCCCTCAAGCGCTGGCATTCGCCGCTCACGCCCCTCGCCTGGCCTGTCTTGCTTGCTCGCTTGAGCGTCCACCGCAGGCGGCGCCCCCTTGCAACCACCGACCACGCCTGCCACCAAGCAGAGCGTCATATACCAACGTCGCCGGCCGGCCCCACGCCCGCGTCGACTCTTCTCGGCGCGCTCGCGTGTGCTCCGGGAGGAGTCGGCGAAGCGCGATGATTTCTCAGCGTCAGGACGTTGCACCGCCCAAGTGTACACGTGGCCGCCCAAATCAAAACGCCCCGCAAAGGGCGGTCGCCCTTCCTCAGCGTCGATTGCACGGGCGCGCTTGACCTTCGAACCGGTCTGGGGCATGTTCCTCGACCACTGACGGCCCCATGGTCTAGCGGTCAGGACGGCGGCCTCTCACGCCGCAAGCTCGGGTTCGATTCCCGGTGGGGTCACAAAGCGCCAATCGCGACGCGAGCGGCGCTTTTTTCATTCCTCTGATTTTGGGCGAGCGGGCCGACCTGCTAGGATCGAGACGTGGCGCACGGAGATCCCACCCCCGCGGACCCCCCGGTCCCTGATGGCGCCGGGACCGCCTTTGAGTACGATCCTGAGCGCCGGCCCTCCCCCGTCGTGTGTTCGTTCCCGCACGTGGGGCTGTTGTGGCCGAGTGAGCTCGGCCGGCGACCGCAGGTTAATTTCCGCAAGAACGCAGACCTCGCGGTCGACACCCTCGCGGCTGGCATCGGCACGGCCTGTGTCCGTGCTCGCTTCAGCCGGCTCGTCGTCGACCTCAACCGCCATGAGCGGGACATCAGTCGCCGCGTCTGCCCGACGCACCCCGATCCACGCCCGCGCAGCGACCCGGGAGACCCGGATTCCTTTCAGGTGCCGGCGGGCCCGCACCACCGCGGTGTGATATGGCATCAAGCGATCGGAGGGGTGGCGACCTTGGCGCTCCCGCTCCCGTATCCCGCCATGGAAGATCGGCTCGCCCGCTACCATCGCCCCTACCTCAACGCGCTCGAGTCTCTTCTCGCGGTTCGAAGGGCGAGCTTCGGCGTGTCCATGCTGCTCGACATCCACAGCATGCCATCCTCCGTTCGTCCGGATATCGTGCTGAGCACGTGCCGCGAACGCAGTCTCCGGCCCGAGACGCTCGAAATCGCGCGGTCCGCGCTCCGCGCGCTCGCTGACCTCGATGTGCGTATCGATGACCCCTACACCGGCGGCGCAATTACTGGCCGGTTTGGAAGACCCGAACGTGGAGTTGAGGCGTTGCAGATCGAGTTCAACCGACGCCTGTATCTCGACGAACGTCGCTTACAACTCATGGATGAAGGATCCTACACCCCCGGCCCCCGACGCCGCGCTTTCGGCCCCAGACCCGCAGAGATTCGCGCCTGCGTGGTCCGCATGGTGGCAGATCTAGAGCGACATCTCGTGAACCGATGACCACCATTTATCGCCCGTTCGACAGTCGAGACAGCAATTTTTGACCAATGACTTCCAAAACGGTCCCTATCCTTGTATCAACAG
>JAAZXR010000180.1:0-358 GCA_014240065.1 Myxococcales bacterium
GATGGGGTCCTCGATCCCGGAGAAGAGTGCGACGAGGGTGACGCCAACGACGACACCGGCACCTGCACCACCTCCTGCACCCTGCCCGTGTGCGGAGATGGCTTCACCCAACCGGCCGCCGGCGAGAGCTGTGATGCCGGCATCGCCAACGCGGACGACGCAGACTGCACGAGTGTGTGCCTCCTCGCCGCAAATCGCGGGCTGACATGCGGTGGTGCAGTCGGCGTTGTCGTTGTTGGCGACGCCGTCGTCGCAGACCTCGCTGCCGCCGCCGAGGGACCACACCAGGTTATCGCCGCAGCTGGCCTCCTCGCAGGTCAGGGTGCAGTCGCCGCTGTCGCTGTTGTTGACGCCGAGA
>JAAZXR010000180.1:368-1007 GCA_014240065.1 Myxococcales bacterium
CGAGGAGTGCGACGACCTCCAAAACGGGGACGACGACGACGGCTGCACCGACGCCTGCATGCTCCCCACCTGCGGCGACGGCATCACACAGCCGACCTCCAACGGCGAAGCCTGCGACGACGCCGCCAACGGCGACGACGACGACGGCTGCACCGATTTGTGCGCGCTCCCAGCCTGTGGCGACGGCATCGTCCAACCCAGCTCCAACGGCGAAGCCTGCGACGACGCCAACACCGAGGAGGACGACGACTGCACCTCGCTTTGTCAGCTGCCGACCTGCGGCGACGGCATCATCCAGCCCACCGCCAACGGTGAAGAGTGTGACGACGGGGCCGGCAACGGCGACGATCAGTCCTGCCTGTCCAGCTGCGTCAACAACGTCTGCGGCGACGGCTTCGTCAGCCCCACGGAGGGCTGCGACGATGGCAACACCGTGGACGGCGATGGATGCTCGTCGACCTGTGAGCTCGATAGCTGCGGCGACAATGTGCTCGATGCCGGAGAAGCTTGTGACGATGGGAAGAACGGTGACAATGACGACGGCTGCACCGATCTTTGCGCCCTCGCAAGCTGCGGCGACGGCTTCTTGCAGCCCATGCAAAACAGCGAAGAGTGCGACGACGGGGGCGACAACGGCCC
>JAAZXR010000181.1 GCA_014240065.1 Myxococcales bacterium
CGTCCGCCTCAAGCTCAATCCCAAGCTCTGCTCCCTCGTTCAAATACTTCTCGAGCAGGTCCACCGCGGTGCGCAGGTGCTCCACGTCCTCGTCGATGTCGTAGGTCTTTACGTGCGCGCGCGCCAGGTTGAACTGCAGCGCATGCAACACTTTCTCGCGCAGGTCGTCGTCGTCGATCTCCAGCGACAGCACGAACGCCGCGCTGAACTTATCGACCGCGTTGGCGTAGTTGGAGAGTTTGTATTGCGCGGCCCCGTCCTTGAACAGCGCCTGGGCCTGCTGCGCGGGGGACTGCGCCTCCGCGGCGGGGGTCTGCGCCTCCGCAGCGGGGGACTGCGCAGCGGGGGATTGCGCAGCGACCACCGCTGGCGTGGCCACGAGCAGCGCGCCTACGACGAGGCTCAGCGTGCGAATACTGTCTTTATTGGCCAATGCTTGCACCGGCTTCACCATATCAGACTGGCGCGGAATAGGAACATCTACGGGCGTGTGCGGTTTCGGACCATAACCCCGTGTATGGACCGCTACTCGCCTATGCAGGCGTACTGAGGTCTGTGGGCAAACTGAGGGAGGCGATCACCTAAACACGTTGGCTTGGGCGGTGGTGCCGGTGGTGCCGGTGGCGACGGCGTCGCCGCTCGGGGACATGGACAGGCCCGTGCCCAAAAGTCCGATGTTTTGTTGGCCCCACCACGTGTCGGAGATGAACGAGTAGTGCGCCACGTTGTCGTTGCCGCTGCCGCAGTTGAAGGTGGCGATGGCGTTGCCCACGTCGTCGGCCGCGAGCACGTACAGGTCGGGGCAATCGCCGGCGTTGGCGGGGCTCAGGCTGGTGGCGGTGCCCCACGAAGTGGTGGTGGCGGCGTAGCGGTTGGCGAAGGGCTCGCCGCTGACGTAGGGGCTGAGCCAAAGGTAGGTCTTGCCGGCGCCGCTGCCGCCCTCGTCGTTGCGATACGCCCCGATGAGCAGGT
>JAAZXR010000182.1 GCA_014240065.1 Myxococcales bacterium
GAAGAAGACGTGGCCCGGGCGACCAATCACCTCGGGCGCATGGAGGCCATGGCCTCCGAAAAGAGCGTGGCCCAAGCGCAGGTCGACAACGCAGGTCACGACAAGGAGCGGGCCGCCGCGGCGCTGTCGGCCGCGAAGGCAGACCTTCGGTCGGCGCGCCGTGCCGCCAAGGACGCGGTGATTCGCGCGCCCATCGACGGCATCGTGACCCGCCGCCAAGTCGACGTGGGGGACACGCTCGTCCCCGGGGCGCCGCTCATGGCTCTCGTGGACCTCTCTCGGCTGCGCGTGACGGTGGGGCTCACCGGCCGCAACCTCGGTCGCATCGACCCTTCGCTCCCCGTCACGCTCACGGTGGACGACCTCGGTGGCGCGGCGCTCCCCGAGGTGCGCTTCGCCTCCGCGGCGACCTCCTCCAACCCGGTCACGGGGCTGTTCGACGTGGAGTTCCACGCCGGAAACCCGGGGGCGCGAGGTCGCGCCGGCATGGTCGCGACGCTCACCTTGACGCCGAGATCCAAAGACGGCGCGCGCTTGGTGGCGCGGGAGGCTCTGACCCGGCGGGGGGGGGTCCTCGGCGTGTTCGTGATCGAGGGTGAGGTCGCACAATTCGTGGCGGTGAAGACCGGCGGACGCGACGGGCAGCTCGTCGAGCTGCTCGAGGGACCCACGCCAGGCGCGGTGCTCGCGACGTCGGCGCTGCACGCCCTCGCGGACGGCGTCGGCGTCGAGGTGGAGGCCGCAGCGACGCCGTGATCAGGTTCTTCCTCGACCGACATCTGCTGGTGCACGTCATCACCATCATGGTGCTCGGGCTCGGGGTGATCGTCTTGGGTGGCGCCCAGCGAGAGGGCTTCCCCGCCGTGACGATCAACGAGGTCATCGTCACCGCGATGCTGCCCGGGGCCTCCCCCGAGGACGTGGAGACCAA
>JAAZXR010000184.1 GCA_014240065.1 Myxococcales bacterium
CAGCACTAGTTACTGGCCCTATAAGGAAGTGAGGTACACCCAAGCTGGTGTACTCTCGTATAGTGGAGCGAGAGGGAGAGGAGAAGCGAAGTAGAAGAATAATCGTGAGTGAATAATCAGCTCGTATATATAGTTTTTGTGTAGCAGGTGTCCCAAGAGGCAGCAGTAGGTAACACAGGTGTTAATCCTGTTGCTACACCTGCATACCTGCTGCGAGACTGGATGTCCACCTGCACACCTCCTGTTACATTCCTGTTGCTACATTCCTGATGTTACATACCTGTTGCGCAAGCGATTAGTTCCAGTAGTGTGACACCTGCACTTACTCCAGCAAGTATATATATAGGATGGATTAAATAATTTCTAAATAAACTTCTCAACTCTCTCTCTCTCACTCTCACTCTCACTCTCACTCTCACACTCACACTCGCTCTCACTCTCACTCTCTTACAAGAACTCCTCCCTCACTTCTACTCAGACACCCATAGAAACATAACTAGAGTGTCTAAATTGGATTAGAAAGGAGCGATTTGAAAGTGTTGGGTTTTTGGTGATATTTGAGTGAAATTGGTGATGTATAGTCCAGGGTTTTTGTGGAATTTGTAGGTGTTTTGGTGATGTCGGGAGCAAGGCTTATTGTGGGTGTATTTGACAGGGGATAAGTGTCTAAATTGGATTAGAAAGGAGCGATTTGAAAGTGTTGTGTTTTTGGTGATATTTGAGTGAAATTGGTGATGTATAGTCCAGGGTTTTTGTGGA
>JAAZXR010000185.1 GCA_014240065.1 Myxococcales bacterium
CGGAGCCTACTACTTCGGCCACTCCGTCGCCGTCTCCGGCGACACCCTCGTCGTCGGGGCGCACTACGAGGACGGCGACGCCGCCTCCACCGCCGGCGCACCCAACGACAACGCCCCCGATGCCGGGGCCGCCTACGTCTTTGTCCGCGACACCTCCACCAACACCTGGTCCCAGCAGGCCTACCTCAAGGCCTCCAATGCCGGCGCAGGCGACAACTTCGGCGACTCCGTCGCCGTCTCCGACGACACCGTCGTCGTCGGGGCGTTCGGCGAGAACGGCGACGCCAACTCCACTGCCAGTTCCCCCAACATTTACGCCAGTAATGCCGGCGCCGCCTACGTCTTCGACCTCGATCAGTTCTAGGGAAGATGGGGGTCGCGCGCGTCCCGCCCAGGTGCGTCGTTGCGAGCCCCCCTCACCCACCGTCCACAGAAATCAAGGCGACGGCGTCGCACGCCTCCATTCGGGAGCGCATGCATAGATAGTGCAAAGCTGCAGCTGTCCTCCACGGCACGCGGCGTGATGGTACGATCACACCGTGCGTAACTTAGATTGGATTCGAAGGCTCCACCAAAGGCGCCTCGGCGTCCCGTGTGTCCTGGCGCTCTCATCGCTGCTCGCGTCGCTCGGGTGCGGTGGTACAGAGGGAGACGACGCCTCCACCGACGGCACCACCTCCACCGACAGCGGGATGACCGGCGACGGTGACGGCGACGGTGATGGCGACGGTGATGGTGACGGCGACGGCGAC
>JAAZXR010000186.1 GCA_014240065.1 Myxococcales bacterium
GTCGCCGTCGCCGTCGCCGTCGCCGGTGGTGGAGGGGTCGCCGTCGCCGTCGCCGTCGCCGTCGCCGTCGCCGTCTCCGGTGGTCGTGATGCCGCCGCTGGAGGTGTCGCCGTCGCCGTCGCTGCCACATGCGACGAGGGTCATCGAGGCGGAGAGGAGGAAAATGAGTGTGCGAAGGGGTCCAGTGGTCATCATGGGAGCTTGTCTCTTTAGGCGGGAAGCTAAGGGGTGCGGCCGAAGGTCTGGGTCCAGTAGTGACCGTAGGATCCGCCGGCATAGTAGCCGACGCCGATCTCGTCGGAACTGGGGTTCATAATATTGCTGCAATGACCGGGACTTGTCATCCAGCCCGCGACGGTCGCCGCCGGTGACGAGTACCCACCCGCGATGTTCTCTCCGGTGGGTTGATTGGGGTATCCCGCGAGCGCGATTCGGTCCCAGGGGCTGAGCCCGTCGGGGTTCGTGTGGTCGAAGAAGTCGCGGACGGCCATGTCCCAGCTGTGGACTCGGGCCGCGCATCGCAAGGCCGGATGCATGGTGAGAGGGCCCGTCGCGGCGTAGTTGTCACTACCACACACGGCTCCCTGCGCGCGCTCCGCGTTGACGAGGGCGACCACCTCGTCTTCGTAGGACGTCCAGCCCGGTAGCCACCCTAACGCGTCCTCACAGTAGGCGTTCATGGGGATGTCGCCGTCGCCGTCGCCGTCGCCGTCGCCGGTGGTGGAGGGGTCGCCGTCGCCGTCGCCG
>JAAZXR010000187.1 GCA_014240065.1 Myxococcales bacterium
GCTCGATCCCCTGCACGCGCAGGGGCGCCCGCCCACCGGGCCACCGCCTCACCGTGCCAGGGCCGCGGGAGAGAGGTCCTGCGTCGCGCCGGCGGCCGTTGGATCTCGGCGGCGGCCCACTGCGTCGCGACGGCGGCCGTTGGATCTCGCCGGCGGCCGTTGGATCTCGGCGGCGCTCGCGGTCTGGCGAGCCTCATGACGACGCCCGCACCTCCGGTGGGAGTTCGTGCTCCCGGCTACTTCGCGTTGAGCTTGCCCAGCTCGCTCACGAAATCCTCGGCGACGAACTTGGTCAGCTTTTCGCGAAGCCGACCCGCGGCATCCTCGTCACCGCTGGTGCTTTCTTCGAAGGAATACGAAGTGGAGGTGGACGGAGCTGTGGGCTGCATCGGGGCCGCCATTTTTTGCTCTTCCCACCACGGCACGACGGGCATGGAGCTGCAAAGACCCAATTCGGCGTTGAGATACTGCGGCGGCGGTGGCTGCTGTTGGCTCGGTTGCTTCGCGCTATCCTTGGCGCGCTTGTTTCCCACAGCGAGCGCGATCGCACCATAGAGCACCGCTGCGCTGCCCACCCCGACGAACGTGTAGCCGCCGATTGCCGCTCCCGTCGCTTCGTCGCCAAACGCTCCTGCCAAGGCGCCGCCGAGCCCTCCCATGAGCAGGCCGGTCGTGAGAAACAATGCGCCATTTTTTTGGAGCTTGTTGTGTCCTTGCTGCACCTCGGCGACCGGTTGCGGAAA
>JAAZXR010000188.1 GCA_014240065.1 Myxococcales bacterium
GCGACGGGGACGGCGACGGCGACGGGGACGGCGACGGCGACGGGGACGGCGACGGGGACGGCGACGCAGCCGAGTGTGCGTTTCTCGACAGCCTCACGATCTCTGACTTCTCCATCGAGACTCCGCCCGGGTGGAGCCCAGGTGGCACGGTCTACCTTCACGCCACCATCACCAACAACTCCAACCAAGATATCAACTACTACCCAGGGATGCTCGTGAGCACGACCGCTCCCTCGGTCGTTCCCGATGGAACCGGGGCCTGGCTCTTCGCGATCTTCGCGGGGACGTCCTCGCAGCTCGACCTGGGCATCCTCACCGATGCCGGGTTCACCCCTGGCGACTCCGTGGCCTTCGAGATCGAGGAGAATCTGCTCAATTTCGAGTGCGAGAACGCCGAGTCTCAGCTCGTCAACCTACAAATCGGCAACTGACCCGGATTCGTCGCCCCGCTCACGAACGGCGTCGGCGGCGGATCCACATCAGCGGAGCGAACGCGAGCCACCCAAAGCCTGTGCGGCCTGGGGTGACCTCGCAGCCACATCCATCAGAGGCCTCCACCGCGCCGCCATCGCCCGAGGATGACGAGGCGGTGCTCGTCGCGGAGGTCGCGTCTCCCGTGCCGCTGCCCGAATCGGACGCTCCGTCCGTACCGCCGTCTCCGTCTCCGGTTGTGGTGGTCGGGTCTCCGTCTCCGTCTCCGTCTCCGTCCCCGTCCCCATCTCCGTCTCCGGCTGCGGTG
>JAAZXR010000189.1 GCA_014240065.1 Myxococcales bacterium
GTCGCCGTTGTCGTTGTTGTTGGCGCCGAGATCGCACTCTTCCACCGGGGTTGTCGTCAATGGCTGGTAGAATCCGTCGCCACACACCGGGAGGGTGCAGTTGTCCGTGCAGCCGTCGTCGTTGTCGCCGTTCTTCCCGTCGTCGCACTCCTCGTCCGCGTCGACGGTGCCGTTTCCACAAACCTCATTTTGGCAGGCGCTGTTGCAGCCGTCGCCGTTGACCGTGTTGCCGTCGTCACAGGCCTCGCTGGGGCTCTTGTCCCCGTCACCGCAGACGTTCAGGATGCAGTCCGCGAGGCAGGGCTGACCGGAGCCGTTGTTGATGCCGTTGTCGCACTCCTCGCCCTTGATGGGCTGGGTGAAGCCGTCGCCACACGCGGCGAGGTCGCACGAAGAGGTGCACGCGGCGGTGTCCGCGTTCGCCACCCCGTCGTCGCAGGCCTCGCCGGATTGAATGAATCCATCGCCGCAGGTGGGGAGGGTGCACAGATCGGTGCACCCATCGTCGTTGTCTCCGTTCGCCCCGTCGTCACAGGCTTCGCCGGGATCGACCACATTGTTGCCGCACGTCTCGGACTGGCAGGTGGCGGAGCAGCCATCGCCGCCGACGGTGTTGCCGTCGTCGCAGCCTTCTCCAGGGCCGTTGTCACCGTCACCGCAGACATTGATGGTGCAGTCCGCCTTGCAGCCTTGGCCGGGGCCGTTCGCGAGGCCGTTGTCGCACTCTTCTTGGCCGAC
>JAAZXR010000018.1 GCA_014240065.1 Myxococcales bacterium
CTCATGTGGCGTCGCCCAAGGAGCTGCGAAGCATGGCGCGCGATCGCGTCCTCACCAATTGCGCGGCGCGGTAGCCGGCGCGCGCACCAAGCATCCTCCGACACGCAGCGCGGGTCCGACTACGGGGCGTACACGAACAGGCCACGCAGATCTTCCGTTCGAGAGATCGGGGTGATCGTGCCGTTCTTGTCGCGGATGGAGGTCGCCCGGAACTGATAGTACATGCCCGGCTCGAGCGGATCCCCCGCGTAGGGCACCTCGACGGCGCCGCCGCCAGAGCCTCCCGGAATATTGCTGACATCCCAGACGATATCGCCGACGGCGTCGTACACGACGACCTGGTAGTAGTCCTCGCTCGAGTCGTCCTCGAACACCAAGGTGGGGGATTCCGTCACGGTTTCGGGGAGGTCGGCGCCGGGTGATTCTACGGCCAGCGCGGCCGTGACTTTGAAGCCTGTGGAGAGGGTGACGAGCTCACCGGAGGGCACGGTGACCTCCACCACCTCTGTGCCGGCGATGCTCGTGTCGGGGTCGCGGACGAGCCCGTCGTTTTCGAAGGCCGCGAGGACCATGTAGGTGCCGGGTGGGACGTCTTCGATGAGCCATCCGCCGTTGATATCTGGTGGCGTACCGGGGCTCGGGGCGCGCAGCCCGAAGGGGATGGCGCCGCGCTCAAAGACAGGATCGTAGACGCTCTTGGGGATCAGCACGATGCTCGTGCCCGACCCACCCGGCGCGTTGACGATGCTCACCGAGCCTTCAACGCCGCCGGTCGCGAGCCCTTCGCCAGCTTGAAGCACCACGTCGGTGATGTCTGCGTCGGCCACGTCCCGCGACTCGGGCGCGAGCGCGAGCCCTCCCTTGTATCCCTCGATGGTGGCGGCGCCTTGCGGCACGTCGAACACCTTGAAATCGCCGCTGAGGTCGGCGATTCCGGTCCGAATCGCGCCGCCTGAGTTCACGATGACCAAGGCCCCCGCGGCGCCGTCTGCGGCGACCTCGCCGGAGACGCTGACGCCCGCGGTCGCGTCGGGGTCACGGCCCACGAGCGCGATCGTGGTGGTCGCGTTCTCGATGGCTTGCACCGCCGCCCCCGCCGCGTCCTCGGTGGTCTCGGCGTCAATTAACGCGACCGGGATCGCGGGGCGGATGCCGCTGGGGTAGGCGAGGTACCCGGCGGCCGAGGCGTTCAGCGTCACGCTGCTCGACGGATCGATCTCCCCTTCTGCGTCTCGGGCGATGGGCACGTAGAGCTCGTAGTTTCCGCTGCCGTCGGTGGTCTCGACATCCGTCACTGGAGCTCCTTCGGCATTTTGGGCGAAGACGCGGGCATCTTCGATGGCGCTCTCATCCGCGGCGTCAATGACCATGCCCCGGAGCACAAGCGGGACCGCGCACACGTGACCGCTCTCCGAGCTTGGGGCGGATTCGCAGCTGAAACCGTCAAGGCATTCCGAGGTGTCGTCCTCAGGATCGCAGGCACTCCCCACATCCCCGCCCGGTTTCTCCTTCTCCTCTTCTTTGCAGGCAGAGACGCTCAGCGCACAACCGACGGCCAGGGCAAAACTCATCAAGGTATATCTGCGAGACGAAGCCATGCGCGGACTATACGACGCGGGGCGCGCCGTTCGGCAGCAAAATCCGGCGCGCAGCGGGCAGCCCGCAAATCGACCGGAGGGCCCGAGGGGGGGGGCAGAACTGGGCGCGATTTCAAGCAGATAGCCCGGTGTCGGGAGGCTCAAACGCGCGGCAACCGATGGTGAGGAGAGGGATGATGCGCGTTTCCATGGGGCGCCTGCTACAGTCCCGGCCGTGGAAGGCCCAGCGCAGCGACCTCGCAGGAATCGAAAGAGCGCGTCTATTCGCGCGTGGCACAGCGAGAGCCGGGTCGGGAGCGAGCATTTGATCTATCCGCTCTTCATCCATGAGGGCGCGGCCGACGAGGCGATCGCCTCGATGCCGGGGCAGTCTCGCTTGGGCCCGGATGGCGTGTTGGCCACGGTGGAGCGAGCCGCCGCGCTCGGGATCGGATCGGTCGTTTTATTTCCTGCCATCGAGGAGAAGCTTAAGACCCCACGTGGTGAAGAGTGCAGCAACCCCGAGGGGTTGGTGCCCCGAACGATCGCGGCGATCAAGGACGCGCATCCAGAGCTCATCGTGGTCACGGACGTGGCGCTCGATCCCTACTCCTCCGATGGTCACGACGGCGTCGTCTCTCCGGACGGACGCATCCTCAACGACGAGACGGTGGAGGTGCTGTGCGAGCAGGCCCTTTGTCACGCGCACGCCGGCGCCGACATCATCGCCCCGAGCGACATGATGGACGGGAGGATCGGCGCGATCCGGGACGCGCTCGATGAGGCCTACTTCAGCGAGGTGTCGCTCATGGCTTACACGGCCAAGTACGCGTCGAGCTACTACGGGCCGTTTCGCGACGCCCTCGACTCGGCGCCGAAGAGCGGCGACAAAAAGACCTACCAGATGGATCCTGCCAACGCGCGCGAGGCGATTCGAGAGCTTGAACTCGATGAGCAAGAGGGGGCCGACATCGTGATGGTGAAGCCGGCGGGGCCGTACCTCGACGTGATTCGGCGCGTGCGGGAGCATACGACCTTGCCGGTGGCCGCGTACCAGGTGAGCGGTGAGTACGCCATGATGAAGGCCGCCTTTGAGCGCGGTTGGCTCGACGAGCGCGCGGTGGTCATGGAGAGCCTCCTCGGAATCCGGCGGGCTGGCGCCGACGTGATCTTGACCTACTTCGCGCTCGACGCCGCGGGCTGGCTCCGTGACGGATAGCGCGCGCTCATCGGGGCGCTGAATCGCCGCTCGCGTAGCGATCCGTGGCGGAGACGAGCGCGTCCACGATCCCCGGCTCGAACGCGGAGTGTCCGGCCTCAGGGATAATTTGCAGGTCCGCGTGCGGCATCATCTGTTTGAGTTGCCACGCGTTCTTGGCCGGACAGATGACGTCGTAGCGCCCATGCACGATGGTCGTGGGGATCGTCGAGAGGCTCGCGGCGCCCCGCAGCAGCTGCTGGTCGTCTTGGAGAAAACCGCGGTTGACGAAGTAATGGACCTCGATGCGAGCGAAGGGGAGCGTGAAGCTGAGGTCATCGCACAGGGCGTCGACGCTCCGGTCTCGCCGCAGCGTGGCGACTCTGCATTCGTACAGGCTCCAGCTCCGCGCGAACGTCGCTTGGACCTCGGGGTCAGCGCTCGTCAATCGTTGGTGGTACGCCTCGATCACATCGTCACGCTCCTCGGCGGGCAACGGCCCGACGAAGTCGTCCCACGCGTCGGGGAACAGGGCGCTCGTCCCACCGCCGTAGAACCACTCGAGCTCTGGTGTCGTGAAGGTGAAGACGCCGCGCAGGACGAGCTCGCTCACCCTGGACGGGTGCGCGATCGCGTAGGCCAACGCGAGGGTGCTACCCCACGAGCCCCCAAAGACCATCCATCGGTCGATGTCGAGGTGTTCGCGGAGGCGCTCGATGTCCTCGACGAGCGCCCACGTGTCGTTGTCCTTCAACTCGGCGTGGGGGCGCGACCGCCCGCAGCCGCGCTGGTCAAACAGGACCGCGCGATATCGGTCGGGATCGAAGAACCGGCGGTGCTTGTCACCGCATCCCCCACCCGGGCCGCCGTGGAGGAACACCGCCGCCTTGCCATCCGGCGCCCCGCATTGCTCGTAGTACAGCTCATGGAGATCCGATACGCGCAGCATCCCGGAGTCCCATGGCTCGACGTGTGGGTAGAGTGTTCGCATGGACTCGATCACCGCCCTACGAAACGGTCTGTGGCGTTCACCAGCGCGCGGATGATCCCGGGCTCGAGGGCGGAATGCCCGGCGTCTTCAATGATCTGGAACTCCGCCTCTGGCCACGCGCGGGACAGCTCGTAGGCCGTTTGGAGCGGGCAGACGACGTCGTGCCGCCCCTGAACGATGACGCCCGGGATGTGCCGGATCGCGTCAATATTCCGCAGCAGCTGGTCGCGCGGCTCGAAGAAGGCGCCGTTCATGAAGTAGTGACATTCGATCCTCGCGAGCGCCGCCGCGAACAGGTCGTCGTCTTCGCTGATGGAGTCGCCAGGTGGAGCGCCGCGCGGGCCGCGGAGCGTGCTGGTGGTGAGCTCCCAGCCCGCCCATCGCCGCGCGGCCTCACGTTGGGTGTCTTCGTCGTCGGCGGTGAGCCGCCGGTGGTATGCGCGCAGCAGATCGTGTCGCTCGTCGTCTGGGATGTGAGCGACGAAGGGCGCGAACTGATCGGGGTAGAGCTGGCTCGCGCCCTCTTGGTAGAACCAGTGGAGCTCTCGCGGTCGCGCCATGAAGATGCCGCGCAGCACGAGCTCTGTGACCCGTGAAGGGTGAGTCTGCGCGTAGGCGAGGGCGAGGGTGCTGCCCCATGATCCCCCGAAGACCATCCAGCGATCGACGCCGAGGTGGAGGCGGAGGCGCTCGATGTCCTCCACGAGATCCCAGGTCGTATTTGATTCGAGGCATGCGTGCGGGGTGCTGCGCCCTGAGCCCCGCTGATCGACGAGCACGATCCTGTAGCGCGCGGGGTCGAAGAAACGGCGATGGTCGTCGGCGCACCCGCCGCCCGGACCTCCGTGCAAAAACACCACGGGCTTGCCGTTCGGATCACCGCATTCCTCGTAGTACAAGTCGTGGCCGTCGGTGACGGCGAGGCGCCCGGTGACGTAGGGTTCCAGCGCCGGGTAGAGTCCGCGCGGTGGTTGAGTGGAGGGGGGGGGGGAGCGATCGAGCAGGGCCGGCGGCGCTTGCACAAGCTCGATGAGGACCCCGACGCCGGAGTTGGGCGCGTCATCGGAGCCCTTCGGGTGGACAAAGCAGACGTCGTGGCCAGCGGCACCCTTGCGGATCCCTCCGGGGGTGAAGCGGACCTGCCTCGCCTGCAGCCAGCGAACCGCGGCCTCGAGGGAGTCCACCCACAGCCCGATGTGGTTGAGCGCGGGCTGGTGCACCTTGGGGCGCTTGGTGGGGTCGAGCGGTTGCATGAGATCGATCTCAACGCAAAACGGCGGCTCCCCGAGCACGAGGATCGACTCGTCGACGTTCTCGGACTCGCTCGTGTATTCGCCGCGCTTCGCGACGCCAAAGAGCTCGACCCAAAGGTGTTCGAGCGCCGCGCGATCGAGCGCGCCAATGGCGACTTGCTGCACACCGAGGATGCGGAAGGGACGTGCTTCCATGGAGGACGAGCCTACCTCATGCGGCCGCGCGGCGACACCGCCGCGTCACGTGTGCAAGCGCGGGAGGTCGGGCGCGTCTGCGATGACCGTCGCCTCGTGGCTCCCGATCTCCCGGATGCGGCGCTCCAAAGAGGCGTCATCGATGGCGCCTGTTTGGCGTGCCAAGTCAATATAGGTCGCGTGGTGCCTCGCCTCGGAGGCCAACAGGTCCGCGTAGAGCGTCTGCAAGTCATGTTCGCCGAGGGCCTCCGAGAGCAGTTTCATCCGCTCGCAACTTCGCGCCTCGATGAAGGCGCAGCAGATCAGCAAATCGATCATGCGGTGCGGCTCTTCCTTCCGCGCGATCTCGACGAGGCGTCCTGCGTACGGGCTCGGCCGCTGCCGCTTAAATTCAAGTGAGCGAGCGCGAAGCAGGCCCACGACTCGCTCAAAGTGCTCAAGCTCTTCGCGGGCGAGCTCGGAGAGCGGGGTGACCAACTGGGGGTACTCCGGGTAGCGGAAGATGAAGTTGATGGCCGTGGACGCGGCTTTCTTCTCGCAGTGGGCGTGATCGAGGAGCACCTCGTCCATGTGAGCGATGGTCTTCGAGGCCCACGCGGGCGGGGTGGCAGATGCGAGCCGCAGCATGGCGATCTATCTACCATGGGCGTATGATGCGGGGCATGCGGCGGGGTCGTCATCACGCGGGGGCTGGGGCCAGATCCAGGCCGGGGTCCATGCTCGTGAGATGGGCCGCGGCGGGGGCGGTGTGTGGCGCGTGCGGGGGCGGGCCTGCGCTGCCTCCCGTAGATCCGCTCCCGCGCTCCACGCCCTCGGCGACACGGGATCCGCCCGCGCCCATGCGCGTGATCTCAGCGTCAGACGACACCGGCACGATGGACGGGAATTCGGAGGCGAGGCGGCTGCTGATGGTCGTCGACCGAAGCCTGGATCCGCTCTCAGTTCGCCCCGAGAGCTTCGTTGTGGTCACCGCGGGGGGGGTCCGGGTCGCGCCGGTCGAGGCGCGGTTCGTGGAGTCGTCTCGCTTCGGGATGCAGCGCTCCGTGCTGCTCACGGGGTCGTTTGGCGAGGGGCTGCCGCAGGCGCTGCTCGTGGTACGCCCGCTCCGCGCCGCGGCGGGCGGGATGCTGCATCGGGTTTCGGCGCCGCTGGAGCAGCGGGGGAGTCGCCCGCGAGTGCTGTTTTGGGAGTCACGGGCTTCCGACGCCGCAGATGGCTGCGGCGAGGGGTCGAGCGTCGTGGAGCTGTGGTGGTCGAGGTCGGTGCGGGGGGCGAGCGCGCCCGTCGAGCCCGCGCGTGTGGACGCACCGGCGGCCTCGGCCGGCAGCGCCGCCGCGGCAGCGCCGCTGGACTCGGCGGTCACGGCGCCTTTTTACGCGCGAGCAAATCACACCATGCACTGCTACGCGTCGGGGAGCGAGCCGGTGACGCCGCCGCTCGTCCTCCCCGCGGGCGCCGTCGAGACTGAGGACGCGGCGCCCTCCGCTCGGGCGGTGCTGGACACGCGACACCGCGTCGGTCAAGATGCGACGCAGGGTGTCACCGAAGAGGGGGGGTGAGCGCGATCATGGCAAAGCGACGACGCTCTATCTCAGGTCCCATCGTCCTCTCGTCGGTGTCGGTGGCGTTGAGCATCGCCATGCTCGTCGGCTGGATCTTCGTGCTGGTTCGCAACCGCGAGCTCACCAAGGGGGTCGTGTTCAACACGTGGATGCTCGTCGGCGGTGTGGCCTCCCTCATCACGATCATCACTGTGCTCGTGTTGTTCACGGTGTTCCTCGCGCGAGAGATCGGTGAGGTGCGCCGCCAAGACTCTTTCATCGATTCAGTCACCCACGAGCTTCGGAGCCCGCTGGCAGCGATTCGGTTGTGTCTCGAGACCCTGCGCCGAACCGGCCTCGCTCCTGAGAAACGAGAGGAACTTCAACGGATGATGTTCGAGGACATCACGCGGCTTGACTCCCTCATTGACGCCGTCTTGATGGCGAGTCGGGTGGGGAGCGCGCGGGGCTTGTCTCGGGTGGCTCGCGTGTCGTTCGAAGCGTTGATCGAAGCTTCGATCGCGCGCGTCGCCGCTCGTCACCATGTGCCGCCTGACGTCGTCACCGTGGAGTTTGAGCAGGCCTACGTCCTGCGCAGCGACCCGTCCATTCTCTCCCTCATCTTTGACAACATCATCGACAACGCGATCAAATACTCGGGCGGGCACCCGGCTGTGCACATCAAGGTCTTCGAGCGTGGCAGGACGCTCCGCGTCTCGATTCGCGATCGGGGAATCGGCATCTCCAAGCGCGATCTCAAGCGGATTTTTGATCGGTTCTACCGGGTCCCAGAGGAGTCGGTACGCACCCAGCATGGGACTGGACTCGGGCTGTTTATTGTGGCGGCCGTCGTCCGCAACATGGGGGGCAGGATCAAGGCTTTCTCGGAGGGGCCTGGTCGCGGAACCAACGTCACAGTGCGGCTCCCGTCGCGCTTGATCGTCGCGCGGGGCGGGGTGGCGCCCGTCGTCAGCTAAACTCAGGAATCTTATGGAGCAGACCCAACAGCGAATCCTAGTCGTCGAAGACGAGCGCAATATTGCCGCGGGCCTCAAGCTCAATTTCGAGCTTGAAGGTTACGACGTGGAGGTCGCCGGCTCGGCGCGGGACGCGGCGGCCTTGCTCGCGGGCTCAGACCACTTCGCGCTGATCTTGCTTGACGTCATGCTGCCTGACGCGGACGGATTTCAGGTGTGTCGGCGTATTCGGGCGGCGGGCGATTTCACCCCGGTCCTGATGCTCACGGCGAGAGACAGCACGGAGGATCGCGTCCGCGGGCTCGAGGCCGGCGCCGACGACTATATTACCAAGCCCTTCGAGCTCGAGGAGTTGATCGCTCGGGTGCGCTCCATGTTGCGCAGGCGGGGGTGGGAGCAGAGCTCGACCGCACATGTCTCTCACTCGCTCCTACGATTCGGGGGAGCGCAGGTGGACTTCGAGCGCGGCGAGGTCACCGTGCGCGGAGACGCGGTGTCGTTGACGCGGCTTGAACTCGACTTGCTGCGCTACTTTGCGGACAATCCGCGCAAGGTCTGCTCGCGGGCGGAGCTGCAAGCGGAGGTGTGGAAGCTCGACAACTATCCAAACTCGCGCATGGTCGACAACTTCATCCTTCGCCTCCGTAAGCACTTTGAAGAGGAGCCCTCGTCTCCCAAGCATTTTCTGGTCGCGCGGGGCGCGGGGTACAAATTCGTCCCCGATCCGTGAACGAGATTGCGCGGCGAGGTGCGCGGACGACTCCGGTCATTTAGACATAATCGTGACAAACAAAGACAGAGTTGCGACAGGTGAAATGAGCGTTTAGAGGCATGCTCCTCCCGAGGAGCCCCCGGCTTCCACCGCGCCTATGTTCGCCTCCACATCAGCCCTCCGCCAGCCGGCTCGCACGACGCCAAACCTCGTTCTCCGGACGATATTTTCCGTTTTCGGGTTTATCCATTTCCTCTGTCTCGGCGCGTTGTTCATGGAGGTGACCGCCGCGGATTGGTGGATGTGCGGCATTTTGTTTGTGGTCCGGATGTTCGGGGTCACCGGTGGCTACCACCGTTACTTCGCGCATCGAACCTACAAGACGGGACGGGTATTTCAGTTTTTGCTCGCGTTCCTCGCCCAGACAAGCTCCCAAAAAGGCGCGCTGTGGTGGGCGGCGCATCACAGGGGGCACCACAAGCACTCCGACACCGAGCAGGACACGCACTCGCCAATTCAAGACGGTTTTTTCTACAGTCACGTCGGCTGGATGTGGCATGAGGGGACGTCGGAGACCCAGTATGATCGCATCCGAGATTTCGCGAAGTACCCTGAGCTCGTGTGGCTAAATCGCTTTTGGGTCGTGCCGCCGATTGTTCTCGGCACCTGCGTCTACCTCGCGCTCGGTTGGTCTGGCTTGTTCGTCGGATTCTTCCTCAGCACCGTGGTCCTCTGGCACGCGACCTTCGCGATTAACTCGCTCGCGCACGTGCTCGGGACTCGGCCGTACCAGTCGGGCGATGACAGTCGGAACAACTTTGTGCTCGCGCTGCTTACGCTCGGCGAGGGTTGGCACAACAACCATCACTACTACCAAGCGTCGACGCGCCAGGGATTTCACTGGTGGCAGGTGGACATCACCTACTACACGCTCAAGGCCTTGTCGTGGATCGGGCTCGTGTGGGATCTTCGTGAGCCTCCCGCAGAGGTGGTGAGCGGCGCGCGAACGCTCAGCCACGTCAAACGTCTCGACGGGATGAAGCAAGAGCGCGAGGCGGCGCTGCCGATAGGGTCAAGCGTCTCCGCTCCGTCCCCGCTGCTCGCTGCGCGGATCTCGAAGAACGTCGCCTGACGAGATAACGGCGCCGCCGTCGCGCAGGTGATGCGTACGTCGACCGCGTCGGGGCCGCTGCGGGCGCTTGGAGGCGTCTCCCCTCGAAGATCGTGATGGGGCGGGGAGAGATCTCCGCCACAGAGGTCGCGGGCGGGCGCTCGCTCCGAGGGAGTCGGGTGGCGATGCTGACCCGCATATGGCCGGGCGATGGACTCGCGGCCGACCCGGAGGCTGGTGCGTTATCCTGCGGGAGATGGCTGAGCCCCGCCCGATCCGAAAGCTCCTGTGTGCAAACCGTGGCGAGATCGCGATCCGAGTGTTCCGCGCCGCGACGGAGTTAAACGTGCGCACCGTGGCGGTGTTTAGTCACGAAGACCGGGTCCATCTGCACCGCTACAAGGCGGACGAGGCCTATTTGATCGGGCGGGACACCACGCCCGTCGGCGCGTACCTCAACGTGGAGGAGATGATCCAGGTCGCGAAGCGGGCGGAGGTGGACGCGATTCATCCAGGTTATGGATTTTTGTCGGAGCGGGCGGACTTCGCCCGAGCGTGCGCGGAGGCTGGGATTCGTTTCGTCGGTCCGAGCGCGGAGACCATCGAATTGTTGGGCGACAAGACGACCGCGCGTGACCTCGCGATCCGCGAGGGGGTCCCGGTGGTGCCCGGGAGCGACGGCCCGTTGGACGACGTAGACGCCTTGCGAGGGTTTGTTGGACAGCACGGGTTGCCAGTGATCATCAAGGCGGCGCACGGCGGAGGCGGACGAGGGATGCGGGTGGTGCGAGAGCTCGACGAGCTTGAGGGGGCCTTTGAGTCGGCGCAGTCCGAGGCGCTGTCGGCGTTCGGGAACGCCACCGTCTTCGTGGAGCGATTCGTGGAGCGGCCGCGCCATATTGAGGTCCAGATCGTCGGGGACCACGCCGGCAACGCCGTCCACCTGTTCGAGCGGGACTGCTCGGTGCAGCGTCGCCATCAAAAGGTGGTCGAGGTCGCGCCGGCGCTCCATCTCCAAGAGGAGCTCCGGGAGAGACTGACTGACGACGCGATGAAGCTCGCGCGAGCGAGCGGCTACGAGAACGCGGGGACGGTGGAGTATCTGGTGGACTCGGAAGGGAGACACTATTTTATTGAGGTCAACCCGCGCATTCAGGTCGAGCACACAGTCACCGAGACCTGCACGGGGATCGACTTGGTGCAGACCCAGATTCAGCTGGCGTCGGGCGAGACGCTGGAGTCCCTCGGGCTGACACAGGAGTCCATCGACATGCGGGGATTTGCCATCCAATGTCGCATCACGACCGAGGATCCGGAGAATAAGTTCCAGCCAGACACCGGGAGGATCGAGGTCTTTCGCGCCGCAGGGGGGATGGGAATTCGACTCGACGGGGGCTCAGGCTACGCGGGCGCGCGCGTATCTCCGCACTACGACTCTCTGCTCGTGAAGGTGACAGGGCGGGGGCTGACCTTCTCGGCGGCCGCCGACAAGGTCAAGCGGGCGCTCGCTGAATTTCGAATCCGTGGAGTGAAGACGAATATCCCGTTCTTGCAGAATGTGTTGGCGCACCCGACCTTCTTGAGCGGAGATGCGAGGACAGACTTCATCGACACCACCCCCGAGCTGTTCCGGTTCCCTCGACGGCGGAACCGCGCGCAGCGGGCGCTGCGGTTCCTCGGAGAGGTAGCGGTCAATGGCCCGATGGTGGAGGGCGCAGACGGGACCATCGGTCGAGACGTCGATCCCGAGGTGCCGAGCGTCGATCGTGCGGGTCCTCCGCCTCAGGGGCTCCGCCAGGTGCTGGAGCGAGGAGGCCCAGCCGCGTTCGCGAAGCACGTGCGCGCGAGCGAGCCGCTGCTGCTGACCGACACGACGTGGCGCGACGCCCATCAATCGCTGCTCGCGACCCGAGTCCGAACTCGCGAGCTGCTCGCGATCGCTCCTGCCACGGCGGACGTGCTCTCAAACTTCTATAGCCTCGAGATGTGGGGTGGGGCGACCTTCGACGTGTGCCTCCGCTTCCTGCGAGAGTGCCCGTGGGACCGGCTAGAGCGGCTGCGCGAGCAGGTCCCAAATATCCCCCTGCAGATGCTCCTTCGCGGGGCCAACGCGGTCGGATATACGAACTATCCAGACAACGTCGTGCGAGAGTTCGTCGGACAGGCGGCCCGCTCTGGGATCGACGTCTTCCGCGTCTTCGATTGCCTCAATTACGTGGAGAACCTCAAACTCGGGATCGACGCGGTGGGGGAGGCGGGCGGCGTGGTAGAGGCGGCGATTTGTTATACGGGTGACGTCTCCGACTCGACGCGGCGCAAGTACAGCCTCGACTATTATTTAGAGCTGGTCGGCGAGCTGGTGGCGCGAGGTGTCCACGTGCTCGCGATCAAGGACATGGCCGGACTGCTCAAGCCGTCGTCCGCCCGCCTGCTCATCGGGGAGATCCGGGAGAACTTCCCCGATCTCCCGGTTCACGTGCACACGCACGATACGGCGAACACCGGGGTCGCCTCGATGCTCGCCGCCGCCGAGGCCGGAGCGGACGTCGTCGACGTGGCGGTCTCTTCCATGGCGGGGCTGACATCGCAGCCCGCCATGGGCGCGGTCGTGGCGGCGTTACAGGGGACGCCGCGAGCGGTCCAGGTCTCCGCACACCGTATCCGCTCGCTCAACGAATATTGGGAGCAGGCGCGGGCCTTGTACTCTGCGTTCGAGTCAGGCCTCAAGTCCGGGAACTCCGATGTCTACGATCACGAGATGCCCGGCGGCCAGTATACGAACCTCCAGTTCCAGGCGTCGAAGTTGGGGCTCGAGGGGCGCTGGCCAGCGATCAAGCGGGCCTACGCCGCGGCGAATCGAGTGCTGGGCGATATCATCAAGGTGACCCCCTCGTCGAAGGTGGTCGGTGACCTCGCGCAGTTTATGGTTCAAAATGATCTCGATGAATCGACGCTCGCGCGAGACGCGAGCACCTTGTCGTTCCCAAGCTCCGTCATCGAGTTTCTTCAGGGCCACCTCGGTATCCCACGCGGCGGGTTCCCAGAGGAGCTTCGCGTCGCCGTGACCCGCGGCGTCGGCCTCGTGGAGGGGCGGCCCGGCGGCTCCCTCGCGGACATGGATCTTGAGACGCTCGCGCGATCCATTCGCGCGAAACATGGGGAGCAGCTTCGCGATGTGGACGTCCTCAGCGCCGCCCTCTATCCCCGGGTGTTCGACGAGTACATGGAGTTCCGTCGGGAGTTCAGCGATATCTCCTTGCTTCCGACGCGAGCATGCCTCGCGCCGATGCGTATCAACGAGGAGCTCAGCTTCGACATCGAGCGCGGGAAGACGCTCGTCGTGAAGCTCAGCGCCGTCGGAGAGCTTGGAGTCGACGGGAAGCGCGAGGTCTATTTTGAGTTGAACGGGCAGCCGCGGTCGATCGGAATCCTGGATCGCGCGGCCACTGTCGAGGAGGTGACACGACCCAAGGCAGATCCCAAGGAGGAGGGGCATATCGGGGCGCCCATGCTCGGCAGCGTGGTGGCCGTTCGAGTGCGTGATGGCGCTGAAGTCGAGAGCGGAGCGCCGCTCTTGGTGTTGAGCGCCATGAAGATGGAGACGGTCGTGACCGCGCCGTTGTCAGGGTGTGTGACGGAGATATGTGTGGCCGCGGGAGATGAGGTTCGAGCGGGCGACCTCTTGGTGCGGTTGGCGCCGGCTGTCCTCAATTGATGGCGCCCGCAGGTCAGAGGCACCTGGAACGAAGAAAACCTCCCGATCCAAGATCGGGAGGTTTTGTGATGCGGCGCGGTTGGCACCGCATAAAAAAGCGCTTCTAGACTACTCTGCAGCGGCCTCTTCAGCGGCGGCTTCCTCAGCGGGAGCCTCTTCAGCGGCGGCTTCCTCAGCGGGAGCCTCTTCAGCGGCGGCTTCCTCAGCGGGAGCCTCTTCAGCAGCTGGTTCAGCCGCGGGGGTTTCGGTTTCAGCGCCGTCCTTATCGCAGCCTGCGAAAAGGAAACCGGAGCCAATGAGGGCGGAGGCCGCCAGGATATTCTTGAGGTTAGCCATGATGTTTTTTATCTCCTGAGTCTTCACCGCCTGTATGTCGTTGGTGGCGGTGCCGCGAAGTTCACGGACGGCACGCTACTTATCACGGACTGGTCGATGCGGTCCTGCAAATTTGTACAGCGGTGTGTGTTTTTTTTCGCATTTCATCGACATTTCTGCGGGAGATCGCCTCGCGACGTTCCTAAAGTGATTTTCGGGATCGATTATGGGGTGTTTTTGTGGTCAGTGCCGATACGGCGAAACGAGGCGCGCGGGGCGGTTATGGGGCTGCTGTGGGGTCGCGGGGGTGGTGGGCCGTCGAGTCTTCACGGTGCGCGGCAGCTGGCGGATTGCCGCCGCTCCCACGTCCAGGGATCATATTTTGAGGCGGGATCGGGGGGTGCGAAGATTTGGATGGCGGGGAGGGGAGTGTCTCCGTTGGCGAAGCAGGCGATCGCTCCGGCGGGCGTGAAGGCGGTCGTGCCAGGCCGGCGCTGCGAGACCTCGCCATTGATGGGGATGGCGCCGCCTCCTTCGAGGACGTGGATGTACTCTGCCGTAGCGTCGGCCCCGCGCTAGGGGACCGCGGCGCCCTCACAATCGTGAGCGCGGCGATGAAGGGCTCATCGCCGCGGGCGAGCACCACCAGCCTGGCGATCCTAGCCGGAGACGTGGCCGTGGGAGCGGTGCGCATGTCGGTGAGCGTGGGCTGAATCTCCGCGGCTGCGCCTGTGCTCGCGGCTGGAGATGCGCTGGCGCCTCGTTTTGAGGAGACGACTCTTGACGCGCAGGCCCCCGCGAGGAGCGCGGCGACGCAGTGAGGCACCATCGACCTCGGTGCGCGCGGCATCCGCGAACGTTGCAAGCTCAAACGCGCGGCCAACCGCCTCGCGACCTGGCGGGCCTGCGGGTGTCTCCTCACCCCCAATCGGAGTGCTTGACTCCTTGAGGTTTGGGTCACGGCGCGGCACCCTTGTCCCGTGGAGCACCTCTCCCAAGCACAGCGCGAGCAGCTGCGTCAGCAGCTCGAGGGACGACGCGAGAGCGTGAGAGCGGAGCGGCGAGCGGAGTTAAAGAGCGTGGGTCGGCCGCAGGTCGCGGATGTTGGAGATACGCAGGACGCCGCCTCAGGAGAGGAGAGCCGACAGCGGAGCGCCGCGTTGCTCGCCAAATACGATCGCACGCTTGGCGAGATTGACGGCGCGTTGCAGCGTATGGAGGATGGCACCTTCGGCGTCTGCGAGGAGACAGACGAGCCGATCCCCTACGGGCGCCTTCGGGTGCATCCGACGACGCGGCATTGTGTCGCGGCGCAAGAGCTGGTGGAGCGGAGCGTCGCGAGCGATGAGGAGGACACCGGTGCGTACTGAGCAGCGCCTCTCACCCCCGTCGCGATGGACGCCGCGGCTGCCGGGTGGTGCCCGCGGGGGAGGACTCGTCTTGGTCGCGGCGCTGTTTGGCTGCCCCGCGCCCTCCGTTGCGATCTCGGGGCAACGAGAAGTGACGGCGACGAAGACGCCGCCTGTCGCCGCGGCCGCGAGCGACGCGTCACCCGTCGCGACGGCCGAGGCGGTCGAGCGTCCGACTCCGGAGGCGGAGTGGCGAGCGCGGGCCGCGGGCTCTACGTTCTCGGTCCCGGGGCGGTTGATCGCGATGGGGGATCTCCACGGGGACCTGCGCGCTGCACGTGAGGCGCTGAGGCTCGGCGGAGTGATCGACGCGAATGATCGATGGATCGGGGGGACGACGACCGTGGTGCAGACGGGTGACCAGCTCGATCGCGGAGATGACGAGCCCGAGATCCTGGCGCTGCTCGAGCGCTTGCGGGTAGAGGCGGCGGCGGCGGGAGGGGCGGTTCACGTGTTGAACGGCAATCATGAGTTCATGAACGTGGCGGGGGACCTTCGGTACGTGACCCCCGGTGGGTTCGCTGACTACGTCTCCTACGACGACCCCAGCGTCCGACTCGGTGGCGGCGCTCCAGCGTCGGCGCGAGGCAGGATGCTCGCGTTTCGCCCGGGGGCGGACCTCGCGAAGGGCCTCGCGGAGCGGAAGGTGATCGCCGTGGTCGGAGAATCGATCTTTGTCCATGGCGGCGTGCGAGCGAAGTGGGCGGAGTACGGCGTCGACAAGATCAACGAGGAGGCCAGCGCTTGGTTGCGCGGCCCGGGGGGCCCACTGCCCCAGGCGCTGACCGCTCAAGACGGACCGGTGTGGGATCGAAGCTTCTCCCTCGACACGTCAAAAGAGGCGTGCGAAGAGCTCGCGTTGGTGCTGGCTCGGACCGGCACAAAACGAATGGTGGTCGGGCACACTGTGCAGTCTGAGGGGATCTCGAGCGCCTGCGGCGGTCGCGTATGGCGCATCGATGTCGGGATGTCCGCGCATTATGGTGGCGCCCCTTCTGTGTTGGAGATCAGCGGAGATCAGGTTCAAGCGCTGAGGTGATCGGGCTACAGAGGTCGGCTCTTCCGCAGCTGTACGAGCGACGGGGATGGCGTCCCTCCGGCCGCAGCCTCCGCCGAGGGCGAGGGCGCCGCCGCGCGGGTCTTGGGACGCGAGGGCGTGGACTCGCTGGGGCGCGAGAGCCACACCTGCGCCACGTCGCGGTCGAGCAGGTGCGATGGGTTCACCTGCTTGAGGGCGTGCAGCATCACCGAGCGGATATTCGGGTTGTCGACTTCGAGCTGATCGAGGAGCGTGGTCATGGCGTCTCTGCGGAGTCCGGATTGAGATCCGCACAGGTTGCAGGGGAGGATCGGGTAGGCGGCGAGGCTGGCGTGCTCAATTATGTCGGGCTCCGCACATTCGATCATCGGTCGGATCACCTCAAATCTGCCGTCGTCGGTGCGGTAGATCGCGGGCATCGCCTGTAGTTTCCCCGCGTAGAATAGGTTCATCAGCAGGGTCTCCAGCGCGTCGTCGCGATGGTGGCCTAGCGCGATCTTGTTGCAGCCGAGCCGCTCCGCGGTTCGGTACAAGATCCCCCGGCGAAGTCGCGAGCACGCGGAGCAGAAACTCTTTCCGCTCGGGACAAGGTCGACGACGGTCGAGTAGGTGTCCTCGCGCACGATCTCGTAGGCGGGCGAGTTGGCCTCGAGCCACGCCTTGAGGGGGGCGCCGTCGTATCCGGGCTGTACTTGGTCGAGGTGAACCGCGGTCAGACGAAAGTTGATCGGGGCTCGCCGTTTCAATTCATGGAGCAGCTCGTGCAGCGTGTAGCTGTCCTTGCCACCGGACAGGCAGACCATGACGTGGTCCCCATCTTCCAAGAGCCGGTAGCTCGTCACGGTCTTCGCGGTCTGGCGAGACAGCCGCCGCCAGACCGGGCTCTCGTGGCCGCGCCCTCGGGCCTGCCTGCCACGGCTCACTGAGCGGCTCCGATCAATGTCACTGAGATCGTGCGCGTGTGTGGAGCATGTCGATGCTCCCAAAGGAACACCTCCTGCCACGCGCCGAGCGACAAACTGCCGGCGGCGAAAGGGACAGAGACAGAGGTCTGAGTGAGCGCGGTGCGGACGTGCGCGGGCATATCATCCGGGCCTTCGGCGCGATGGAGAAACAAGTCGTCGCCGTCGGGGACGAGCCGCGCGAAGAAGCGCTCGAGGTCGCGGGTGACCTCTTCATCCGCCCCTTCGTTGATCAGCAACGACGCGCTCGTATGCGCGAGAAACAGGGTGCAGATTCCAGCGCGGAGCTCGCTGGCATCGAGCACTCGATGAATTCGAGATCCCAAGGGGACGAACGACCGCCCATGGGTTTGAACGGACAACGTGTGTTGTGTGAGCGCGACGCTCACTTCTGGAAATCGGCCTTCCAACGCGGGTACGGCATCCCGTAGACCTCCTCGCGCACCGCCTCAAGATCAGTCTCCACACCTCGCTCTTGAGCCTCGGCGAGGAACCACTTCGAGATGCAGTTCCTGCAAAACCCCGCCAGGTTCATGATGTCGATGTTCTGCACGTCGGTGCGAGATTGGAGGTGCGCGACGAGTCGTCGAAACGCGGCAGCCTCCACTTCAATTCTGGTCTGATCATCCATCGTATGCGCCTATCTGTGGGGCTAGAAAAGGATCCCGTTCGTGATGGTTCGCGGCTCATTCCGGACCGTGATCCAAAAAAAGTCGAGGAGAACCTTGTCAAGGTTGGCCCTGGGGTATCGCTCGAAGACGTCCTGGACGGCTGCCTTGTCGAGGAGTCCATAGCGCTTGATACCCCTCGTGTGTTCGATCCACACCGCTTTTCGGAAGGCCTCCGCGGCGGACGAGCAGGTGGGCACCGGAAAGACCCGGTGGTTGAGCAGCATGCACTCCGAGAGGACGGTGTCGTCTACCTTCTCGCACAGCTCTCCGAACTCGTCTTGGAGGAGCCGGAGGCTGCGGTGCATGTAGCTAGGAGACTCGTCGCGCGGCATCGTGAGTCCCAGATCATGAAACATCGCGATGCCGAACGCGACGTCATCATCGAAGTCGATCTGCTCCGCTTCCATGACCAGCTTGGTGAGCTCGAACAGCCGGATGCAGTGGTTGAGAAAACCATCGCCCTCATAACTTGAATGGCGAGCGAAGGCGTCGAGCACCCGCGGCCGAAGGGCTGTCGTGTCGCTTTTGGGGGCGAGATCCATCAAGTTGGGAGCGTAGCGAACGGTTGGAGGTGATTCGAGGGGCGCGGCGAAAAAGGTTGCGCCGGCCGCGGCCGCGCGCGAGGGACCGCGCCGCAGCCGCCGGCAGGGCTCGTCGCAGCCAAGATTCGGCGTGATCGCGGTCCGTGAGGAAAACGACGTCGCCGCCGCGAGGCGCCGAGGGAGTGAGACCGCCGCCGCGCGCACCCGCGCCTCCTCGCGGAAGGACTCGCTCCGGTGGTGGCGCTCGAGAGGGGGGTTCAGCTGCCCGAATGAAACCGGGCGCCCACACCAAGCTCCTCGAGCAAGACACAGATGATCTCGCGATGCATCTCCACGCGGCGCGCGAGCGGGAACCCCATCCACGTTTCAATGCAGAGCCCGACGCATCCGAGGCGATCCACGATCACCTCGGTCGAGGAGGTCGAGACCGGATAGTAGTGGGGCGCCCAGGTCTCCGCGGGGTGCTGGGTGCTGGCGTTCATTCTTGAGACGGCCGCACCGACGATGCTCGGCGCGGGCTTAACCCCATAGACGACCGTCTGACCAAACGAAGGCTGCACATCGGGGTGAAACTTCTTTTTGCTCTCGTGCAGAGTGACCAACAGATCGGGGCGGGCGTTCGTCATCGCGCTCATGAAGGTCGCGGCCAGTCGGTGTTCGGCGCGCGTCCCCGCAGGGTCTCCGGGGAAACAGCGGTTGAGGTCCAGTCCGCCGGGGGCCACCCGCTGCTGGGCTCGGTAGGCCCCCGGGTTCATAAGCGGGCACACGATGAGGGTTCCCCGTTCCGGCTCGAGGCCCGCCTCCAACAGCTCTTCCGCGGCGTGTACGCCGGCGATTTCATCGCCGTGAATGCCCGCCTCGATCCACGCGGTCGGGCCAGGAAGGGGCGACCGAATCGTATGAATTCGAATCGTAGGCGCGATGAAATCGACCTGGGTTGATACTGCCATGCGAGGCGATGCTCGCGCTCATGGGCCCCAGAGGCAAGGGGGAATCGAATCCGCTCGACGCTACACAGGAGAGGTTGTGAATGCGCGTCCGGGGAGATACCCTGGAGGAGCACGACGGCGTTCGCGAGATTTTCGATACATGCACCAGACTCAAGACACAATTTCGGTTTTGGTCGTCGATGATGAGGCCGGCGCGCGTGAGCCGATGTGCGAGTTCCTCGCGGACGAGGGGTATGAGGTGCGGAGCGCCGCGGACGGCGCACAAGCGCTGGTGGAGGCGAGGCTCAAAGCACCGGATATCCTCTTGACCGATCTGCGCATGCCGACTGTCGACGGCCTCACGCTGATCGAGACCATCTGCGGGGAGGAGGGCATGGACTGCGGGATCATCGTGATGACCGCGTTCGGCTCGGTGGAGACCGCGGTCGAGGCGCTGAAGCGCGGCGCCGACGACTATCTCGTCAAGCCGATCCACCTCGGACAGCTGCTCGTCGTGCTGGACCGGCTGTGCAGGCAGCGCCGCCTCCGCAAGGAGCTGCAGGAGGTTCGATCCCGCGGCGCCGCGACCGTTGAGGCTGATGGCGGCGGCGGCGGGGATCTGCCCCAGGTTTCACCGGCGCTCCGCGAGTCGATAGAGACGCTGGCTCCAATGCAGGCGAACGTGCTGGTCTATGGGGAGGTCGGAACTGGCAAGGTGCCAGTCGCGCGCGCGATTCATGCGGCGTCTGCCAGTTCGAAGGGGGCGAGAGTTCTTAACTGCGCCGTCCACGGCGAACGTACGGCCCACGAGTTGTTGTTTGGCGGCGCGGAAGGCGACGATGATGGGTGGTTGGCAGACGTCAGCACGACGTTGATCCTCGCAGACGTTGACCACCTAACGACTGCCGTCCAAGAGAAGCTTCATTTGACGCTGTCCGAGGCGGCAGCGGGAGCCGGGAGCCACTGCGCGCGCGTCATCTCCACGACCGCCCTCGACATGCAAGAAGAGATGGACTCTGGTCGCTTCCTCCCTTCGCTCGGGCGACTCCTCTCGAGTGTTCGTATCAGGGTGCCGACGCTGAGGGAGCGACACTCAGAACTCATTTCGATCATCCAGAGCGCCCTCGTCGACGCCGGGAGACGGTACCAAGCACCGGCGCCTCGGCTCAGTTCGCAGGCGCTCGAGCTGCTCGTCGGCTATGCGTGGCCAGGGAATCTTCGAGAGTTGCGCCAAGCCGTGGAGCGCGCGGTGCTCACGTGTGAAGGCCGAGATATTGAGGTGGCGCATTTTCCGGACGCGTTGCAGGCGGACTCTGCGGGTCTTCAACTTCCGGTGGTTCCGGGCGCGAGCCTGCGTGAGCTGGAGCGCTACGCGTTGCTTCAGACTCTTGAGCAGGTCGGCGGTAGCACGACGAAGGCGGCAAATATCCTCGGGATTTCTCCGCGGAAGATCCAGTATCGCCTCAACGAATATCGGGAGCAGGACCTGTCCGAACGCGGCGGCGCGGGGACGGAGTCCGGGGACGGCGGCTGAACAGCCGAGTGAGCGGTCGCGGCGTCAGGGATCGAGGATAGTGCCGAGGGGGATGGTCGGGAAAGAGCCGGAGGGCAACCGCTTGGATTGAGGGAGCGGGGGCTCCGCGGGGAGCGTCACGTCGACGTGAAAACCTTGGTCGTTTCTGAGATCGATCTCGCCTCCGTGCAGCGAGATGATCGAGTGCGTGATCGCCATGCCGAGTCCGGTGCCACCATCCGCGGTGGTATAGAACGGCTCGAACACCCGCGCGAGCTCCTCTTCTGGGATTCCCGGCCCGGTGTCGGAGATGACGATCCGCGCAGAGTTGCCATCGGCCTCCACGCACATCCTCACGGCGCCCCCGCTCCCGGCCGCACGCAGGGCGTTATTGATGATGTTGAGGAAGACCTGCTTCAGCCGCTCGGGGTCGGCGGTGATGTACAGGGGCACCGTCGGTAGATCCAAAGAGAGCTGCGCATTGGCGGCGGCGGCGGCGGGCTCAACGAAGGCATTGAACTCGCGGAAGAACTCACACATTTCGACTCTGGAGGTCCGCAGCTGGGTCGGACGTGCGAAGTTAAGGAAGTCCTCCACCAGCCGGGTGAGGCGGCCGAGCTCGATCCGAACGGCTTCGATAGCGACGTTTGATTTTTTGCGCATGGGCTGCGGCAAAGAGAGCTTGCTGATGCGGCGGGTCATGAGCTGGAGCTGAAGCTCCGCGGCGTTGAGGGGGTTTCGGATCTCATGGGCGAGCCCCGCCGCCAGGGTGCCGACCGCAGCGAGTTTCTCCGAGAGGCGCGTGCGCCGCTCAAGATTTGCCAGCTCTGTCACATCGAGGCCGGACGCGTAGATCTCCGTGGCTCCGTCTTCGCGCTGCAGCGGCGTCCATTGCCAACGGATTCGGTACTCTGGACCCGCGTCGCTGCCCGATCTGACGATGCGGGTGTCGAAGCCCACGGGGGTCCCTCGCAAGACGAGGGCCGAGGCGTTGTTCAACTCTTCATGTTCTCGCGGCGGGATAAAGTCGTTCAACGAGCGACCGATGAGCTGTCTCTCATCGAGTCCAAGGTGCTGCTCCGTCGCAGGATTCGCGCTCCTGATCACGCCATCGTCCGACAGCGTCAAGAGCATCACCTGCACAGTGCCGACCAGCGTGCGCAGCTTCTCTTCTCGCTCGGCGAGTTGTCGCGCGAGGACGGCGGTCTGTTTCTTGGTGTGAACCAGATTGGAGGCGTGCTGAACAGTGGCGATGAGGCGGAGCGGATCGAAGGGCTTGACGACATAGTCATAGGCGCCAGCTTTGACGGCCTCGATCGCGTCCTCGAGGGTCGCGTCGCCGGTGATGAGGAGAATCTCAGGGGTGGGGCCGCTGATGGACCGCAGCTTGGGGAGCAGATCAAGTCCCGTGCCATCCGGGAGACGAATGTCGACCAGGGCGACGTCGAAGGGGGTGTGGGCCAGCTCAAGCCCTTCTCTCGCCGTCGCCGCGTGGACGACGATGGCGCCCTCGTCCGCCAGGATTTCTCCGATGTTCGCCGCGAGCTCAACGTTGTCGTCGACGAGGAGGACGCGCGTCCCAGGTGTCACCGCAGCACCTCGTCGAGCGCCCGCTTGAGCTCATTGGGACGAAATGGCTTGCTGATGATGGGGGGCGGTTCAAGTCCCTCAGGCAGCGCTTCGAGGGCTCCGTCTCGATTGCCGGTGATGTAGATCAACGGGATTTCTCCGAGGTCGGTGATCAGCGATTGATGCCGAGAGATCGTCGTCCCGTCCGGCAGGTTGACGTCGAGGATCGCCGCGTGAAATTGTACGTTGTGAGCGAGGTGCATGGCAGAGGCGAGGTCGGAGGCCTGCGTGACGTGGACCCCATCAAACCGCGAGAGGTAGTTCGACAAGAGGGTGCGGAGTTGGCGATCGTCCTCGACGATCAGAATCCTGGTCCTGGCCGCGACGAAGCGCGTCACCGTGGAGAGCAGCTGTATCGTCTGCACCGGCTTGATCAGCACGTCCACCGCGCCCCAGTCCTTGGCGGCCTTCAAGAGCTCGTCTTCGGCGTACGCGGTCATGACAACCGCCGGCAAATCGGGGTACAGCCGCCGCACCTCTCGCACGACGTCAGAGCCGTTCATCCCGGGCATCCTCATGTCCGTGAGGACGAGGTCGAAGTGCTCGGCGCTCAGGCACGCCAGGCCCTGATCCCCGGTGTGAGAGATGACGACCTCCACGTCGTCAACGTCCAGCTCGATAATCTCTTGCAGATTCTCCGCCAGCTCGACGTTGTCTTCGATCAAGAGCACGCGAGACTTCATGTGTCCTCCGAGAGCTTGGTCGGCAACGTGAACGACACGAGCGCCCCCCCCTCGGGAGGGTTCGTGGCGACGGCTTGCCCTCCGTGACGTGCGACGACGCTGCGGACCAGCGCGAGGCCGAGCCCTGTCCCCTTGGGCCTCGTGGTGACGAGCGGTTCGAAGGCGGAGGTCAGGAGGCCGGGAGGGAACCCCCCCCCGTTGTCTCGGACGCTGATGGAGATGCCGCTTGGTTCGCGGGTAGCCGTGAGCCAGATCTGTGGTTCGGTCGCATCGATCAGCGCGTACACCGAGTTTTGGACGAGGTTCATCATGCACTGCACGATGAGTCCGGGTTCCACCTCGGCGGTCACGTTGCCAGGGGAGTCGACGTGCAGCGTCACCTCCTCAGGGAACTGGATCGCGTCGCAGGCTTGATCGAAGACCTCACGAATGGCCCGCCGCTCAAGTCGCAGCGGTCGATCCCGCGTCATCTCGAGGAGATCGGAGATGATTCGATTGCACAGCGTGACCTGCCCATCCATACGATCAAGGTGCTTTGTGGTGCGTGGGTCGTCGCCGGCTCTCCTCCGCACGAGGAACAGCGAGGACTGAATGACGCCGAGCGGATTTCGCAGGTCATGCCCCATGCTCGCCGCGAGCTGTCCGATGGTAGCGAGGCGCTCATTCCCTCTCGCCCTGGACTCCGCGCGGACTCGAATCCCAGACAGCACCACCGCCGTCTCAAGGGAGACCCATCGGTCGAGGTGTCGGATCCTCTGTAGCAGCAGGGCCTTCGTTGGCTCCTGCTCAATGAGGATACGGTGCATGACATGAGACAGGGAGGTCGCCGCCGCGAAGACCTCTGTCTCTTGGATATCTTGCTCCACCGCGTGCATGACCGCGCGAGAGCGCTGGGTCCAATACTTTTGAGAGGCGGCGTTTTGAAGCCCACGCGTCAGCCATTTTTGGAACTCACCAACAAAATCGTCTTCGCTGAGTGAGAGCTTGACGAACACTGAGCTGGTCGCCGGATGCACGGCCAAGGTGTTGTAGATTTCCCTGCTGATATTTTCCGAGTGGGGCATCAGCGTCGTCGTGAGCGCCTCGATCTCGTGCGCCTCGTCCGGGGAGAACCCCATGGAAGCGATAAATTCATCGAGGACCTGATCCACAGGGCAAGTTTGGGGCGCGGCAAGACCGCTGACAAGGGGGTTTTTTGGGCGGCTCGAAACCCACACCCGCGCGACCGACATGCGCGAGCTGGCGCACCCGTGCTGCACAGCGGTTGAGGGCCTCTCAGGGTCCGTGCCAGAGGCTCACGGGTCGGTCAACGCGTGCTCACCGGCGGCTTCGAGACGCCATTTGGCCATCCCTTCGTGGCCGCGCATGGTGTGAGCGTACGCAGCGCAGAGCGCGTCGATGGGTACACCGTATCCGAGGAACCGCTCGATCACGGGAGCGAACATGCAATCCGCGATGGAGAATTGACCGAAGAGATAGGGGCCAAGGTGGGCGTTGCTCGCGAGGGCCGCCCGCCACAGCTCACAAATTCGGGTGACTTCATGCCAGCACTCTGTGCTGATCTCTCGGGTCGTATTGGCGTCCAAATCCATCGGTAGTTCACGCCGAAGGTTCGGAAATCCGGCGTGCATCTCGGCCGCATAGGCGCGGGCGACGGCGCGCTGGAGAGGATCTGACGGCCACAGGGGCGCCGCCGGGATTGAACGCTCCGCCGCAAATTCGCAGATCGCCAGTGAGTCCCAGACGGTGTGCTCGCCGATGCGGAGCGCCGGGAGCCGCTGTGAGCCACCCAGCTCCGCCACGCTCGGGATGAAGCTCGGCGAGTCGAGCCAGATCATCGTGCATGAGAAGGAGACGCCGCTCGCGCGGAGAGCCAGCCACGCGCGCAGGCTCCACGAGGAGTACCTGCGGTTTCCGATGAAGAGCTCGACGTCGGCCACGCGCGCAGCCTACGTCATCGAGCGCTGCAGTGGCCCCCTCAAGGGCGCTGTGGGGGTGCCTCGTCGTGAGACGCCCGCTCGATCGTTCGCCAAATTTTGGTGTTCGGCCAAAGATGTGCACACTTGTTGACGTAGACGTGAACTGGATGTCACACCGCCGCCGATTTGTACCCATGAAACGGGGGCGCCTGCTAGTTGTAAATGCTTGCAATTGTTACATTTTGCTCACATTGCTGAACAGTTTTTCCCCCTGACATGATGATTGCAAAACAACGGAGCTACCCATGGAACACGCGACACAAGCAAGGTATCTAGTGCCGATTTTGAGCTTCAACGACGGCGAACACGAGCTCGTCACGGCCTTCGCCCGAGCGGCGAAGCTCTTTCGAGTTCGAGGCATGGACCCATCGGAGCCGGCGCGCCGCGCGAGCAACGATGTTGCGAAGCGAAAATGAGGGCGCGTTGGCGCCGCCGATGCGGGATTCGAATTCTCGGCGCCGCGGCCGCTTGCGCGCGGCGCTGGCGAAGTGGCGTCGTCGCGTGCAAACTCCCGTCGCGATGAAGGGACTTCAAAACAAACGTCGGGTGGTGGTGTTGGCGCTCGCGGCTACGGTGTTCGCAGGCTGCGGCAAGATGGGCGCCTCTGCGGAGGGGACCGAGGCCGCTGAGGCCGGAGCGAAGGATGAGGTGCAGAAGATCTGGGACACGCGGTGCGCGAACTGCCACGGCGACGAGGGGCTCGGCGATGGACCGGGCGCTGTCGCCCTCGATCCAAAGCCGCGCTCATTCGCGGATCGAAAGTGGCAAGCGACGATCACGGATGACAAAATCCGAACCGTCATCGTGGAGGGTGGCTACGCGGTCGGGCTGAGTCAGTCGATGACGGCGAACCCGGATCTTCGCTCGCGTCCGGAGGTCGTCGAGGGGCTCGTTAAGAAGGTCCGAGGCTTTCGCTAGCGTGAGCGTGAGCGTCGGTCTCACCAGGCTGAGACCCGAATGTTGATGGGGGCGGTCGGACGCAGGGTGATACCAGCGAGCAACGGCACCGGAGCGTCGTCGAGGGTCTGAACCGCGACGCGGCGACAGAGTCCCGCGAGTGACAAGACCCCCTCGACCATGGCGAAGTGCTGACCAATGCAGATGCGCGCCCCTCCTCCGAAGGGGAAGTAGCTCATCTTGGGGCGGCTCTTGCTCCGTGAGTCGTCACTCCAGCGCTCGGGATCGAACGAGCGCGGTGAGTCAAACCATCGAGGGTCGCGGTGAACAAGCCACTGGGGGAGCAGCAGCTGATCCCCCCTGTTCATCGTCCAGTCGCGCAGTTTAAAGGGGGAGACGACCTCGCGGCCGATGGCCCAGGCAGGAGGATACAGCCGCATGGTCTCGAGCAGCACCTGCCGCGCGAGGCTAAGCTGAGGCAGGTGCGTACGGCGCAGCGGGCCCTCCTTGTTCGCACGCAGCGCCTCATCGCGGAGCGCGGCGCCCAGCGCAGGACGGAGCCCGATCTCGCGGAGGGCGAAGGTGAGCGCGAGCGCGGTGGTCTCGTGCCCCGCGAGAAACAAGGTCGTGAGTTCATCGCGCAGCTGCACGCTGTCGAAGCGGTTGCCGACCTCATCGGTCGCGTGGCACAGGCGGTCGAGGAGATGCTGCGCGCCGCGTGGGGAGCTGCGGTAGTTCGCGATGGTTTGCTCGATAATCGCCCTCATCTCCTCACGGACGACGAGCATCGCTCTCCCCTCCGGGGTCGGCGCGTCGATCGGAAGCGCGGTCCGCCATCCGGTCCGACGTCTGGTGAAGGCCGCGGTGAAGTCGTCCGCGAGCTGGCCTATCCGAGCCGCGTCGGCGGACGCCGCCCGACCGAAGAGCGCGTTGACGACGATTTCGAGCGCGAGCTTGGTCATCGCTTGATGCAGATCTACCGGCGCCGTCGCAGCCGCGAGCAGGGTGTTGAGGGTCGTCTCGGTCGCCTCGGCGATGACCTCGTCGTAGTCGAGCACCTTCGCCTTGGCGAAGTAGGGAGCGGAGATTCGTCGGTGGCGGCGCCACGCGGGACCGTGCGAGGTGAGCAGCCCATTCCCAAGAAGGATCGACAGGTCGCGGAGCATCGAGTCCTTGCAGGTGCGGGTGTGTTCGCGGACGAGCAGGTGTTCAATATCGCTCGGATGACGGAAGATCCACATGGAGAGCGGACCGAGGCGCGTCCACACCACATCCTCGTAGCTGGCCGCGATCTCATCGAGGAAGCGTAGCGTGTCGCCGGTGGTGTGCAGCGGGGACAGTCCCCGCAGCAGCAGGTTGGGGCCGGGCGGACGCCGCGTCGCGCCAAAAATCCCCCGACGGGGTTTGGGGTCGGAGGGAGGCGGCGGCGCGCTCATCTCGAGGCCTCGTCCGCGCGGTCATCCGCGCGCCTCGGCCATATCCACGCCGCGGGGACAAAGGCGAGGTAGAGCGCGACCATCTGCGCGCTGAAGTAGATGAGCTTGTACATCGTCACAGCGATGATGATGTGGAACAGCAACCCGAAGATCAGGGTGGGCGCGCGCAGCCGTCGAATCGTGAACAACACCGGCGCGGTCACCTCGAAGCCGAGCGCGGCGTGCTGCATGAGCGTCCACACCTCGGGTGGGAAGGTCCGGATAGACCACGCCGCCGCGTTGGTCATGTAGACGCCTTGGACCTGCGTCCACAGGACGTCCGCGTGGCGGAGCCAGTCGCCGTGGAGCATTTTGCACATGCCCGACGCAGCGTAATGGGTGAGCAAGAGGACCTGCAGCATGCGCAGCGGCCACCCCGGCATGGTCCCCGTCGCGCGCTGAGGCGCGATCGCGAGGATAAACAGGGTGATCACATAGAGGCGGTTGATGGTGAAGGCGGAGATAGGATCGGCGGCGGTGACGTAGACGACGCCGGCCCACACGATCCAGCTCGACCACGGACGCAGTCGACCGCTGAGCCACGCGATGGCCACCGCGAGGTAGGTGAGGCCGAGGGGCGCGGCCATCGCTCGCGGCAACAAGGGGAGGCGAGGCGCGTTGCGGTGATCGGCCTCCGGCGACGGGTGGAAGCCGCCGGCGGTGAGCCATTCGTCGATGTGGAGTCCCCACGAGATGAAGTACGCGATGAGCACGATCCCGAGACCGCGGCGCACAAGCTCGACGCGCCTCGCGTCCACGGGCGCGAGCCAAAACCGCCACCACGCGCGCTGGATCTGGTTCACTCGACGAGCTCCTCGCGGTCGTACTCGGCGATCACGCGACGCCGGCGAGGGGAGAGGCGTCTCCACGCCGGCGGGTTCCACCGCCCGGCGGGGGGCTCTTCGACAGAAGAACGAGTCCAGCCTTGCGCGATACGGACGCGGGAGGGGAGGGGCTGTCCCGGCTCAAGCTCCGCGAAGCGTGACAGCATCCACCGCGCCATCTCCCGGGTCCCAGGGCCCTCTCGCCGCCGCCAACTCACGAGGTACCGGTGCAGGCGCGAGCGATAGCCGAAGGGCCGCATGCCCGCCAACGAAGAGGTCTCCAGCGTGTCCCATCGCTGGCTGCCTTCGCGTTGGACTTGGAAGTAAAAGAACACCCACCCGTCCGGCTTGGTGCTGAACAGGCAGGAGATATTCTGCACGTCGGCGACGGTGCGAGGCAGGCCGCGCATGAGCGGTTGATTCTCCACTCCCGCATAGGCCACCGGGACCGCGATGAGCGCGACAAACCCCCACACCGCGACGCGTTGATGCCAGCGCGGAGTAATGGGGGCGCCCGGCGCGTCCGTTCGGGGATCCTCCATACGAGTTGGAGTCTAGTGCCGGCGCTTTGTCTCCGTCAAAGACGGTCCGTGTCCGGGCCCGGATTATTCGTCTTCAGGGGCGCCGTTGAGGATCCACGTGGCGATATCGTCGATGTAGTCTTGGGGCAGGCTCCCCTCGCCGCTGAGAGGATCGAGCGGCATCTTGTCGCCGTCGATGCCGTCCGCGCCGGTAATCTTCATGTACAGATAGCTGTTTTCGAGGTCTCCTGGCTCCACGAGGTTGAGGCCGGTGAGCTGCGTGGAGGGGACCGAAACCACATTGCTGTACCCCTCTGCGCTCGCGAGGTCGAGGCCCGCGAGTGGTTCGGTGCCACCGTGACAGCCGCAGTTCGAACCGAGGATTCCTTTAATCCGCGTGTTCCAACTTAGCCCGATCCCGAGTAAATCGACGGACTCCGGATCTTCTGTGTACGAGCAGTTCTTGTAGTCGATGGGGCTGGCGATCCCGCTGGTATCTCCTGACGCCGGGAATTGCTCGATCAGACAGTAGAAAGCGAGCATCTCTGATACGGAGAGCGGCTGATTGGCCAGGGGCATGCGTGAACCCGGAATCAGCTCGTCGTACATCTCCCCCCGCATGCGCCCGAGCAGGTAGCTTTGCTCTGGGACGCCCGGGTGAAGGAGTTTGTGTGGCTCCGACTCGCGAGCGCCGTAGATCCCGTTTCGGTTTCGGTCGCCCTCTACGATGCCCACGGACACCAAGTTTTGTACCGTGGTGGTCTGATACGAGCGCACGTCGGCGATGAGGTGGGTGCGATCGTCCAGGACCCAGTAGCGCGTGCCATAGGTGGAGAAAATGATGTCATTGACCTCGCCATCCACGATGAAATAGCGGGAGAACTGACCGTCGCCGTAGCCGTCTTGACGGTCACCGGGGACGGGACTCTCAAGGTGAATATGCAGCCCTGGCGCGTTGAAGGGGGGCGGGTCATCACCGTATTCCAGCGGCTCTCCGGGGATCAGCTCGATCCATCCGATCTCTTCAGTAAACGGATCAAATCCGCCGCCGTTAATGGAGAAACGATCACCAGGCCGCTCACACCCATCCCACACAGAGCTGTAGTCTTTCGGCTGCAGGTTGCACGACGCGCCGAACGCCGCCGCGAAATTCGCCGGGGTCCGGAGGTCTGGATACTCCTTGTTGTTGTGGCAGACGCCACCGTTCGGTGTGCACGTCCTCCAGATGACCTTCTCGTGAAATTCAATGCCTGTGCGGAGGTTCGTCTGCGCCTCGAGCACGATCTCGTTGTCGCCCGTGTAGGGATCGATGGCCGCGTCGTCGTCATCGACGTCAGGCCGATCCGGATCGAAGCCGGGCTCGTTGTCGTCGTAGAGGCTGGGCACGGTGGACGTGCCGCAGCCGAGGAGGAGCGCCGCGAGTACGGGCGAGAGGTGATACCAGCGGGGGTGGCTCATCCGAACAGATCCTCGAACGGGTCGTCCGCGGGGAAGAACTCGTCGTGCTCGCAGCCGAGCATATCCATGAAGGTCTTCATGGTCGCGCGATACGAGTACACGCTCCCGACGGCCTTCAGGTCCGAACTCCGAGTCTCCCCAAGCTGTTGGCCGAGCACCTTGATGGGGCCGCCCATCATGGGCATCGACATCCATCGGGTGGCGTAGTCTCCCCCGTGGTCACTGCCTCTCGCCGAGTTAAATTGTGAGCCCCGCGCGGTGCGGCTGAACTCACTCCCAAAGGCGACCACAGTGTGGTCCCAGTAGGTCCCGCCGTCGGGGTGTTCCATCTCGTGGAGCGTCTTGTGAATCGCGCTGATCAGGCGACTCAGGCTCCTCACGCGGCCCGGGAGGGAGCTCTCCTCGTTGGAGTGGAGGTCGTAGCCCCCCTGGTCCATGTAGACCGCCGGGCAGCCGAAGTGGAACAAGCGCAGCGCGAGCCGGATGTTGCGCGCGGTGCCGTCGTTGCCGATCAGGTCCTCGAGCCGTCGGTTGCTGATCCCGTCATGCAGGTCGGTCGAGTTGTTTCGGATCTTCAAGATGTCGGAGTTAAAGATGTCGGCGTAGGCCTGGGTCGCCTCACGCGACTGGATATACCCGTCCACCTTTCCGTAGTGCTGCAGGTTCTGCGAGTCACGGAACTTCAGGTCGTAGGACTGCGCGAGCTCACGCATCCATGGGTCGAGGACACTCTCCACGCCGAACGCGAACTGATCGAGGTCGTCGCCCCGAAGGATCGGTGGGCGGTACGCGGCGTAGTCGCCGACGCCGCGGGCCATACCGGGGTTCCCCATGATGATGGCCGGCAAGATCACCTGTTCCGATTCGCTCGCGGCCTCGTAGCGAGCCTTGAGGCCGTAGTTGATCATGGTGAACAGGCCGGTCTCGCCGCCGACGTACCCGGTGAGGAACCGTTCGAGGCCAGTGGCGTGGTTGCCGTCGGCTCCGCCCGACAAGGGCTCGTGGTCCACACACGGCAGCACCGCGATGTCGTTGGTGAGCGAGGTGACCGAGCTGAGCCCTTCCGTCTGGAGCTCGGGGGTGAGCCACTCGTCGTCTGCGAGCAAGGAGCCCACACCCCACTCTGTACCCTCTGCGACGCCGCTCGCTTGACCGAAGGGGTTGAACTCCTGGGCGACGCTGGCGTTGAAGCAGGTGGGGAAGCGAAACCCGCCAGAGAGCCGAAAGTACAGCAGGTGCTTCGCCGTGTTGAACCCGGCCGTGGAGGCGCGGGCGCGACCTGGGATCCAGATATGCGGGAACGCTGCCGCGCCTGCGACCGCGGAGGAGGACAGGATGAATCCGCGGCGGCTGAGCCTTCCGGACCGTCGAGATGTACGTTTTTTCTTCGTTGTCATCGTCGTTGGGCTCCTAGTAGAACAGGCCTTCTGCGCTGGAGGCGATGGCGAAACAGACGGGGCGCGCAAAGTCCTCCGCCGTGCATGGTTTGGGTGCGCACGCGTCCGAGAATGTGGCGGCGCGCGCGAGCTCTTCTCCCGTGGGCTCCCGACCGAGGAACAGCCGAGTCTGCTTGGTGACGATGTCTTGGGCCACCTCCTCTGAGAGCGCCGTGGTCGGGGTGGTCCCGTCGGGCAACAAGGTGTCGATATCCGCGGAGTTGGGGCTGTCGAACATGCCGCAGCGATCTGCGACGTAGCTCTCTTGCAGCGCGGTGTTGAGCACGCTCACCGTGGTGAACCGTCCGACGGCTTCATTGGTCGGACACCCGCCCAGGGTCTGCGCGATGTTGCGATAATCGGTCACGAGGGCGTCGGATTCATCCAGCGTCCAGCGTGACTGACGCACCATCGAAACCGACCAAGGCGTCGCGACGTCCATGTCGAGGTAGTCCTCCGGATGCGGCATGCGGTGGTCGCACGTCCCGAGTCGGTCGCCGAGGAAGGTCTCGAGGCTGTCGAGCCACACCTCGGGTTGCGCTTGCTTGAGCGGTCCGTCGGTCCACGCCAATTCGTCATCGGGGCCACCCCGGCTCGATTGAAGGTAGGGGATGGACGTCACGATCGCGTAGTGCAGGGCCCGGATATCCCCCTTGAACTCGAGGTGGTACTTGACCAACTCACGCCGGACGTCAGGCGCCAACGTGCCGAGATCATAGCCAAAGTACTGCTCCATCGCGTCGTCCGCCGCGAACTCCCAAAAGGCCTCCTGACCCGCGAGGATCTTGCCGGGCAGCTGGAGCTGTTCCCACTCACTCGCCGTCAGTCGCCCCGACCACATGCTGCCGTCTTCTCGCAGCCGGTTCGCTTCGGGCGTCAAGACCAGCGGGTTGTAGCCCCACAGCACGCTCGTGCACTCGCCGGCGAGGGCCGCTTGGGGGACGCCGTCCTCGTCCACGCACCTGAAGTTGATGACGGAGTCGGGGAGCGTACCCAGGTGCGGGTGATCCCAATAGTCGTTGTCCCAAAGCGCGTACAAGCGCGCGAGATCGGAGCGCTCGGCCTCGTATGGGGGGCGCCCAAAGAACAGCTTGAACGCCGCCTCCGCGCGGTCGCCCGCGGTGTCACGGCGCCGGACGAAGACGGGATGCGCGAGCGTGACAGCGGCGAATTGATCCCACGCGACGTAGCCCCCGTAGGTCTTGGTGGCGAGCTCGTCCATGTCGTAGATGCGCTCAATGCTGACGGCGCGGTTGTTGTACAGCAGCCTGTCGGACCACTTGCGCCGCTGCACCAGCAAGAACTCCTCCGTGTTCAGAAGATTCCACGCGAGGTTGCCCCAGGTCGTCCCTTTGCAGTAGGTGTTGACCTCGATGGGCGTGGGGAAGCGACCGAGCATGTCGGCGTACAGGCGCCGGCAGGTCTCTTTGTTGTCGATGGGGTTGGACGCGATTCCCAGCCCCCAAAGCTTCGTGCAGATGCCCCGATTAATTGGATTCTCGAGCGCGAGGTCTTCGCAATAGCTCTCGCATCCTAGGTCGCACACGTCGCCGAGCGTGCCGTCGGGGTTGGGCGCGGGTGGGAGGTCGTTGCCACCCGGGAAGGGGGCGTCATTAAGCTTCTCCCCGTTCCCGACCATGCCCCCAGGACCTCGCCCTGGATCGGCCGGATCGAAGCCTTCAATTTCGACACATCCCACGGTCCACGCGACCGTCGCGATGCTCGCGAACAACACTGCACTTCGTTGCGATCGTTTCATCCTGCCTCCCGACTCCGCGCGCGAGCGCCGACGAATGCCAGCCACTGCGCGACGCTGCATCGTACCAAATTTGGCTCTGCGCTGCCGCCGTTCGTGGAAACCGGCCGGAGGGTCGGACAATTTGCTCGCAGGCGGGCGTGCGAGCGCGTCCATCGCAGATGAAGACGTGGTCGAAGACAACACCTCGCCCGCCCGGCCGTGACCATCGATAGGGCCATGGCGTATCCTTCGGCGACATGCAGCGAACGAACTCCCTCTCATCGGATCTCTTCTGCTCTCACGGTCGCCGACCGCTGCTCCAGGGATCGCGCATTCGGGGCAGGCGGATCGGGCTCACGGTCGCAGGCACGCTGGCGGCGTCGGTCGTCTTGGCGACGCCGGCGAGCGCGGCCTCAGTGGAGGACGCGAAGCCCAAGGCGTCGGCCGCCAAGGCGGACTCGGAAGCCGAAGGGGACGCCGCGTCCGACGTTGATGCGCAAGAAGAGGAGCTCGCCAAATCGACGGAGCCGGAGGACGACGAGGATGGACCCGAGCCAGAGGCATCACCGGAGGATGACGGAGCGGCCATGATGCCCGACGCGGCGGCAGGGGGCGCGGGGAAGAAGGCGGCGTCCAACGGCATGCGCAATCGAATTGGCCTGGGGGCCATGCGCACCCTCGGCGGCGCGAACGCGCTGCGCGTGTCGTGGTACGCGATCGACAAGCTCTCTGTGAGCGCGCTTATCGGCTTCGCGACCTACACTCAAGAGGCGCAAGACGCCGACGGTGACTACACCAAGAAAGAGACCTACGGGTTGCTCGCCGCCGGCGGAGACGTGCTGTATTGGCCCGTGCAGGGTGATCGGAGTCGCAGCGTCTATGCAGATTTCGGTGTCGGGTTAAGGACCACCGTGTTCACGGGGATTCGCCCCCCTCCAGACGAGGACACCGGGCGTCGCACAAAGCCCATGGAGGTCAACGTGGAGATCCCAGTTTCGCTCCCGATTTGGTTCGGACAAAATGTGACCGTGACGCCTGAGTTCGGATTCACCGCGCGCATCGTCCCAGGCTCCATCGAGCCCGATACGAACGGCAACGCCGACGAAAACGAGGGGCAGGGGACCGCGGAGCGGCTCGGCGCCGCGAACGCCCCAGGTTGGGGTGTCGAGCTCGGTGACAACGGCGGGCTGTTCTTCGGGCTCTCGTTCGCCTACGTGTTTGGCGGGTAGCGAGACCCGCGGCGCGAGGGCGGACGGTCGTGGGGCCTGACCGCGCGAGATCGCGGTCAGGGACAGAGTCGCGCGCGCTCGGGTCGGCGCAGAACGAGGAATGGGGGGCAGAAAGCAGAGGACTGGCAGGTTGGTGTTGGAGTCGGGGGGCGGGTGTCGTATAACCAGCGCACTTTTACTGGGCAGAAAGTCACACCACATGCTGAAGCGATTCGCCGTACTCACCCTCCTTGGAACCTCTCTCGTGCTCGACGCCGGCTGCGCCGGGCGCACCGCCGCGTGGCAGCAAGAGCAGACCTCGCCGACCGAAGCCGGGCCTGCCGACGCGGGCGGATCGATGGCCGCGGCGGGCGACGCAGCGTGGGCAGAGCGAGACACGCTCGCCAAGGTCAACGAGGCCATCGCGGGCTGGGAGAAAGCCTCGGAGGCCGGGGCCAACGACGTGGCGACGCTGACCAAGCTGACGCGCGCCTACTACTATCGCGCCGACCGATTTTTGCGGGCCGACGAGGGCGCGTACCTCGAATCGATGAACAAGGGCGTGGAGTGGGGAGAGCGGGCGCTCGTCGCCGCGTCTCCCGCGTTCGAAGAGGCCATGCGTGGCAAGAAGGGCAAGTTCCAAGAGGCCGTCCTCCTCGTCGGTCCAGAGGGGATCGGCGCGATGTACTGGTACGCCTCGTGCCTCGGCAAGTGGGCCAAGCGCACGGGCTTCGCGGTCCTCTTGGGTCAAAAAGACAACATCAAAGCGACGATGACCCACGTGCTCGAGCTCGACGAGAAATTTTATCACGGGGGGCCCCACCGCTACTTCGGAGCCTACTACTCCATCGCGCCGGGTTTCGCGGGCGGTGACACGACCAAGTCGGACGAGGAATTCTCCGCCTCCCTCAAGATCTCGCCGTACTTCCTCGGCACCAAGGTGCTCAAGGCCGAGCACTACGCCGTGAAGATGGACGACGAAGATCTCTTTAAGTCGCTTTTGGAGGAGGTGCTCGCGGCCAACCCCGAAGAGGTGGCAGAGATCGCGCCGGAGATGCGCGCCGAGCAAGAAAAAGCGACGGAACTGCTCGAAAATATTGACGAATTGTTCTAGTCGCCACCCCGGCGCGGGAACACCGCGACGACCCGATGCCCCGAGGTCGCTTCCTTTTGAAGCAATCGAAGAGGTGCCCGTCCAACGACCGGCGCACCAGAAACGAAAAGACAGCATGTCCAACGAAAAGCTCAGCACCAAGTCAAAATCTCGCAGCTCTCGCCGACTGTTTATGGCGACGTCGTCGGCGGCGGCGGCGGCCTCGTTCTTCATCGGCGGTAAGGCGCTCGCGGCGGATCCCGAGTTCGTCATCAAGCTCGGCACCACGGCGCCGGCCGGTACCCCGTGGGAGCAGGCGCTCAAGGCGTGGAAGCGCCGGGTCAAAAAGGCGACCGACGGACGAGTGAAGATCAAAGCATACTGGGGCGGGGCGCTCGGTGACGAGCAGACCATCGCGGACCGTGTCACACGAGGCGGCGTGCAGGTGTACGGCGGCAGCTGCGGCGGAGCTTCGAACAAGGTGCCCGAGCTTGAGGGCATCGAGCTGCCGTACTTGTTCCCGACCTTGAAGGCCGCCGACAAGGCCCTCGATTCCTCCTACGATTTCGTGGACAGCATGCTGAACCGTCGCGGGCTCAAGCTGCTGTTTTACTCCGAGAACGGGCGCCGGAGCATCGGGCTCAAGGGGGGCTTTGTGAAGAGCCCGAGCGATCTCAAGGGCAAAAAAATGAGGTCCCAGCAGACCGACGTTCACATCGACACCTGGCGGGGCCTCGGTGCCTCCCCGGTCCCCATGCCCGTGACTGAGGTGCTGTCATCCCTGCAGACGGGCGTGGTCGATGGCTTCGACAACACGCCGTTGTTCACCTTCGCCGCGTCTTGGTACCAAGCGGTCGACCATTTCACATTGACGCAGCACAGCTACCAGCCCGGAATCATCGCGATGAACAAGGAGTACTGGGAGTCCCTCCCCGCGGACATTCGAACCGCGCTGTTGGGCGATCCCGAGGCCGAGGCGCGCAAGCATCGAAAGATGGTCCGCGCCATGGAGCCCGTGCTCGTGCAGAACTTCCGTAACGCCGGCATCGCGGTGCATGAGTCCACGAAGGCTGAGAAAGCCGCGTTCGCGAAGGCGACCAAGAGCGCGCACGCGAAGTTTCGCAAGAAGCACTCGGGGGATGGCTCCAAGATGCTCGCAAAATTCCAAGCGGCGATGTAACGAAGGATGCGCCGCTAGCGCGCGATGGAGCGGCTCCACGTCGGTGGAGTCGCTTTTTGCTTCTTGGACGGGCGAGCCCGCACATGGCGGCACCATCCCCGCGAGGAGGGGGTGCGAACGCCTCGCTCAATTTGCGAAAGCTCGGTGCCGCTCCGCGTCTCTTGCTAGTATCCGGCACGCGTGGAACAGCCCTTGGAAAAGATCAATTCCCTCATCTACCGAGTGGAGAAGGCGGTGGTCGTCGCGTCCTTGCTCGTGATGTCACTGCTCGTGTTCATGGACGTGGTGCACCGACGCTACTCCGATCCTGAGAGCAAGCTCTCCTCGATGCTCGCTGGGTTCGCCGGGATCGGCGCGGAGGATGCGGCGTTCGCCAGCCTCCAGTCGCTCTCGCCGTGGCTCAACGGGGGCTGTTTTTTCTTGCTGTTTTGGTTGGGGATTTCTACGGCGTCAACGCGACCCATGGGCGGCGCGGAGCGAGCCGAGGATGACGCGCGGCGGCCGAGTCGGGCCAAGGCGGCCGGCATGGCGCTCGGGCTCGTGCTGGCCTGCGCGTTCGTGCTGCGGGTCACCTTCGGTAGCGGCACGCAGGACGCCGAAATGTGCATTGAGCGAGGCTTCTCCCTCGAGTGTGGGCTCTTCCCCAGCGGCTTGATTTGGTCGCAGCCGGTGGCGCTGGTGCTCACAATCTGGGTAGGTTTTTTGGGCGCGTCCATGGCCACCCGAGATCACCGTCACCTCAAAGTAGAGGCGGTGCAGCAGCGCTTGCCGGAGGGTCTGAGGCGCAAGTCGAGCCTGGTCGCGGGAATCTTTACTGCGCTGTTTTGTCTGCTGGTGGCCTACCTCTCGTGGAACTACGTGCTCGAGCAGCGAGGCGACTATCTGAGGAGCGATGGCCTCGGTGGCGTCTTCGACGGGCTCCCAGTCCCGCGGTGGATCGGTTTCATCGTGCTCCCAGTGGCATATTCGTTGATGGCAGCTCGCTTCGTGGTCGCGGGGCTCGCCGGCTTTCGCGGAGAACAGCTCGGCGGGCTGGGAGAGCTAGGTGACCTCGACCTCGAGGCGCTGGCGGTGGACGTTCCGGGCGATGAAGCGACGGAGCCCGCGAACGGCGAGGCGGTGGACGCGTGAGGAACCGAATGGAAAAATACGCGAAGCCAAAGCACCCGCGGCTGTTGGCGCTCGGCGTGGCGCTCGTGTTGTTGGGCGGACTCGGCGCGCCCGGTGACGCGTGGGCCGCGGAAGGCGGCGGCGCCGGCGGTGGCGCCCTCATCCTGGTCGGCGCGCTGGCCGGGATGATCGCCCTCGGACTGCCGCTGTTCGTCCTCATCGGCGTCTTGGCGGTGTTGTGCTTCTCCTTCTTCGGGAGTGATTTCCGCGGGCTCGACACCCTCGGAATTCTCCCGGTCGAAGTGGCCAAGCTGGTCGGGAAGAACGAGCTCCTCGCGATCCCGTTCTTCGTCGCGTCCGGCGCCATCATGAGCGCCGGCGGTATCGCCAAGCGGCTGGTGGCGTTCGCGCGCGCCCTCGTGGGCTTCTTGCCCGGCGGGCTCGCGGTCGCGACCGTCGGCGCGTGCATCATCTTCGCGGCAATTTCGGGCTCGAGCCCTGTCACCGTGATCGCCATCGGCTCCATGACCTACCCCGCGCTCCTCAAGGCCGGCTACGATCGCAAGTTCGCGTTGGGCTTGGTGTCGAGCGCGGGATCGCTGGGAATTTTGATCCCGCCGTCGATCCCCATGATCATCTACGCGATCGTGGCCGGGGGCCAGCGCCCGTTGGACGTCTCAGAGTTGTTTTTGGCCGGGTTGCTTCCGGGCGCGCTTATCGGCGCGTTGCTGTCGATCTACAGCATGTTCCGGGCGGGCAAGGGCACGCGAGACAAGTTCGAGATGCGCCGCGTGATCGAGACGCTCCGCGACGGGATCTGGTCGGTTTCGTTGCCGCTGGTGATCTTGGGCGGCATCTATTCTGGAGTGTTCACGCCGACCGAGGCCGCCGCGATTTCGGTGGTCTACGCCCTCGTGATCGAATTGTTGATCCATCGGGACATCACGATCTCCGACATCGCCAAGATCCTCGGGGAGGCGACGGTCACGATGGGGAGCATCTTGATCATCATGTCCCTCGCTGTGGCGCTCAACATCTTTCTCGTGGAAGAGGAGGTCCCACAGCGAGCGGTGGAGTGGATTCGGGCCAAGGAGCTCACCCCCGTGACGTTCCTCTTGCTGGTCAATGTGTTCTTGTTGTTGGTGGGTGCGGTGATGGATTCGATCAGCGCGATCTTGATCATCGCTCCGCTCCTCGCGCCGATCGCGTACCAGCTCGGGATCGACCCCGTACACCTCGGGATCGTCTTCATCGTCAACCTCGAGATCGGCTATCTGACCCCGCCCATCGGCATCAACCTGTTCGTGGCGTCGTCGGTGTTTCGCAGATCGATGGGCGAGGTTAGCCGCGGCGTCTTGCCGTTTATCGGCTTGATGATGATCGGGCTCGTCGGGGTGACGTACGTCCCATCGCTCTCGCTCGGGCCAGTCAATATGCGATTCCGCGACAAGCCGTTCTACGAGCCGTTCCCCGAGCTTCGATCAGAAGATGACGAGGCCGCGGGAGGCGGCGATGATGAAGGCGCCGTTAACCCGGAGACGGGTGATCGGGTGCAGTCGATGGAGGAGATGATGAAGGAGCTCGGGCTTCAAGAGATGCTCGACGAAGAGGAGGACGAGGACGACGACGAGGACGAGGTGGACGGACCCATGGGACGCGCGCCGGCCATGCCCGGGATGATGCCCGACGACGACGACGAGGACGACGACGACGACGAGGACGACGACGACAGCGAGGACGACGACGACAGCGAGGACGATGAGGTCGGGCCGATGGGGCGGGCGCCGACGATGCTGGCGCCGGCGCCCTCCGGCGACGCCACGGGAGCGGTCGCCCCCTAGGGGGGCGCGGTTGGCCAAGCAGGTGGGCGCCAGGCTCGCGGTCCGCGTCCCGCCTGCTCGTTGAACTCGCGGTGTGCGCGGCGCCTACGCGCCGAACTCGACCCACTCGTCGGCGATCAGCCGCTCGTGGGGTCGATAGGACGCCTTGTAGCGCATGGCGGCGCACTGCTGGACGTACAGACCGAGGTACAGATACTGCAATTGTTCGCGCCGAGCATATTCGATCTGGGTCATGATCGAGAAGACCCCTGGACTCAAAAATTCGAACGCTGGATCGAAGTAGGTATAGACGGCGGACAGTGATCGCTCACCACGGTCGACGATGGCGATCGCGACGAGCTGCTCTCCCGCCCGATATTGCATCTCGAACGAGCTCACGCACGAGTCCACCAAGAAGGCGTTGTAGCCGGCCGGGTCGATGAGGTCGCTGGTGCCCATGAGGTCCCGACTGGACTTGTGGGTGTTGTAGAGCGCGACCTTCTCCTCGGTCAGCGAGGTCGGCGCGATCGTCATGTCGAGGTGTTTCAGGCCGCGACGCAGCGCTCGCCGCTGACTCTTTGACGCGATGAATTTCGCGACGTCGATGCGAATGGGCTCGCAGGCGCGGCAGTCTGGGCAGCGCGGGTTGTACAGCAAGATGCCCTGGCGCCGATCGCCGACCGCGAGCTTGCGTTCGAATTCTGCCGGGCCCAACGGGCGAATGGGGAGCCGCATGGGGAGCCGCGCGACGGTGTCCTCCAGATACGGGCACGGGCCCGCCTCGTCGTACACGAGGAGCTCTGGAGGATCTACGTCGAGCAGGCGAAGCCGTCGTGTGTCGGTTCCCACGGGCATTACCGTAGCATGCTCTGTCGCGCGCGGCAGGGTGGCGGTGGGCTGTCGCGTCGTGGGGGGGGGTGACGAGGTCGTCGGCAGGCTGCTATTTTCCGTTTGATGCCAGGTTTGAAGCACGAGGTGCTCGCGCCGGGGGTTGCGCTGATGGCGTTGAAGACCCCGACGCTGCCGCCCGCCACGACGACCAACACGCTCATTGTGGGACGCCGCCGCCTCGCGCTCATCGAGCCGGCGTCGCCACACGCGGACGAGCAGGCGAATCTTGAGGCGTACGTACAACGCGAGCGCGAGCGAGGCGCGCAGGTGGTGGCGATCTTGCTGACGCATCATCACCGCGATCACGTGGGTCATGTGGCGCGGCTTCAGGAGCTGCTCGGCGCGCCTGTGATGGCCCACCGGGCGACCGCGGACCGGGTCTCGTTCCGGGTCGATGAAATTGTGGAGGACGGTGACCTCATCGCGCTCGATGAGGGCCATCGGATTCGAGCGCGCCACACACCTGGCCACGCGCCGGGTCATCTCGTATTCGTCGAAGAAAAGAGCGGGATCATCCACGTCGGCGACATGCTGGCGGGCGTCGGCACGATCTTGATAGATCCTGGTGACGGTGGGGATATGGGCGAATACTTGGGGTCCTTGCGGCTGATCCGAGATGAGCTGTGCGCGGACAACACGCGGCTCGTCCCCGCCCATGGACCCGTCATCGAGCGCGCTCGGGCGGCGTGCGAGGCGTTGATCGAGCATCGTCTGCGTCGTGAGTCGAAGGTGATCAGCGGCGTGGGCGCGGAGGGACGGAGCTTCGACGACTTGCTCGCCATCGTCTACGACGACACCCCAAAACAGCTGTGGCCGCTCGCGGCGATGTCGTTGGAGGCACACGTCGCGAAGCTGGTCGCCGACGGGCGGCTCACCCGTGTGGGTGGGCGCGTCACCCCGGCATCATGATCGCACGAAGGGAGATCCATCAATGGAGCTATCAAGAGAGATCGTAAGGACCTTCCAGACCTCAGCGTCGCCGTCGCGTGTGATCGAGCTGCTCGGAGACGTGCCTCGGTCAGGCGCCCACATGCCCGACGTGGAGCGCATCGACGCGTGCGCCGACGGACACCGCTGGTCGATGAAGCGCCTCGGCGCGGGGAGGGTCTCGCTGCAGGCGGTGTATTGCTCAAGATTCGTCGCCGACCTCGAGGCGCTCACCGTCACCTGGGGACCTCGGCCCGATCTCGGGAACTCTTGGGCAGAGGGCGAGTGGCAAGTGAGCGTGCGCGGCGCTGGCAGCGAGGTGCGTCTGCGTTCGGTGTTCGGGGTCAACCTGCCGTTGCCGGGATTAATGAAGCGGCCGGCCCTCGCGGTGTTCGAGCGAGAGTATGGCCGGCTCATCAAGACCTACTGCGAGCACCTCAAGCGCACCCTCGACGGCGGAGACGGTCGCATCCATCGCTGGTGACCGGACTAGCGGGCGGTGTGAATCGCCGAGAGGGGGTCTGCCGGGTTGGCGTCGACGCCGGCGCGGAGCCCGGGGGTCGCCTGATAGGCGCTGCACGAGCCGTTTTGGAGGTAGTCGAGCGCGTTGGCGAGGAGAGACTCGTTCGGGTCTCCAAGCTCGTACTCGGGCTGGTCGTCGCCACCGCAGCCGGTGGCGAGCCCGTCGAAATACTCGCCCTCGTCGAGCGAGTTCAGCAGCTTGAAGGTGATGGGATACAGCAGTTTCTCGCAAAACTCGAAGGAGTTCGAGCCCACAGGCTTGCCGGAGGTCGCGGCGCCGATCAGCTCCACGTCGGTGTAGGGGAGCATGGCGTTGATGACGAGCTCGCTCGCCGAGGACGTCGATCCTGAGGTGATGAAGGCGATCCGCTCGAGGGGGAGCGCGTGGGACGTCGTCGCGAAGCGGTACGAGTTGTCACCCTCCGATAGGTTGGAGTTGTATTTCACCTTGTACATGACGGCGTCGTCGTTCATCGCGCTCCCGAGCAGGTTCGCCAGGTGTCGCGCGGTGGAGATCAGCCCGCCGCCGTTGTAGCGCAGGTCGACCACGAGCTTGGTGACGCCCGCAGCCTCGAAGGTCTCGAACGCAGCGTCGAGTTCGGCGACGGAGGTCTTCACGAACGTGTCGAAGTAGAAGTAGCCGACCGATTCGCCGGCGAGGTCGAGGACTGTCGCGTTCGGGACGGTGATGATCAGATACCAGTCGCGCGTGACGGGGACGAGCTCGGGCTCCGCGTTGGGGTCTGCGGCTTGCTCTCGAGGGATGACCTCAAAGTTGACGATGAGCCCCTCATCGTTCTCGCCCCAGTCCGAGCTGCTCGCCTCGGGGGATGGGACGCCGTTCACCGATACGATGACGTCGCCTCGACGCAGGCCCGCGACCCCCGCTGGTGATCCCGGGTGCACCAACTTCAAGACGAGATTGCCGTCGTCGTTGGACCTGTACTTGAAGCCGATCCCGAGGCGCATGCCCGCCATGAACAGGGCGTCGCTCTCCACCTTGTCCACCGCCCGAGTCCAGCGATCCACGTTCTGTCGCAGCGCGGTCGTGAGGGCCTCTGGGCTGTCGTAGCTCGCGAAGTCGACTTCGTCCTTGGGTGGGAGCTCGGTGCTCCACAAGTAGACCTCGTCCATCGTGTCGTAGATCCACTCCTTTTGCGCTTCGAGATCGCAACTCGCGGGTGGCTCGATATTCGGCAAGCCCTCCGATTGGCACCCGTGGGTTGTGACTGTGGCGCCGACGAAGAGCGCGGGGAATACGAAGCCTCCAAAGACACGACGAGCTAACACGTCCCGAGAGTTGCACTCCACGGTGGGGTTCGCAACGCGGACCAAAAAAAATGCCCTCACCGCGACACTGAAGGGTACGCTCGCGCCCATGAGCACGGTGCGCCGGGACCGCATTCGGGAGGGAGAGGCTCCCGGTGAACAGGCGATGTGCCCCGCGGCCCCCCCCGTGAGCCCGAGAGGGCGAGCCGCGCGCCGGCGAACGTTCGGGCGTGTGCGAATCTTGCTTGCGGCATGCGCCTGCCTCGGGTGCACCCCCGTCGAGTACCGCGTCGTGACGACGCCGCTCGGCGGCGAGGGAGCACCCACGGCGCGGGCGAACGCCGAACAGTGCGAGCGATTTGCCTCCCATCTCCGCGCGCTCACATTTCAAGAGATTCGGCGACGCGCGGATCGTGTCCAGGAAGACCCGCCGACGGATCGTTGGGCGATGGGCCAAGCAGACGAATCGTATCGCTTCGCGAGGGCCAGCTGTCTCGAACGTGGGACTGTCGGCGAGGTCCGGTGCGCGGTGCAAGTTCCGACGCTGTCCGCGCTGAGCGAGCGCTGCGGCTGAGGAGCGCGGGCGCGTCGCCGATTGTTCGAAACACACGACAAGAGGTAGACTCGGCCTGGTGAACGTGGCGAGACGAACCGACCTCCCGCTCCTCGTATACGACGGGTGGGACTATGTGGGAGGGAGCTTCCCAACGGGCTGGGAGCCGTGGCCGGCGGCGCTGCCTGCTGGCCACGAGGGATCGGGGGCGCCGGTGACCGCCGCTGCTCCCTTCGTGCCGCCACCTCGAGAGGTCTTCGTGTTCGGGGACGCCCAAGGGGATCCTGGCGCGGCGCTCCGCTCTCTCGTGCTGTGTGGGGGCGTCGCGAAGGTGGGCCCAGACGACTGTGATCTCGAGCTCTCACCGCGGGGCGAGCGAGGGATCTTCCTGTTTTTGGGCGACATGCTCGGCAGGGGTCAAAGCAGTCTCCGGGTGCTTCGAATCCTCCGCTGTCTCTCGGATCTTGGCGCGGAGTTGAGGGTGTTGGCGGGCAACGAAGAGCTCCGCATGTATCAGGCGTTGTGGGCGATAGGGCGCCACGAGGGCAAGTACGCCCACCTGACTGTCCGTGGCGGCAGGCAGCTGGTGGGGTGGATTCGAGAGGTGCTCGACGACCCGAAGATCGACACGTCCACGGTCCTTCGCGAGGATGAAGCGAGGAGCATGCTGCTGGTGGAAGACGAGTGGTTTGAGCGTTTTCCCGAGTGGACCGAGGGCATCGTTCCAGCGCAGCATCGCGCGAGAGAGGTGTCTCGCATCAAAGAAAAGTGCGCGGAGTTTGCGGTCGCGCTGGAGGAAGCAGATCTGAGCTTCGCGGAGGCCGCGAGCGCGGCGATCGGACTCCGCGACGCCTGCTTCTTCGGGGAGTTCCAGTGGTTCTTCGATGTGATGCGGCTCGTGGAACAACTTGGGAGCGCGCTGTTTGTCCACGCGGGTGTAAATGACGTCGTCGCCGAGCGCATCCGCGTCGAGGGCGGGGTCGACGGTCTCAACGCGGAATTCCAGCGGATGCTGAAGGAGGCCCCCATGGCCATGTACCACGGCACATTGGGTAACTGCGTTCGGACGCGGTATCGGATCAGCGACGAGCCCCTTGGCGACGACGGGCTCCGTGCGCTCGAGGAGGCCGGCCTCTCGCTCGTTGTGCACGGCCACTCCGGCGCCCGCGGGGATGAGGGAGACCGATGCCAGCGGCTGTCACGGCGCGGTGGTGTCATGGATTTGGATTGCGACGTCACGATCAACGTACACCGGCGGGCGAAGCGTGGCCTCGAAGGCCTGGGCGCGTCGGTGGTGATGCTGCAGCAAAGCGGGCTGCTGTGCGCGCTCAGTTTGGACAGTGAGCGCGGGCGCTGGATCGATTGCGGTGGACGCGACTCGGGGGCGGCGCCACCGACCGCGCCCGTCCGGCCGTGACAGGATCCCGAGTTGAGCACTGCGCGCACTGCGCGGTCTGGCTCAAAGCGTCGGTCCGGTGGACGCAACGTTGGGGCGGGGATGGCGAGGAGGTATGATGATGTCTACAAATCGACGCCGGCCCAACCAGCGCCACCGAGAGGTGTTCCGCTCCCTTCTCCGCTCGAAACGGCTCTCGCCGCAGACCTACGAGAGGGTTCGCCCCGCCCGCTGCGGGGAGAATGAGGCTGTTGCGGGAGTTGCGAATGTTGTGGCGAACCTCGCTTCGAGCGCCCGGCGAGTGTTACTGTGCGTCGGCGGAGAGTTAGCGATGACCCAGAGCTTATCAAAGATGTCTTTAGTCGCGTTTGTGCTCGGGGCGGTCGTCCCTGGCTGCTCGGGATCGTCGTCCGATTCCAATGATGACGCTGCGTCTTCGGCCAGCGGTACGGCGGGCGAGACCGACGCCGGCGCGACCATTTCAAGCGGCGACAATTCGGGGATGGGGAGCGAGGGCGGAGACGGAGATGGAGACGCAGACGCAGACGGCGGAGACGGCGACGGCGACAGCGGAGATGGTGACGGCGACAGCGGAGACGGAGACGGCGGAGACGGAGACGGAGACGGAGACGGCGGAGACGGAGACGGAGACGGCGGAGACGGAGACGGCGTCAAGTTCGACGTGGGCGATGGAATCATGGGGGACGCGGGTGGCGCCTGTGACGAGGTCACGGTCACTGGTGAGCCCGAGCCACCTAACATCATGCTAATTTTGGATCGATCCTGTTCGATGGCCGGTCAACGGTGGACGGATCTTCAGACGGTGGTGACTTCATTGGTCGCCAACTACGACACCGAGGTTAACTTCGGCGCCCAGTTTTACCCGCAGGTGGTCGGCGCTGACGTGTGTGGCGTGACGCTCGACGTCCCGGTAGGGCCCATGAACGGCACCACGATCACGAATCTCATCAACGGCAATGGCCCGATCGGGCTCACGCCGACCTTGCCGGCGGTGCAGACGTCGGTGACTCACTTGCAGGGGCTGATGTCCGTTGGAGACCCGGTCCAAATCCTCATCGCCGACGGCGACGTCAACGAGTGCGGCACGGCCACCGACGTCGAGATGGCGCTCAGCGCCGCCTACAATGGCGGCGTCGACTTGAGCATCCCAACCTACGCGGTCAGCGTGGGAGGCACGGTCACGCAGCTGCAAAACTTCGCAGTGGCCGGGGGGACCGGCAACTACATCGAGACCTCGGACCTCACGTCCCTCAACGCGGCCATCGACGCCATCGTGGAGGGTGTGCTGAGCTGCAAGATCGCGCTCGACCCACCGCCCGAGTGGCCCGAGGACGTCGAGGTGTCCGTGGGGGGCATGGTGTATCCGCAGCTCGCGAACGCGGCCGCGTGCGGCGACGGTTGGTATTATACGACGCCGGCGAAGGACGAGCTCGAGCTCTGCGGCGCGGCGTGTGATCAGCTCAAGATCACCTTCCAGGCCGACATCGCCTACAAGTGTCCGCAAAACTAGGCGCCCTCGTCAGGATAGGGATGCCGCCGTCGCGCCCGGCCCGGGCATGACTAGGCTCCCTGTAGGAGGACGAAGAGGCGCTCGATGGACCAATACGCCGCGGTGATGCCCATGGCGTAGATGAAGCTGGTGCGCAGCCAAGGGGCCCGCTCGGTCGCCCTTGAGGCGGGGCGGGACAGCAGTCCCAGGATCGCCACGACGAGCAGCTGGCCGGCCTCCACGCCCAGATTAAAGCTGAGCAACGGCACGGTGACCTGCTCGGTGGGGAGGCCGATCTCGGCGAGCGCGCCGGAGAAGCCAAAACCGTGAATCAGCCCGAATACGAAGGCGACGATCCATGGAAACCGTCGGGTGAGGGACGGGCGGTCGTCGAGGGCCTCCCGCGCGACCAAGACGATGGACAGGGCGATCACAAACTCCACCGGCGCGGCGGCGAGGCGCACAAGCTCCATGACGCTCGCCGCGAGGGTGATGCTGTGCGCGGCGGTGAAGGCGGTGATGGTCCAAAACAGGCGCCTGCGGAAGCCGACGATCAAGATTAATCCCGTGACGAACATCAGGTGGTCGAAGCCCTCCAAGATATGCTTCAGGCCGAGCGTAAAGTACTGCTCAGCGAGCGCGCCGCTCGTCGTCGAGCGCTGCAGCTCTTGGACTGCGGGGTCAAAGGTCTGATCATCGGAAGACAGCACCTGGGTCTGCACCGAGCCGTCGAGATGCTCCACGGTCACGACCACCTCGACGTTGGAGCCGGCGAGTCCAGAAAAGGTGATGGCGCCGCGCAGGCCCTCCGGTCCGCACGACAGGCTTAACGGAGTCTCAGAGCACGCCGCGGGAAACACCGGAGTCACCGTCGGCTGATCACCTCGAGCGCGGGGGGGGCTCCATCGAAGCGAGTAGGTGCCCTCGGTGGTCTCCTTGAGGGAGAGCACCGCCGGGCGAAAATCATGGGCGGAGACCTCCGACGGCCCGGCGAGGAGCGCGGCGCCGATGACCGCGGCGATGAGGAGTCGCGCTGCGTGTCTGAGGGTCATGGCGGGGCGACCTCGGCGTCGGCTGATGGGTCGAGCTGATACTGGGCCGAGAGCTCGTCCAGGCGTGACTGGACGTGGGCCGCCTCCACCGAGCGTCGCCAGTCTTCTTCGACCTTCGCGCGGACATCATGGAGGACCGGCGCGACCGCGTCGCTCACCCGCGAGACCCGCACGAGCACCCACCCGTCTGACGAGCTCAGGGCCATCCATGTCTTTGGCTTCGCGCCTTCAACCTCGCGCGCGAAGTCCTCACCAAACTCGGCCACCAACGCTCGATGAGGCCGGTGATGTCTGGCGTCAAGCTGCTCGAGGGGCACCGCGTCGAGCCCGTCGATGTCGATGGCCTCGAGGAGGGCGCTGGCGCGTGTCTCCGACAGGGCGCCGCCCGCGTCGTCGCCTCGAACCAAGTCGAATGACCATCGCGCAGGGCTCCCGTAGCGGTCTCGGCGCGCGTGGAGGAAGGCGCGCAATTCCTCGTCGGTGGGGTCGCGACGCGGCGCCGTGCTCCGCAGCATATGAGTCATGGCGCGCACGAGCTGGGTCTTCACCACCGGGTCGTGCTCGCCCATCCCGAGCTTGATCGCCTCGCGGTAGAGGACCTCTCGCTGCTTCCATTGTCTCGTGGTGGCGGCGCGCTCCGCCGGCGTTGGAGGGCGGCCGAGCCGGTCTTCAAGCTGTCCAAGCTCGGCCGCCAGGGAGGCGCTGTCGAGCGTCGAGGCGTCGTTGGAGGGGGCCATCCAGCGCGCGAGTCCAAACCCGATCACGGCGACCAGCGCGAACGCAAAGAGCGGATCGACGCGACGCCTGCGCTGTCGTGGAGCGTTCATCGCCGCGGACTAGAACTTCTCCACGTAGAACGAATCAAAGATGTGACCGAATTTGCTGTTCACCACCTTGCGCTTGACCGAGAGCTTCGCGGTGAGCTCGCCCGTCTCGATGCTGAAGTCGGTGGAGAGGACCTCGTATTTTTTGATGGTCTCGTAGCTCGCCAATTCGCTGTTGGCGGCCTTGATCGCGGCGGCCACCGCGTCTTTGACCTCTGAGGAGTCGCGCAGCGTCTCGCTGTCGCCTGCGAGGCCGACACCTTCGGCGAAGGAGTGGAGCTGCTCCTCGTCGAGGGCGATGAGCGCCGAGAGGTATTTGCGCTTGTCGCCGTGGACCACGCACTGGCTGATCAGCTTGTGGGTCTTGACCAAGTTCTCGATCTTCTGAGGCGCCACGTTTTTGCCGCCCGCCGTGATGATGATGTCTTTCTTACGATCCGTGATGCGGAGCGCGGAGGAGCGGGGATCGATCTCGCCGATGTCGCCCGTGTGGAGCCAGCCATCGGGATCGATGGTCTGGGCGGTCGCCTCGGGGTTGCGCCAGTACTCGCGCATGATCCCGGGGCCCTTGACCAAGATCTCTCCATCTTCGGCGATACGCACGCGCGTCCCGGGAACGGCGGGGCCGACGGATCCGATGACGTTGGCGTGGGGGAGGTTGACCGTGGTCGCCGCCGCCGTCTCGGTCATTCCATATCCCTCGAGGATGGTGATCCCGGCGTCTCGAAAGAACCACGCGATGGTCTTGGAGAGGGGGGCCCCACCCGAGACCATGATGCGCATGCGCCCGCCGAGGCTCGCCATGACCCCCGCGCCAATCTTTGAGAACACGACGCGTTTGAGCGCGGTGAATTGGACAGCGTCGAGAAGCCCGAGCGCGTCACCTCGTTCTTCGAGCGTGCCGTTACGGGTCGAGAGCCCCAGCGCCGTCTGGAACAGGTGGTGCTTGATCTTCTCGCCGGGAGAGGGAGTGGCAGGGAGGGTGCCGCCCTTCTCAAGGACCGCCGCGTAAAACTTCTCAAATACGCGCGGGACGGCCGCCATGAGCGTGGGACGGACCTCTAACAGATTCTCCTTGAGCGCGTTGATGCTCTCGGCGAAGGCGAGGACATGCCCAGTCGCGAACCACGAGACCTCCAGCAGCTTGGCGAAGACGTGGGCCATGGGAAGGAAGAGGAGTTGGACGTCGTCGGTGCGCACCACGTCTTGTTCGTGAATCACCTCCGCTTCGTAGAGCATATTGCCGTGAGTCAACACGACGCCCTTCGGCCGCCCCGTCGTCCCGGAGGTGTAGATGATCGTGAGGATCGCGTCGCGATGGAGCGCCTCTCTGCGCTCTTTGAGGGCGGCGTGGTGCGTCTCGTCCGCCGCCGCGATGAAATCAGCGAAGCTCTTGACCCACGCGTCTTCGGTGGGGGGAGCGCCGGTCATCTGCACCACCGCGAGCAGCTGGCCTTCAAGCTGCGGCTTCACCTCGAGGAGCTTTTGTGTCTGCGTCGCGTCCTCCGTGAAGATGACGCGAGCGCCTGAGTTCTCGATGATGTAGGCGCACTCGTCGGGGAGGTTCGACGGGTAGATCGGGATGGTCACGGCCGCAGCGGCCAAGATGCCGACGTCGACGACGCACCAGTCGAGTCGAGTATTGGAGAGGATGCACACGTGGTCGGCCGACTCGACGCCGAGCGCCAACAGTCCCGCCGCGACCTCGGACGCGCGTCCCCACAGGCTCTGCCAGGTCACCTGCTGATACGCGCCGTGTTTTTTTTCGAGCGCCGCGGTGTCCGTCGGTCGTTCTTCGACATGCTTGAGGAAAAAATCGAGGATGGATCGTGGTTGCATGGTGATCACGAGGTCCGTTCGAGGACTTCCTTATCGTGTGTAGCTGTTGTCACGGTCGTCTTTCAAGGGAAACGTTCCCCCTGAGCCATAGAATCACGCCCTCGCCGCAGGGACGCGGGAGGGGGGCGCGGGGAGGGGGCGCGGGAGCGTCTCGCGCCCGACGAACCCAAACCGAACCCGTCGCGAGACTCGAACAAATGGCCGCACTCTTTTCGGCCGAGAGGGTGTCGGGCGCCGTGCGGGGCGTTAGGATGGGCGCATGAAGCCCGATCTTCGACTGGCGGAGCTCGCCGAGCCGCGCACTGGGTCGCCTCTTGAATTGGAGTCGGGGGGGTTGCTCAGCGCTCGCAGCGGGCGCCGTTTCCCGCTGCACGCCGACTGGATCGATTTTATCCCAGAGCACGAGCGCGAGGGACCGAAGGTGGTGACGGCGTTGATGCACCTCCCCGCAGTGTCCGCGGCCTACGAGCAGGTGCTGCGACCTTCGGTGGACCGAATTCGGGTCGGCCAGCGTGTCGACTGGCGTCAGGAGATGTCGTGGGCTGTCGAGGCGCTCCGAGGGCACGTGGGGGTCGTCGCGGACATCGCGTGCGGGAGCGGAGCGGTGGGGGTCGCGGCCGCGCGGGGGGCCGACTTTGAGCGCTTGTATTGCGTCGACCGTTCGGAACCTCTGCTCGCGCAGTGCGTGCGCAGGTCTGAGATGGCGACGCTGCGCTGTCCCGTGGTGCTCTTGCGCGCGGACGCGCGATACTTGCCCCTCGCGGATTCAATATTGGACGCGGCGCACGTACGGATCGGAGCGTCGCTGTGGCGCGCGTTCGACCGGCTGATCGCCGAGCTCGCGCGCGTGGTCAAGACCGGCGGAGAGGTGATCGCATCTGCGGCGAGTGGGAAGGGGGATCTGCGTGGTCTCGCTGCGCGGATGATCGTGGCGCGGACGGCCGGGATTTCGATGCCATCACCCGGGCGCGTCCGCTCACTCTGTGAGGCGGCCGGCTTTCACGGCGTCGAGGTGGAGCGGCGGTCCGGGACGTTGAGAATGAGGATGATCCGCTCGTGAACCATACGCCGGGGGCGTCACTTGGGGATCCGAACGTGCACGCGCTGACCGCCGACGATGGCTGGGTGTTGCGGGTCTACGAGTTTTCGCCGCGCGCCCCAACCGCGCTCGGGACCGTGCTCCTCGGACACGCGATGATGGTGGACGCGCGGACCATGTGTCGCGCGGATCGCCCCACCATCGCCGCGGCGCTCGTGGCGAGCGGCTTCCGCGTCCTCGTGCCTGATCTCCGAGGGCACGGCGCGAGCGGACCCCACGCGGCGCAGGGGGCCGATTGGTCGTACGACGATCACGTGAGGGATGTGGGCGTGCTCGTTCGATGGGCGCGCGCGCTGGCGCCCACGGCGCCGCTGCACCTCGTCGGCCACAGCCTGTTTGGGAACGCCAGCCTCGCGTGGCTCGGTCAAAACCCCACGCGCGACGTGACCTCCCTCGTCTTGCTCTGTGTGGATATCTGGTGTGAGGGACACGAGCCGCGGTGGTGGCGATGGCTGCTCAAGCGGCTGTTGTTCTCGCTCTCGCGGCTCCTCGTGCGGGCGGTCGGTTATCTGCCCGCGAGCGCGCTGGGGGTGGGGACAGCAGACGAGTGCGCGCGCTACTGGGCACAATTCGAAGGGTGGATGCGCAGCGGCCGATGGACCGACGAGGCGGGCGTCACGGACTACGGGGGTGCGCTGGCGCAGATCCGGCAGCCGGTCCTGCACGTGCTGAGCGCGGGAGATCGACTCTACGCCGCACCAGAAGCCGCGCTCGAATTTACCAAGACGCTCGCTCGGCGCGAGGTGATGATGACCCCGGCGCGGATTCCAGCGCGGCGGGCCGTGGGGACCGTGGCCGTGGGGCATATGAGCTTGGTGACAGATCCCGCGTGCGCGATCTTCTGGGAGCGGATCGCGCGCTGGTTGGTCGCGCTCGAACCGGCGGCGACCGGGGAGACAGGGCGCTAACCCAGGGGCTTTCGTGGCGCTGGGGTCTGCGGGGCGCGGGCGCCGAAGAGGGGGTGCGACGGGCTCGAAAATTCGCGTAGATTGTCCGAGATGAGCCGCGAAGCCACGTCGATGAGTTTTGAGGAGTACAAGGCAGCGCTTGGGACCTCCGCGTCGAGGAGAGCGCTGCTGTTTCGGGACGGGCGGCCGTTCCACGTGTTGTTGAGTCAGCAGTTTTCTCGCGACGACCTGATCCATCTTACCGACACCGCGACCTCCATCCGTCGCCTCGACCGCCACCGGGACGGGCGTGACTTTTTGCGCGGCCTCCTTCGAGGTATTCGCGTGATGAATCTGTTCGCCCAACCGAGCACGCGAACCGCCGAGAGTTTTATCGCCGCCGCCGACAAGCTCGGGGCGACCACGCGACTCGTCGCCGACATTCGAACGTCGAGTTTCTCGAAGGGGGAGACCGTGGAGGACTCGGTTCGGACCTTGTCGTCATTCTTCGACACCATCGTGACGCGGCACCCAGAAGACGATTTCGCCGTCCGCGCGGCCTGGGGCCTCCAAAGGAGCAGTCGCCCGATCCCGGTGGTGTCCGCGGGCAGCGGCAAGTCGCAGCACGTCACGCAGTCGCTTCTTGACATCTACACCCTGCGCTATTCGCTTGAGCAGCGCGGCGGGATCGACGGTCGCACAGTGCTGCTCGTCGGTGACATCTTGAGAAACCGCGCCGCCCGTTCGTTGGCCTATCTCCTCACCAAATTCGACGTGGCGCGCGTCGATTTTGTGAGCGCGAAGAACTATCTTCCAGAGGGAGGGCTCGTGCAATATATCGAGAAGCACGGCATCAAAGTCGGCGTGGATGACAACCTCGAGTCGTATCTGAAGCGACGAGGCGGCGAGGTCGACGCGATTTATATGACGCGCTTGCAGCAAGAGTGGGACAAGGGTGACGGGCAGCCGACCGCGAAAGGAGGAGAGCTCGGGACGGAGGACGCGTTCGTGTTGAAGTCCGAGTTTAGGAGCCTGATCCGGGAGGATTGCGTCCTCATGCACCCGCTGCCGCGGGTGAACGAGCTGCCCGAGTCGTGGGAGGACCACCCGGGCTTCGTGGTCTGGAGGCAGGTGCGAAACGGGATGTGGATGCGCGCGGCCTTGTTCGCCGCCATCCACGGCGCAGATCAAGAGATCCGCGCTCGAGCCGTGCGGCTCGGCCTCGTCTAGGTGGTTGGCATTCGCCGCGCAGATTTGTAGCATGGGGTCACATGGGGGGACCTCTGGCATTGTTGTTGGCTGCGGCCGTCCCCACGCTCCTCGTCTCGTTGTATTTTGATTGGCTCGACCGGGAGCGACCCGAGCCGAGATCGTCGCTGCGTCGGGTCTATCTCGCGGGCGCCTGCTCCTTCGCGCCAGTGCTCCTCCTTGAGATGTTGTTAAAATCGCGAGGGCATGATCTCAGCGGAGCGGCGCTGGCGGCGTGGGACGCGTTCGTGGTCGCGGCCGCGCCGGAGGAGGGGGCGAAGATGGCGTGCATCGCGTTGCTCGTCTGGAGACGCTCGAGCTTCGATGAGCATATGGACGGAATCACGTACGGGGTGCGGGCGGGCTTGGGGTTCGCGCTCGTCGAGAACCTCGGATATTTTTGGATGGCGCCGCCAGACCAGCTCTTTGACGTGCTGGTGCTCCGCTCGGCCTTGCTCGTCCCCGGACACGCCGCGTGGGGGGCTATCGCAGGTTATTGGGCCGCCCGGCGCCGGTTCTCCGGGGACGGACTCGGGGTGGTCGGCGGGTGGTTGTGCGCCGTCGCGCTGCATGGCGCCTACGACTTCTGCATTTTCTCAATGGCGCTTCAACGAGGCGAGGGGTGGCTCTCGGCGATGGCGTTCGTGGCGGCCCTCTCGGTGTTGGTCGGCTCCGTGATCTGGATGCGGAGGCTCGCGACGAGCGCCCTCAGATCTGACGAATTGCTCGACCAGGCCATCATGCAGCGGGCAGCGTCGACGCCGCGCCACCGCGACGAGCGCTCCCGTGAGGGGGCCCGCGGCGACTCCCGCGGCGACTAGGCGGCCCGCGCCGCGGCGACGAACCTCTAGGAGACCACCGGCAATCCTCGCCGCGGCGTCGCGGCCTCTGTGACCAATTCTCGTACCGCTTCCACCCACTGGGGAGACGCGTTCAGCGAGGGGATCAGCCGCAGGTCCTCACCGCCTGCGCGGCGGAATTCTTCGCGCGCCTCCATCCCGATCTCCTCGAGCGTCTCGAGGCAGTCGGCGACGAAGGCGGGGCAATAGACCGCGAGCCGCTTCACGCCGCTCTTGGCCAGCTCCTCCACGCGATGGTCGGTGTAGGGTTTGATCCACTCCCTTCGACCCAGCCTCGACTGGAACGACACGCTCCACTGGTCGTCCGCGAGCTCGAGCTCCCGCGCCAAGAGACGAGCGGTGACGAAGGACTGCGCTCGGTAGCACTGCTGACCGACCACGGCGCCCTCGAGGGCGGCTCGGTCGCAACAATCCGCGCTCGCCAGGCAATGAGCTCCGGTGGGATCGCTCTTGCGCATGTGGTGCTCCGGGAGCCCGTGGAAAGAAAACAGCACGAAGTCTTGTTTGAACTCGTCGAGCGTGGGTCGCCCGACCGCCGCGAACGCCTTGATGAACGCGGGGTGCGAGAAAAATGGAGGCACGATCGACACGAACGGGGTGTTCCAACGACCCTGCACGTGGCGGAGCACCGCCTCTACTGTCGATCCGGTGCTGCTCGACGCGTATTGTGGGTACAGCGGAAGCACGACCAGGTGGTCGCACCCCTCGGCCTCCAGCTCAGCGAGACCGCTGGTGATCGACGGGGAGCCGTATCGCATGGCGAGCGCGACCGGCCACTGTGGGAGGGCGCCGTCGACCGCGGCCGCCAGCGCCTCGCTGTGCGACAAGAGCGGGGAGCCGTCGTCGCCCCAAATTTTTTGATACGCGCGCGCCGACCGTGGTGACCGGAACGTGCTGATGATGAGGTTCACCAGCATCCATCGCTTGATTGGGTTGATGTCGATGACTCGCCCGTCCATCAAGAACTCTCGCAGGTAGCGTCGCACCGCTGGTGTCGTCGGTGCGTCGGGCGTCCCGAGGTTGATGAGGAGCACCCCTGTCTTGTGGCCGGTTGCCATGCGCAGGTGAGATCCTGACGCCCTCCCGCCGGTTTGCAACCCCCGCGAAGAGCTTTTGTGCTACGACTCGGCGATGGCTACTTTGGAAGGAAAAACCCTCTTCATCTCAGGGGCGAGTCGCGGCATCGGCAAGGCGATCGCGCTGAGGGCGGCCCGCGACGGGGCGAACATCGTCATCGCGGCGAAGACAGACACACCCCATCCGAAGCTGCCGGGCACCATTCACACCGCGGCCGAGGAGATCGTGGCGGCCGGCGGTCACGCGCTCCCGGTGGTGGTCGATATTCGAAAAGACGAGCTGATCGAGGCCGCCGTCGCGAAGGCGGTCGAGACCTTCGGGGGGATCGACATCCTCGTCAACAACGCCAGCGCGATCAGCCTCACGGACACCCCCTCGACGCCCATGAAGCGCTACGACCTGATGAATCAGGTGAATACGCGCGGGACCTACGCCTGCACCAAGTATTGTCTCCCACAGCTGGAGAAGGCGTCCAATCCGCATATTTTGACGCTGTCGCCTCCGCTGAATATGGACCCAAAGTGGTTTCGCGGGAACTTGGCCTACGCCATCGCGAAGTACGGCATGAGCATGTGCGTGCTGGGGCACGCGGCCGAATTTGAGAAGCGTGGGATCGCTGTGAACGCGCTGTGGCCCCGGACCGCGATCGACACGGCCGCGATTCGGAACGTGATCCTCGGAGATGAGGGGGCGAAGCGTTGTCGAACCGTGGACATCATGGCGGACGCGGCGCATCTCATTTTGACGCGGGACAGTCGCGAGGCCACGGGGAACTTCTACATCGATGACGAAGTCCTCCAAGAGGCCGGCATCACCGACCTAGACAAGTACAAGGTCGATCCCGACGCGGACCTCATGGGCGATTTCTTTATCGACTAATTGTGTTGCAGCGCGACCGCGACCGCAAAATTGGGGTACGCTGTGGGGAGTGGCAGCCGTCTTCGCACTCACTGTGGGCTTGCTCGTCACCGCGATTCTCTGGGCGGTGATTCGGCGAGCGCCGGAGGTGAGTGAGGCCTGTCGAGTTTCAGAGGTAGAGGATGGCCTCGTTGAAGTCGAGGGTGCGCTCGAAGCTTGTGGGGCGCTGCGGGCGCCGCTCTCCGGCCGCGCGGCGGCGGCGTGGGAGGTGGTGGTGGAGCGAGAGGAGGGGCTGTTTTCTTGGCGGCCCGTGGTGGTCGTGTCGAGCGCGGAGGCCCTCGCGGTCGTGGACGACTCTGGTCGCATCGAGCTGGCCGTGCCGCCGGAGCAGCTCCGGGTGTCTGCCCCGGCGTTGTCGGGTCGCGCGGGGCCGTTTCGGGCGCCGCCGCCCGCGGTGTTGCGACTGCTCCGTCGCCGACGCTGCGATCCTCGGGGGGTCATCTTTTGTCGAGGCTTTCGCTGGTCAGAGCGGGTCTTACGCCCGGGTGATCACGTGCGGGTTCGCGGCGTGGCGCAGTGGACGACACTGGCGCCCTCGGCCTCCGCGGCGGGCCGACCTGGAGGACGAGGGACCGGCGGCTATCGGGGGCTCGAGACGAACGCCGTCCTGCGCGCGCAGGCAGGACAGCCGGTCCAGATCAAAACCGTGGCGCGTGGCCCTTCTCCGGAGTCAGCGCCCCGACGCTGATCGCCGCGCGGCGGGACGTGCGTGAGGGGTGTCGCCCGGACTCCGTTCGCGTCATGTGCCGATTGACGAATTGTCACGCACCGGGCCGGTGAAATTGCCGCGGGCACAGTGGCCGAGCGGGGCCTCAGGCGTTTATCATGGAGGCATGGTGAGTCTATTGGCGCCGCTGCTCACGCTCAGTGTTATGTCCGCGACCGACGTCGCGCCGGGGACGCAGCGATCCCAGGTCGCGACTGTGGAGCTCTCCGCTCGCGCCGGTTCCTCGAGCGCCGCGGATGTGTCGGCGGGCCCCACCGAGTCGACGCCGCAGTCGCCGCCCGTGGATGATGAGGGCGCCAACAGCGGGCAGCCGGCACCCGCGGACCTCACGCTCGTGCTCGATCCCTACGGTCTGCGGCCGAGTCATCGCGCAAACGCGGGGAAAGGGCTCACCATTTCGAGCTACGTGTTCGGTGGTATTGGCACGGGCTTGATGCTCGTCGGTGTGACGTATCTCGGCTTGTCCATGAAGCAGCGGGACAAGGTGTCCTCTGACGCGCTTGACACCCTGGAGGAGCGACGCGAGCTGCTCCAACAAATCGAGCAGCACGATCGCAATATGACGATCTTCATGAGCGCGGGCGCTGGCACGCTGGTGCTCGCGACCATGCTGTATCTCGCGGGGCGCCGGCAGCGGGCGCGCGCGGCGTCGACAGCGACGGCGAACATGAGGATGAGATCGTGGACGAGGGGCGATGGCTTCGGGCTCACCTTGCGAGGAGTATTTTGAAAGTGAAACGAATGCAGCGCTCACACGATTGGATTGTCGGCTACGCGTGCTCCTTCGCATTGGCGGGGGCGTGGGGGCTCGGGTGCGCGAACTCAGGGTTGACCGAGGGGCTGGCGTGCGAGTCCTCCGCGGACTGTTTCTCGGGCCAGGAGTGTATCGAGGGGGTGTGTGGCGGTCCGATGGGGTCAGACAGCGGTGATGGTGACGGCGATGGCGACAGCGGAGACGGAGACGGAGACGGAGACGGAGACGGGGGCTCTCGCTCCGTGGTCATTTACACCGGGGTGGAGTCGGGGGGCGCGCTCACGGCGGACAGTCTCAAGTCAGCGTTCGAGGCGGACGGTCACGACGTCGCGCTGCTCGCGTCGGTGAGCGGCGATGACCTCGCGGCGGTCGACACGCTGCTGTTTCTAAACCCGCTCACCGCCGTTGATTCCGTCACCGTGACGGCGTCCTCGAGTTTCTTGAGCGGGGGTGGGCGCGTCGTCGTGCTCACCGATGAATGCAAAACCAATTGCATCAGCGCGCCTGCCGAGGTGACGAGCCTCTTGTCCGCCATTGGGAGCGGCATGTTTGTGAGCGGGGAAGGCGGCGGCGAGGGCGAGTCGGATGTCGCCATCGTCCCCTACGCGCCGTTCACGGACGGGGTCACGTCGCTGCTGATGACAGACACCGGGAGCGTGGTGCTCGGCGCGGGTGCGATCGCGCTGGGCTTCGTGGAGGAGACCGGCGCGCGGACGCCCCCGGCGTCCAACGTGGTCTTCGGCCTCGAATTCGTGGGGGACGGCGAGCTCCTGGTGCTCACCGACGTCGACCTGTTCGTCGATGTCAGCGTGTCCGTCGACAACGCGGCGCTGCTCGCCAACCTGCCGTAGGGGGCGACAGCGGCGCCGCGTCGGCCACGAGCGCGACAGCACCTAGATGTGTGGGTGCGCCGCGAGCAGACGAAGGCGCGGCCTGCCCGCGGCGGCGGTTCCTCTGCGGTCGAAACGAGGACACAACGGCGGTTTCCCGTACTCTTGCGGGATGTCCCGTCGTAGCCTTCTTTGATACACTCCGGCCTGGAGACATTCAAAGAATGAAACGCCTCTCACTCGTCACATTTTTCTGCTCGGGGCTCATCGTTGGCTCGGTGTCAGATGGGCACGCTCAACCCGACCTCGCGACAGGTCAGGAGGGCGATGATATTTTGGAAGTGTTGATGCTTCCCGTGGAGATGCAAGAGGCCAGCGCCTCAGGCATGTCGAACAAAGAGGTGGAGGGTGTCGTCGAAGCGTTCCGAGAATCGGGGATGCCCCCAGGAGAGGCAGCCTCCGTGATCCGCTTTGAACGCACCCTGAGCGCCCGCAGGGGGCTAAAAAAAGGATTCTCGGGGCATGTGCTTCGAAGGCTGAGCGATGGGGCCGCGACGACCGAGGTGATCGCGTCGTTGCGTGAGCGCGAGGCGTCCGATCCGCTTGGCGACGAGGAGCACAAGCGCCTCAAAAAGTCCGCCTCGAGGCGCGCGAAAATGGAGCGTACGCGAACAAAAGCGCGAAGGAAGCGCGACCGGGAGAAACGCGCGCGGGGTGAAAAAGTGATCATCCGTGGGCAGATGAGGATGATGCCCAGCGGCGAGGGGCAAGGAGATCTCCGCCCGCCCGAGGCGAAGATAGATCTGCCGTGGCTGCAAAAGCGGCTCGAGATGGTGCAGCGGCGCATGATCAGGCTCGACACCCGAGCTGGGAAGATGAAGGAGAAAGCCGTGGCGAAGGGCCATGACAAGCAGCGCGAGCGCTTGTTGAAAGAGCGTGAGGTGTTGGTGGGCTTCATCGACCGGATGAAGGCGCTCGACGCGGAGGGCCAATTCGAAGGTTCGGCACGGGACCAGCTGCTCGACGAGATCAAGGACGCGCTGAAGATAGATCGCCGGCGGATGCCCCGCGAGGTTGGCCGCGGTGACGGAAAAGGCGCCGGGGCAGGGGGAGAGCGACCGAATCCTCGGGGGCCAGACGGCGAAGCGCTCGCAGATCCACGTGAGGGGCCGCAGCCTCCACGGGGTCCAAATGGTCGCGGGCTCGGTGGACGCGCGCCCGAAGGCGGGCAGGGTCCCAAGGGCGACAAGGCCGGCGCGGCGATGAATGGCGGCGCTGGCGATGCTCCAAATCCGGGGGGTGATGCTGGCACAGACCACACCTCGCTGAAGGGACCGAAGGGGCCACGTGGAGGGGACAAGAAGAAGGGTGACCGACCGTCTGGAGCGAATTCCAAGGAGTTGCGCGGGAATCACGACGGCCAAGGAAAAGCGAAATGAAGGGGAATCATATGAACGCTCAGTACAAGACCGCTCCGCGCTCCTCGGCGCTCCGTTTCGCCGCAGCTCTTTTGCTCGCGGCGCCCATGGGCTGCTCGGGAGCGACCACCAATGAGGCACCGGAGAGTGAGGGGCTCGAAACCGCCAGCGGAGAAGGCCAAGCAGCCCCCGTCGATCCAGGGGCGATGGACGAGGTTGATCGCGCGGTCGCCGTCGCGAAAGAGATCATGCGAGCGCCGGAAGAGGCGGACGATATCCTCGCGCGCTACGACCTCGATCGCGTGGGCTTGGATGAACTCGTCTACAAGATCGCGTCAGATCCGGCGTCGCGGAAGCGATATTCGGAGCAGCTCACCGCGCGCGACTAGGGAGCGCTGGCGGGTGAAGTCTGGGCTCGCTGAGCCCAGAGGCGCGTTGGCGGGCACCAGCCTCCGAACCGGCGCTCGAGGTGGTGCGCCGCGCGGATGGTTCGATGGTCGTGCCCGTGGGCCGCGACGATCTGGACGCCGGTCGGCACGCCTTCACGATCGAGCCCCATCGGGACCTGCGTCACCGGCAGCTCGAGGACATTGAAGAGGATGGTGGTGTAGGCGGCCAGGGGTCTCATCATGGCGCGGCCGTGTCGCGGCGCGACGAGCGGATAGCTCGGCGCCACCATGATCCCGGTGCCGATGTGTTCTGCAAGTTGATCCCGGGCTCGTCGCGCGTGGTCAAGCAGCTTGCGCTGGGTTCGAGAACCCAGCACGCGGCGGTCGATGCCTGCGAGGACGAGGGAGGGCAGGGTGTGGTCCGCCCGTCGCAGGGGGAGCTTGGCGAATTGCCGCAGCAACGACCCGGGGCCTCGAAGGCCGAGCATCTTGCGGTAGGGAATGTTGCCGTCGGAGGTGAGCCCCGCGGCCCACCATGTGATCGTCTTCGTGAACGCGGGCATGTCGAGCTCCCGACATCGGGCGCCCGCGCGCTCGAGGGACGCCGCGGCCTCCTCGGTGGCCTTGAGGAGGGCGGGCGACACCCGAGCGCGCTTGGGGAAGCGCGCGATGAAGACCGGATGCTCTGCGAGGGTGTGCTCGCTCGGCTCCGCGAGCGGATAGTCGACGCAGCCACGATCGACTCCATCGGGGCCCGCGAGGATGCGGAGCATGGGCATGAGGTCTTCCGCGCGGCGTGTCAACGGTCCGGTGGTCAAGAAAGTCTTGGCGCCTCCCTGCGCGATCGGATATTGACCGGTCGAGGGGACGAGCCCGCCGCTGGGCTTGTGCCCGAAGACCCCACAGAATCCAGCGGGGATTCGAATGGATCCACCCACGTCGGAGCCCACGCCGATCGGAGAGAGCCCCGCGCCGACGAGCGACGCCTCTCCACCGGAGCTCCCGCCCGCGGAGCGGGTAGGATCGTAGGGATTATTTGTCCGACCGTAGACGCGGTTGTCGCTCTCCATCCACATGCAAAGCTCCGATGTGTTGGAGACCCCCACGATGATCGCGCCCGCGGCTCGCAGCCGGGAGACGACGGTGGCGTCCTCGCTGGCCACCACGTCTCGTCGCGATTTCAGCCCCGCGCTTTGAGGCATGCCGCGCACGGCGAAGCACTCTTTCACGGTGCACGGTACCCCGAGGAGGGGCGGCAGCGACTCGAGCGGTTCGGAGGCGACCCTGGAATCGGCCTGCGTGGCCTCCTGAATCGCGTCGGCGAAGCGTTCGGCCACCATCGCGTTGAGTGAGGGGTTGACGCGTCGGATGGCCTCGATGTGGGTGGCGACGATCTCACGGGAGGTCGTCTCTCCCCGCCGAATCTGCCTCGCGAGCTCGGTGGCAGACGCGAGGAGTGCGCGCGGCGGTGGGGCCATCGGGGCACTATACAGCGGGCGAGGTGCTGTGTGTGTCGTGGCGTTTCAAGCGCCAAAATTGAGCGCGCGCGACCTTGAGTTTTCAGCTGTTTGCTCGCCATAATCAGGGGTGACGGCGATCTTGGCATCTTCCTCAAACCGGCCGCGTTCGTTGTGCGTGGCGCCGTGGACCGGATGGCGCGCGCGGGGAGCATCGGGCTTGCTCGTGGTGTGCGCGGTCCTCCTCGGTTGCGGGGATCCACAAGAGGACGCCGCAGCGGACACATGTGCTGGAAGCGCGGATGCGGCGGAGGAGTGGGGCCTCTTCGAAGAAGAGGTGATCAGCTTGACGAACGACGCGAGGGCCGCGGGGGCGACGTGCGGCGCCAACGGTGATTTCCCCTCGGCGCCGCCCCTCTCCATCGACGTGCGCTTACAATGCGCGGCGAGGAAACACTCGAGGGCCATGGGCGATGACGGCTTCTTCGCGCATGACGATCCGAACACGGGGACGTCGCCGTTTGATCGGATCGAGGCTGAAGGCTACGCGTTCTCCGCGGCGGGTGAGAATATCGCCGCGGGCTATGCTTCGCCTGCGGACGTGGTCCAAGGTTGGCTCGACAGCGACGGCCACTGCGCGAATTTGATGGGCGGCGCCTACACCCACATCGGTGTGGGATACGCGTTCGCCGAGGGGTCCGACTTTGGGCACTATTGGACGCAGGTCTTCGCGACTCCGCTCGGAGGAGGCTGAGGGAGGTCCGGGCGTTGCGACGACGCGAGCAGCTGCTGAAACGGGGCGACGTGTCCTTCGTGCGGGGCGTCTGCCCCCACGACTGTCCCGACACGTGCGCCTGGGAGGTGGCGGTGGACGCGTCAGGGACCGCCGTGGACCTTTGGGGAGCTCCGGAGCATCCCTTCACCCGCGGGGGGCTCTGCGGAAAGGTCGATCGCTACGTAGAGCGGACCTACCATCCCGACCGGCTCACGCGCCCCATGGTGCGTGTGGGTCCGAAGGGGAGCGGGGAGTTCAAGCCTGTCGATTGGGACGCCGCGCTCGACGTGATCGGGGAGCGACTCTCCAACATCATCGACCGGCACGGCGCCGAGGCGGTGCTGCCATTCTCCTACTCGGGGACGCTCGGAGCGCTCAACGGAGAAGGGATGGCCGGGCGCTTCTTCCACGCCCTCGGCGCGAGTCAGCTGGCCCGGACGATCTGCGCGGAGGCCGGGAGTTGGGGGCTGCGATACACCTGCGGGACCACGGCGAGCGTCGATTCGATGGACGCCGAGTTCTCGAGGCTCATCGTCTTGTGGGGGACAAACACCCTGTCTTCCAACCTCCATTTCTGGCCTGTGGTGTTGCGAGCCAAAAAACGTGGCGCGCGCGTCATCGTCATCGATCCCGTGGAGACGAAGACCGCCAAGGCCGCGGACCAGTGGATTCGCATCCGTCCCGGCACCGACGCCGCGCTCGCGTTGGCGATGATGCACGTCCTCATCGCGGAGTCACTCGTCGATGAGGATTTCATCCGCGAGGGGACGATTGGATTTGAGGAGCTCTCGGCCGCGGTCGAGGGGTGGACACCGGCGAGGGCGTCGGAGGTGACCGGGATCCCCAACGACGAGATCGTGTCACTCGCGCGGGAGTTCGCCGCGGCAGACCCCGCGCTGGTGCGCCTCAATTACGGCATGCAGAGGCATCGCGGCGGCGGGATGGCGGTGCGCACGATCGCCTGCCTCCCCGCGCTCACGGGGCACTGGAGGCGGCGCGGAGGGGGAGTGTTGCTCAGCACCTCCGCGGCCTTCGGCCTCGATTCGCGCCCGCTCCGACGGCCGGACCTGATGCCAACGCCGACGCCCCGGACCATCAATATGATCCGTCTTGGGGATGCGCTCGCGGGCGATGAGGCCTCGCTGCGTCGCGCCCACTACCGACCCCGCCCTTCAGACCCGGAGGTCGCGAGTCTGGGGCCCTCGGTCAAGGCCCTCGTGGTCTACAACGCCAACCCGGCGGCTTCCAACCCGGATCTCGCGAAGGTGCGGGAGGGGCTCGCCAACGAAGACCTCTTCACGGTCGTCCTTGAGCATTTCCAGACTGATACGGCGGACTATGCCGACGTGCTGCTGCCGGCGACGACGCAACTTGAGCACTTGGATCTGCACGCGTCGTACGGGCACTTGTATCTGTCCTTGAATCGCCCGGCCATCGCCCCGGTGGGGCAGGCCCTGTCCAACGCCGAGATCTTCCGACGCATCGGCGTGCGCATGGGACTCGACGCCTCGTTGTTTGGCCCCGACGACGAGTCCTTGCTGAAGGAGTATCTCGCCGCACAAGCGTCTCCGGCGATCGCGCCGATATCGTGGGAGCGGCTTCAGGCGGACGGCTTCGCGCGGGTGGATGTGCCGACGCCGTTCATGCCATTCGCCGAGGGGGCGTTCCCCACCCCGTCCGGGCGATGCGAGCTCTATTCTGAGACCATGAAGGAGGATGGATACTCGCCGACGCCCGAGTTCATCGCTCCCGCCTGGATGGCCGAGGTCACGCCGGACTCCCTGGTCTGCGTGTCGCCGCCGGCGCACCTGTTTTTGAACTCCACCTTCGTCAACGTCGATCGATTGCGCAAGAAGACCGGCGCCCCGTACGCCTTGATGCACCCGGCGGACGCGGCGAGGCGAGGGTTGCGCGACGAAGAGGAGATCGCGGTGCTCGGCGCCGGTGGCCGCCTGCGCATGACGTTGAAAATTCGAGACGCGATCGTTCGAGGCACCATCTGCATCGAGGGGATCCACTGGCCCAAGCTCTCCGCTGATGGACGCGGCGTGAACGAGCTCACCCGACAGCGTGAGACCGATTTCGGCGGCGGCGCGACGTTCTACGACGTCGCGGTGCGCGTCGAACGGTCGGCGGGCGCCTAGCGGCCCACGCCGCTCGGGAGGTCTGCGAGCTCCTCGTCCTCGTCCTCGACGCCGAGGGTGCGCGCGGTGGGGGAGCGGGGCACCTCCTGCGGGTCGGGGGAAGTCCGCAGCCAGGTGTCTGCGCCGACTCGGCTCACGCCAAACCAATAGTGCTCGTTCTTGAAGTGATGGAGCCGGTGCATCTTCCACAGCGTCCGCATCCAGTGTGAGCGAGGCCGATAGCTGGTGTGGATGAGGAAGTGGATCCACTCGTAGACGAGGGCGAGCGACGCGGCGGTCACCACGGCGGTCCACATGGCCGCGGGCGTCGGGAGCAGCAGCCACGCGCCGCCGATGACGACGCTGAAGCCGCTGAACACGCTCTTGACGGGCATCACGGTGTACCGCAGATCCCATGGATCGCGGTGGTGCGCTCGATGCATCTGGGCCGAGTGATAGTCGAGGGTGCGCCCGAGGATCTTCTTGGGTTTCGCGTGGAGGATAAAGACGTGAATCAACCATTCGGTGAGCGGTTGGGCGACGACGAGCACGCCGAAGATCGCGAGGTCTGACCACGAGAGCGGGCCAGCGCGTAGCCGCATGGTGACGCTGCCCACGAGCGCCAAGCAGATCAGCCGCGGCGGCGTAAACGTGCAGAAGTTGCGAATCACGTCCGCGAGCGAGAGGTCGTTGTCGCGGAGGGTCTTTCGTTTTCCGTGGGTAGCTGTCATGGCTCGAGTCCTCGGTCGGAGACTTCTTCGTGTGTGGAGAGGGGGCTGGTGGTGCCGGGCTCCGAAGTGGGCAGGGCCTCCAACCATTGGAGCAGCGCGAGCACAGCCTCGGTGCCGGTGGAGAGGAGACGGCGCGCGCTAGATTCCGCGCGCGCGCTGTCACCGGCTCGAACCGCCTCCAGGATCTCGCGGTGCCCGCGGAGATCGGAGACTTCTTCCGTGAGCGCCCGCGCGAGCAGCTCTCGCAGGTGGTCGTAGGTCGCTCGCAGGGAATTGTAGGCGAGGCGATACGCGATATTTTGCGCGCCTTCGATCAAGATCTGCCAGAATTCAATGTCGTGCTGCTGCAGCGCGTGTACGTCGTCCGCGTCGCGCTGCATCGCATCGACGCTGCCTTGGAGGCGCTCGACGAGGGTGTCGGGCCTGCGGAGGGCGCAGAGTCGGGCGACGTCGGGGCCGAGGGCCGCGCGCATCTCCATGATGCTTCGGCCGACCTCGTAGTCCACGCCGCCGTCGGATTTAAGGAGCAGGCCCGACAGCAGATCTGTGCCCGCCGAGCTGCGGAAGTCGAGCACCGTCGAGCCGCCGCCGTGGCGAATCTCGACCAGCCCTGCTTGGCCGAGGCGCTTGAGCGCCTCTCGGATCGCACCACGATTGACGCCGAGCATGTCACAGAGTGCGCGTTCTGCGGGAAGAGTGTCGCCGGGCTGGATTCGCCCTTCTAGGATTTCGCGGGATAATTGCTCATAAACGGCGTCTGACACGGAGTTACGAGCAATTTTCTTCAGCGCCATCCACTGGACCATACGATTGTTTGGTCTAGTGGTCAAGTGGTCATACCATTTCTCTGGAGCCCGCGGCGTTTTCGCGCTATCAGAGGTTCATCATGGAGATTTCGCCGACGGAGTTTGCCGTGTGGGCCATGCCCATCTTTCTCGCCTCCATCGCGGTGGAGGTGGCGGTGTCCCGCGCGCGCGATCCCGGTCGGTATTCTCTGGGGACCGCGCTGAGCGATCTGTCCGTCGGCGGCGTGTACCAGGCGCTCGAGGTGTGTGTTCATGGCGCGCTGTTGGTGGGGTATGCGTTGGTTCACGAGCGGTTCGCGATCACGTCGCTCTCGGAGTCGAGCCCGTGGACGTGGGCGCTCGGTTTGTTGGGTGTGGACCTGCTGTTCTATTGGTGGCATCGCATGAGTCACGTGGTCAACACACTCTGGGCCGTGCATGGGGTCCATCATCAAGGGGAAGACTTCAACCTCGCGGTCGCCCTTCGTCAACCGGCGTTCGAGCCCCTCACCTGGTTCCTTTTTTATGTGCTGCTCGCGGTGCTCGGCGTCCCGCCCGTGGTCTATCTATGGAGCTACGCGGTCAATCGCCTCTACCAGTTCTGGATCCACACGGAGTACATTGACCGAACGCCGGCGTGGTTTGAGTGGGTCTTCAATACGCCGTCACATCACCGCGTACACCACGGCGTGGATGAGGCCTACCTGGACAAGAACTACGGCGCGGTACTGATCATATGGGATCGCCTGTTTGGCACCTTCGAGCGTGAGGCTCAGCGCCCCACATATGGGACGACCAACCAGCTGAAGAGCTACAACCCGGTGTGGGCGAACTTCGAGCACTTTGTGGTGTGCGGGAAGCTCATGCGCGCGGCGCCGCGATGGCGAGACAAGCTCTGGGTGTGGTTCGCGCATCCGGCGTGGCGCCCAGGGCGGGGCAAGGTGCAGCCCACCCCGGACAAGGTGCGGGCGCGGCGAGACGCGGCCAAGTACCGCCCCAGCGCGTCGGCTCCGCTCGGCTGGTACGTGCTGGCGCAGTTTTTGGTGTTCGCTCCATCCGTGACGGCGTTGGTGCGGCTGAGGACCGCCCTGACGTGGTGGGAGCTCGGCGTGGGGGCGGCGGTGGTCGCGTTCGGTCAGCTGGTGCTGATCGCGCTGATTGAATCCAAACCGTGGGCGCGGGCGGGAGAGCTCGGTCGGCTGTTGATGTTGGGGGCGGGGGTAGGGTGGCTGAGCTGGTTTTACGCGCCGGGCGAGCTCGTGGGACCCATCGTGGCGGCGACCGCGGTCTTCGTCGCGCTGTCGACCGGGGTGTTCGTGTGGAGTCTTCGAGCCTCGTCGAGGGGTGCGGACGACGACGAAGCGCCGGCGCCATCGTCGGTCTAGCGCGGGCGCTCGCGGCTCGGCTCACCCGTCTTTGCTCAGGCGATTGCGCAGCCACTCGCGCTCAAGGGATCGCACGAGCTGTTCTACGGTGGGGTCAGAAAGCGGGACGCTGGGCTTGTTGGGGTCGACCAACATGGCGCCGACTCGGTTTCGAGTGCGCCGGCGGACCACCGCTCGCGCCTCCACGACCTGCTCTTGATAGCTGAGCTTCAAGGAGATTCGTTGGTCCACGGCGAGTCGCCGCGCGGTCTCCATGGGCACCTCGAGCTGAAGACCATGGACGCTGATGTCGATTCCTCGCGCGTCTACGGCCGGCTGCGGATCGCTGATGTGGACCCCTAGGGACGAGTCGGGGAGGATGGGGACGCGGAACGAGTGTCGGCACTCCAGCGCCGCGATCTCCCCGGGCATATTGAGCAGCAGGCGAGGCCGAGATCCTTCGGCGGCCGGCGGGCGAATCTCGCGAACGGTCGTCACGAACACGTGCGCTCGAGCACCGAGCGTGAAGCTCACGCTGCAGGGCGTCAGCGGGCGGAACAGGCTGGGGTTCGCTCGCGGCGAGATCTTCGCGATGAGGTGGTCTCGCTCAACTTTAAAGAACGAGCCTCCGCTGACCGCGCGACTATCGAGGTTCAGGACCAGCAGGGAGACTCGCTCTTGGACGCAGTCACCGATCACGACCGCCGAGTGCAGCAGCTTGTCGCGGACATACTTCGCCTCGCGGGGATCGGAGCGCTCGGGGAGTTCGGGGTCGGTCATGCTCGCGCCGCCGTGTTGCGATCAGCCGCCGCTCATCGCGTCGATGTACTCGCTGAGCAAGCCGCAGGTCGTGTAACACACTTTCGTTCCGCTGGAAGAGTCACACGGGAAGGCGGGGCGCTCGCTTGGGTCGCTGACTCGGTACGCGCCGAAGGTCGAGCCCACGAGGTCCGCCGAGACTGGAGAGGTGGCCATGCCGGTCACGGTCCCCGCCCACGCGTCTGCGCTGAGGATTCTCCCCTCAAGGACGATGGTGGCGACGATGTCTCCGCCGGAGATTGGGTTGGCCTCACCCGCGACCGTGACCTCGCCAAAATCGATGATGAAGGTGCCGTCGACGATGGGGACGTCGCTGACGACGATGGGGTCGCCGACTTCCTCGCGCGGGCTGTCGGTGGATCCCATGTCGAGGCTGAGCGGTTGGAACGAGAAGGTCGCGGTGTCACCATCACTTATCACCTCGGTCATGAACTGAATCGGTACGCCTGGACCGAGCAAGGTCTCCAGTCCGACGAGGTGGTAGCCGGAGATGTCACAGGCCGCGCACGCGTCGCCCTCGCAAGATCCGGCCGCGGCCGCAGCTTCCCGCGCGTCATTGGTCTCGTCGAGGTACTCGTTCCACCGCGCCTCCGTGTCCGGCCCGCAGGCTCCAAGAGCGAAGAGTGACGCGGCGAGGTAGAGCGGTGTCGCGCGACGGTGGCGGGAAGCCTGCGTGAGCGTTCGAAGCATGAACCGATGGTAGAACAGAAAAGAGATTCGCTCCAGTGCAAATCGTTGTATCGTTGAGCGGCTCTCGGGCTTTCGTCCGGACCCCAACGCCATGCCTCACTCCCGTCCTCGAAGTCGTATTGTTCGTCGCATCTCCTCGCTCGCTCTGGTCGCCGCCGGCGTATGCCTCGGGGCGAACACCGCCTCGGCCTCCGGTTTCTCCGTCGCTCGATTCGGCGGCGAGCATGGTCACCCGGCCTCAGCCAACCCGACCTCGGTGTACTACAACCCCGCGGGGATGGCCCTGTCGAAGGACACCCACATCCTCATCGACGCGAACCTGGTCGGACGCTTCGTCACCTACGATCGGCCCGAGTCGGCCTTATCTCCGTCGAACCCCGGGGCCTACGCGCCAGCAGCGAACGCGGGCGAGGCCTCCTTGTCGAACTTCATCGCGTCGCCTGCCCTGTTTTTGACGACCGACTTCGGCAGCGATGTATTCTACTTCGGCACCGGCGTGTACTTCCCCTTCGGCGGCCAGGCGACGTGGAAGCAGAATGCAGATTTTGAGGGCGACCAAGAGGCGCCGGGGGCCGTCGCGGGGACCCAGCGGTGGCACACCATGGACGGCACGGTCCGCTCCATGTACATCACCTTCGCGACCGCCTTTAAGCTCAAAAAGGCCGGGGTGACCCTCGGCTTGAGCCACAGCATCATCAAGAGCGAGTTCGACACGATCCGCGCCCGCAACCCGGATGGCAGTGATGACCTCGTCTCGGGTGGGGCGCTCAAAGAGGGGCGCGCGTGGCTTCAAGTGGAGGGCTGGCAGTACGGGATCGCGGGCGGCCTCACCTGGGACATCAGCAAGCTGTGGAACAAGCAAGAAGAGCTCATCTTCGGGGTCTCGTACACCTCGCAGCCCAACGTGACCGGCGGGATGACGCTCAAGGGGAAGCTGCAGACTGTACTCTCGCTGAACTCGCCCACCGTGGATGACGTCGAACTTACACAGACGCTCCCGGACATCCTGCGCTTCGGGTTTCGCTACAAACCGTCCAGCAAGTACGAGCTGCGGGTGTTTGGCGACTACCAGCGGTGGTCGCTCATGCAAAAGCAGTGCATCACCAAGCCGCGCGCGGAGTGTGACCTCACCGGAGAAGATCCGAGTCTGTCGCGTAAAGAGCAACGCGAGGCCATCTTCGACAACCCCGCGGGGTACGGGGCGGAGGTGGAGGGATCGGACGTGGTCCAGAACATCCCGCGTTACTGGAAAGACGCCGGCGGCGTCCGCGTCTCGGCGAGTTACTGGTTCATCGATCCGCTGGAGACTTACTTCGGGCTCGGGTACGACTCGTCCGCTGTGCCCGACGAGACGCTCGACGCGTCGTTGCTCGATCTTGAGAAAATGACCGTCTCCATCGGCGCGAAGTGGCAGGCGGCGAAGTGGTTCGCGCTGGCCGCCACCGCGACCCAGGTCATCTACTTCAAAAAGGACACCACCGGGAAGAGCATCTTCAATGAGGTGAGCGGGGCGAGCAAGCAGCCGAGCTCCTCGGGGGTCTACTCCCAGTTCATTACCATCGGGAACATCTACACCGAGTTCATGTTCTAGTCGCTTGATGACGTGTCGTCGCAGTGTCGCTGCGCCCACGCCACGCACGCCTCCACCGACTCGAGCGCCTCGATCACATCGGGGCGTTTGTCGTCGAGGGGGACGCCGCCGAGTCTCGCCGGCCATCCCCCGGCAGGTACCAGCACGCCCACAGGGCGTCCGTACTGCCAGGCCATGGCCAGCTCGGACAAGGTCCCAGCGCCGCCATCGATGCCGAGGACCACGTGCCCCGCCTGGGCGACGAGCGCGTTGCGAGCGACACCCATCCCGGTAGGCAGGACGATGTCGAGCCACTCGTTGGCGTCGCTCCCGTCGGTGGCCATCAAAATTCCGAGGGAGAGCCCGGGGCCGTCGGCGTTCGCGAAACCCTCGCTCACTGCATCCATGACGCCGGTTCGGCCGCCGCATGCCAGGTGGAACCCGGCTCGCTTGAGCGCGGCGCCGAGATCTCGGGCGAGCGGCACCGCCCGCGGAGAGGAGGGCTCCGAGGCCCCGACAATGGAGACGACGGCGCGACGACGGGACTTGGTGGGCTCAGGGGGCGTCACAAGAAACAGTGAGCCACGTCCGCTGCGGATAAGAAAGCCGGCGCCGGCGGTAGGAATGATATGTTCGGGCGCGTCTCTCAAGGATCTCGCGGTATGCGCGGAACAGCGGCCGTCAACCATGCCATCGCAGGGCTGCCAGCTTGTTTTGACGCGCCGGTGTGCCGTGGTGCACACTCTCGGCGTCCGACTAATCTGCGGTGAGAACACCGCCCCACGAAAAGAGTGAATATGAAAAAGCAAGCTTTAATGGTCTTTGGTGTTGTCCTCGCGATGAGCACTGTCTTTGATACCGGCTGTTCGAAGGACTCCGACACCGACACCTCCGCCGCGGATGGAACCGATGATTCCAACTCTGGAGACGGAGATGGAGATGGCGACGGAGACGGCGACGGCGACGGAGACGGAGACGGCGACGGCGATCCACCGTGTGAGCCGATCATCGAGAACGATGGCATCTGCAATGACGACTGCGAGTGCGTCTCAGGATCTTGCTATGAAGTGCCTGTGCTCTCCAACCTCTGCGGCGAGTGCAAAATCGACGACGATTGTCCAGACGGTGGCTGCACCCCCCCGAATCCGCTGCCAGGTCAAGAGACCGGCTCGGTGTGCAACGCGGGTGAAGCCGGTGGCGGGTGCGAGACCACCGAGGTCTGCCAAGGGGACTTCACCTGCGAGCTCGTCCTCGACCTGGGCGCCCTCGGCATCGTGATCAGCACCTGCAGCGAGTGCAGCACCGACGCCGACTGTGAAGCCGGCCAGGTGTGCGGCGTTGACATCAGCATCATTGACTTCGCCGGACAGCGCGTGTGTCAAGATGCGGGGAGCGTCCCCAACGACAGCTTCTGTGTCAACTCAGGGACCGTCGGCAACGACGCGTGCGCGAGCGGCTTTTGCGGCACCGTGGACGTGGAAGGGCTCCTCTCGCTCGATGTGTGCGGTGAGTGTGTCGAAGACACCGACTGCGGCATGGGCGAGGTGTGCCAAGGGGGAGCATTTGATCTCGGGACGCTCAGCGTGACCGGGAGCACCTGCGTCGCAGGATAAACCTCCTACGAGGTGACGCTTCGCGGAGAATCCGCGAGTGAAGAAGACGGCGACCGCAAAGACGCGGCGCCGTCTTTGTTTTTGGCTTCGCGTGCGGGCGCGCACCCTTTCGTGTCGGCATGCGTGGTTCGAAGGGCAGATGGCTCACGTGGAGGGTCCCTCCCAACCGTCGTTCTTGGGCGAATACTTGGACCCGGTGCGGTCGGCGAGTGTGGTGTTGACGGCGCGGTTCGGATCCGGTCATTCTTGGCTTGTCTCTTGAGATCGTGGCGTCCACGCCGAGGGATTAGGGGAGTCCGGATGAAAAAACAACGACTACAGGTTTTTGGTTTGATCCTCGTGATGGCTTCAGTCGTCGATACAGGGTGTTCGAAGGACTCGACTGACACCGGCGCGTCCGCGACCGAAGGCGAGACTGGAGACGGAGACGGAGACGGAGACGGAGACGGGGACGGGGACGGAGACGGAGACG
>JAAZXR010000190.1 GCA_014240065.1 Myxococcales bacterium
CATGATTCCCTCTGGCTGACAAACAGGCCTACCCTGTTTAAATGGAAGTATAATCTCCGGCCTCGATCAACTTTGACCCTGATCGCAAAATTTGTCCATTTGTCCATTTGTACAGTTTATACGTTTAAATGTGTTGTCTAGTGAGTTTTCCTTTTGGGGTTCTCCCATGTGTGGTGGCTGCCATTTGCGCCTAGCCAATTTGGGGTCCTCGCGATCAGCGGTCCGATGGGGTACCTGCGCAAACCTAACAAGCTTTGGGTTACATACTTCAGCCAGTGATTGCCTGCGATTGGCCCGCATCCATTCTTCCTCTTCTTCTTCTTCTTCTTCTTCTTCTTCTTCTAGTAGTAGAGCTCTTTTGTATAGACAGGATCTTTTGTTGATAAATTATCTACACGTATTATATGCTCCTAATACGATTGTGGGCGAATTCGAAATTCATTCATGATTAGTCATTACGGATATAGTGCATCATCTTCACGTTTACATACTTGTGAATCTCAAATATTTAGTATTACTCAATTGATAAAGAATAGAATCGGTTGTTAGACCCCCGAGTTTATGATCGAGATAGATTTGCCAAAAATCTCATTTTGGAATATGTTTACTGTTCTAATATTCTACTCTCATTCTACTTTCAATTAGCTCCTTTCTCTTCACCGGTTGAGTTGGGTCATGGAATTTTGACAAACCTCTCCAGTTGAGTCAGCTGTTGTAAAGAAACAGCTGACTCAACT
>JAAZXR010000191.1 GCA_014240065.1 Myxococcales bacterium
AGACCAAGATCGACGCCGCTACCAAAGCGCTTGAGGTGAAGGCAAATCAGGTCGGCGAGGGTTCCATCGCCGAGTAGCACGGGCGTCCCCATCGCGGCCCGGAAGCGCGGCGAAACAGCCCATCACAGGCAGCTCACTGGGATCCATGGCGCGGCCAGGTTGCTGCAACCATTGGGCTGAGGGATCGGTCCGATGGCCGACGTCATCCCGGTCGAAGTATCGATCTCGTAGAGGATCGAGTCTGTGGAGCAGCCGTAGGTGCGCTCATTGAGTGGGTGATACTCAAATCCAACCGACCCAAAGTCCTGGTCGAGGCTCGTGATGAGCGTCGCTGCCCCCGTAGTCGCATCGACCCCATAGACGTCATCCGTGTTCGCGTTCAGCGCGTAGATCCTCGACTCGTTCTCGTTCCACGCTGCTCCCTGGTTGCCGAAGTCGACCCCCAACGCGCCGATGATAGTCCCTGTCCCGGTCGCCGTATCGACCCGAAGCAGCACGTCGGATCCGCTGGAGATACCAAACAGATCAAGCTGCGGCGTCGCGGTGATCCCCGCGACTCCCACAAACCCGAACGCTCCGATGTCGGTGGCGACGCAGGTGCACGGGTCAATCGAATACAACCGCTCGTTGAGGCCGCCCGCGTAGAGCACGTTGCCGCGGGAGAACGTGAGCGTCTTCGCTCCCGCGATGCCGGTCAACGTACAGATGTCGGTGGTCG
>JAAZXR010000192.1 GCA_014240065.1 Myxococcales bacterium
GAGGGGATTGTAATTGGCTTCTCATTTAATGGAGATATAATTCCTATTGGATCTGGAATATTAACTACTGCAAACTATAGTATTGTAGGTGATGATTTAGATTGTGAGCTATGTTTTGAAGATGTTATTTTATCTAACCCAAGTGGAAATGCAGTCAATTTATCTATTGGGGATTGTACAAATATAGATTTATGCTCTTACTCTGGTAATATTAATTATGATGAAATTATAAATATTTTAGATGTAGTTATTATGATTAATATGATTCTTGATATAGAAGAGACTACACTCTGTGAGTCTGATATGAATCAAGATGGAATTTTGAATGTTCAGGATATAATTATCCTAATCAACATCATACTTAACTTATAAAATATCGGGACGTGGCGTAGTCCGGTAGCGCACTTGACTGGGGGTCAAGGGGTCGGAGGTTCAAATCCTCTCGTTCCGACACCGATACAAACTTGAGAAACCCTTCATACTATTGAGGGGTTTTTTCTTTCCCTACCATTTAATCAATCATACTCTAACTTATTCTTAAATGAGCAATGGGGGGGAAGGATTGGGGGGGAAACAAAGACCCCACATACTACAATAGTAGTTCTTATAAAGATAATAAGGAATAGGAGAGTGGTTGATCCACCCTAATCCATACCATTTATATACATTCTAAATTGATATAAATTCATATACTTTTATAGGCCATATTTTAGCC
>JAAZXR010000193.1:0-285 GCA_014240065.1 Myxococcales bacterium
AATATCCACAAATCATATGACTAGAAGCGAATAAATTTAAAACATTCTTCGTGCAAGAATGTGTTAAAAGCATACGGTTTCTACTGTAGATAGAAGTCCCTAAACAACTTAACCGTACAATTCAAGATGTCACCTCTCAAGTGTGTTTGTTAGCAGTTCAAAGTATACAATTACGATAGTAATAATTACTGGAACAGTAAAATGCAATCCAAACTAGAGAAATTAGAGCCTTAGAAAGGTGGGTTGAGAAATTTGACTTAGAAAACAAACCAAGTTGACTGAACC
>JAAZXR010000193.1:295-707 GCA_014240065.1 Myxococcales bacterium
AACCTTCAATCACATTCCTTACAGTTTCCTAGCAACGAGACACAATAACATCCACCTGCTTAACCTTGTGTTTGTCTAATCAACAAAATATACTTACATCATCTCTTCTTCTTCTTCTTCTTCTTCTTCTTCTTCTTCCTCAGCTATAAATACCTTGATTTTCCATAGCAACCAATTCATACATAAACTATTCATTATTTCATATAGACAAAATGGCAGAACGTTACCCAACCGACCAACAAGTGGTAGACACCCTTGAAGAGACCCTATCCGAAGTGAAATGTGACACTCGCGACCTAGAAACGATGATTTCCCGTCTCGGAGAGATTGTAGAGTTGCCAGTAGTATCTGTGCCACGTTATGCCACATTCCATACCTCCATTGTAGCTACTGGGAAGGAAGGTAGGGCTCC
>JAAZXR010000194.1 GCA_014240065.1 Myxococcales bacterium
CGCGAATTTTCGTCGCCGGTGTGTACGTCCACACCGGCCGGTCTCACCGCGTGGATGGCCCGGTGGACGTTGTCTGGGTTGAGGCCACCGGCGAGGATGACCGGACGCGGACTCTCCAAAACCAGGGCTGCGGAGAGGCTCCAGTCGTGAGTTTTTCCTGTCGCGCCGCTCGCTCCGGTCGCGGGGTCAAAGGTGTCGGTGATGAATTGATCCACCCATGGGCAGCAGTCGAGGGCTCGCGCGATGGTGGCGTCGGGCGGATCGCGGTGGAAGACGACGCTCTTGATGACCTCGATCTCGGGTGCGTTTTCTTTGAGGCGTCTCAGCGTCTCCGGCGCGACCGGGGCGTGGAGTTGGCAGACCGTCGCGCCCACGCCACGCACGAGCTCCACGATCTCCGCCGGCTCGGTGAGGTAGGTGATCACCACGTGTGTGGCGGCGGCGCCGACATGCTCGATCACGCGCTGGACCTCGTCGCGTGAGAGGTCCTCGCGATGATGGTCCAAGACCAGGGGGTATCCGAGGTGGCTCACCCCCTCTTCAACGAGCATCGTCGCCTCGTCGAGGGAACAGATGCCGGCGACTTGAATGAACTCGGTGTTCATGTCGAGGCTAGAACCCGCAGTCGGCGGGATATCCGGAGGCGGGGTCGGTGGGATCCACGCCCCCGCCACAGATATTCTCGAAGGTC
>JAAZXR010000195.1 GCA_014240065.1 Myxococcales bacterium
TCGACGAAGCGATGGACCTTGCCCGGGGGGAGGGGAGCCTCTCCCCGAGTCAGGCGGCTCTGCTAGAGGATCTTATCCACAACTTCCATCTGGTTGCTGAAGCCTCGCAGCTTGAGGCGATGATCTCGAATCTCAGCAAGGAGCAGGCGGCTGGAATGCTCCGGGACATGGAGAGATGGGGCCCAGGGATCGAGAACGCGACACCCGAGCAGCTCACGGAGCTCGTCAAGCGTCTCGAAGATCAGGGGGAGCTATTCGATCATGATTTTGAGGACGTTCTCGCAGAGCCCGAGCCGCCCTCTGAGCCAGAGGTCGCTCCTGAGTCTGAGCCTGAGCCTGAGCCCGAGCCCGAGCCTGAGCCAGTCACTCTCGACGAGGTTTCGGGGCAGAAGCTCCAGTTGGCCGAGTGGATCAATGACCGGATATACAGATTCAACGATGACCACCTGACGTACAAGGCAGTCCAGAAAGAGGCGAAGAAGATCTTCGGCGACGAGTACACCCCGCTACGTCAGCAGGAGGCAACCGAGCTCTCGGTGACGATCAAGATCCTAAAGAACATCAAGGGGTACATGCCGAAGGACCCCGAGTCCGAGAAGGATCTGAAGCGGAAGATCTCCGCGATCCAGCGGGTCTACGAGAAGATCAGGGTGCCCCGCGACCGATCCGGCCAGCAGGAGACT
>JAAZXR010000196.1 GCA_014240065.1 Myxococcales bacterium
CGTCGAGCGTCGCCAACAAGTTGCCCTGGGCGTCGAAGACGTAGCGATAAAGCAAGACCTCGGGGCTGCCATCACCATCGAGGTCGTACACGCTCACCGGCGCCCCAAATTCCAGCGACGGTGGGGTGGGATCCGCGCCCTCGACGAAGGTCGAGTCGAAGCCCGCCACCTTCGTTCCGTCAGCGTTCCACGCCATCATATTCCCGTAGATCGACTGCGGCGCGATGATCTCCGCCTCCCCGTCGCCGTCGATGTCGGCGAGGGCCGGAATCGCGAACCATGTCACGGGATCTTCGATGCGCCGCTTCACCGCGCCGGTCTCGCCGTCGAGGATGTAGATGCGTGCGTTGCTCGCATAGATCTGCTCTAAGCTCGAGAATGTCTCGGGTGAGAACGCCACCACGACCACATCCGGTGTATCGCAGAGGTTGACCACACCATCGTCGTTGTCATCCGTGAGGTTCGCGACGAGTGGTGTCGCCAACACGAAGGTGTTACCGAGCTCTGCGTCTCCATCCCATGCCCACTGCAGCATCGGGGTATAGCTGTTCGGTGCGGCGACCTGGTCGCATGCCGGCGGGGCGAGCAGCGTATCCGTGGTCACACATCGATCTCCGTCTCCGTCTCCGTCTCCGTCTCCGTCTCCGTCTCCGTCTCCGTCTCCG
>JAAZXR010000197.1 GCA_014240065.1 Myxococcales bacterium
AGTTGTTACAGAATTGTCCGGGGCCGTTGCCGGCGCCCTCGTCGCACCCCTCGCTGTTGGTGTTCGGTTGGTGAAATCCGTCGCCACACACCGGGGCGGTGCATAGATCGGTGCAGCCGTCGTCATTGTCACCGTTGGCGTTGTCGTCGCAGGCCTCGCCCGCATCGACCACTCCATCGCCGCAGGTTTCGAGGGCGCAGGATGCGTCGCACCCATCCCCGTCGTCGTTGTTGCCGTCGTCGCAGCCCTCCGTAGGGCTCAAAAACCCGTCACCGCAGGTGTTGAGTTGGCAGGTGCTGAGGCAGGACTGATCGTCTGCGTTGCCGGGGCCGTCGTCACACTGCTCGCTGTTGGAGCTCGATTGGAGGATGCCGTCACCACACACGGGCAGCTCGCAGGTGGTGGTGCAGCCGTCGTCATCATTGGTGTTCGCGTCGTCACACGCCTCTCCGTTCGAGGTCGGCTGCGCGATCCCGTCGCCACAGGTGGGGAGGGCGCAGGCGTCGGTGCAGCCGTCGTCGTCGTCGCCATTTTGGCTGTCGTCACAAGCCTCTCCGTTGGAGATTGGTTGGGAGATTCCGTCGCCGCAGGCGGGGAGGGCGCAGGCGTCGGTGCAGCCGTCGTCGTCGTCGCCGTTTTGGCCGTCGTCGCAGGCC
>JAAZXR010000198.1 GCA_014240065.1 Myxococcales bacterium
CCGGCGGCGGCTTCATGGGCATGAAGCGCGTGCTCAAGCAGCCCCGCACGAGCTCGCCTGCCACCCGGGCTCCCCGCTTTGGCATCCGGCCCAACGTCGCCGGCCGAAGCAAGTGGGCGCGCATCGAGGCGCTGCAGGCCCTAAAGACCTTCCTCACCCGCTACGCCCAGGCCCGCCTGGCCTGGCTCGCCGGCGACCGGAACATCGAGTTCCCGCCTGGCACCTACCTGATGGCGCAGCGCTTCGGCGTCCGCGTCGCCCCTGCGTTCAACTGAAATCGAGACAATCTGTGCCGCATCAGGTGAGCCGAGCGCTCGCCCGCGTGCGCTGGTTTGGGGTTGGGACTGAGTCCGGATTGTGTGGTTTCGGGTTAGATGGGGGGCTTCGGTGGAAGCGAGCGAGGACGAGGTAGTGACTCTCGCGACCGCGTAAAGCGTTGAGATGGGGCGGAGTATCAGACTTTTGAAAAAGGACCCTGGGTCGGGGTCACACTGGTGACGAAGGCGGTAAAGAGCAGGTGCGTGTGATGGAGCCGGTGGCGTTGCGTGGATCTTGGGGTTTAGAAGGGGCTCGTGATGAGGTAGGTCTTGCCGGCATCTGTGGCCGTGCCGCCCGCGTCGTTGTGATACGCCCCGATGAGCAGGTCGGCCTTG
>JAAZXR010000199.1 GCA_014240065.1 Myxococcales bacterium
CGTCGTCGGGGAACAACCCACCCTTAAACCCGGCGAGGGATTCCGCTATACCTCAGGTGCGGTAATCGAAACCCCGGTGGGCACGATGCACGGTTCCTACAAGATGCTGGCGGAGGACGGAGAGACGTTTGATACAGATATCCCCGAGTTTGTTCTTTCCGCACCCAGGGTATTACACTAAAACTATATAAATAATTGATTTATATAGTTTTTTAAACATCCAGGTTGCTGACAGCAAACGCATTACGTTGAATAAAGTCCCGCCGGGGTGCAACCTCTTCCCCCATCAGTACCGTGAAGATCTCGTCCGCTCCCACAGCATCTTCGATCTGAACCTGCGACAGGCGCCGCTGCTCGGCGTCCATCGTAGTCTCCCAGAGCTGTTCCGGGTTCATCTCGCCGAGGCCTTTGTATCTCTGAATATTGATCCCACGGCGCGCCTCAGACATCAGCCATGACAACGCCTCTGTAAAGGTCTCCACTTGTTGCTCCCGTTGACCGCGTTTTACAGTGATCGCCTCACCGACTTCGGACCGGAGTCGGTGACCTAGGGCAGTGAGAGAGGTGTATTCGGTCGACTCAAAAAAGTCCTTTAAAAACCGACTTTGTTGGTAGCGGCCATGCCGTTCGCTGTCAACGACCAGAGCCAC
>JAAZXR010000019.1 GCA_014240065.1 Myxococcales bacterium
GCGGCTCATCGCTCCCACGGGATGTCCCGCAGGCCGACGCTCTCGCGGGCTCGCCCGAGTCTCCAAAACGGAAAAGAGTCCTCCGCGAGGAAGGCCAGGCGCCCCTGGGTGTCCACGGTCACGAGCGCCGTCGTGTCGGGAGCGATCCCGAAGGCCTCGCGAGCCTCCTTCGCCGCGGGGACATGCTGCCACGCGGGGAGCAGGTCCGCGGGCCCGTCGCCGATGATCGCGCCGCGGATGGGGGTGGGCTCGTAATCCCAACGGGTCGCGACTTGCGAGAGCAGGCGGATCGGCGCTTTCTTGAGCATCGCGAACGCGTCCTCTCGGCTGCCCTCGAAGCCCCCAGATTTGAGCCCGGGGATCTCGCTGCGTTCCACGCGCGCACCGAGAAACACAAAAATGCAGCCGTGGTCGCTACATGCCGCGTTGTCGAGCTCACCGATCTTGAACGCGGGCGCCGCGGGCGGCGGCGGCGGCTCACTCGCGCCCAAGGCGAGGCGGATGGCCTCGATGTCTTCGGGCTCGGCGTCTCCGCGGTGCCTGTGCGCCACCACGCCTCGCGCGTCGACAACCACGAGCTCGAACGCGCCGGACTCAACCCCGAGCGGGTTGAGGGCGTCGCCTTGAAAGTCCGCGTACATCGGCAGCCGCAGCTCCGGCCGCATGGCGTCGAGAAATTGGCTGGCCATGTCCTTGAGCCCAGGGATAAAGCGGTAGGGCCGACCGTCGGCGACGACAAAGCCGCGGAGGTTTGAGGGATAGCTCCAGCGGTCCAAGGCCAGCTTGAGTTCTTTGCTTTGGCCTTTCTCCATGCTCTCTCGGCCCTCCACCACGAACAGCGCGGGGGCGCCTCGCAGCGACGCGAGGTCCACCTGGGGGAGGTCTCCTTGCGCGGGGAGTGAGCCGCCGACCGGCGCGGGCGCGGCGTCGTTCACCGTCGAATCCTGCGCCGCGCCGTCGCTGTTTTTGGAGGCGTCGCCGCAGCCATGCGACGGGGCGATGGCGACGCACGCAGCGATCACGAAGAGGGGCGAGAGACGGGCGCGCATGGCCCCGCAGTATAGGCGAAATCACGCCACGGGTTGAAGCCACCCCGCGCGCTCCGCATGGTGCGCTCACCTGCGCGGACGCGGTGGACAGCCAGACCCCACGGCGCGGGTGTCGCTAATGGGTGCCGAACCAGGTCAGCGCGGCGAAGACACCGTGGACAGAGCCGACGGCGAGGCCCCCCAGGCGCAAGCGCCGTTCGGGCGCGGCGATGCAAAGACCACCGCAGACGGCGAAGGCCGCGAAGAACACCTCTGGGCTGCTCGGAATCAGCGCGACTTGACGGGCCGCGACGAGGGACCCTCCAGCGACGGCGAGGACGATCATCGTCCCTGCCAACAGGGCTCTCCGGACCAGGCCACCGAAGAGATGACGGCGGCGGGCGAGGCTGCGCACGAGGGGGCGAGCGCGCCGGGAGGCTCGCGCGAGCGACGTGACGAGCGTTCGCGGCGCGTCGATCACGACTCGACGGCACCCCGTGGCGATGGCGCCCGCGGCTCTCCGCGCGAGGACCGCCACCACGGTCGCGAGGACTTCGATGATCGAGGGGGGTGGGGAGGAGGAGGTCACCGCGTCCAGTGTGCAGAACCAGAGCCCCGTCACCAAGAAAGTGACCAGCGTGCTAGGTATGAGGGGATGGTCGCTCGCATCTCGGTCACGCTCCTGTTCGCGCTGGCCGCCCCGCCGGAGGTCGTCTCAGGGGGAGGGGATCGGGGAGGTCCGCCCGCGAGCGTCGGTCTCTGGGGCGCGGCTGTGGCGGAGCAAGAGGCCGGTTGCAGGGAGTTTGAACGCTCTGCCGCGCGCAGGCTCGCGCGGGGGAGCGGCGCCTCAAGCAGCAGCGGCGCAGGGTGGGAGGCGAGGTACGAGCGCTGTCCGTTCGCGCCGCACGTCGGCACGCTCGCGATGATCGAGGTGTGGGCGCGCGCCGAGACCCTGCCCTACGGCTTCGAGGCGGCTGGTCTCGAGGAGTTCGAAGCGGCCCGGACGAGTAAGCGGCGGCGATTGCTGGCCTGGAGCGTTCGCGTGCGGGGTGAGCTCGCCCGTCGAGGGCTCCCGCCGCTCGCTGAGGTCTTCATCATCTCGGCGGGAGCGTCGCTCGCGGTCGGGGAGGTAGCGGGGGCGAGACGCGCGCTGCGGGAGGGGGTCGGGCGCGGCGCTGTGGCCGCAGCGGACGCGAGGTGGATCGAGGGGGCGAGCGCGCTCGTCATGCTTCGCCATGAGGCGGGCTTGCGCGCCTTGGGTGCCGCGGTCACCGGCGCGGACCGACACTCGAGCCGGGCGAAGACGCGGGCGGTATATCTTCACGCGGTGCTGTTGGATCGGCTGGGTGACCGCGATGGCGCCGCGGCTGCCATGCGCGATGCGCAGGCCGCCGACAAGGACCAACGCGCGCTTCGAGGGCTCGTGCGGGCGCTCCCGATCCACGAGGCGCTCTACGCTCGGGCGCTGGCGCGACAGTTTAGCGGTCGCGGAGAGGCGCTGACCCTGCGACTGTGGGCCGCCTACCTCTCGCGCCCTGAGCCCGAGGCGCCCGAGCGCGCCCTGGCGCAGCGGCATATGGACAGCCTCGCCCCACGACCTACCTACCCCCGCTAAGCGCGGCCGGAGCCGCGCGCTGTGGGGAGGTCAGTCGATGGTGATCCCCGCGTCGGAGCACGAGTAGGCTTCGCCGGCGCTCGCGAGGATGTCGCCGCCGAGGGCCTCACACAGCGCTAGCGTGGAGGTCCCATCGACGACGAGGAGCGGCTCCGCCGACTCCCCGGCTGGCGCGACGCCGCTCAGCATGTACTGCGGTGTGTTGAGCAGCAGCCCCGCGAACCTACGGACTCCCGCTTCGAAGGCGTTAATCTCGACGCTGTCGACAGGGGCGGACAAGGGGACGCCGAGCAGCCCCTCGACGAAGGGGCGCTCCGTCTCGGTGAGGCTCGACACGCCGAGGAGGCGGTCTTTGACGGCGAGGATCACGTCCTCAGCGGTGGCGTTGCTGGTGGCCTGGGCGGTGTTCATGAGCGCGTTGACGAAGTCTGTCGGCGCGCAACCTCCGCTCAGCGGTCCCGTGCAGGCGCCGTTCAAGAACGGGTCGTTGCCCGCCGCGAGCTCCTGCTCCCAAAACAACATCCCGTAGAAGTCGATCCCGTTGAACCCGGGGACCGCGTCCTTGATGAAGACACCTTGCGACTCCAAAAAGTCGAGCGAGTTTGGCTGCGAGAAGTTTGTCGCCGGTCCGAAGCGTTGTGGACGATCCCACCACATCGACTGCATGGCGCTGTCCATCAGGACCCACGCCGAGTGCCGGTGGACCGCGTCACCCACGGAGTTCATGCGGGTGTTGGGATCGGCCGCGTCGACGCTGAACGGATCGAAGACCGGCTCGAGGTTGTACGGCGAGGTGGCGCCGCAGGAGGCCGGAGGCGCCTGGTTGTAGTACGGGTGCGTGACCACCTCGACGAGGAGCTCTCGCGGTGAGTAGCTGAACTCGACGAACGCCTCGGTGAGGTCTTGCATGATCTCACGCTGCTTGTCGTTGCGCGGGAAGTTGTTCGCGACGACGAGCCGGCTCCCCATGGCCTCTTTCCACACCGCGTTCGCGACGGTCGCGGAGGTGAGGTACGCCAGCGCTTGGTCGGCGGGGACTGCGTCGTCCGAGCCGAGCATCAGGCCGTCGAGGGTGAGGCTCTCGAAGCCGCTGTGCAGCTTGGGTTCCACGTCGAAGAGCTGCGGCGCGGCGGGGAGCGCGCCGGCGAGATATCCGTCCCAGTCCCAGAGATCGCCCGAGTGGCCTGTGGTGAAGCTCCCGCACTCACCGCTCATGCCCCACGGTCGCACCGAGCCGGTGTCGGCGAACCCATTCCACCGGAACGCGGCGAAGAACTCTTCTTCGGGGCGCCCGGCGTGCTCCCCCCAGACGGCCTTTTCAAAGTGCCCTTGAATCGGCCAGTGGCGGTTGTAGAGCGGATCGCTGTTGTAGGTGACCGACGCGTTGCTGTTGTGGCACTCGAGACAGCTCGTCTTTCTGCCCATGTACGCCGACTCAAAGATCTCTCCGTAGTTTGTGCGGCGCATCTGGTCGAGGTCTTGGGCCGACACGTTGGCACCCGTCAGCGGTTTGGCCATGCGCGCGAAGAGGTCCGCGCGATAATAGGGGGACAGGTCGTCGAGCAAGAGGCTGCTCCGCAGCACGTCTTGCATGGTGGTTTGGGCGCCGAAGTCACTGGTGGCGGGGTCATTGTCGCGAATAAACTCCGCGAGGTTGGGCCCGTCGGCGGCCCCAGTTGTGACGCCGTAGCAAGGCACGTTGACCTTGATCTCAATGCGGTTCACGCGGGTCTGCTCGTAGAAGAATGTCTCCCACCGATCCACGTACCGCTCGCCGCTGGCGAGCCCGCGCGCGACGATAGCCCGCCCGGACATCCCCTTGGCGTCGAGCTGGTCGATCATGTCGGAGAGCACTTGGATCTCGCGCCCGCTCTCGGGTTTGCGGCCTTGGATGAGCGGCAGCGCCTGCTGCACCCACGAGGCGTTCCCCGCGTCGCACAATTCCTCCTCGCCGCTGCCGGCGGGGGGTTCTTGGCCCGGATCTGCGCCGCCTGTGCCGCCGTCTGTGTCGCCGTCTGTGTCGCCGTCGCCGCCCTCGGTGCCACCGTCAGAGGCGCCGTCAGGGTCGCCGTCGCCGCAGGCCGGGATCCAGGAGAGCAGGGCGGCGACAGACACCGTGAGGAGGCGTCGTCGAACCAGCGTCGTCGTTGTCCAGATTGAGTGATTCACAGGGTGACTCCTAAGTATTGCTCGCGGATCCGGGTGGCGGCTTCGAGTTCGTTGGCGACCCCGCCCAACACGTCACCGACGGCGAACGTCTCCGGGCTGAAGGGGTAGATGCCCATGGCTGCCATGATGGACATTCGATTCTCTGCGGGCGTCATCCAGTTCTGGGCGATCCCTTGGTCTTCTGTGATGTGACCGTAGATCCCGCGCTCTGCGCTCGTCACGGGGCCGCCGATGAAGACCGACACATAGCCTTGGGGCCAGTGGTTGAGCCCCGTGGTGCCCTGACGATCTGGGGTGCGTCCAAATTCCGTCGTCAGCACGATCATGGTCTCGTCGAGATTTAACTTGTCGGGGTCATCCTCCCCCGGCGCGTTGATTCGGTTGGCCAGCTCTTCGAGCGTGTGGACGACGTTGCGCGAGGCGTAGTCAACGTGCCCGTCGTGGGTGTCGTGCCCCGCGTTGGGGTTGGGGGTGATGCCCCCGTCGATGACCTGAACGTAGCGGGCCGGGTCAGCGCTCCTCGTCAACAGCGCCGTGGCGAGGCGCAGCTGCATGGCCGGCATGTCCGTGGCGTTCGTCCCGCACTCGCTCCCTGAGATCGACTGGAAGAAGCTGGGATCCAACACGCTTTGAATCGCGTCCGCGTTCCTGCGCGCGTAGTTGGAGAACTCGAAGTTGGAGCGGGACTGCGAGCGCGTGGGGGCCCCCTTGCCGCCCGTCCTAAACTGCCGCTGATACGCGTTCTCGTAGTGCGACATGGCGGAGTCGAAGGCGGCGCGGTCGCTGCCGACTCCGTTGCGCGAGAGCAGCTGCGTGATCTGAGAGCCGGCCGAAACGGTGAGGCTCAGCGGGGTCGCGTTGCCGGGGTGGAGCCCCACGGCGGACCCAGCCCCCACGTTGTCCGTGGCGAACTCGACGCCGGGATAGAGCACGTACGCGTAGGGGGTCGCGCGCAGTCCCCCCGGTTGCTCGAGCCAGTAGCGCTGAATGGACGACCCGAGCCCTGCGAGTCGCGGCGAGCCCAAGCGATTCCCCGAGAGCGCGAGGGGGTTGGCCCCCTCGTGCGCGAGCTGGTCGTGGCGCATGGTGATGATGCGCATGCGATCTGTGATGTCGGGGCGTTGGCGCAGGGGGATGGCCCACGGGCCGAGGTGGACCGTGGTGCCGTTCTCGTCGTCGCCGAAGGCCTCGGTTAATTCGCTCGCGTCGCCGAAGCCGCAGCTTTGGAACCGCGCTTCGGTGTCGGAGCGGTAGGCGTTGAGGAAGGTGCCGTCTCCGGTGCCCCACCCAGGCACGCAGTAGAAACTGTCGAAGGCGGAGACGCCCCCGTACATGTAGACCTCCAGCACGTTCTTCGCCTTGCGCGAGTCGGGGAGGATGGCGTCGATCTTATCGGCCGGCCAGTCACCCCAGCCCGCGTGCGCGACGCGGGGATATTTTAAGATCCCGAACCCCGCAGCCCCGGCGGAGAGTGTCTTGATGAATCGTCTTCGTTTCATTGTTCTGTTTCCTGATGGTCGTGTGGCGGGGTCGGAGGTCGGCGCCCGCGCTTACAAGAGGGTGAGGTATCCCCAGACCTCCACGCGCGTCACAATTTGAGTCATCCCGACGTCGGCACCCAAGGAGCGCTCGACGGCGCGTTCGCGCGTCACGGTGAGCACCGCGAATCCGGCGCTGAGGTTGTTCATGTCGGCGCCCGAGAACCCAAAGGCGCCATCATCGGTGGCGGTCGCCGCGAGCACGCTCCCGTTGGTGTCACGGATCCGCAGGATGACGGGGTCGTCGCCGTCGGCGTTGTCATCCCAGGCGATGTCGAGGCCGTCGTCACGGTTGATCTCGAGTCCGTAGACCGAGATGTCCGGGGCGGTGACGCTGAGCTCTGACGGGGTGCGGACCCCTGTGAATCCGTTGGTCGCGAAGGCGTCACCGCCGAATACACCGACCGTGTAGTCCGCGTCGAAGGTGAAGTCGCTCGTGTCTGGTTGGCAAGACTCCGAGAACATCGGCGCGTCACTCGCCGTGTAGACAGGGAATTCTTGGCCGACCCCCACTTGGATCAGGCAGGCGGAGGCGGACGTGGAGTCGTCGCCGGCGACCATGTTGATACCGTCTCCTGCGGTGACCCACACGTTCGCCTTGCCCCAGTTGAGGGGGGCCGGCACCCCGGCGAATTCAGCCGCGTCGATCTCGCTCGGAGCGGGTGGGACGGTCAGGCCAAACGCGAGCGCCGCGTGGAAGTCGTTGGTCTGGGTGAAGGGGAGTGTGCGAAAGCCGGCGCTGAAACCAACTTGCGTCTCGGCGCCGCTCGCGTCGGCGGGATAGAAGCTGAAATTGATCAATCCCTGGATGCTGCCGTCGCCGTCGCCGTCGCCGTCGCCGTCGCCGTCGCCGTCGCCGTCGCCGGTTTCACCCGCCGTGCCGTCGGTACCCGCGCTCGCTTGGGTCACTGGATCCGCGCACGCGGTGACCCCGAGCAGCGATGCGAGCGCGACCACGACAGCCGGCCGAAGAGCGTTGAGATGTTTTATTTTCTGCATGAGAACCAACCAAGCGAATAGCCAGATACGCGCGAAACAGTAACAAAATATGGACCTTAGCGGGGGAGCCGGACCTTCTCTCCGAAGATCTCCGATTCTACCCGTGAACGGGTGCGCGCAGAGGGCAGCTAGGCTATGCTCCCGGCCCTATGGACCGGTCGCGCACCAAGGTCACTGTGCCCAAGATTGTCGCCTCCAAGGACGAAGGGAGGCCGCTCGTCATGCTCACCGCCTACGACGCGACGTTCGCGAGGCTCGCCGACTCTGCAGATGTAGATATCCTCCTCGTCGGGGATTCGCTGGGGATGGTTGTGCAAGGCCACAACGACACGCTGCCCGTCACGCTTGACGAGATGATCTACCACACCCGGTGCGTGAGCCGCGTGACGCAGCATGCCCAGGTCATCTTGGATTTGCCCTTCATGAGCTACCAAGAGAGCCCGTCGCAGGCGGTGGCCGCGGCGGGCCGCGCGATCAAGGAGGGGCGCGCCCATGGCGTAAAACTTGAAGGAGGCGTCTCGATGGCGGAGAGCATCGAGCGTATCGTCGCCGCTGGCATCCCGGTCATGGGGCACGTGGGGTTGATGCCCCAGAGCGTGCACGCCATCGGCGGATTCAAAGTCCAAGGGCGCGACGACGCGGCGCGCGCGCGGATCATGGAGGACGCCCGCGCGGTGGAGCGAGCCGGGGCCTTTTGTTTGGTGCTCGAGGGAATCCCCTCCTCGCTCGCGGCGGAGATCACCGCGGCGGTGCGGATCCCCACCATCGGCATCGGCGCCGGTGTCGCGTGCGACGGGCAGGTGCTGGTCATGCACGATCTCCTCGGGTTGGATGACGGGTTCAAGCCGCGGTTCGTGAAGCGTTACGCGGAGCTGGCCGCGCCGATCCGGAGCGCCTTTCAAGCCTACGCCGACGATGTACGGGCGCGGGCGTTCCCGACGGAGGCGCAGAGCTTTGGCGCCTCTCCGTTGGCATCCAAGAAACCGCGCGCCCCTCGCGAGGCGGATGGGGCGAGCGACGGCTACGGGCCCAGCGACGGGGACGACGGGGCGTGAAGCTGCTCGAGGGTGTCGAGCCGTTGCGCCGCTGGCGTGAGGGGCTCGGCGACGACGTGCGCGTAGGGGTGGTGCCCACCATGGGGTTCTTGCACGAGGGGCACCTGAGCCTGCTTCAAATCGCGCGGGACCACGTCGGCCCGTCCGGCCAGGTCATGCTCACGATCTTCGTCAACCCCACCCAGTTCGCGGCGGGAGAGGACCTCGATCGATATCCGACGGACCGCGACGGCGATCTAGAAAAGGCGCGAGCGGCGGGCGCGGACGTCGTCTTCATCCCGGCGACGATCGACGACCTCTATCCGCGTGGAGAGGGCGCGTGGGTAGACATCGCGGCGCTCTCCGGGGGGCTGTGTGGGCGGTCGCGTCCCACCCACTTTCGCGGGGTGGCGACGGTGGTCATGAAGCTCTGGGGGCTCATTCGCCCGGACGTGGGGGTGTTCGGGGAGAAGGATGCGCAGCAGCTGGCGGTGATCCGCCGCATGCACGCGGAGTTCTTCCTCGGAGGGGAGGTCGTGGGCGGTCCCATCGTTCGGGAGTCGGACGGGCTCGCGATGTCCAGCCGCAACGCCTACCTCACACCAGAGGACCGCGAAGAGGCCCTGCGGATCCCTTCGTTCCTCCGCGAAGTGCGGGCGCGGTTCGCGTCTGGCGAGCGCGCGGTGGAGGCGTTGCTCGCCGGAGGCGCAGAGGCGATCGCTCCGGGGCGGCTCGACTACCTTGAGATTGTCGACGCGCAGACCCTCGAACCGGTGACGGAGGTGACGGCGCCGTGCGTGTGCGCCATCGCTGCCCACTTCGGAGCGTCGCGGCTCCTCGACAATTGCTCGCTCGCCCCTTAGAGGTGTCAGCCGTCGTCGCCCGGCGTCACTCGGCGTCGCCCGCGAGCCGGGCGTGCGCGCGCTTGAGGAGATGTTTCTGGAGTTTTCCGAGCGCGTTGCGCGGGAGCGCGTCGACGAACCAGAAGTGTCGAGGACACTTGTAGTGGGCCAGGGCGGCCTTGCAGTGCTGCGCGAGCGATTCGCGAACCTCGTGCTCCTCGCGCCCTTCGACGAAGGCGACGAGCTGCTCCCCCCACTCGGCGTGCGGTACACCGACCACCCCGACCTCATCGACCGCCGGGTGCGCGCGCAAGACCTCCTCGATCTCGCGCGCGGCGATCTTGAAGCCCCCGGATTTAATGATGTCCACGGACTTGCGCCCGACGATGGAGAGGTAGCCGGCGGGATCGCGAGCGACGATGTCGCCGGTCGCGAACCATGCGCCGGGGTGGGCGTCTGGGAGGCCCCAATAACCGCGCATCATGCCGGCGCCGCGGACCTCAAGCTCCCCTGGGGACTCGGTGTCGATCACGGCGCCATCGTCGCCGCGAATTTGCACGTCTACGCCAGGTACGGGGAGGCCGACGGTCCCGGGGCGGCGCTCGCCGTGGAGAGGGTTGGAGAGGGTGATCAAGGTCTCGGACATCCCGTATCGTTCGAGGATTCTGTGTCCGGTGAGCTCGAAAAATTCGCCGAAGACCTGCGGGGAGAGGGCGGCGCTTCCCGAAGTGAAGAGTCGGGCGCCGCGCAGGGCGTCCGCGTCCTCGGGGTGGGCGCGCAGGTGCGTGAGGAGCCGCGTGTACATGGTCGGGACCCCCATGAAGATCGTCCCACCAGCGCGGAGTGCCTCGACCACAGCGGCGGGCGTGAATTTCGGGATGATTCGCAAGGTGAGACCTTGCAAGAGCCCGCCGTGGACCCCGATGCACAGCCCGTGTACGTGGAAGAGGGGGAGGGCGAGGACGAGCTGGTCCTCGGGCTTGAACTCCCACGCATCGGTGAGCGCCCGCATATTGCGGAGCACGGCGCCATGCTCAAGCATCACGCCCTTGCTGCGGCCGGTCGTCCCCGAGGTGTAGATGAGCAAGGCCAGGGCGCTGTCATGGCGAGGGAGGCACAAGGCGGGCGGTGTGTCGAGGGCGCCCGCCCCTGAGGTCGGCGCAGGCGCGGCTCGGATGTCGAGGGTCTGCAGCGCGGGGTGGATCGCCGCTCGCACCTCATGGGACACGCGGGCGGAGGCGGGCTCGTGGAGGAGCAAGCGAGGGGTGCAGTCCTCGACGATGTGGCGGATCTCTGCGGCTTGATATCGAGTGTTCACCGGCACGAACACAGCGCCGAGCGCATAGCAGGCGAGGTTCCAGGCGACCGCCTCCGCGCCAGGAGAGAGCAGGGAGGCGACGCGGTCGCCCTCGCGCACCCCCCGTGTTGTGAGCGCGCGCGCGCGCGCAGCTGCGGCGTCGGCGAGGTCCTGGTAGCTCCACGAACGCGCCCCGTCGACCACGGCGGTCCCGCCGGCTCTCGCCCGCTCATGGAGGGTCGCGCCGAGGCGGCGGACCTGTGACGGGGTCGGGGGATGGGGACGCTCCATCGTCCATGACGGTAGCACTCTGGCGGAGGTGTCATCCAGCGCGCCCCCTCACCGTGGGGTCGCGTGGTATTGATTGTCCAGATGCGGGCTGAGTCATGCGGTGTCGGGTGGGGGGCGGCCAACGAATGGGAGCCGCGAGCCGAGGGGGTCGATCTTTGGTCCGGCGAGCTCCGCTGCTCGGCCGACGCTGAGCGCTGCCTGAGCGTCGAAGAGCGGGAGCGCGCGGATCGATTCGTCGTGAGGGGACGCGGGCAGTCGTTCGTGGCGGGCCGGTCCGCGATGCGGCATATTTTGGCTCGGTATGTTGGGTGCGGGCCTGGCGACCTCACCTTCGAGTACGGGGCACACGGCAAGCCCCGCTTGAGCGAGGGCGGTCCGCCCGTGCACTTCAACCTCTCGCATAGCGGTGACAAGTTCATCTTGGCGGTGTCCCGAGAGTGCGAGGTCGGCGTGGACATCGAACAGGTCCGCACGGACCGGCGCCTCGTGGAGATCGGGAAGCGTTTCTTCGCGCCCGAAGAGCACTCGCGAATGTGCGCGCGCGGGCCGGCTGGCCTCGCCGATTATTTTTATCGGCTGTGGGCGTGCAAGGAGGCCTATCTCAAGGTCCACGGCACCGGTTTTTCGTTCCCCGCCGCGGACTTTTGCGTGCTGCTGGAGGAGCGAGCCGCTCAGATTCAGTGGACACGCCTCAAAGGCGACGTCGCTTCAAGCTGGCGCTTGGACCGAGTCCACCTGCCGTTTGGGGGCTACCGCGCGGCCCTGTGCAGCCTCCGTGAGGGGGCGGTCCGCGCCTTCCTCGTCCCGCCGGCGCGCTGACTCAAAGCGGCGAGGCGTTCGCGCTCGGGTTCACTTCGCGAGCTCGAGCTCCGTGAACGACGGGAAGGGCTGTTGGCCCCACGCGAAGCCTTGGACATGCCACCCATGGATCGCGATGGAGGGGCCGTACATGAGGGGGACCAGCGGACGCTGGTCGGCGATTTTGTCTTCAATTTTTTGGTGGAGCGATGCGCTCCCTGATTGTCGCAGCGCACCGAGCAGGGCGGTCGTCTCGGGGTCGTCCCAGCGCGCCATGTTGCACGAGTTCGGGTTGTTGTTCGACGCGCTCGGGATCGACGCCGCGGAGAACAGCGCCTCGTAGAAGTCGAGCGGCTCGGCGGTGTCAGCGATCCATCCGCCGAGGACGAGATCGTAGTCGCCCGCGTCGAGGCAGGACTGGTAGTCTTGAGGGGTCTTGGGGGTGACGTGCGTGACGGCGACGCCGGCGTTCACGAGCTGTTGAGCGATGAGCGTCGCCGTGCCCGCGGGCTCCGGGTTGTACGAGCGGGGCGCCCACACTCGCAGGAGCTTCAACGGAGAGCCAAAGTTCGCCCCGGCGATCTCTGCCGCGCCCTCACCGGGGGCGAAGAGATTGTTGGCCCGTGGGTGTCCGAGCATCGGTGGGAGGACGCCGCGAGCTAAATAGGCGACCGAGTTTTGGTGGTTCACCTCGCTGAGCGCGTGGAGGTCGAGGATTTTTGCGATCGCGCGACGATGGTTCGCCTTGGACAGTCGCCCTTGGGTGTTGAAGGCGAGCACGCAGGTGCTCGCACCCGGCCGAAAGACCTTGCGCATGCCGTTGACCTGATCCACGTCGGCGCGGGCCAGATCCACCGTGAGATCGAGGCGCTTATGGTTCAACTCATCGATCAGCTTGTCTTTGCCGCCGCGACGTTCGGGGAAACAATGGATCTCCACCCGCTTGATGGATGGGGTCGACGGATAGTGGCGATTCGCCTCCAAAATGATGAGCTCGGGGGACGCCTCCACGACCCCGTAGGGGCCAGTGCCAAGCTGTTTGCCTGCGCGGGCGAATCCGAGGGCGCATCCGCGACGCGAGAGCCGGGCGTTGAGGTCGCGTACATCTGGGGCCGTCACTCGGATGATCTCGCCGTCAGCGGTGAAGCGCATGCCCTCCGAATCCATAAGGTGGGTCAGCTTGTGCGCGAGCTCGTCGGCGGTCACCGGCGCGCCGTCGGACAGCCGCAGGTTCGAGCGCACGGTGCCCTCCCACTGACCCCCCGAGCTCCGGTGGAGTGGCCGGGCAAAGAGGGCCGGGACCATGTCTCCCGTCGAGGGATCGCGGGTGATGGGCGTCTCGTAGACGTGGGAGAACACCATGGCGCTGGTGAAGTCGTTGCCTGAGGGGTCGTCGAGGCTGGCGGGTGGGGTCACAGCGCCCACGCGGAGCACCTGAGATGGCGACGTCACGATTCACACCGTACCACTATTCCGAGGGTGGTTCCCGTCGGCCACAGAGTCCTTATGCGGCACCGCGGCCCACATGACGGGCTTTTGCGCACGTTCTCCTACAGGCTGAAGAGATGCATGAGCTTCAAGAACACCGTGTCTTCATGTGAAGTCTGGGGTTCTCCGAGGTTGCTGAAAATTCCGGTGGGGTTGAACAAAACGGAACCCTGTTCGCCGAGGAGCGAACGGTGTGTGTAGGTGGCGAAAAAGAAGCTCCCCGGGAGGTACTCCCAGCGCAGAATCCCGTTCAAGATGAGGCTTGTGGAGCCGACGTCGTAGTTGCCGAGCCACGGACCCCGCTCGGTTTCTACGAGCCGCGTGGGGTCGCGCAGCTCAAAAAACCGATCATGGGTCGCCGTGGCGTAAAACAGGCGACTCCACACCGACAAGGACAGCCGCGGCCGAATCCCCACCGTCACCCGCAGGTCGCCGATGGCGTTGTAGGTCTCGGCGGTGCCGAAAATCGGAACACCATCGTCGCGCTCGGCGATCCAACGCGGGCGACCAAACGTGGCGTGGAACTCACCGCTGAGATCGAAGCGGAGCCGATCGAGGGGGCGCAGGCTGAGCGACGCGGTAGCGTCCGGCCCAGGCTTTCCGGCCTGCTCGCCATAGCTCGTCCCGAGGTTCGCGACGATCCGACGATCGGTGGGGCTGCGGACGTTGAGCCCGCTCCACCAGTGGATCGGGACCTCGTAGGGGATGTTGCCGCGGGTCTCGTAGGGATCGAGCTGAGGGAAGTGCCCGCCGACCACGGTGGACACCCGCCACAGCCCCATGGTCTCGAGGACCCACTCCGTGTTGATCATCTTCTCGGTGATGCGACCCGCGAAGTCGACGCGGAGGTTCGCGTGGGCCTGGGCGTCGAGCTTGCGGATCGAGCGCCCCACGGGCTGCGCGTTGAACAGGTGGCTGCCGACCTCCAGGGAGGTGTAGTCGGCGAATCGCATATAGCCGAGTCGGTTGAAGTCCGCGTTGGGGGTCAGCATCTCAACCCCCGCGTGGATCCTCGTTCGCGGCGAGGTGTGTGAGATTCGGCTCGTCGCGCCCATGCCGGTCTTGTCGCGGCGCCGCGTGGCGATGACCTGTCCGCTCTGGGTCCAGCGCTCGCGAAAACGTATGCGATAGTCGAGGCCGCCGACGAGGCTGTGGTCGTCTCCACGGGTGGGGGCCACGTGGGTCGCGATCATTCCTAGATAGCTCTGACTGTCGAACTGGCGCCGAAGTCGCACGGCGGACCACTGGGTTGTCGGCGTGGCCCGCACGGTCGTCGTGTGACCGTCCGAGAACGAGACCTCCGCCGATGTGGGGATCGTGGTCGCGGTGAGCACCCCGAGGATCCAGCCGGGCGCGACCTCTCCGGTGACGCGCGCCGCGCCGCCGATCCTCGTGACCGGATCGAGGGAAGCCAGCGAGCCTTGCTCCTCGGCTCCGCTCACGGTCCTCGTGGTCGGTGCGACGTCGCCAGGGGTGGGGGCCGCGCCCACTCGACGCGAATAAAACAGGTTGAAGCTGCTGCTAAATATGTCTCGCGACTCCAAAAAGAACTGTCGTTTCTCCGGGAGAAACACCTCGAAGGGGCCGAGGTTTAAGAACGCGGCGTCGACCTCTGCTTGTCCAAAGTCGGGGTTGATGGCGACGTCGAGGGTGAGCGTTCCAGACAGTCCGTACTTGAGGTCGAGGCCCGCGTTGGGCAGGGCTCGCCAGGTGTCGTCGAGGCTCCCCTCCGGTCGCCGAAGGGCACCTCGCAGCGACGCGAACGGGCGCAGCTCGAGGTTGAGCGGCGTCGCGACGTCTTGAAGTGTGTCGATCGGGACGGCGTAGGAGAGTCGGCCCGGGACACCTTGGGGGGGCGCGGCCAGCCGGCTGGTCTCATTGCCCGAAGAGAGCGTTCGACCCACGTTGATCGCGAGCTGAGGCGATCCGCCGCGAGGAAAACGCATGGTGGACCACGGCACGAAGAGCTCCGCGGTCCATCCGTCTTCAGTGATTTTTGTCTTGCTCTGCCACACGCCGTCCCAGAGGCGCTCTTCTTCCACATCTCGTGACAGCTGCGCGTCGACGATGGCGCCCGAGGCCGAGGTCGCGAAATAAAACCCGTTGGTGTCGTCGTCCCCGGGATCGATCTCGAGGAAGACGAGGTCGCCGGGTTGGGCTTGATCACGCACGAAGAACGGCGCTCGAATTTTGTCGGGGTCCATGTGGCACGCGAACGCGACGTAGACGCCGCGGCCGTCGTAGGCCACCCGAACCGTCGTCGGCTCCGACGGAGACGCTCCGTAGCGGGGGTTCACCTGCATGAGCGCCGGGAGCGGCGGCACCTGCGCCCACTCTTCAGGCTCGAGGGCGCCGTCGACTTGAATGGAGGATTCGTCGAGGCGAGTGGCGCGCACAACGGCGGGGCCGGCGAGTGGCGCGGGAGGGGCCGCAGAATTCACTGGAGACACCGACGCGACCGATCCATGAAGACCGGCGGCGAGGGCGAAGTTCCAAAGCGAGTACATGCGGGGCAGCGAGCGCTGACAGGGCGCCGGCGCCCGTGAATCTCGGATAATTGACCGTGCTTTTCAACCGCCGCGTACGCTCGAAGCGACCGGGGCACGCGCCCGGCCCGACGCCGACCGCGCGAGGGCGCGGAGCGCCGGGCAGGGCCCGCTGGCGCGCGGCAGGCTGGCCCCCGAGGGGGCGCGCTAGCTCGCCAGATTCGAGCACACGACGACCCCATCCTCACAAAGGTCGCGCAACAGCTCATCGAGATCCTCAAGGCTCGCGTCATGTTTGGCGCCCACCGCCGCCAGCGCGTTCAGGGGCGCGTCGACCGAGAGCGCCGCCAGCAGGTCGTACATGGGCGCGCTGACGCGGCTGATCTGCGCGCCCCCCTCGGCGTCACGTTGAAGCAAGAGCGTCTCCGGGGCGCCGGCGCCGAGGGTGAGGTCGGCGCCTTCCCACTCGCCATGCACCGCCGCGTGGGCGGCGGAGACGGCGTGCTTGTCGAGTCGCTGGATCGTGGCATGGAGCAGATCGCTCGTCCCATTCGGGACCTGGGCGACGCGGGCGTCGGGGCTCAGGGACCATCGCGGAGCGTCACGGCGGGGGGAGGACGCGCGTCGTCGCCGGACGTCATCGAGGCCGCCTTCGAGGCGCGCGAGCGCGGCGACCTCCGCGTGGCCTACGAAGGTTTCTTCAAGCCAGCGCCCGAAGGCCCGCACCGTGGAGGTCCGGTCTTCGATGCTGCTGTGAAAGACGGGGCTCGCGAAAAAGTCGGTGAGGGCGGGTTGGGGGGTCCGCAGGAGCGCCCAGGCGCAGGCGCTTTTGAAGACGCGGAGCAGCGCGGTGACGGTCCTGCTTTGTCGATAGGGATCGCTGCGCCACAGCTCGCGCGCCGGTCGCGTCAACACCTCGCGCGCGGTCGCGGAGACATGGACGTCGAGGATGGGATCGACGCCGGCGTCGTAGATGGAGGTGGTCAGCTCCCAGTCGTAGAGCATGCGCACGCTCATGCGCTGGAGCGCGAGCGGGCTCATGGGGAGACCTCTTGGAAACAGCGGTGGGCGGTGGTGGCGGCGTGGACCCGCTCGAAACCTTCGAGGGTCTCCTCCAGGGAGTTTCGCTCGCATTCGTAGACGACGGCCTTGAGGTTGGGAGCGCGCGCGAGCACGTGGTCGAAGATCTCCCACGTGTCCGGGAGCACCGTGGTCCCGTGATCATCCTCGATAATGTTCTGCCCCGCGTGCTCCTTGACGGAGCTACCCGCCACGTGAAGCTCCACCACGCGGTCGAGGGGGAACGCGTCGAGCCCCGCGGTCGGCGCGTGCTCGTGCTGCCGCTGGTAGATGGCGAGGTGGGCGCAGTCCAAGAGCATCCCCGTGTCCGCGGCGTCGCAGACGCGGGCGAAGTAGTCGAGCAGGTGGAGGTCGCCCAAGAAAATCGTCCCGGGGGGATTTTCGGGGAGGACCTCGCGGGAGGTCGCGGATCGGAGTCGTTGAATCCCCTCGGCCATGGGGAGGACCGCGTCCGCCGTCAGGAGCGGCGGGAGCAGCAGCATGTTCTCGGGCTCCCGGGGGCCGAAGTGCCAGAGGCCCGCGTCCCCACAGAGCCACGCGGGAGCCTCGGCGTCCACGAGCGCGCAGACCTGCGACATCCAATGGGCGTCAAAATCCTCCGGCTCGTCGAGGTTGATGTCGAGGAAGTGATAGGTCCAGGGGTGCCGGGCGTCGATCCACCGTCGGGCGTCGTCGTCGATACCCTTCGCGATCTCGACGCCGACTTCCAAGAAACACCCGAAGGCCGGGTGCTGCGCGCGGAGCAGCATGGGATCCAGGGTCTGCCCGGGGGTGTGGGCGCCATACTCCGTCGAGACTCCGATACCGAGTTGAGGGAGGGCGCGGACGCGTGACTCAAAGCCCATCGAGGGAGATCCTACCAGGCCCGCGCGAGCCGTCGCACCTTGAATGTCGCGGCGGGAGGCCAGCGGCCGGCGGGGGGACGCCGTCGCTCATGTGTCGGCGCCGCCGCGACGCTCCCGCACGCGCCGGAGCAAGGCGTCAAACAGGGGGGCGCCGTCGCTGCGGTGGGGTCCGCCTTGCGCGGAGCCGTCGAGCCACTCGGGGTGCCATTGGATCCCGACGAGCCAGTGGCCGTCGTCGACGCGCTCGATCCCCTCGACGACCCCGTCGGGAGCGACGGCCGACACCCGAAAACCTGGCGCGACCGCATCAACCCCTTGATGGTGGATGGTGTTGACCAGGAGATCGGCCGGGCCATAAAGCTCCGTGAGCAGCGACCCCTGGGTGAGTGACACGGTGTGCTCAATGAGCTCGTAGCGCTCCCAATTGCGGTGGGAGAGGGCGCCGTCCACTTGCGTCTCCAGGTCTTGGTACAGGCTCCCGCCCAGCGCGACATTCATAATTTGCGCGCCCCGGCAGATCCCGAGCACCGGGAGCTCGCGCGCGACGATCTCCTTGAGCAGCGCGAGCTCATACGCGTCTTGCACCGGGTCGCCACTCCACTCTTGTCGGAGCGGTCGCTGTCCGTAGTTCTCTGGGGCGACGTCGACGCCCCCTTGGAGCACGAGCCCGTCGAGCCCCTCAACGGAGGCTCCGATGTACGCGTCGTCGTGGAGGTTGAGGAGCGGAATGGGGAGGCCGCCCGCCCGCCAGATCGCCGCTGCCATCTTCTGCTCGACAAATTGCAGGGTCTTACCCTTGAAGAGTGGACGGGAGGGATCGGCGTGCATATGCCCCACCGTGAGTCCGATTCGAGGTCGTGAACCACTCACGGCGTGCCCCCGATCCCGGCGCGTTCGAGCAGCGGCGCGAGCTTCGGCGGCCGGCCGAGGAAGTCGTGAAACAGCTCCTCGGGAGGGGCGGCGTCGCCGCGGGCGAGGATGGTGCGGCGGAAATGCGACCCGACCTCGCGGTCGAACAGGCCCTTCGCCGCGAAGGCGGAGAAGGCGTCCGCGTCGAGCACCTCCGCCCATTTGTAAGAGTAGTACCCCGCGGCGTAGCCGGTGGCGCTCGCGAAGAGGTGGTTGAACGCGCAGATCGTCGCCTCGTCGCTCGGCAGCTCCGTGGTGGAAGACGCGCTGAGGCGCTCGCGACAGAAGGTGAGCAGCTCCGCCGGCGTCGCGGTCTGAGGTGAGAACTCGCGATGCAGCGCGAGGTCGAGGGCCGCGAAACCCAGCTGCCGCATCATCTGACTCGCGCCACGAAAGGTGCGGCTGCGCAGCAGGCGAGAGAACAGCTCCTCGGGGATCTCCGCGCCGGTCTCGTGATCTTTGGCGAAGGCGCGGAGGCCGTCGCCGTGCCAGCACCAGTTCTCCATGATTTGCGACGGGAGCTCGACAAAGTCCCAAGCTACGTTGGTGCCGGCCATGCTGCGGATGGGGACCTCTGTGAGCAGGTGATGCATCAGGTGGCCGAACTCGTGAAACAGGGTCTCCACTTCTTGATGATCGAGCAGCGCGGGGGCCCCCTCGCTGGGGGCGGTCACGTTCGCGCAGATGAGCCCGAGGTGCCCCGCGGCGTCGGCGGGGAACTCGGATTCAAGGGAGAGCCCATGCATCCAGGCGCCCCCGCGCTTGTCATCGCGGGGGTACAGGTCCGCGAAGAAACGGCCGAGCTTTTTCTCGCCATCAAAGACCTCGTAGGTCTGCACCGAGGGGTGCCAGACGTCCACGCCTCCCACAGGACGCACGCGAACACCGTACAGCTGCTCCACGGTGTTGAACATCCCCTCGAGCACCCTCGCGGTGGAGAAGTAGGGGCGGAGTTGCTCCCCATCAAAATCGAATCGCGCCTGCCGCAGGAGCTCCCCATAGTACGAGACGTCCCATGGACGCAGCGGCGCGACGGCCTCTCCATCGCGCGCGCGGGCGAACGTAGAGAGCTCCTCGCGTTCTTTTTCGAAGGCGTCGACGCTCGCCGCGCGAAGCTCCTCGACGAACTCGGCGGCGCGGGTTCCGCTGGCGGCCATGCGGTCTTCGAGGACGAGGTCGGCGAAGTTGTCGTATCCGAGCAGGCTGGCCTTCTGCTTCCTCAGGCTCAGAATGTGGCAGATGATCGGCGCGTTGTTGGAGTCTCCTGCGCTGGCGCGGCGGTTGTAGGCGCGCCAAAGCTCCTCCCGGAGCGCTCGGTCTTGTCCGTAGGTGAGCACGGGGATGACGCACGGCGCGTGCAGCGTGAGCTTGTACCCCGCGCGCTCGTCCGCAGCGGCCGCGCGGTGGGCCGCTGCCACGACGTGAGGGGGGACGCCCGCGAGGCGTCGGTCGTCTTCAAGGTAGAGCGCGAAGGCGCCGGTGGCCTCGAGCACGTTCTGTGAGAACTTAAGGGTCGCCGAAGAGAGCGCCCGATCGATCTTGACCAAGGTTCGTTTCTCATCGCCCGACAGCGTCGCGCCGTGACGGCGGAACTCATCAATCGTCTTGCGGAGCGCCCGCGCGCGCACGGGATCGAGGTGCCGGGCCTCCTCAGTCTGCGCGAACGATGACAGCAGGTCCCACAGGCCGCTGTGGACCGGGATGTCGGCGTAAAAAGCGCTGATCTCGGGGCGCACAGCCGCATAGGCGGCGCTCAAATCATCGGAGGAGCGAACGCTGTCGAGATGAGAGACCAGCGTGGCCGCCCAGTCGAGGGGTTGGACCGCGGCGTCCAGCGCGTCCATGATGGTGGCCCATGAGTGGGAGTCCTCGCCGGTGGCGTGTCGCTGCACGAGCTGCTCGATGGCGTCGCGGCCGCGCGCGATATGTGTGGAGATCGCAGGCTCCACGTGGGCCGGCTCGATCCTCGAAAAAGGGACGACGGCGGTGGGGTGCAGCAGGGGGTTGTTCGCGTGCGATGAGTTCATTCGCCGTGAGCATACATCCACGGCGGCGGGACGAAAAATGCCGCGAAGAGCGTCGGCTCACGCGCCTTCGTCAACGCGCCTCTTCGCTAGACGCCCGGCGAGAACCCGGGCGCCGGCTCGCTGTCACGCGGCTTTCGGGGCGCGGTCGCGTCTGCTGGCAGCGGGTGGCCCGCCGGCTGTTCGAAGCCATCGGGTTCGGGCTCCGCGCGCAGATCGGCGAGCTGCTCGGCCATCGTCTGCTTCGCCGCCTCCTTGAGGCGCTGCGGGTCGTTCCCGTAGTCCGCGGGATCGAGCGGGGGGAGCGTCCGCACCTGCAGGGTGATCTTCCCCTCGTTGCGGAAGATCCACGTGTCCTTGGGGAGCGCGTTGTGGGTCCCGTCAATGAGGATGGGCAGGACGCGGTGGCCCGTGTCCACCGCGAGCTGAAACGCGCCGCGCTTGAACGCCCGAAGCTGCCGGTCCTCCGAGCGGGTCCCCTCGGGAAAGATCATGATCGAATTCCCCATGGTCAGGTGGTCCTTGCAGGCGCGTAGCATTTTCTGGCGGCTCTTCGCGTCTCCCCGGCGGATCCCGATGTAGTTCGCCATCTTCATCATCCAGCCCATGAACGGGACATAAAAGACCGTGTGTTTGCTGACCCACCGGAACTGCCGAAAGGTGGTGAACATGACCATGATATCGGCGATGGATTGGTGATTGGCGACGATGACAAAGGCTTCGTCCTTGTCAAAGTGCTCGAGCCCTTCATGCCGCATCTCCCAAAACGGTGAGAGCTTGATGTAATGGTTGGCCCACACGCAGGCATACCAGTGGGCGAATCTTCGGCGCCGATCGAAGGGCAGGGTGAACAACCACGGGATCACCACCGCGAACCAGAAGACCGCGAGGCTCACGCCAAGATAGATCCAAAAGAAGGCTGACAAGAAGACCCGCACGGCGAACACTAAAATTGCCAGCGTCGCCGGACATTGTCGAGCCCCAAAACGCGTGCTTCGCGGGATCCGCAGGTGTCAGCCCGGGACGTCACGGCGAGTGGCGAGGACCATCGTCCACGGGAACACCACGGGCGCCGCGAGGATGTCGAAGCGCGTGGACACCCACCGACGAAATCCCATTCTGGTCCAATGATTAACATGCTCGGGGTCGTTTCCGAGGCGCGCGATGTTCTTGCCGCGCAGGAGGTTGAGGCCGCAAAAGAACGGCTCCCAGGGCACGGACAACAGCAGGTGTTTGTTGGTGAGCTGCTCGAGCACGTCAAACATCTGGCTCGGATTCTCGATGTGCTCGAGGACCTCCAACATGACGACGACATCAAATGTACGACCATCATTCGCGAGGGTCGTCGCGTTCGCGCACTCCAAGGACACCTCATCCGGGAGCCGCTCGCGGGCGTAGGACAGGGCGTCTCGCGAGAGATCGATGCCGGTCATGTCACACTTCACACCGGCGCGCACGAAGGCGTCGAGGGTGAAGCCTTCTCCACATCCGAGATCGAGCAGCGAGGTGGGCGCGGCGCGCTCGAGGAGCGCCACGGCCTGCGCGTGGAAGTGCTCGATCAGCTTGCGCTGGATCGGGTTTCCACTCTCGTGTTTTTGACGATTTCCGTGTTGTACGCCGCTCATGGGGTCTCGTGGAGGGGAGGCGGGGCCGTCGGGCCCGTCGGGGATTGGGGGGCTGGGATCTCGGATCGTTGCGGCGCCCCGCGCTCGCTGGATTCTCTGCGAATCGAGTAAATCTCCCGGGGCTGGATCGTGGTCCGGACGAGCAGCTCGCCGAGCAGCCCGAGCAAGACCATCTGGATCGCTCCGAGGCTCAAGAGCACCCCCAAGGTCAGCAGCGGTCGCGTGCCGATGGGTTCCCCCGTGGTCCAGAGCAGGGCGAGGTAGGCGAGCACGGCGAAGCCGACGGCGCCCATGGCGAAGCCTGGGACACCGAAGAAGTGCAGGGGGCGGGTTCGGAATCGGGTCACGAGCATCACCGTCATGAGGTCGAGCACACCGTCAAAGAATCGCCGCGCGCCGAATTTGCTCACGCCGTGCTGCCGCGCCCGATGCTCGACGACCACCTCGACGACCTTGAAGCCCCGCGCCGCCGCGAGCACCGGCATGAACCGATGCAAGCCGCCGTAGACGGTCACCTCGTCCACGATCTCTTTGCGGTAGGCCTTGAAGCCACAGTTAAAGTCGTGCAGTTCCAGCCCGGACAATCGGCGAACGACGCCGTTGAAGACCTTGGAGGGGAGCGTCTTGCCGAGCGGGTCGTGGCGGCGCGCTTTCCACCCGGACACCAGGTCGGCGCCGTTGTCTAGCTCCTCCAAGAAGCTGGGGATCATCTTCGGGTCATCTTGCAGGTCGGCGTCGAGGGTGAAGATGACGGCCCCGCGCGCCCGCTCGAATCCCGCCGCGAGGGCGGGCGACTTGCCGAAGTTTCGCCGGAAGTGGACCACGCGCACGCGCGCGTCACGGGCCGCGAGGGCGTCGAGGCGGGCGCCCGATTCGTCTCGGCTCCCATCATTGACGAACACGATTTCGAACGTGCGTTTGGCCTGGTCGCAGGCGTCGCACAGCTCGCGAAAGAGTTGTTCGAGCGAGTCTTGCTCCTCGAAGACGGGGATGACGAAGCTCAGTTCGGGTGAAGTGTCCACGGGGACACCGTGGATACACCGGTCTGTGCTCTCGGACTACCCCTGGTGCGTCAAACGCGGTTTTTCTACAAGTCGCCGGATCTAGGGGCTGTCCTCGGTTACTCTCCGCCCTCGGATGGAGCACCTTTATCCAGCGCTCGCCGTGGTGCTCGGCATCGTCGGGCTGATCTACGGCGCCGCGAGATTCGTGGCGGGAGCGAGCGGCCTCGCCACGACGATGGGGATGAGCCCGATGATCATCGGCATGGTGGTCGTTGGGCTGGGGACCTCGGCGCCGGAGCTGCTGGTGTCGACGACGGCGGCGCTGCAAGGGGACGCGGGACTGGCCATCGGCAACGCCATCGGGTCGAACATCGCGAACCTCGGCCTGGTGCTGGCCGTGGGGGCCCTGGTGGCGCCGCTCCTGATCCCTGAAATTGCTGGACGTAAAGAGATTCCTCGTCTGCTAGTGACGACTGGGTTGGCGTCGGCGCTCTTGTACGACGGCAACCTTTCTCGCTTTGACGGCGTCGCCCTCATCCTCGCCTTGCTCAGCATGATGGTGGTGCTGATCCGGAGCGTGCGGCGAGAGGAGCGAGCCCGCGGCGGCCCCGCGCGACCGCCGGGGCGCGAGCCCGGTGAAGACCCGGAGGGGCGCGCGGACAGTCGCATGAAGAGTGGCGCCGCGGTGCTCATGGGTCTGGTGTTGCTGCTCGCGGGCTCCAAGAGCATCGTGTGGGGCGCGACCGACATCGCGAGGGCGTTGGGCGTCTCTGATTTCGTCATCGGCCTCACCGTCGTCGCCATCGGGACGAGCCTCCCGGAGTTGGCGTCGACGATCTTCGCGGCCCGACGCGGCGAGGCAGAGCTGGTGGTGGGGAATATCGTCGGCTCCAACACCTTCAACACCCTCGCTGTGTTGGGGGTGCCGGGCGTGATCTCCCCGGTCACGGCCGTGAGCCCGTCACTGTTGCCGGTGGATCTCCCGGTGATGCTGCTCTTGACCGCGATGCTCGGCGCGGTCGGGTGGCGCGCGCGACAGCGCGGAGAGGCGCGAGTCGGCCGTCGCTGGGGGGTCGCGCTGTTGACGGTCTTCGTATGTCACGCTGTCTGGACCGCGATGTCCGCCGCCGCCGGCGGCTGATCCCTCCCCGCGGAGCAGCGTCCTTCGAGGGGCTGACACGTGAGGCAAGCGTCGGCTGCGCCTCACGCGGGACGTCGTGGGGCTGCGTCCCGAAGCGATGGGCGCCCGTCGCGGGGGAGGTCGAGTCCATCGCCCATAGATAATGAGCATGCTAAGTATCGAGAATATTGAGCATGCTCAATATTTCGGGCCGCGGGCCTCGGATCGATGGCGGGAGGGCGCGCGCGCGACGTCGCTTGCGGTGTCTGCGCGCTCGACGTGCCTTCGTTTTCGCTGTATTCCATCGCTGTGAGCGCGACATCTTTCACCTACGATATCGATGATGTTTGCTTCTCGTTGTTCGAGCAGCACAGGATCCATGAGCGGTTGCTCAAGCTCGACAAGTACGAAGAGCTCGATCGCGACGTGTACGAGGCGACGCTGTCGGAGGCCTACAAGGTCGCGCGCGAAGTGTTGCATCCGATCAACAAGACTGGTGACGAGCAAGGCTGCACGTTGGACGAGGAGGGCAACGTGACGACGCCCGACGGGTTCAAGAACGCGTGGGATGAATTCTGCGGGGGAGGATGGGCGGCCCCGGGCGCGCCCCCCGAGCTCGGCGGCGCGGGGATGCCGGTCGCCATGGGGGTGGTTTTGCAGGAGATGTTCAGCGGGGCGTCGATGGCCTTCATGATGTATCCGGGCCTCGCGTCGGCGGCGGCGCGGGTCATCCACGAGTTCGGACCCGAGAAATGGCGTGATTCCATCGGCGAGAAAATGTTCAGCGGCGTGTGGGGGGGGACCATGTGTCTGACGGAGTCGGGCGCGGGGAGCTCCGTGGGGGACAACCGCTGCAAGGCCACGGCCACGGGCGACGACGGGGTCTACCTGCTCGAGGGGGAGAAAATCTTCATCACCGGCGGTGACCACGACATGGTGTCCAATATCTGCCACATGGTGCTCGCGCGCACCGACGAGGCGCCGAGCGGGACGAAGGGGCTGAGCCTGTTTTTGGTGCCGAAGTACGAGTTTGACGACAATTTGGAGTTGGGCGCGCGCAACGGGGCCCACGTGCTCAAGCTCGAGCACAAGATGGGCATCAAGGGGTCGGCCACCTGCGTCCTCGGGCTCGGCATGAGGGGGCCATGCAAGGGGTGGATCGTGGGTGAAGAGTGCCAGGGCATCGAGTTGATGTTTCACATGATGAACGAGGCGCGTATCGGCGTGGGCGTGCAGGGGCTCGCGGCGGGCTCCGCCGCCTACCAGTACAGCAAGTCCTACGCGAAAGATCGCGTGCAGGGTACGTCCATCTCGAATATCAAAGACGCGAACGCGCCGCGCGTGAGCATCATCGAGCACCCCGATGTGCGCCGCATGTTGATGAGTCAAAAGGTGTTGGTGGAGACAATGCGCTCGCTCGCGATCCGCGTGGGGCTCGAGGCGGACATCGCCGAACACTCGAAAGACGAAGCCGAGCGTACGGCGTGCCACCAGCGCGTCGATCTGCTGGTCCCGATCCTGAAGTCGGTGTGCACCGACCGAGGCTTCGATGTGGCGGTCACCGGCGTGCAGGTCTTCGGCGGGTACGGCTACATCGGAGAGTACCCGGTGGAGCAGCTCGTGCGCGACGCGAAGATCCAGTCGATCTACGAGGGCACGAATGGAATCCAGGCGCTCGATCTCCTCGGCCGAAAGATGCGAATCGGCGGCGGCAAGCTGTTCATGAACTATATGCAGTTCGCCAACGAAATCATCGAGCGCGGGAAGGCGGCCGGGTTCGAGGACGAGGCGACCGCGGTGGGGAAGGCGCTCCAAAACGTGGGCGCCTCCGCGATGTTCATCGCCTCAATTGGGCAAGGCGGCAAGCTCGACGCGGCCATGCTGAACGCGGTGCCGTTCTTGAACGCGTTTGGGTACGTGGTCCTCGGGGTAGAGGCGCTCGACCAGGCTGTGGTCGCGCAGGAGGCCGCCGGGGACGGGGAGTTGAAGCTCCATCAGCGCGGCAAGATCGCGAACCTGAAGTTCTTCGCCACCCAAGTGCTCCCGCAGGCGGTGGCGCTCACCAAGTCCATCCAGAGCGGCGACGACAGCCCGCTCGCGCCCGACCTGTTCGACTAGGGGGGCTCGGGCGCGCGCTACGAGGGCCGGGTCATGGCCTCGGGCACGACCCACGCGTCGAACTGCTCCTCGGTCAAGAGCTCGAGCGCGAGCGCGGCGGCCTTCAACGTCGTGCCGTCCGCGTGCGCCTTCTTGGCGATCTTCGCCGCCGAGTCGTAGCCGACGTGCGGGTTGAGGGCCGTGACCAGCATGAGCGAGTTCTCGAGGTTGTGGGCGATTCGCTCATGATGGGGCGCGAGGCCTGCGGCGCAAAACCGGTCGAAATTATGGCACGCGTCGCCGAGGAGGCGCGCCGAGTGGAGCGTGTTGTGCACGATGAGGGGCTTGAACACGTTGAGCTCGAAGTTCCCAGAGGCTCCCCCCACGGACACGGCGACGTCGTTGCCCATGACCTGCGCGCAGACCATGGTCATGGCCTCACACTGGGTGGGGTTGACCTTGCCGGGCATGATGGAGCTCCCCGGCTCGTTCTCGGGGATCGTGATCTCGCCGATACCGCATCGGGGTCCGGAGGCGAGCCACCGGACGTCGTTGGCGATCTTCATGAGGGCGCACGCCAAGGTCTTGTAGGTGCCGTGCAGCGCGACCAGGGCGTCGTGTGCTGCGAGGGCGGCGAACTTGTTCTCGGCGGTGACGAAGGGGAGCTCCGTCAAGGACGCGATGATCGAGGCGCTCGTCGCCGCGTAGTCGCGATGGGTGTTGAGCCCCGTACCGACGGCGGTGCCGCCGAGCGCGAGCTCGTAGACTTGGGGCAGGGCGGCCTCGACCCCCTCGAGCGCCCGGTCAAGCTGGGTGACCCATCCGGAGATCTCTTGTCCCAAGGTGAGCGGCGTCGCGTCCTGCAGGTGCGTGCGCCCGGTCTTGACCACGTCCGCGAAGGCGTCGCGTTTGACGGCGAGGGTGTCCCGGAGCGCGCGGACCTTGGGGACGAGGTGATGGACCGTCTGCTCCGCAGCCGCGATATGCATCGCGGTCGGGAAGGTGTCGTTGGAGGACTGACCGCGGTTGACGTGATCGTTGGGGTGGATCGGGTCTTTGCTGCCCAGCGCGCCGCCCGAGATCTCGATGGCCCGATTCGCGATGACCTCGTTGGAGTTCATATTGGTCTGCGTGCCGCTGCCGGTCTGCCACACGAACAACGGGAAGTGCCCGTCGTGCGTGCCCTCGATGACCTCGTCGGCGGCACGCACGATGAGATCCACCTTGTCTTGTTCGAGGGTGCCGAGCTTCGCGTTGGTGAGCGCCGCGGCCTTCTTCATGACGCCGAGCGCACGGATCATCGCGCGCGGGAAGTGATCCGTGCCGATGCTAAAGTGATGCAGAGAGCGCTGGGTTTGGGCGCCCCAATAGCGGTCGGCGGGGACCTGAATCTCGCCCATGCTGTCAACTTCAGTTCGCTCTTTATCGTTCATCGCGGCCGGAAGGTAACATGAAGTGACGGACGGCGAAGCGAGAGTTCGCTCTGCAGGCGAGATCGTCGTACCATGGGCCGTGTCGTCCAATTTTGCAGGCGGGAGCGCGACCTTGATGCGACGGCTGCTGTCCCATCAAGCGACCCGGCTCGGGTTGACGGCGGCCATCATCGTGAGCCTGCTCCCTTCGCCGGCGATCCAGCGCTTGGACGGGCTGTTCCTCCTCATCTTTGTCCCCGAGCTGTTTGTCCGCCTATTTTTGATCTTTCGAGAGGAGGGGCGCGACGAGTTCATCAGCGCCGGCTTCGCCGCGAGGCGTGGATGGCGGAGGCCGTCGTCCGCAGAGATCGTCTGGCTCACGTTGGATGGAGTGGCGCTGCTGGCGTTCCTCCCCCCCGAGTGGATCTTGATAGGGGTCTCCTCGGCCCGCACGCTCCGGCTCTTTCGCCTCGTGCGGCTGCTGCTCCTGTTCCGCCTCTGGGCGCCCATGGTGGTGGACCTGTACACTGTGCTCTCGCGCGCGGAGAGGCTGCGGCAGGTGTGGTTGATGACGCTGGCCTCCGTGCTGCTCTCCTTCGCAGGCGCCGTGGTGATCGAACAGGTCGGCGACGGCGGCGTGGACTTTGACGGCGACGGATCCATCGGAGGTGCCAACGACGCGAGCTTCGTCGTGCGGCTGTGGTGGTCATTCCGGCAGATCGAAGACCCGGGGAACCTGATGACGAGCCCGAATGAGTCGGTCGTGCTCCTGGTGTCCGCGCTGCTCACGGTGTTTGGACTGTTCTTGGTGAGTTTTTTGATCGGCCTCGGCACAGACGTGGTGCGCGAGCTGATGGAGCTGAGCCGACTCCGGGCGCCGGGGCTCTCCGGGCACACTGTGGTCGTCAACATCACGCCGGCCACCCGACAGCTGCTCGTGGAGCTGCTGCAGCACTACGAAAAACTCGCGCCGGAAGAGTGGACCGTCCGTACGCTCGATGGGATCCGCGAGCTGTTGACCGCGGCCCGGCGGCGGCGGCAGTTCCTCGTCGTAGGGACCTCGGTAGACCCGCCCGACTTTCTTCGAGAGCCCCAGTTCGCCCGCGTGATCTATCGACAGGCGCCCGTGCACGACGACGCGATCGCGATGATTCGGCGCACGGACATGCAGCGCGCGAAGCGAGTCGTGATGTTGGCGGACTTGTATCGCGAGGAGCCCGACGACGCGACGATCCGAACCTTGCTCAACATCGTCGCGAGCATGCAAGGCATGCCGGAGCACGCCTCACGGCCGCGGTTGATCGCGGAGGTGGTCGACGAGAGCAGCGTGGGCGCCGCCCGCCGAGCGACGGCCTCCTACGCCCGGGCAGGTCACGCGCACACGCTCACGCAGATCGTGACGACCGAGAGCTTGGTGGGGCTGTTTTTGGCTTGCGCGGTCCGACGGCCGCACAGCGAGGAGATCCTCTCCACGCTGCTGACCAGCGCAGGGTGGGAAATCTACACCTACAGCCTCGATTATCCGGACAGGCGTGGCGCTCCATCCGGGCGTTCTTCGCGGCTCGACGACGCCCGCTATCGCGAGCTCCGGGCGGTCATGACGTCCGAGCGGCGCGGGGATTCGCGGGCGCCGGTGCTGCTCGGGAGCCTCGTTCGTCCCGTGGACACGGAGGCGCCTGTGCGCGCGGTGTTCGGCGACTCGATTGAGGGTGAGGGGACGAAGGGCGCCGCGCGCGTGGGGCTCGTGATGCTGGCGCCGAACTTTCGTGAGGTGCGGGAGGTGATGAGCGCGGCGATGGCCTCGGATCGGGGTGTGGGTCGACGGGCGAGGGCGCGGGACGGTGAACGCGGTCGCGACGACCAGGCGCGCGCCCGCGACGGAGCGCTCTTGACGATGGCGCCGGCGTCGCCGGCGGAGCGGGTGCTGGTGTGCGGGTATCGGCCGGGGAGCGTGGACTTGCTGGAGTCGCTCTCGGTCGCCTATCCCCGCGCCACGATCTTATTTGTGGCGGGCGCGACGACCGAGACCATGCGTCAGGCCTGCGATGATCTCGACGCGCATCGGGACGCCGTGATGCGGCGAGGCGAGGCCGCGCGGGGAGGCTACTTTGAGTCGTGCGCAGAGCTCGAGTCGGGACACGGGGACGCACACGCCACGTATCGCTACGTCGACGCGGCGCGTGACCCGGGCGGCGGGGGATCCGCCGAGGTCGTGGTGGCGCGCGCGGACTGGTCCTCGTCAAGAGTGCTCGGGGATCTCCCCTGCGGGTACGGTCCGGCCTTCGACATGGACGCGGTGGTGCTGTGCGCGGATGAGTCGCGGGCAGGTGACGCTCGCACCCTCACCGCGCTGATGAAATTAGAGGCGCTGTTCGAAGACGCGTGGGCCTCGGATCCTGATCGCGGTGATCAGGTGCGGCGGTTGGTGGTCGAGGTGGACGATGAGGACTTGGCGACCCGACTCCGCGCTCGTTTCGCTCGACTCGAAGAGGAGCGCGTGGTCGGTCGGGACGCGCGCTTGTCGGTGAGCATCTACGCGCTCCCGGCGTTGCGGGCCTACTTCATGTTCCAGTCGGTGGTGGTCCCTCACTTTGACCTCGTGTTCGAGGAGCTGTTGGGGCCGTGGGGGATGTCGCTCGCACCGCTCGAAGTGGCGCCTTCCATCGCGGCCGAACGCCCGGTGTCCATGCGGGAGATCCAGGACGCCGTGAGGCGGCTCGGGGGCACCGCCATCGGGCTCGAGTACACCGACGCCGACGGCGCCCACTCGTTTTGGGTGGGGCGTCCCGACAAGGGGACCCCAAGTGAAATCCCCGCGCGGTCCATCGCCCGCGTGTGGGGAATCCTGCCGGACACCGTGGGTGGACCGGGAGCGACCGCCCCCTGATCCCCCGGAGCGACCGCCTTGCCGAGCGAGGCGAGCTATGGTCGAGGGCGGCGGCGCCGGAGGCGACCGAGGCCCAAGAAGACGAGGAGCGTCGCGAGCCCTCGAGGAGGCGAGGAGGTGCCTACGTCACAGGCGCAGCCCTTCTCGTCCCCGCCGTCGGTCGCGAAACCACCGGTGCCACCGGTGCCACCGGAGTTGCTGCCGTCGTCCCCGCCGCCGTCGGAGGGGGCCTCGACCGCGCCGACGCCAAAGTTGACGGGAGAAGACTCCGAGATGTTGCCCGCGATATCCTCGGCGTAGGCGACGAGGGTGTAGCCCCCTTCGGGGAAGTTGGCCCCGGGGAAGCCATAGGGCGCGCTGGTGTCATAGCTGTCGAGGTCGTCCCCGTTGATCGAAATCCACACGTGCTTGACGCCGTAGCCCTCGTCGGTCGCGTCGATGTTGATGTCGATCACCGCCGGCGCGTCCTCGAACTGGTCGCCATCGACGGGTGTCACGATGGACACGACCGGTGGGATCTCGTCGGCGGCCGCGTTCCATGCCGGTCCGCAGGTTGAGGAGTAGCCGCTGATCGGCTGGTCCTTGCAGTAGTTGCTCCACGTGCCTCCGCTGAGGGGTTCGGTGGAGAACCCGCCGCAGGTGGGCCCTGGATTCCAGATGCCGTCTTGATCGTGACAAGGCGTGATGTCGATCCCCGAATTCGACTCGACCCACGGCACGGTGTAGGCCATGTTGACATAGAGCACCGGCTGGCCGGGTCCAGAGCCGCCCGAGACGATCCCGAACGCGCGCCACGAGCCGTCCTCGAGGCGGAGGAGGGCTGGACCGCCCGAGTCTCCTTGCCAGGCGCTCGTGCCGTTGCCGCCGACGTTGATGGCGCTGGTGGTGCCGGTGCCGCCCGAGACGGTGGTCGCAGCCCAGTACTTGGTGCCGGAGTTGCCCAGATCATTTTGACCGAATCCGGAGATGACGACGTCGGCGCCGACGGTAATTTCGTTCACCTCGCAGCCGTAGGCGACCGGGGTCAACGGCACGTCGTTGACCGGGTAAGCGAGTTTGCAATAGGCGTAGTCATCGTCGCCCACGCTTTGTCCTGGACCAAAGGCCATGCAGTGATCGACGGGGACCGACTGTCCGCCACCCGAAAACGCGACCTCGTTGAAGCTCACCTGAGAGACGGCGGGGCAGTGCGCGGCATAGAGCACCAGCTGCGGATGGACGAGGGTGCCTGTGCACAGGCCACCGTTGGAGGTCATGGCGGTGACCGTCGGCCACTGGCAGGTGGACGCGACCTGGCCGCCGACGATCTCGGGGAGGTCCGGGGCGGCATCCACCTCGGATTCGGTGGCCGCCGCGGCCGTGGAGGGCGTGAATCCCAGCAGCGACACCGGCGAGACGAACAGGAGCGAGGACCAAAATACCGTGCGTTTCACGGGATGAACCTACCATAACGATCTCGATCCGCAGGCCCCGCCATCGCGCAAAATATCCGGTTCGGAGCGCTCGTGTGCCCGCCCGGCCGCTCGAACTCAGTATTTTACGTAACGCAAGCCACCTGTTCGAACAAGGGGCTGTCGGCGGTGCTCGTGGGCCGCGAAAGATCTCGACACCTTCCGCCGCAGGCGCCAAGACCGCCGAGCGCCGCTGTTTTGCTCCTCGGCCGGTCCCGCGGCGCCGCAGGGGACGAATGCCGTGGGCGGTGGATGCGAGAGCCGGTACTGTGGCTCGTGATGAGCACGCAGGAGCCAGAGATTCTTTGCACGCAAGACGAGGGCGTATTGGAGGTCTGCTTTAACCGCCCCGAGAAGAAGAACGCCTTCACCGAGGGGATGTACGAGACCCTCGCGGGGTCGCTGCGCGAAGCCGATGCGTCCGACGAGGTGCGGGTGGTGCTGTTGCGCGGCGCGGGGGGCACGTTCACCGCGGGCAACGACCTCGGCGACTTTTTAGCGTCGCCACCCACGGGCAGTGATTCGGCTGTGTTCCGATTCTTGTTCGCGATCACCCAGATCGCGACGCCGGTGGTGGCGGCGGTGCAGGGGGCCGCGGTGGGGATCGGGACCACCATGCTTCAGCATGTGGACTTGGTGTACGCCGCGGAGTCCACCACGTTCGCGCTGCCCTTCGTGGATCTCGGGCTGTGCCCCGAGGCGGCGTCGTCGTTGCTCTTGCCTCGGCAGATGGGACACGCTCGCGCGGCGGAGCTGTTGATGCTCGGCAAGCGGTTCGGGCCCTCGGTGGCGCTGGACGCGGGCATCGTCACCTCCGTCGTCCCGGACGCGGAGGTGGACAGCGTCGCGAGGGCGGCCGCGCGTGCGCTCGCGGCCAAGCCGCCCGAGTCGCTGCGCCTCACCAAAGAGCTGATGCGACGGTGGGACCGCGACCTGATTCAGCGTGCGCTGCGGGAGGAGGGCGAGGCGTTCGTGCGTCAGCTCCAAAGCCCGGAGGCCAAGGCCGCCTTCGCCGCGTTCGCCCAGCGGCGCTCGTCGAGCAAGGGCGGGCGGTGACCGACGCGACCGCGCCGGTCGAGAGCGAGGACCCCTGGGGGGAGCGGCTGCCGCGGCGTCTCGGGGGACTCTCCGCCACGGCGATCCTTGTGGGGTCCACCATTGGCAGCGGCATCTTCCGTTCGCCGGCTGAAATCGCCTCGCACGCCAGCGGCGTGACGGCGTTCGCGTTGGCGTGGGTGGTCGGCGGGCTCATCGCCCTGTGCGGGGCGCTCTCGTTGTCCGAGGTGGCGGCCATCTTCCCTCGGACCGGCGGCATCTACGTCTACCTTCGAGAGGCATTTGGCGCGCGTGTGGCGTTTTTGTTCGGGTGGTGTGAGCTGTTGATCCTTCGACCCGCCGCGTACGGAGCCATCGCCATCGTCAGCGCGGAGCACCTGTGGTTTGTGGTGGGGCGCGACGGGGGAGCGACGCTGCTGTCGGGGCCGCTCCCGGTGTCGCGCGCGCAGGCGCTGGCCGCCGTGTTTATCGTGGTGCTCGGCGCGGTCAATTTTCGCGGCGTGAAGCTCGGCGCCCTCGTTCAAAATGTGAGCACCGTCTTCAAGGTCGTCGCGATCTTGGTGCTGGCGGTGGCCGGGCTCACCCTGGCGCCAGCGACGGCGCCAGCGACGGCCGCCGCCGGGCTGCCCCCGCTGACCACGGCGTCGGGGTTTGGGCTGGCGTTGGTCGCGGTCATGTGGGCCTACGACGGTTGGGCCGACGTGGGCTTCGTGAGCGGCGAGGTGCGGGCGCCGCAGCGCAACCTCCCGCGCGCGTTTATTGGCGGCACCGCGCTCATCGTGGCCCTCTATCTCCTGCTCAATGTCGTCTATGTGAAGGTCATCGGCATCGAGTCCATGCCCGGCCGGCCCCTGGTCGCCGCGGATGTGGCCCAAGCGCTCGTGGGGGAGACGGGGGCGAAGCTCGTGGCGCTGCTCGTGGCGGTGAGCACCTTCGGCACCCTGAACGGCTCGCTTTTGACCGGGCCGCGGGTGTTCTTTGCCATGGCGGAGGACGGGCTGTTTTTTCGTCGTCTCGCGGCGGTCCACCCGCGCTACGGGACGCCGGGGGGCGCGATCCTCTTGTCGATCGGCTTGGGGGTCGCCTTCGTGAGCGTACGAACCTTCGGTCAGCTTGCGGATCAGTTCATCGTGGGGATCTGGCCGTTTTATGCCCTGGCGGTGGCGGCCGTGTTTGTGCTTCGCGTCCGGCGTCCGGAGCTTCCGCGGCCCTACCGGGCGTGGGGATACCCGGTGGTGCCGGCGGTCTTCATCGCCGCCGCCTTGGGTTTGCTCATCAACTACGCGGTCCGATCGCCGGCGGAGGTGGCGATCAACGCGGCGGTCGTGCTCGCGGGCCTGCCCGTCTTTTGGCTCTGGACCCGCGGGCGCGCCTAGCGAGGGTCTAGCAGCCGCCGTCCTTGGTGCTGCGGTACGCGCCCGCGCGACAGCGGCCGCGGGCACGCACGCACTCGAGGCTGTACCAGTCTTCGATGCAGCCCACGCCGATCTTCTCGGCGCAGTAGGCGTGCTCACCAACGGGCACCCCGCGGCTCGCGCGGCACCACTGTACGCAGGAGGTGAAGGCCTCGGAGGTCTTCCCTTGGTCAAAACGCTCCTTGCACGAGAGCGTGATGCACTTGCGCACCTCGTGGCATGGACTGGCGTCGTCGTCCGACTCACAGCCGCCGAGCCCGCAGAGGGTCAAGGCGAGCGCGGCCCAGCCGAACTGGCGGGGTGGGAGCTTCACGGGAGGGCTCCGAGCACCGCCACCGCGCGCTCGGGAACCGTCACGCGCATGTGGGACCCCTCGACGAGCAGCCGCAGGTCGCCCTTGGAGAGCACGTGGGTCTCCCCGTCTACCCGGACCTCGACGCCGTCGGCCGCGGGAATCAACAAGACATCTGCACCGTTCGCGGTGACGTCGTGGCCGCCGGCGAGCAAGGGGGCGATCTCGAGGTGTTCGCCTACGATGGGTTTTGGGCCCTCGGTGGGGGTCCACACCTCGGGCTGGGCGGCCGGAGCGAGGGCAGCCACCGCGCGTTCCGGGTGAATCTCCCGCTCGCTTCCGTAGTCGAAGAAGCGAAAGGTGCAGTCTGTGGGTTGTTGAATTTCGGCGAGGAGGATGCCGGCTCCGATCGCGTGGGGGGTACCCGCGGGGACCAGGATGACCATCCCCGCCCGGACCGGGATGCGACGCAGACACGCCAGGAGCTCGTCTCCAGCGCCGGGGTCGGCGTTCGCCGCGCGGACAGCCTCCGCGAACTGGTCGGGGGAGCAGCCAGGGGCCAGCCCAGCGAGGACATGCCCGTCCTCATCGGCGTCCAGGATGATCCAAGCCTCTTCCTTGCCGAGGCGCTGGCGCGAGGGATCGTCTTCGGGGTGCACCTGGACGCTCAGGGGGCTCGCCGTGTCGATCAGCTTCGCGAGGAAGGGAAGGTCGCGACCGAGCACGGAGCGCAAGGTGGCGCCGCGCGCACGGCTCTCGCTCCCGACCATGGTGGAGAACTCCCAGGACTCGCCGACGCGGAGCCCTTCGGGCGCTACGATCCCGGGGAGGGTGGCCAGTCGCACGCCCCCCCACGGTCGAGACTTGGACGTGGCTTGGCTGCGCTCGGGGGAGATAAATTGCGAACGACGCACGCCGAACCATACCAGGGGGCTGTGGAAACTCCTTATTTGGTGCGGAGACGCAGGCGAGGTGTATCGGGGGTCGCAGGCACCCGGCGCGTAGAGGAGGGCCGCCCCTTTGCAGTACAATCGTGGCGATGGCATCTCCACCCGACGATCCTGGGCGACGAAAGTTTTTGAACGCAGGGATCGGCGTGATGGGGGCGGGCCTCGCGGGGACGGTCCTCGCGCCCGCGACGGGGCTGGTCTTGTTCCCGCTCCATGAAGACGTGACCTCCGGCGGAGAGGAGTTCGTGATGGTCGGTGATCGCGCGCAGTTTGGTGTGGTCCCACGTCGCGTGGAGATCTTCGCGGACCGCAAGGACGCGTGGAACCGAGTCACGCGGGTGCGCATCGGGGCCGCCTTCGTCGCAGTGAAGGGAGGGACGCTGTCGGCCTTCAGCACGGTGTGTCCGCACCTCGGCTGCGGGATCGACTTTGATGAGGAGTCCTCGTGCTTCAAATGCCCGTGCCATCGCTCCTCCTTCGACCTCGAAGGCGCGGTGACCGAGGGACCCGCGCCGCGTGGGCTCGACGCCCTCGAGATTGAAGATCGCGACGGGAGCATCGCGGTCATGTATCAACGTTTTCGCCAAGGGGTCGCGCAAAAGGAGCTGCTCGGGTGAGTCGTTTATGGGCGTGGGTGGACTCGCGAACGGGGCTGGGCGACCTGTGGCGGGAGGCGGCGGGGGAGCCGGTGCCGGGAGGGGCGCGCGCCCGCTATGTGTTCGGGAGCGTGCTCACCTTCTTGTTTATGCAGCAGGTGGTGCTCGGCATCTTACTCGCCACGTACTACAGCCCCTCGGCGAGTGACGCCTGGGCCAGCACCGCCTACCTGCAAGACCAGGTGACCGGCGGGTGGTTCTTACGGGGACTGCATCACCACGGGTCATCGGCGATGGTGGTGGTGGTGGTGCTCCATATGATCCAGGTGGTGATCGCCGGCGCGTATCGGGCGCCGCGCGAGTTCAACTGGTGGATCGGCCTCGCCCTCGGCGGGTTGGTCTTGGCCTTCGCCCTCACGGGGTATCTGCTGCCGTGGGATCAAAAGGGATATTGGGCGACGCAGGTGGCCACAGGGATCATGGGCTCCGTGCCCGGCGGCGGCGGGATGCAACAGGTGCTGCAGGGGGGAGTGGAGTACGGAAATCTCACGCTGACGCGTTTTTACGCCGTGCATGTCTTCGTGCTCCCGTTGGCCCTCGGGGGCCTGTTGGTAGCCCACATCTACTTGTTTCGACGCCACGGGGTGACGCCCCCGGCGACGTTGAGCGAACACGAACTGCGACAGAAAACGCAGCCGTTCATGCCGTACCAGCTCTTCCTCGACGTCCTCGCCATGACGGTGACGGGCGGTGTGCTGGTGGCGCTGACCGTCGCGACGCATGGCGCGGATCTCTACGCGCCGGCGGACCCCTCCTCCAACTTCGTCGCGCGTCCCGAGTGGTACTTCTTGTTTTTGTTTCAGCTCCTCAAATATTTTGAGGGGCCCTTGCAGATCATCGGCACCGTGTTGATCCCGGGGGGCGTCGCCACATTTTTAATGGCCTTGCCCTTTGTCGACCGATCACCGAGCCGGGCGGTTTCTTCACGTCGTCGGGTGCTGCTGATGGTGGGGACGCTCATGGCAGGAGTCGTGGCGCTCACGGCGATCGCGGCGGTGGAGGACGCCCAAAATGAGGGCTACCAGGAGGGGCAAGAGATGGCGCGCGCCAACGCCTCGCGCGCCCGCGAGCTCGCGCTCGAGGGCGTCCTGCCTGAGGGAGGCTCCGCGGTCTGGCGCAACGATCCCGCCTATGAGGCGACGGTGACCTTCAGCGAGCGGTGCGCGGTGTGTCACGCCGTGGACGGGGTGGGCGGCGATGAGGCCCCCGATCTTGGAGCATTCTCTACGCGCGCGTGGCTGGTGGGGGCCATCCGAACGCCGAGGACAGCGGCCTATTTTGGGGGGACCAAGGGGCACACAGACATGGAGGCCTACGACGAGGCGGCCCTGCCAAATGACCAACTCGACGCCGTGGTGGAGTACCTGGTGCGCCTTCGCGATGAGCCCGAGGTGATGCCGTGGGACGAGGCCCTCGCGGCCCAAGGGGCGAAGCTTTGGGAGGAGGAGCTTGAGTGCAGCGGATGTCACGAGGTGAACGCGGGTGAGGGCGGAGGCGCGCCGAACTTCGCGGGGAGAGGGAGCGTCGAGTGGATCGCACGGGTCATCCGTAATTCTGCGGGCCCCGACCTCTACGAGGACAGCGCTGAGATGCCGAGCTTCGAAGGCAAGCTGACCGACGCGGAGATCGAAGCGCTCGCGGCGTACGTGCACGGCCTCGGGCTTGAGTGAGCTCGCTGAGGGCTAGGGCCGCGCCGTGGGAGTGTGTGCAGCGACGCTGAGCACCTCGGCGAGGGCGCGCGCGAGCCCGGCGTGAGAGGGCTGGTCTGCGGTGTGCGCGACGGGCAGCCCCATGTGAGTCAACGTGTCGCTGGTCACGGGGCCAATAGATATGAGCGGGATAGTTCGCAGCCACTGCTGAGCGTCCGTGGTGGAGAGGGCCCGCTCCACCAATCGCAGCAGGTGTCGCGCGGCACGCCCGCTGGTGACACAGACGGCGTCGAGGGCGTGCTCGGGGACATCGAGGCCCAAAACCGTGCGGGCGCCGGAGGCGGTGACCTCGGGGGCGACGACACGGTAGGCCTCGACGACCGCGAGGTCGCCTCTCGCCGCGTCCATGGCGTCGGGCAGGGTGTCGCGCCCCTCGTCTGCTCGAAACAAAGTCCACGGGTCGGACAACCTCCCCCGCGCTCGCAAGAGGGCGACGAGGCCCTCGGCGTGAGAGGGGGACGCGATGAGCGCGGGCGAGATCCCGTGATGGGACAGCGCATCGGCCGTGCGGGGACCGATGGTGGCGATGGCGGTCGCGGCGAGCACCGCCATCGCGTCGGGTGCGGAGCCGTGTACGCGTACAAGAGAATCGACGAGGGCGAGGACTCCTTGGGCGCTCGTGAGGATGGCGCCGCGGCGCGGGAGTTCAGAGGCGGCGGCGTCGAGCGCGGCGCGCTCGCGAGGAGGGACAAATCTCAGACACGGCAGCGGCACCCCCGTGGCTCAGAGGGCGGCGAGCACCGCCGGGAAGGGGACGCGCGCCGGGGACGGCGCGTGGGTGGTGCCGACACGTCGTCCCACCAGTGGATACCGATGCGACGGCAGCGGGCCGCCGTCGGCGAGGTGCCACGGGAGTTCGCGTGGCATCCCCGTGGGGGAGTCGGTGAGCGCCCTGCGACGCATGGTCGCATCCGCAACAAGGGGGAGCTGCGCCGTCGGTTCGCGGAGTGAACGCTCAAGTCGCGCTTCGAGTTCTGTGGTCGCGTCGATGCGTGACAGGGCCTGCACAAAGTTGGTCTCGCCGGTTCCCACCGGGGCGCCGTGCACCGCGTGACAAGAGGTGCCCATGTTCACGAGGGCGGCGTACAGCGAGGCCGGATCTTGCATCCACAACGGGTCGCTGGTCTCGAGCCAGACGAGCGGGCTCGGCCCGCGATCGCGGGCGGTCTCACGCAGCCAGGCGGCGGTGCCATCGACGCCGCCACCGGTCGCAGCGGCCGGAGGCGTCCGCACCGACGCGCCGGGGGCGAGGGCCTCGACCGCCGCAGTCACCGCCTCCATGTCGGCCGACGCGGGGACAGCGACGAGGCGGGCCCCGGCCACGGCCGCCCGCGCCTCGGTCCGCCACAAGCGCGGGTCGAGCGTGGAGGCGCCGATCATGACAATTTCGGCCATGTGAGCCAACCATACCTCGGACCAGATGCCTTGGCGTGGGCTCGGTGATATATGCAGGCGTCGTGACGGATCGAGTCATTGTTGTGGGCGCGGGCCATGCGGGGCTGGAGGCAGCCTTCGCCGCGGCGCGCGTGGGCGCGAAGGTGCTCGTGGTCACCGGGCGACTCGACACGATCGGCCAGACCCCGTGCAACCCGAGCGTGGGAGGGGTCGCCAAGGCTCATCTCGTCGCGGAGATCGAGGCCCTTGGAGGGCTGATGGGCCGCGCTGCCGACGCCTGCGCGATCCATGGCCGAGTCCTCAACTTGAGCAAGGGGCCCGCGGTGTGGTCCACGCGATTGCAAGTGGACAAGGCGGGCTACGGTGCCTACGTGCGACGCGCATTGCTGGAGGCGCCGGGCATTGAGGTCGTGGAGGGGCTCGTCGCCTCTGTGCACCTGGGGGAGGATGGCGGCGTGCAAGGAGTGGTGCTGCGGGACGGGAGCGTGATCCCGGGGACCCGAGTGGTCGTGACGACGGGGACGTTTCTCGGGGGGTTGCTCCACACGGGGGATCAGAAAACGCCGGGCGGTCGCGTGGGGGAGCCGCCGGCTACGGCGCTCTCCGAACAACTCAAGCAGCTTGGATTTCGCCTCTCGAGACTCAAGACCGGGACGCCACCGCGGCTGTCGGCGGCGTCCCTCGACCTTGACGTCATGAGCCCGCAACCGAGCGACGATCCCTTCCCTCGGTTCACGCCCCCCGACGAACCAGAGCAGCCCCCTGTGTTGCCCAAGGTGCACTGTCATCTCACGCACACCAACGAGGCGACCCACGCGATCATCGCCGCGAACTTAACCAAGTCCGCCATGTACTCCGGGCAGATCAAAGGCGTCGGGCCACGATACTGCCCGTCCGTGGAGGATAAGATCGTGCGGTTCGAGGGACGATCGAGTCATCAGGTGTTCGTGGAGCCCGAGGGGCTCGACACCGACCTCGTGTACCCCAACGGTATCTCGACGAGCCTGCCGGCGGACGTGCAAGAAGAGTTTGTTCGGACGATCCGCGGCTTTGAGCGCGCTGTGATGGTGCGCCCTGGCTACGCCGTGGAGTACGACGCCGTGGACGCGCGCGGGCTCACCCATCACCTCGAGAGCAAAGACCACCCCGGACTATTTTTTGCGGGGCAGATCAACGGTACGTCGGGCTACGAAGAGGCGGGCGTGCAAGGCTTGGTGGCGGGCGCGAACGCTGCCGCGTCGCTGTGTGGTGGGCCGGGACTGGTGGTGGGTCGCGACGAAGGGTACACGGGCGTGCTCATCGATGACCTCATCACCCAAGGATGTGATGAGCCGTACCGCATGTTCACGGCGCGGGCGGAGTACCGAATATTGTTGCGCCAAGACAACGCCGACACCAGGCTGACCTCGCTGGCCCACGCGGCGGGGCTCGTCGGGGTGGAACGCGTGGAGCGTGTGGAGCGCCGACGGGCGGCCATCGTGGTCGCGAAGACGGAGCCGGCGTCAGCGACGCCGAGCTGGATCGCCGCGCGCGCGCGCGCCGAGGAATTGTACGCCGGCTACATCGATCGACAGCGACGAGAGATCGAGCGCATTCGCGGAGAGGGCGCCCAAAATCTGCCACTCGCGATCGATCTCGATTACGCGGCCATGCCCGGGTTGAGCGGCGAGCAAGCGCAACGCTTGGCGCATGTTCGTCCGACGAGCACCGGGCAGGCGGCGCGGATCCCCGGGGTGACCCCCGCGGCGTTGATGTGCCTATGGGCGCACGCGCGCCAACGGCAGCGCACGGTCCGAGGTTGAACACCCTCCGGCCAGCGGGCCGACACCGCCAGCGGGTGTGTCCACGTCAAGAGAGGTGTCGGTCGATCAAGTCGCGGAGCAAGGACTCATCGAGCTCGCTGGTCTGTTTGAATTGGAGCGCGATGCCCGTGGAGCGGCCGCCGTCTGCGAGTCCCGCCCGCACCACGTCGGCGTTCAGCGTGAGGGGGTTTCGTTGGGTACCGCGCTGGAACGCGACCACGACTTCCGCGCCCTCGGGGAGTCGCCGGCTCGTTCGGATGAACGCGCCGGTGCTCGACAGATCCACGGTGCGGGACAGCAGTACAAATCGGTGCTCCGGTGCGTGGAGTTTGAGCTCCACCGCCACTGAAATGCGCGGCCGCATACGCCGATCGCTGTCCGTTTGACGTCTGCGCGTCATCCCTACATCCACGCACAACACCTACCACATCCCTCGGCGGGCCGTTGGTTGCCCGAGGCGCGCAAACACCAGAAAGCAGGCGCCCGTCTATTTGATCCGCCCATTTCGCAGGATCTAGATTACTGGAATTATTCCTTCTAGATTGCCTGCTACCCGACTTCGGTGGGCCGAGACAGGCCCGTGAAATTCGGCGCGTCTCAAGTGGTGGGTGAACAGACGAATGATAGGTCGGAGCGGCTCAAGCGCGGGGCGCCTGCCGTACGCAGCACGCTGCGAGCGCGATCCCCTTCCAGCTTGGGCCGGCTCCGGCGCTCTGGAACTCTCAAGCGCCGCGGGAATTGGAGCGTGTCCGCGGGAGCCGTCTGGCAGAGGGCCGGATGCGCCCGGAGCGATCCACGAGTGTCACCGCCGGGGAAGAGCGGTTATGCTCACCTTGCGCGACGGGATCACCCACGCCGAGGCAAGGCGCGCGCGCTCGGTTCTGTGACGGTCGATAGTTGTCTGCGGATCGACACAGAGCCCATGGGTGGTGGGTCCGTCTCGGCGAGAGGACGCGCCGAGTAGACCGAACACCCCCACGCTCGTGGACCGCGGGTGCATACAGCGCGAGGGTCGGTGCTTCGGCCTTGACGCAGGATCTAGGGCGCGCACAATGGCGCCGAGTCTCACCATGACGTTCATCCATCAAGTTCGAGCCTGCGCCGCGCCAATTCGGGTCGCGCGGGATCGGACATTCCACGGCACCGACGAGGTCTTTGGCGGGCGCTGGGGGCGAGTATGAAGATTCACTTCATCGCGGTGGGTGGCACGGGGATGGGCGCGCTCGCGTGCATGATGAAGGCGGCGGGGCACGACGTCCGGGGATCCGACGGGCCTATCTATCCGCCCATGTCGAGCCAGCTCGAACGTGCAGGCGTGCAGACCTTTGAGGGCTTCGCCGCCGAAAACCTCGACTGGGGACCTGAGGTCGTCGTGGTCGGAAATGTGTGCAGCAAGGAGCACGTCGAGGTGCTCGCGGCGCGCGGAGCGGGGTTGAGGCTCGAGAGCTTCCCCTCACTGTTGGAGGAGACGCTCCTCTCAGAGCGCACCCCGATCGTCGTCAGCGGGACCCACGGAAAGACGACGACCACGAGCATGGTGGCGTGGATGCTGCTGCAGGGGCGGCTCTCGCCCTCGTGGCTGGTGGGAGGGGTGCCGCGCAACCTGGGCCGCGCCAGCCACCTCGGCGAGGGAGAGCACTTCGTCATCGAGGGAGACGAGTACGACACCGCCTTCTTCGATAAGAAGAGCAAGTTCCTCCACTATCGCCCACAGATCGTCATCCTCACCTCGCTCGAGTTCGATCACGCGGACATCTTCGCGAACATGGAGGAGATTCGGGCGGCGTTTCGAGAGCTGTTGGCGCTGGTCCCCGACGACGGGATCGTGATCGTCAACGCCGCTGATGTGGAGGCCGACGCGCTCGTGCGGGGCAGCGGGCGGCCGGCGTACCGCTACCAGCTCTTGAGCGAGGGGCAGCCCCCTGGAGAGGCCGACCTCGAAGCCAAGATGGTGCAGGGCAACGGGCAGCGCTCCGCGTCGATCTCCCACTTTGAGGTCTACGAACAGGGCGCGCTCGTGGGGAACTTCCAGACGGCGACGCTCGGCGCCTACAATATCTCCAACCTCTTGGCTTCGATGGCGACTGCCCGACATGTGGGGGTCCCTTGGGAGACTGTGCAGGCCGCGGTGCCACGTTTTCGGGGCGTCAAACGCCGCCAGGAGCTCATGGGTATCGCGCAGGGCGTCCGGGTGATCGAAGACTTCGCGCACCACCCCACGGCGGTGTCGATGACGGTTGAGGCGATTCGAAGGCGATACCCCGACAAGTCCTTGCGGGTGGCCTTTGAGCCGCGCAGCGCGACCTCCCGCAGGACGGTGCTGTTCGAGGATTTCGTGAGGGCCTTCGACGCTGCGAGCGCTGTGTACCTCGGGCCGCTCCACGCCCCGGAGAAGATTCCAGAGGCGGATCGATTGGACACTGGGGTCCTCGCCGAGGCGATCTCCGGGCGAGGGGTGACGGCCCGCAGCTACGGCGACGTGGAGGGGTTGATGGGGGCGCTGATCGAGCAGTCGGTCCCGGGCGACACGATCTTGGTGTTGTCGTGCGGCGCGTTCGGGGGGCTGTGTCGGCGGGTGCTGCACGGGCTCGGAGATCCCGTCACGTTCGCGTCGCCCGAAGAGATCCCCGCGGTCGAGAAGCTGTTGACCGCGCACGACTTCCCGCGGGTGCGCGAGGTGATGGAGGTGGAGACGCTGGTCATTCAGTCGGAGGACGAGCGGGTGATCGGGAGTGTCAGCTTGCACCAGACCTCTCCCACCGAGGCCCTCTTGTTCGGGTTGTGCGTCGACAGCTCTCGGCGCGGTCAGGGGCTCGGGTGGGTGCTCGCCGACAGCGTGCTCCGTCGGGCCCGGCGCATCGGCGTCGAGCGGGTGTACCTCGTGACCGATGACGGCACCGACTTCCTCGTGAGTCGGCTCGGTTTCTCGATGGTCGATCAAAAAGAGCTGCCCGAGAGCGTCCGCGAGTGTGCGAACTTTAAGGCGCGCTGGGGTCCCGGCTCGATGTGCATGCGGCAGGAGTTCCCGAAGGGGTGAGCGGCGGCGCGCTGCTCGCGTTCTGGGCCCTCGCAGGCCTGCTTGCCGGGGCGCTGTGCACGATCCTCGTGTCGCGTGATCCTCGCCACAAGGCGGCGGCAGAGGCGCTGCTCGCGGGGGCGGTCGCGGGTTTTCTGGTGCTCCTTGACGCACCCTTCGCCGCGTTGATGGCGGGGAGCTGCGGCGTCGGCGGGGTGTTGATGACCCATGCACGAGAGGGGACACGGGCCTCTGCGGGCGGTCGCGGTGCGCACGGGGTGACGGTGTCGGCGGTCCACGCATGGCGGCGCCGCGCCCTCCGAGTGTCCGGAGGGATCGTGGTCGCGATCTTGGGTTTCACGTGGCTCTCGATGATGGCGCGCCAGTTCCTCTCAGCGGGCGTCGATCTCGCCGAGCACCCTGGCTTCGGTGATTTTGCTGGGAGCGTCGAGCGTTGGCTCGAACGAGGGACGCTCTCCGCGGTCATGCTGCTGGTCGCGGGGCTCATCGCCGTCGGCGGCCAATGGGGCTCACAGCGGAGGTCGTCATGATCCCGGTGACCAGCTTCGCCTACGCCGCGGGGATGTTGGTGGTCGCGGGCGTGTACGCGCTCTGGCGCAGTGACGACGCGACCGCGGCCGGTTGGGGGATCACCGCGACCTGCGGTGGCGTCGCGATCCTCGCCGCGGCCTACGCTCGGTGGTGGGGTGTGGAGGATGGCCACACGCTCGCCGTCGCCGCCTCGCTGGCGGGGTTGATGATCCGCGTGGGCATGGTGGACTCCGAGGCGGAGTCGGCCCCGGACTCGCGCTCGTCGGAGGTGGATGATGGGGGTGAGGGCGGCGACGTCGAGGCCGCTCCGGCGCCGGCGGAGGAGGTCGAGTATGGGCCTTGAGCTGACGCTCGCGTGGTCGCTGGGGTTGGCGGCGGTGTGGTGGCTCGGGGGGGGCGCGGCCCCGTCTTTGAAGACCTCACGGGACCTGGCACCCTTCGTGGCGGTCTTGGGGTTGGCGGTCATCGACACGCCCGCGGTGTGGTCTGGGTTGTGGGCCGTGGTCTGTGTGGCGGTGGCGCTGCAACCTCGCGGCGGCGGCCGACGTCACAGCGCCGCCTCAGGATGGATCGCGGTCGGCGCTTTGTTCGTGATCGCCGGCGCGCCCGCCGACGCCCCGGAGGCGGCGGACTTCGCCGCTCTCCTCACCACCAGCGGCTTCGCCCTCGCGGCGATATTGCTGACACGGTCCGAGCGGTCGTCGGCATGGACGAGCGCCGAGTGGGCGCTCGCCGCGGGGCTGCTCACGGCTGCGGTGCGTGGAAGCGTCGGAGAGCTGCCCATCGCGGGGTCGTGGTCCCGGCCTGGTCCCTCGAGCGTGGACCTCACCACGGTGGCGTGGGCGTCGCTCGCCGCGGTGATGGTGCACGGTTGCGCGCGGCCGAGCTCCGGTCGCCTGCCGATGTTGGCCGCGGTCTGGGCGGGGGGCTTGTCGGCCCCCTGGGAGGCGTGGGCGCTGGGCGTGGTGGGGATGACGCTCGGGATGCGGAGGGCGGATGGGGTCGCAGATCCCGTGGGTTGGAGCGAGCGCGCGGGCGCGTACCTGGTGCGTGGTGCGGCCGTTTTCGGGCTGCTCGCCGCGGCCAGCGTCGTGAGTCGCGCCTCTACCTATGATTTCGTGGTGGTCGCGGGCGGCGTCGCCTGCGCCGTGTGGGGGGTGCTCACGGTGTGGGCGGGGGATTCGGCGAGCGCGCGACGGGGGGAATCGACCGCATGGATCGCCGCGGTCGACCACGCGATGCGGCGCGCCGCCGCTGGAGCCTGGGCCACGTTGCGGGGTGTGGGGAGCGCCCTCGACCTCGGGTTGTGGACACCCCTGCGCGCGGAGGGGGCGGAGGTCGTGCGGCGGGGGGCCCGGCGGGCCGGCGAATTCTTTGAGCATGGATCCCCGACGCGCCCAGGGCTTGCGCGTTTTTTTTCCGCGTTCGGGTTCGCGCTCGTGGTCGGATGGCTGATGCTCAAGCCGGCGGCCTCGTCGATCCTGCCCGACGATGTGTTTAACTTCGGTGGACTGCATCCCGAGCTGCGAGGCTCGGGGGCGCGGAAGAGCGCGGCGCGAAGCGGGGGGGAGGGCGCCACCCGATGATCACGGCGCTCTCGTCGTACTCGGTGGAGGTGGGACTCACGCTCGCGTGTGTCGCCGTTGTGGTCGGCATGCTCCCGTCGCACCCTCCGGCGCGCGCGCGGTTGGTGCGTGTCATGGCGCTTTCGCTCGCGGCCTGGGCCGTCGCAAACGTGAGCGCGTTGATGGGAGCCCACGACGCGCCGATGCTCCTGCTATTGAGCGCGGCGGCGGCGACACCGGCGGCGCTCGCCGCACCTTGCCTCCAAGCGGGCAACGAACGCGGCGCCTCCACGCGCGTGCGCCCGTCGATCTACGTGCTGCTCACAGGGGTCGTGATCGCCACAGTGCACACCTCAACTCTGCGAGGGCTCGCCGCGGGATTCATGGCGTGTTCGGGGGTCGTCGCGTGGGCGATGTGGCGTTCGCGCGCGGCGGGCGGGGCGAGGGCGGTCCGCCGCGCCGTGTTCACCGGACTCGTGGGGGGCGTCGCGCTGATGCTCGTGGGGGCCTTGTCGTCGATCGGCGCGCTCGACCCGGTGCACATCGACGCGGCGGGGGGCGCTGTATCCACGCTGGCGCGCCAGCGCCAGTGCGCGGGCCTTCTCTTCATCGCGCTGACGCTCGGCTCGCCGCTGCTCCCCGCGTTGCCGCAGTGGCGAGGCGAGCAGGAGGGCAGCCCCGATCTGGTGCTGCTGCGCTGGCTCGCATGGTTGCCGGCGCTTCGCGTCGTGGGCGAGGTGGGTCCGTCGGTGGCTCCGGTCGTGTGGGGCGAGTGGGCGACCCCCTTCGCGTGGGGGTGGGTCGGCCTCGCCTCGGGCATGATCCTCTTTCGTGGGTCCGCCTACCAGCGCGTGACGCCAGCGGCGCAGCGCGGTGACGGCTGGCGCGCTTTCTCGCTCGCGGCGGGTGCGGCCGCCATGCTCGGTGCGTGGACTGGCACCGCCGCCGGCGCGGTCGGTGCGGCCTTCGTCTGGGTCGCCATGGCGCTCGCGCTGAGCGTCGCGTGTCTGTGGGAGGTGCGGGCCTCCGATCCAGCGGTGACCGAGGCGGCGCGCCTCCCGAGGCTCGCGGTCGTCGGAGGCGCGGTCGCCCTGTGCGTGGGCGGCCTTGGTTCGCCGCTCAGCCTCGGGGTCCCCGGGGTCGTCCGGAGCTTGGTGTCAGGGGAGTCCACTCAACTTCCAGCGGGAGGCGCGTTCGCGGTGATGACGGTGGCGCTGGTGCTTTTGGGGAGCGTGGTGACCGTTCGAGAGCTCCTCGCCGCGGCGGACCGCGCCGGCGGCGAGGCGCGGGGCCGAGAGTACATGCTCGGCGTGGTCGCGGGATCCCTCTTGTTGGGGGGGCTGTTGGCGGCGCCGTTGACCACCGCTGAGGAACAGCTCGTCCGCCCCGTGGAGGCGCAGGTGCAGGCGATCCAACAGCGTCGCTGTCGCGCGACCACGCTGCGTGACTCCGTGAATATTCAGCCCGTCGAGGCCGCGATGGCGCCCGCGTGCGAGACTCCGAGCGCGGCGTTGCGGGCGGTGTACGGGCTGCCGGTCCGGGCGGATGACCTCGAGCCGCTGGCACCCAAGCAGGGGGCGCGGCGATGATCCTCGGGGCCAGCGCCGGGTCTGTGTTCACCCCTACGCTGTGCGTGCCGTGGGTGGCGCTGGTGGCCTTGGCGATCACCGCGTGGGCCTTTCGCGAGGGGGACGCCGACGCGCCGATATGGCGGCGAGGTGTGGGGGCGGCGTTGCTCTTCGGGGCTGCGCTCGAGGGTGTTCACGCGATGTCATCCGATGCGGTGGGTGGTCAACGCCTCGACGCGCTCGGGGTGATCTCGACCCCGTGGACCGCCATGGTCGACGGCTGCGCGGCGCTGATCGGAGCGCTGACCATGTGGGGCGCGGCGCCGTCACGTGCCGCGGGATCCGCGTCCGGAGCGGTGACGCCGCGAGCTCCCGTGCCGCTGCGCGCGGTGCTCGGCGTCGTGATGGCGGCCAGCGGCGTCGCCCACGCCGCGGAATTCACTGGGGTTGTCGCCTCGTTGAGCGTGCTCGTGGTGTCACTGTTTGTCGCGCAGCGGGCTGGGGAGCGGTGTCAGGCGGACGCGGCGCTCCGCGCCTTTTTGTGGTGCCTCCTCGGCCTCGCGTTGATCTTCGCGGGGACCTCCACGTTGTCGTTGGAGCGACTCCCGAGCCGGATGATGATGGTGTTCACGCGCTGGGGAGGGGCGCAAGAGCGACTCTTGGACTTCCGCGCTGGCGCCGATGTCCTCCCCGGTGGCTTGCTCGCGCAGCTCCGCGGTGAGGTGATTCGCTCCGTCGCGCCGGCGAGCCTCTCCCTCGCGGGGATCTTCGTCCTCCTCGCGGGCGCGCTCTCTTTGCTCGGCGCCGCCCCCTTTCGGCTGGTGGGAGACGCGCGCGGCGCTCGAGGCTCGGAGGCCCAAGGCCTCCTCTGGCTCGGCGCGGTCCTCGCTGGAGCCGCGTTGTTGGTGTCGCTGTTCTTGGGTCCGCTGCACGCGCTGCGCATGGTGCGAGAGCCCTACGGGTGGACGGGCGTGCTGCCGACCATCGGCGCGCTCACTGTGGCGGTGGGCGCGGCGCGGGCGTTGGGGGCGCGGAGCCTCTCGGGGTGTGCCCGGGCGGCGGCGCAGGTCGGCGCCGGGGTGTTCGTGTTGAGCGTGGCGACGAGCGCGAGTTTTTTGGGGCAGGCCAAGTACGTCCCTCGCGAGGCGGTGCGGCGGGCCTCCGAGGAGATGTGGGCCCGCGTGGCGGCCGAGGCCTCGCTCGCAGGCGGCGTGGGGCTCCTCATTGTGAGCCTGGTGTTCGCGGGGCTCGTCTTCGTCGCGACCTCGATATTGCGTCCACCCCTGAGCTCGTCGGAGTCTGCCGGAGGCGCAGATGGAATGTCCGGGTTGATGACCCGCGCTCCCTTCGTCGCCGTCGCGCTCCTCGCTGGCGCGGCGGGCGTGGTAGGGGTGGTGCCTGGCGTCGGGTCCGACGTGTGGTTCGACGTGTATCGCGGGCTTGGACAACATCGGGGGATGGGCTGGACCTTGGGCGTCGTGGCGGTGGCCCACGTGTCCTTGGGCGTCGGGCTCACTCGTCGGTTGCTGGTGGTCTTCGATCCGTCGCCGGTGGTGGAGGATCGGTCCGCTCACCCGACGCGCGGACCCGCGACGGCGTGGGCGGCGCTCCTGGCTGGAATCCTCGTCGCGGGGGGGCCGCTCACCGGGGCCTCTCGCGAGGTGACGATGGCGGCTGCGAGTGGAATTGGGCTGGTCCCCGGGAGCGAGCGTCGGGGACAATGGGCGCGCGCGGCGGTGGATTCGGCGCCGAAGGTGGCGGCCGACAACAAGGTGGACGCCGCCAGTGAGGACGACGCGGGCGCCCCGGCCGAGGGGTCAGCCCCGGCCACGCGTCGCTGAGAGTGCGTGCCGGAGGGACGCGGCGCGCCGGCGCCCGCGAGAGGGCGTCGCGCAGCCCCCGTGGTTGGCCCTAGCCCTTGCGTCCGACGATGCGCGCGAGGTTGCTCGCGCCCCCCTGAAGGGCAGTGCGCTGCATGTACAACGAGAGCCCCGCGACACCGCCGAGCTCTCCGCCACATCCAGCGCGGCCAGGTCCCCCGTGATTGGCGACGGGGAACACGCAGCCCGGGGACATGGAGGCGCGGGCGCTCTTCTCATCGGCGACGACGAGGCGGCCGAGGTGGGGCGCGATGTTGGGGATGGACTCGGCGATCCACGCGCGGTCATCCGAGTAGAGCGTGGAGACCAAGCTGCCGTGGCCCAGGGAGATGATCGCGGCGGCGGTGGTGGGGGTGCCGTCGTAGGGGAGGAGGGTGCACACGGGCCCGAACACCTCCATCACGTGGAACGCCGCGTCAGGATCGAGGGCTCGCTCCGGCGACGCCTCCAACAAGATCGGCTCGAGGAAGTAGCCCTTGCCCGCTTCGACGCCTGAGAACTCCGCGCGCGAGGGATCGCCGCGCAGGACCGCGGCGTGCTCCGACAACTTCGCCACGCCGTCGCGGGCGTCGCGGAGCTGACCCGCGGTGGCGAGCGGCCCCATGCGGTTGCCCTTGTCACGCGGATCCCCCGTCTTGTCGGCCATGGCGGCGAGCCGCTCCATGACGGCCTCTCGGAAGTCCTCCAGCTTGTCGGAGGGCACCAAGACGCGGCGGGTCGCGGTGCACTTTTGCCCCGCCTTTTGGGTCATCTCGGTGACGAGGTCTCGCACCGCGAGATCGAACAACTCCGTGCCTTGGTCCACGCCGGGGCCGAGCACGACGGCGTTGAGGCTGTCGGCTTCCACGTTGACGCGGACCCCGTGAGCGACGACCGCCGCGTGCGTGCGGATCTTGGCGCCGGTGTCGGCCGAGCCCGTGAAGGCGACGACGTCTTGGGAGCCGACGTGATCGAGCAGGTCCCCGGCGGGACCCATGAGGAGCTGGAGGGCGCCGGTGGGGAGGACCTCGGACTCCACGAGGAGCTCGACGATCCGGTGGGCGACGAGGGAGGTGCTCGTGGCGGGCTTGGTCAGCACGGGCATCCCCGCCAAGAACGCCGTGGCGATCTTTCCGAGCATGCCCCAGGCGGGGAAGTTGAACGCGTTGATGTGGATGGCGAGTCCGTGCCGTGGCAGGCTCACGTGCTGGGCGCGCAGTTTGCTGCCGTGGAACAAGAGCGCGGGCTCGTCCTCGACGAGCCACGGCGCGTCGCCGAGCTCCTTGGCGAGCTCGGCGTAGGCGGAGAGCACCGCGGTGCCCCCGTCCACGTCAAACTTGCCATCGCCGCGGGTGTTGCCCCCGTTGTTGGCCGCGAGCGTGAGCAGCTCGTCGCGGTGCTCCGAGACGATGCGCGCCATGTCGCCGAGCAAGGCGCCACGCTCCGCGAAGGTCATCGCGCGCAGCGCGGGTCCGCCGGTGGCCCTGCCCCAGGCGACAGCGTCGGCCAGCGAGGCGGCCTTCTTACACACCGCGACGGCGCCTTCGGTGGTGGGGTCTAGCAGCGAGATGTCGTCGCCGATGCCAGGTTTCCATGATCCTTGGAGAAAACTGTGGAGCTGCTTCACGGGTGTCCTTGCCCCTCCGCGGAGGGTAGGGGGACGCTAGACCGATGGCGGCTGCCCATCAAGGGATCTTAACGTGAGTTGAAGGGGTCTCGCAGGGTTTCGGCGAGCTGCCTGCACCGCTCTGCGACCGGTGTGGTCCTCGCCGTCGGGCATCCAGCGACGGCATCGCGCACCTGCCTCGCCCGCGGATCGAAGGGGTTGCGCAGGTCGGTCATCCAATTGCCGAGGTGACGGACGGAGCGCGCGTCGAGGGAGAAAGGGTCGCGGAGTCCGTCGGACGCCCGCTGGGTGGCCGCGAGCGCTCGGTAGGATGAGGTGGAGGAGTCCCTCTCACGGAAGGGATCGAGGAGTTCGAGGAGCGCGTCGAATCGATGGGGTCGCAGATTCGTGGCCCACGCGGCATCTGCGGCGCTCTCGGAGAACGGGTCGCGCAGCTCCTCCGTGGAGGCGGGCCGCTCCGATTGGGGTCGCGGAGCAGCGCTCGCGACACCGCCGGCGTGCGCGGCGTCGGTGTCGGAGACGACCTCGAGCGGTGGGGCCCCCTCGAACGGGTCGGCGACCTTCGGCAAGGGTGGCAGCTGCAGCGGAGGAATGGAGATTTGAGGGGTTCTGGTCGTGTACGGCTCGAACGCCGCCCGCGCCGGGGTCGCGTCATTGGTCGAACGGACTTCGCCAGCGGGGCTGGCGGGCTCCATGGCCACCGCCCACGGTGACCAGCCCAAGGCCACCGCGCCGAGACATGTGGCGAGTCGTCCTCCGTTCACAGCTCAACCCTACCACGTCTACAGTGGGGGGAGCGCGCGGGGATCTGTGAGGCGACCGGTGACGGCGCTGGCCGCCGCGACCGCGGGAGACACCAGGTACACCGGCCCGGGCGCGCCCATGCGACGATCGAAGTTACGGTTGGTCGTGCTCGCCGTGGTCTCTCCTTCAAACGGGATCCCCGGCCCGTTCCCAATGCATGAACCGCATCCGGGATCGGTGACCACCGCGCCCATGGCCTCGAACAGGTCGAGCAGCCCCTCTGACTTCGCGTCGCGCGCGACGGCGGCGCTCGAGGGCGTCACCGTCATGCGCACCCCCTCGTGCATGGTGCGCCCGCGCAACACCTCGGCCGCGGCGCGCAGGTCCGAGAGCGAGCCTCCGGTGCACGAGGCGATGACCACGTTTTGGATCTCTACCTCGCCGACAGCGTCGAGCATCTCGCGGTTTCGTGAATCGCCCGGCGTCGCGACGGTCAGCGGCACCTCGTCAAGGTTCATGGTGATCGTGCGGACGTAGGTGGCGCCCTCGTCGGGGGCCACGAACATGTCGTCGTAGTTGGTGTCGGATCCACGCGCGGCGAGGAAGTCCTCAAGCGGCTTGCACGGCTCCACCACCCCGGTCATCAGGCCGCCCTCGACGGTCATATTGGTGATCACGGAGAGCTCGTCCACGTTCCAGTGGTCGAGGCCGCCGCCGCCAAGCTGGATGACGCAGGTGTCGGTGGGGGACTCGCGCCACTGCTCCTCCCGAAAGAAAGGATCGCCGATGAGGTGCAGCACCAGGTCTTTGGGGGAGAGCCCGCCCTTGGGCTCGCCCTCCACCATGACGCGGACGGTCTTGGGGACCGTGACGGGGATCATCCCGGTGCGAAGCGCGAAGGCCATGGCCGTGGATCCGACGCCGAAGGCGAAGGCGTTGAGCACGCCGGCGGTGGGGGTGTGGCTGTCGGTGAGGACGATGATGTCGCCGGGGCGCGCGTATTGCTCCACGACGATGCGGTGGCACACGCCGGGGTCGTGTCCGCGGTCGGGGCCGTGCACGCGGATGCCATTTTTATCGCAGGCCTCCACCATCTCGCGGGTGAGGTTTTGGGCGGGGGCGAGGCGTTGATCCTTCACCCTCAACGGGACGGTCTCGCGGTTGATGAGGACGAAGTGGTCCTCAAAGGCCGCGACCATGTCCGGGTTGACGACGGGGGCGTCGGACCACGCCTGCTCGTACAGGTCCATCACCATACCGGCGGTGTACTCGTGCATGCCGCGGAAGTCGGCGTGACAAAGCACCTGATCACCGGGGGCCACGGCGCCGAGCCCGGCGGGGGTGCTCGGGCCGGTCCAGGCTTTCTTCGCGACGATCTTCTCGATACAGGTCATGGGGCGCGCAGCGGCCTCAACCTCGTAGGTCGGACCCACCGCGCCGTCGAGCACCTTGGTGCCGTAGTTCAAGAGACCACCCGCCTCGGCGACGGCCCGAAAGAAGGGGGGGAGCTCTCCCGCGAGCGCGCCGAGATCGATGTCTTCGCCGCCTTGGAGCTTGGTGACCACCTGGAGGTCGGTGGTGAAGGGCAAGCCCGCGTACACCATGTTCTCTTGAAAGATGCGTTGAAAGCTCTTGGCCACGACCAGCTCGATCCCCGCGCCTTGGTGGGCCACCACCGCGACCTCGCGGCTCGATCCGCTGCCGTAGGCGTCGCCGCCCACCACCACCTGAAAACCACCATTTTTGACGTCATCTTTGGAGACGGTCTCTTTGAAATTTTGCAGGAAGTACGGGCCGAGGATCTGCGGGGTGTAGCCGAGGGTGCAGGCGGCGCCGTTGATCATGGCGTCGGTGTTCACCCCGTAGTGCAAGGCGGCGTCGTTGAGGGCGCCGACCTCGTCACCGCAAAGCTGGGCCGCGAGGGTGTTGGTGTCTTCGGTGAGCCAGAGAATCTTTCCTTCGAGCTTCATGGGCCCCGCCGTTATATCTCGGCCCGTCGATGAATCGACCCTCGATGGCCGCTCTTGTGGTTGAGCGGATTTGAGGAGCCTCAAACGCGACGTGCGCAACTACCGCGACCCGCGGGACACGGGCGCGGGCCCGTCAACCGAGGAGAATGTCCTGACCGATCCGGCGGGTTGACGACAAAGGGGCCCGCGCTGGCGGACCCCAATGGCGTGGATCAACGTCGCGATCTAGTCGCGGTTGCCGCCCATGAGGCGGAGCATGAACAAGAACATGTTGATGAAGTCGATGTACAGGCGCAGCGCGCCGAGGATGGCGAGGTTCCCTTGACCGCCGCGCTCGAGGTAGATCTGCTTGATCTTCTGGGTGTCGTAGGCGGTGAGCCCCGCGAACAATGGCAGCCCGATGAGCGCCACGTACCAGTACACGCCGGGCACGAAGAACGACACGACGTACATGGCCAACAGGCCAAAGATCATCATGGTGAAAAAGCGCCCGAAGGCCGACAGGTCGCGCTTGGTCAGGTAGCCGAAGGCGGCCATGCCGGCGAACATGCCCGAGGTGCCGAGGAAGCACGCCACGAGGGTGTTGGGGGCGTTGGCGATGTACATCGCGACCAACGGCGCCATCATCACGCCGATCATCGCGGAGTACAAAAGGAAGGAGAAGGTGGCGCGCTTGGGGGTCATCCGCGGCAAGCGCGACTGCATGATCCACACATAGACGAGCGGGCCGAACAGCGCGACGTACCAAAGGGGCGTGCTGACGAGCGCGCCGATGAGCGCCTCGTTCGTCGAGAGGAACATGGACACCAAGGCGGTGACCCCGAGGCCGGCGGCCATCCACCCCATGACACCGGACATGAACTGGCCGACGTCGGCCTTGAGTCCCGCGCGGGGGTCTCCGTGCATGCCGGGCGCGAACGACTGGCCCTCTGGCGCGGTATTGGGGGTTGGCTCTTGGGACTGCCCGAATTGCATACCCGTAGTGTACGTTCGCGCGTTTTGCGGTCAAGGTCTTTCGCAAATTGAGCCCGCGGCAGCGTCTTCGGCGGCGGGTCGTCGTTCCAGGCGGAGTTATTCCCGGTTGCCGGCCCGTTGAGCGTCGTCCGTGGTGGCGGATGCGATACAGTGAGGGCGTGATCTGGCCAGCGCATGCTCGCCGCGCCGCGCGGGTGCTCGCCGCGCCCACGGCGGGGCGCCTCGGCGCCGTCGCGCTGTGGAGCGCGGTGGGCGTGGGAGCCCTCAGCGGGTGCGCCAGATCTCAGGGGATGGAGCTCGCGAACACGCCCGCCTACGGTCGCCCGCCCACGTGCCCGGAGAGCCCCGCGCAGTTCATGCAACCGGGGACCTCGCACCTCGATCCATTCTCCCCCGACGCGGCGCGTTGCTCCTACGAGGCCCCGGCGAGTTCCGCACCCGCGCAGCTGCGGGGCTCGGTGCAAGAGCGCGGGCCCGCGTCGGCGCCAGCCCTCGGGGTCGGGGTGGAGGGCGTGCATGTCGAACTGTATGACGAAGGGACCTCGGCGATCACCTTCGAGAGCGCCGCACCCCTCGGCCGGGCCAAGACCGACGCCTCCGGGGCATATTTTTTGACCGCGCCCATCAAAGAGGCCGGCGAGTATCTGCTGGTGGTACACCGAGGAGACGAAGGCCCGCCCCTCGCGACCAAGGTGATTCGCGCGAAGCCCGGATCCCAGACCGTGCCCGCCGTCGTGCTCGCGCCGGAATCACCACCGGCGCCGGAAACAGAGCCAGGCCCGCCGCCCACGCCCTCCAGTCCTCTGTGACCCGTGGATGATCGCCGGAGTGGCGTGAGGAGTCCCGAAGGGGGACGTCCGTGTTGTCCTCCGCGCACGGTGTGGAGCCACGATGTGCCGGCGGTCCGCGGAATCCGCTAGCATGGACGGATGGATGCACAGGTCGCGAGTGAGTGGGTGCTAATTATTTCGGGGCTGATCGCGCACGCGGATGGGATCCTCGAACACGAGGAGTGCGAACGCCTCTTGAGCATGCTGGACGAAGAAGAGGTGGACGCGGAGACCTACTCCGCGTGGGTGAGCAATATTGGAGATCTCGAGTTCTTGGAGGAGCGCTTCCTCGCGCTCCCGAGGCCCGAGGGGAGCGCGGTGTTCGTGGCCTTGCGGGAGGCGTGGCTGATGGCCATGGCGGACGGCGAGCGGAGCGAGTCGGAAGATCGTGTGCTCGCGGATGTCGCGGCGCGCTTCGGGGTGGACGAGCCGACCCTCACGCGACATCGCGAGGCGTGGGGGGCGTTTGAGTTGGAGTTCGCGGAGATCGTCGCAGAGCTGACCGTCGCGGTGTTGGGCGACGGTCAGCCGTTGAGCGACTCAGCGCGCGCTGTGTTTCGAGATCTCGCGAATCACCTGCCGACGGAGGGAGAGCACAAAGACGAGATCGTCGCGATGGCGGTGGTGCCGGTGGCGGTGGCCGAGGCGGAGCGAAAGATGGCCGCGCTGGAACGTCGCGCGGCCATTCGCTGCCTGCGATTCGTCAGCCAGGCGGTCGGCGCACACGAGGACCCCGCCGGCGCGCGGGCGCGATTTGAGCGCCTGGTGGCGGCCACGGAATTGAGCGAGCGCCTGCGTGAACAGCTGATGGATCTCTCCTATAACTGAGCTCGAACCTGGGGTGTGAGCCCGCGTCGGGTGTATGATGACCTCAGGTGGCAGCGAAGAAAAAGCACCAGGTGTTTTGCGCGTGCCTCCCCGGACTCGAGGCCGCGCTCGCCGCCGAGCTGGCGGCGCTTGGGGTCGAGACCCCCAAGACGATCGAAGGGGGGGTGGAGCTCATCGCGGATCCGCGGATGATCCACCGCGTGACCTTATGCAGCGGCGTGTTGGCCTCTCTTCGAATTCGCGTGGCGAACTTCGAGGCGCGACACTTCAAGCAGCTCGAACTGGGGGTGTCGAAGGTGGGGTGGGGTCGCGTGATCGCGTCGGGGACTCCGTGGCGCGTGGAGGTGACCTCGGCGCGCTCGCGGCTCTACCACACCAAGGCCATCGCGGAGCGCGTGGAGCGCGTGGTGTCCGAGGTGCTCGGGCGCCCGCCGCTGAGCTCCGACCTCGCGAAGACGGCCGCGCATGTCGGCCAAGACGGCCTCGTGATCCACTTGCGGCTGCGCCGCGATCGCTGCGTCGTCAGCGTGGAGCCGAGCGGTCTCGGCCTGCATCGCAGGGGCTGGCGACTCGACGCCGGAGGCGCGCCGCTGCGGGAAGACCTCGCCTACGCGATGCTCTCGCTCGGCGGGTGGACGCCTGGATCCGCGTTGCTCGACCCTTTCTGCGGCGCTGGTACCCTGGTCATCGAGGCGGCGCGCCGGCGCGCCGGGACTCCGCCGGGGACCGAGCGGATCGCGGAGCTCGCCAGGTGGAGCGTCGCGGGGGAAGCCAACGTGGCGGCGTGGACGCAGGCGGAGCAGCGGAGACAGGTCGAGACGCGCGCGGCGGGCGGCGCGGGCGGAGACATCGTCGGTCGCGACCTCGACGAGCAACAGCTCAAGGCGGCGCGGGCGAACGCGAGACGGGCGGGGGTCGGTGACTCGTTGAGGTTTGAGCGCGCAGACGCGGCGTCGTTGCTCGATGTCCCCATGGCGCCCGAGGGCCACCTGATCACCAACCCGCCGTGGGGTCGGCGGGTCGGGGGCGCCGGTGGTGCCGCCCCCATTCCCCGGCTGTTGCAGGACCTGGCCGGGCACACGCCGACACAGTGGGGGTGGACCATCATCCTCCCGGCGCAGGGGCGGCCTCGCTTCGGTCGCCTCGGCACCGGGCCGGTGGCGACGGTGCGCAGCGGGGGTGTGCGCGCCCGGGTCGAGGTCCGCACCGCTGGGGGCGGTCAGGTCGCGGGCGCGACGCGCGAACCGCAGCGCACGGCGCTACAGCAGGTTGATCACCAGCAGCGCCGCGAGGAATAGGGTGATCAGCGCGACGGTCGGTCCCACGCCGAGCCGCCTGCGGATCAGGTGCGGCGGGACGCCGAATGGATCGTCCGTGAAGAACTTCCGGATCAACGTCGGAAGCGTGGAGATAACGAAATGATGCGCGGGAGCCAGCCAACCGAAAAATGGGCCCAGCACCACGATCCAGATCCGCGGGAACATCGTGCGGTAGGTCCAGTCTGTATCCAAGGTGATCGTCTCGGTGCGCTTGAGCACCTTGAGCAAGGCGAAGAAGGCGAAGCCAGCGAACAGCAGCAGCTGGAACTGGTAGATGAGGTGCTCGGCCGTGTACGCGTGATACAGCGGCCCGTCGGGCCCGTCGTGCCCCGCGTGGGGGAACGGCAAGATGGCATACAACGGCGCCGGGTAGAGGCCGATGCCGAGGCAGGCCGCCGCGAACAAGACCATCGCGGCCTTCATATTGAGCGGCGGATCGGGCGGCCGCAGGCCGGAGTCGCGCTGGAAAAATACAAACCACGGGAACTTAATTCCGGCGTGCAAAAACACCCCGGCGGAGGCGGCTTCGAGCATCAGCCACGCGGTCTGCAGGTGCTCGTGAGCGGCGGCGTCGGTGATCATCGACTTGGTCGTGAAGCCGGAGGTCGCGGGGAACGAGGAGATGGCCAGGGCGCCGATGGTCCCGCAGATCATCGTGAGCGGCATGGTGCGGTACAGGCCGCCGAGCTCTGTGCACTTGCGCTTGCCGGTCATGTAGAGCACGGAGCCCGCGGACATGAGCAACAAGGCCTTGTAGATGATGTGGGCGAAGGCGTGAGCCGCGGCGCCGTTGAGCGCCATCTGGGTGCCGATGCCGATGCCGCAGACCATGAACCCGACCTGGTTCACGATGGAGTAGGCGAGGATGCGCCGCATGTCGTTCTCTAGGATCGCGTAGACGATGCCGTAGATGGCCATGCCGCAGCCGATCCAGATGAGGATCTTGGTGCCCGCGAACAGGACCATCAGGACGTAGACCGCGGTCTTGGTGGTGAAGGCCGACAAGAACACAGTCCCGGAGGCGCTGGCGGCGGGGTAGGCGTCTGGGAGCCAGCTCCCGAACGGGGGGGCCGCGGCGTTGATCAAAACACCGAGCAGGATCAGCACCGACGCGGTGTCATCGAGGTTCGACAGGTTGGTGAGCGCGAGGGAGCCGGTGTTCGCGAAGTGAAGGGCCAAGCCGGCCATCATGACGGCGCCGCCCACGAGGTGAACGTTCACGTAGCGGCGCCCAGAGGCCTCCGCCTCCGCGGTGCCGGCCGACCAGATGACCACCGTGGACCCCACCGCCATCAACTCCCAGAAGATGAACATGGTGAGGAGATCGCCGGCGAAGGTGACGTTGATGGCGCTCCCGGCGTAGACGAAGGCCGCTGGCAGCTCCACCCGGCGCTCCATATTCAGCGCGAACAAGGCGCCCACGAGCGTCATCACCGCGAAGATCGTGGCGAAGACCATGGTCGGGGCGTTTTTTTGTACCAGGGTGAGGGCTTGGCCGAGCCAGCCTATTTGCACGACCTGATCTGTGGTGAGCCAGACGGCGGCGAGGGTGAGGGCCGGCAAGAGCAACGCGAGGACGCGGAAGCCAAGCCCGCGCGTGGCCGCCAGCGCGAACGCGCCAACGATCAGAATCAAGCCGGGAGGGAACTCAATCATCGTAGTAGGTGTCCTCTCGCTTCAAGACGGCGCCGAGGACGAACTTGGCGCCCAGCACCATGAGCACGCAGGTGACGAATCCGTAGACCGCGTGGAAGCCGAGCCATCCGTCGATGCCTTCGAAGTGAGCCTCGGATTCGGGGACGAAGACAAACTCTGCCACGACCGTCGCGGCGAGCAGCGCGATCGCTCCAATCTTCAAGAGCTTGATCGTCGACGGACGCTCAAGCCACGTGTCGTGATCAGGGAGCAGCTTGGCGCGCTCGCGAAAATCGGCGGGCGCGACCTCGTCGTCGGGCACAGGCGTCGCGGCGGCGCGTGGCTCGGCGGCCGGCGGCGGAGCCCCCGGAGACTCGCCAGGGGTGTCGTCGCCCGCCGTCGTCGCATCGAATGGTGTGGCGTCGTCGTCTGATGGAATACCGGGTCCGGCGTCGTCTTCGTCGTCTTCGGGGCCTTCATACCCCGCGTCTTTGTAGCCTTCCATATCCGCCCAGCCCTCGTCGGCGGCCGCCGAAGGCTTCGGGGGCGCGGGCGCCTCGTCAGGTGTGCGTTCCGTGTCGTCGGTCACGTGGGCATTCCTTTCATCAGCGCGAGGGCGAGCTCGGCGAAGACGCTCGGGTAAAAGAACAAGGTGGCCGCGCACAGCGCCGTCCCGGTCACGGCGACGACGATCGGCCACGGGGCCTCGCCGTGTCGGGGCTCACCGGTGGTGCCGGGTGAAGGAGGCGGACGAAAAAATGCGCGGTAGACGATGGGCAGGAAATAGGCGGCGTTGAGCAGCGTAGAGACCACGAGCACGCCGATGGCAAAGTACTGCTCCGCCGTCCACGCGGCCCCCAACAGCATCCACTTGGAGACGAAGCCGACGGTGGGCGGCAGGCCGATCATGGACAGGCAGCCGACGGTGAAGGCCCCCATGGTGAACGGCATCCGCCGCCCGATGCCGTCGAGTTCACTCACCTTGGTCTTGTGGGCGGCTGTGTAGATAGATCCTGCGGCGAAGAACAGCGTGATCTTGCCGAACGCATGCGCGGCGATGTGCATGGCCGCGGCCATCATGCCGAGGGGGTTGAGCATGGCCGCGCCCATGGTGATGTAGCTGAGTTGGCTCACCGTGGAGTAGGCGAGCCGGCGCTTGAGGTTGTCTTGGAACAGGGCGATGAGCGAGGCCGCGATCACGGAGATCCCCGCCGCGTACAACAGCCACCCACCTTGACCATACTCGGCGAGCTTGTCGACGCCGATGAGGTAGGTGGAGATCTTGCAAACCGAGAACACGCCGGCCTTCACCACCGCCACCGCGTGCAGCAGCGCCGAGACCGGCGTGGGGGCCACCATCGCCGCCGGGAGCCAGCGGTGGAAGGGCATCAGGGCGGCCTTGGCGATCCCGTACATGAACAAAAAGAAGATGAACCCGAACAGCCACGGCGGGACCGAGCCGCGCTCGAGCGCCTCCCCAAACACGCCACCGTGCACAAAGTCGAGCGTGCCCGTGTACATCCAGGTGCCGACCATGGCCGGGAGCATCAACAGCACCGAGGCGCTGACGAGGATGCCGAGATAGGTCCTCCCCGCCCGAATCGCCGCCACCTTCGGCGCCTTGTGCGTGACGAGCGGGTACGTCACCAGCGAGAGCACCTCGTAGCACATGAAGAGCGTGAGCATATTCGCCGAGAAGGCGATGCCCATGACCGAGGCGATGGAGAGGGCGAAACACAGATAGAACCGCGTCTGGTGCGCCTCTCGGTTGGCGCGCATGTAGCCGATGGAGTAGACGGAGTTCAAGATCCAAAGCCCCGACGCGATCAGGGCGTAGATCATGCCGAGCGGCTCCACGTGGAACGCGAGCGGGATCTCCGGCAACACGTGCAGCACCTCAGTCGTCGGCGAGGGGCCAGCCAACGCCGCCGGGATGAGCGCGAGAACTGTGGCGAACAAAATCCCAGATGTGAGCAGCGTGACGGCTTCACGCAGGTTGCGTCGCGCGCCCGCCGCGACGACCAAAGCGCCCCCGACCAGGGGGATCGCGATGGCCAACACCGGAGACGGCTCGATCACGACGCGCCCCCGATCAGCGCCCGCGCCGCGAACTCTGCGAGCCGCCCTGTCAGCTCCGCGTCGACGCCGAGGACCACGGACGCGGAGACCAAGATCCACATGGCGATGAGCATGGTGAACGGCGCCTCGGCGACGGGAGCGCGCTTGTCCGTTTTTTTAAAGTAGATGACCTCGATCACGCGCCACACGTAGACGATGGAGATGAGGCTGCCGGCCAACACGACCAAGGCGAGCCACCATTGACCGTCATGAAGGGCGCCCGACACGAGATAGAACTTGGAGATGAAGCCCGAGGTGAGGGGCATGCCGATGAGGCCGAGCCCCCCGACGGTGAACGCCGCCATCGTGGCGGGCATCCTCCGGCCGAGCCCGTAGAAGCTCTTGAGGTCGGCGTTGCCCATGCGCAACACGACGGCGCCGCACGCCATGAACATGGCACCCTTGGTCACGGCGTGATTCAGGATATGGATGACGCTCGCCGCCACACCCGACTCGTTCGCCATGGAGAATCCGACGACGATATATCCGAGCTGTCCTACGGAGGAGTAGGCCAAGATCTTCTTCACGTTGTTGGCTTGCGCCGCGCGGATCGAGGAGACGATGATCCCCAAGGTCCCGCAAAACGCCATGAGGGCCAAGGTCGCAGACGAGTCGTAGACGGTCCCGAACAGGGTGAAGATGAAGCGAAAGGCCATGTACACGCCCACCTTGGTCGCGGTGGAGGCGACGAGGGCAGACACAGCGGAGGGCGCGAAGGTGTAGGCGTTAGGGAGCCAAAGATGCAGCGGCCACATGGCCATCTTGAGACCGAGCCCAACTGTGATGAAGGCGAACCCCACGAGGACCGTGCGGTTGCCCTCAAGGGTGCCCTTGGCTTTCATGAGCATCAGCTGCTCGTGCATGTCGGGCATGTTCAGCGTGCCGGTGAGCATCAGGAGGTAGCCGATCCCCAGCAAGATGAAGGTGGCGCCGATAGATCCCAAGACCAGATACTTGAGGCTCGCGGTGAGGGCGCGCCGGTCACGGTATTTGCCCATGGCGATCAGCGTGTAGACAGTCAGCGAGCTGATCTCGAGCAGGACGTAGATGTTGAAAGTGTCGGCCGTGGCGCAGATCCCCACCATCCCGCAAATCGCGAGCAGCCAAATCGAATAGAAGAAGTTGTGCCGGTCTTTCGGGATCTCGTCCTCCACGCTCGACTTCGCGTAGAGGGTCGAGACGAAGGCGAGGAGCGCGACCACGAGGATCACGTAGGCGTTGAGCGCGTCGATCACGTAGGCGATGCCATACTCGGCCGGCCACCATCCGATGAGGTAGGTGATGGTCTCTTGCGGGGAGCGCTGGACCTGCTTGACCATCCACAACGCGAGCACAACCTCGAAGGCGGTGACCAGCAACGACCACATCCACGGGGCGGGGCCGCGCCGGGGCATGAGCGCCGCGAGCAGCCCCCCGAACAGGGGCGTGAGGACGAGCAGGACCGGCAGATGGGGGATGAGCGCGTCCATCCTAACGAGAGGTCAGCTCCTCTCGGTGGTCGATGGCGTCCTCGATCTCGCTGATCTCGTCGGCTTCAACGGTGCCGTACAGGCGCTTGATATTCATGATGATGGCCAAGGCGACGGACAGGGTGCTGACCCCGACCACGATCGCCGTGAGCATCAGGACGTGGGGGAGGGGGTTGTCGTAGGGGCCGGGGTCTTTGGCGAGCCCGCCTTGAATCGCCTGCCACACGGGGGCCCTCCCGGGCGTCCCGTCCGGGGCGTGATAGACCGACATGGTGATGTAAAACAAGAACACGCCGGTCTGAAAGAGCCCCAGCGAGATCACTTGCTTCACGAGGTTGCGCTTCGCGATCACGCCGTAGAAGCCGACCATCATGATCGCCACCGCGATCCAATAATTGAACAGCCCAAAGCTCGCCATCAGTCGGTCACCTTCACGTTCTCGGGTCTGCCCCGCATGAATCGAGGCTCCGTGATCGTCACGTAGATCGTGATGAAGACGCTGGTGACTGTGATGCCCACGCCGTACTCGACGAGGGTCATGCCCAGGGCCTCCCCCTCGGAGGGATGAGCAGGATTGAGCGCGGAGTAGTCCAGGAAGTTGCTCCCCATGAGCAGGTTATGGAGCCCGACTCCGGCGTAGAGGAGGACGCCCGCGGCCATCAGAAAGTCTGTGACGCGGAGGGGGATTCGGTCGACCAGTCGCGCCGCGCCGAACACGAGCCCGTAGAAGATGAACGCGGCCGCCATGATGACGCCACCTTGAAACCCTCCACCGGGACCGAGCTCGCCGTGGGTGATCACGTAGACCGCGAACATGATGATGAACGGCACGAGGAGTTTGCAGGTCACCCGCAGCACCGACTGGTGTTCGATGAGTCGAGGCGCTTGGAACGCGCCGGTGACGGGGTTGCGCCGACTCATGCGCTCCCCTCCTTTGTGTCGTCGGCCGCCCGCTCATGGCGAAGGTTCGCGTGGCTGCGGGTCGGCGGTTGGGGTACTGGGGCGACGGCGCGAGGGGTCCGAACCTCCGCCTCATGCTCGCGCTCGTCCCACGCGTCTACGATGTCGTCGTCGCGCCGCCGCAGCAGCAGCACGAGCGAGATCCCCGCGGTGAAGATGACCGCCGTCTCGAACATCGTGTCGAAGCCACGGTAGGCCGCGAGCAAGCTCGTCACGGTGTTGGGAACGTGACCGTTGAAGTCATCGCGCGGATGTGGGTGTGCCGGGTCCGGTGGATCCATCCCGAGGGGTGGTCGGCCCGGTACTTTTCCCACGTTTTGGGCGAGGATCTTGGGGACGCGATGTTGGTGTATCGGCGCATATGGATCGCCGAAGGCGGGCATGTCCAGTGTGCCGTAGATGAGCAGGCCCCCCGTGAACAGGACCACTGCGCCGGCCCGCAGATCCAGGGAGGGCGTCCGGCGCGAGAGCCTCCCCGTCGCCGAGATCGTCCCGAGCAGCAACACGGTGGTCGCGCCGGCGCCGACCGCCGCCTCTGTGAAGCCCACGTCGAGGGCGTGCATATTGGACCACACCAGCGCCATCAGGAGGCTGTAGATCCCCGAGAGCATGGTGGCTGCGAGCAAGGAGCGCGCGCGGATGATGGCGACCGCGGCGACGAGGGCGAGGAGCAGCATCAGCACATCTAGGATGAGCACCTCGTTCATGGACCGGCGTCCTCCTCCGCCCGAAGCCACGCGGCGCTCGCGGCGGCAGGGTTCTCGTCGTTGTCTTCCTCAAGCGCACCCTCAGCGTCCCCAGGTTGCAGCCACGGTCGCAGGCCCTCTCGCCACGCGGCGCGCACCATCGCGTGGGTCGACGTTGGGGCCGTGATGAACAAGACCAACGAGATGAGCGCTAGTTTCAGCGCGATCCAAGGGTCATCACTCGCGATGCCGAGCCCAGCGAGGATGAGCACCTGCCCGAGCGCGTCGATCATGCCGGCGGGGTGGACCCGCGCGTAGAAGTCGGGAAAACGAGCCACGCCGAGCGCGCCAGTGAAGACGATCAAGGTGCCCACCAGGACGGGCGCGACCGAGATCCACTCAAGCGCGGTCGCCACCGCGTGGGCGTCGAAGCCCGTCAAGTCGGCGATGGGCGCGCTGAAGCTCGGAGCCGAGGGGGTCACGCCAGGCTCCGATGTTCGATGAATTTTAGGATCGCGATGGTGGCGATAAAATTGATGAGCGCGTAGACCAAGGCCGTGTCGAGGAAGAACCCCGGCTCGCTGAAAAAGCCAAATTGACACACGAGGATGACCGCGCAGGTTCCCGCCGAATTGACCGCGAGGATCCGATCATAAATTGTCGGGCCCTTGACGCCGCGGAACAAAATTATCGCGACGGCGAGGAGCAGCAATGTAGCGGTGACGAGCTTCAACGCGGCTCCCCTTCGAGTCTCACCACCCGGTCGAGCATTGTCCCCGACTCAAGATCATCTTGGAACGGGCGATCCAACGCGTGCACCACCACGCGTTGGTCCTCGGCCTCGATGCTGACCGTGCCCGGCGTGAGCGTGATCGAGTTGGCGAACGACACGAGCCCGAAGCCCGAGTGAAATTTGTGTGCGTGGTTTCGCACCGAGGGGCGGATGTCGAGTTCTTTGCTCCACACGAGCTGGGCCACGGCGATATTGGAGGTGACGATCTCCTTGAACAGCCACGGGAGGTAGAGCAGGGCGGCGAAGAATCGCTCGTACGGGAACCCTTCCCCGTCACAGATTCCCAGTCGCACCGCGAGCCCGGCGGTCGCGGCGCTCGCTACGAGCCCTGCGACCATGAGGAATCCGTTGTGGATCTGACCCGACAGCGCCACGTAAAACGCGAAGAGAGCGGCGAATAGGACGAAGGGGCGCATGGATAGACTACCGATACCGGGAGGGCGCGCGGACCGGGCTATCCCTCCGCTCGCGGGGGTAGTGTAGGGCTTCGAGGGCACCAGTGACTAGGCCCAGACCGGAAACTGTCGTCGATGGCTTGATAGGGCCGAGAGACTGCGGTAACGGATCGGCCTTGGATCCGCTGGAAATCATGACCCGCCGGCACCTCGGCTGGGGCCGGCTGGAGCAGGCGTTCGTCGGAGAATTTCGCACGCCGATGTGCGGTGACAGGGAGCAGATCGCCGGTGTGCTCTCGCCGCTCCCCTCCCGAGAGGCTGCGAGGCTGTGCTTTGAGCTGCAAGATCGAGTCGACGCGGCGCTCGCCCGCGCGGGGGCTGATGCCTCGCAGGCGGTGAACAGCGCGCTGGCGGAGGTGGAAGATCTCCGCGCCTCGCTCGAGCATGCGAGCCAAGGCGGACTGCTCGACGTGCTCGAGATGGGTGGGGTCGTCCGGCTGATCGAGGCGTCGCGGACGGTCTGGCGCCTGTTTTCGTTCGGTCCGGACGGGACCGCGCGGTTATTGCGGGGGTGGTCCGAGGAGATCGGGTCTGGCCGCGGGGGCGTGTTCTCAAGCGGCTCCGCCGCGCAGGACCGCGGGGCGCCGGCGGAGGATGACGGCGACGAGGACACCGCGCCTCTGCCGACGGTGACGCGCGTACGGGAGGCGCTCGAGCGCGCGATCTGTTGGACCGCGGAGGGGCCCGCGCTGCGGGATGACGCGAGCGATGCGCTTCGGCTCGCGCGCGGACGCCTCGGCGCGGCCCAGCGCAGCTTGGGTGTGGCGGCGGGACAGCTGGTCAAACAGATGCGCGCCACCAAGAGTCTGCAGGACGAATTTTGGACGGAGCGCGAGGGGCGGGTGGTGGTGCCCGTGCGCGCGGACGGACTGCATCGCCTCGGCGACGAGGCGGCCATCGTCCACGGCTCATCGGGATCTGGACAGACCCTCTTCGTCGAGCCCACCGCGCTGGTCGCGAAAAACAACGGGGTCAAGGCGGCGCAGCGCGTGGTGCGGGCGGAGACCCGGAAGGTGCTCGAATCCCTGACCGCCGTCATCTGCGAGCACCGCGGCGCACTGCTCGAGCACCAACGTTTCGTCGCCAGCGCCGACGAGCTGCTCGCGCGGGTTCGGTTCGCGGCGCGAATTCGCGGCGTGTCGCCGACCCTCGCGGCGAGCGACAGCGCCGCCACCTACCGCTTGACGCGGGCTCGGCACCCCGGGATGTTGCTCGATGACGCGACGGTTGTGCCGTTCGACGTCGCGCTTGGGGTTGGTTCTGCGCTGATCGTGAGCGGCCCGAACGCGGGAGGGAAGACGGTGGCGCTCAAGACCCTGGGGCTGTGCGTGCTGTTGGCGAAGAGCGGGCTGCGGGTCCCGTGCGAGGGCGGCGCCCAGATCCCCTGGAGCGGACCCGTGGTCACCTCCGTCGGCGACGACCAGTCGATCGTCGCGAGCCTCTCCACCTTCACCGCGCAGCTTGAGCGCATCAAAATGGCGCTGCTGCTCGCGTCTCCCTCGTCGCCCCCGCTGGTCTTGCTCGACGAGATCGCAGCGGGCACAGAGCCGCAGCAAGGGGCCTCGCTCGCCGAGGCGGTGGTTCGCACCCTGGTGGAGCGGGGGGCGACCGTGCTGGCGACAACCCACTACGAGTCCTTGAAGTTGTTGGGGGCCCAAACTGACGACCCCATGCACGGGCGCGTGGAGCAGGCGAGCGTGGGGTTTGATCTCGAGCGCATGACGCCGACCTTTGAGCTCTACGTGGGGGCGCCAGGGGCGTCGAGCGCCATCGAAGTCGCGCGGCGGGTCGGCGTGGATGAGGCGGTGCTCTCGCGCGCCGAGGCGACCCTCGATCCAGAGCGCGTGCGCCTCGATGAGCTGGTGCGGGCGTTGTCCACGGAGCGCGGCCAGCTCGCCTCCAAGCTGGAGCGCCTCGACGAACACGAGGCCCGCGTGAACCAGCGCGCGCGCGCGCTCGACGACCGCGAGGCCCGGCTCGACGCTCGAGCGGCGCGCGAGCGGCTGCGCGCCTACGACAGCGCGGCGCGGGAGCTCAACGCGTTTGAGGGGGAGGTTCGTCGGCGTCGAAAGTCGCTCGGGCGCCAGGCCGACACCCGCGCGGACCGGGAGGATCAGCGCGCCTTGGTCACAGCGGGCGAGGAGGTGCTCGAGCGGCATCGGCCGCGGGCGTCGCCCTCCGACGGCGCGCCCCTTGAGGACATCGCCGTGGGAGATCTCGTGCGCGTCTCTTCACTCGGCGCGCAAGGGGAGGTGGTGTCGATTCGAGGCAAGCGCGTTGAGGTGCAGCTCGCCACGGTGAAGACGACCGTGAAGCGAAGCGAATTGGTGGCGCCGGAGGCCCCCCCGGGCGGGGGCCAGCGGGTGAAGCGCGGCGTCGCGGCCCCCGTGTTCTCTGCGGAGTCCTCGGTGGCGCCGACCCCGGACATCAACCGCTACTTCGATTCGCCGGTGATGCCGTTCGTGCCGGGGCCCGACGACGTCGCCGATCTGCGCGGGCTGCGAGGAGAGGAGGCGTGGTCGCGCGCGCGGTCTCACCTCGGCACCTCGCTCGCGCGGGGGCGGGACGTGACCGTGCTGCTCCACGGAGAGGGAGACGGCATCCTCCGTCGCATCGTGAGAGAGCGGCTCCCCGAGCTGGTGGAGGTGCGGCGCTTCCGGTCGGGCTTGCCCGAAGAGGGGGGCGCGGCTGTCACGGTGGTGCACATCGACGTCTAGCCGCTCTCCACGTACAATCAACGCGCCATGGGAAGCACACGCCGGCAGAGGTCGCGAAGGAGAATCGCCGCCGCCATGATAGGAGGCTCCGTCGCGGTGACCTTGATCGCGGCGCCCGCGACCGCCGACCCGCGGCGCGGGGAAGGACGCTCGCTCCTGCGAGACGCGGACCGAGTCGTGACCACCGTCGCTGGGGACGCCGACGCGAGCGCGATCGTCCAAAACCCTGGCAACCTCGGTCTGCTCCTCGGTCGCGCGATGACGCTCGACGTGAGCATGGCCGCGCCGGCGAGCCGACGACGAGGCAGCGGCGTCGGGGGGTTCTTCGCCCTCCCGCTCCCCAAGAATATCGCCACCTTCGGCCTCGGGCTCCAATGGTTGTGGCCCAACCAGCCCGCGCCTGAGTCCACCCTGACGGACCCGGAGTTCGCTTCGGCGGACGCCGCGTACGCCAAGCTGTCGCTCGCGGTGGGCTTGCCGCTCGTGCGCTGGGTGCCTGGGCTCTCCCTCGGCTTCGGCGTGCACCACTTGGTCTCGGGGGCGAACGCTTGGGCCCACGGAGTGACCGCGCTGGACCTCGGCGTGGGCTGGCAACTCAACCGCTTCGTGAGTCTCGGCTTGGCGGCGCGACAGGTGAACGTACCTGTGATCAGCTCCTCGTTGGCCGGCGGCGAGGGGGTGGCGACCCAGCGCGTGCCGCTGACCCTCGACCCGGAGATCGCGCTGCGACCCCTGGGGCGCCGGAGCTGGGAGGTCGCGGTGGGAGGGCGCATCGACGCGCGGCGGCCGACCTCGGTCCGTTTTCGCGGGAGCACGATCCCGGTGCAGCCGAGGGTGCGGACCTTGATCAACTTCCCGGGGGGAGGCCTCTTCGCCGAGGCGGAGCTGTATGCGACCCGCGTGGACGCGGTCGCCGACCCCACCCTCGACGCGCGGATCTCGGCGGGGCTCGTGTTGCAGCTCGCGCGCGGCGCTGTCGCCGGAGGGGTCGTCGGTGGGCCGCTGGGGAGGAGCGGCGCCGCCGTGGGCGGCGGGGTCGCCCGTGTCCGCGTAGAGCAGGCGACCTTCCCGGGCGCCAAGTTGCCGCGGGTCAAGCGCGCGGTGACAAAGATTCGCATGCGCGACTTCGCGGGCGAGCGCGGGATGTACCGCCTCGTCACCATGCTCGACTCGGCCTCTGTCGCGACGATGCCGTCGGTGCTCTTGGAGGTCGAGGGAGTGAGCCTCGGCTACGCGCAGGTGGAGGAGGTGCGGGAGGCGCTCGCGCGCTACGAGGCTCGCGGGGGGAGGACCGCCGCCTACCTCGGCGCGACGTCCACGCGGGCCTATTTCCTCGCCGCCGCCGCAATTCGTGGAGGAACCGTTCGGGTTTACGGCATCGGCAATTCATCTGTACAGGGAGATGTCGCATTTGCCGACGTGCTCGAAGAGATGGGCGCACCTG